>NZ_JAXQNT010000001.1:0-1071711 GCF_034427795.1 Janthinobacterium sp. GMG1
AAAGGCAGCGCTGCGCGCTGCCTTTGTCATTTATCACGCTCATTAAAAGTGATAAGCGACTTTGACGTTCATGTAATTGACGCCGCTATTCGGTTTCTTGTAGCCACCGTTCGAGAAATGCTGGATCTTCGCAGCGACTTCCCATTTATTATTGAAAATATAGCCAACGCCGATATGGTCGCCGAACTGGAAGTGGGTCGACAGGCGGTTATCGTCGTTATCGTACAGCTTGGACAGCATGTGCACGCCAATGCCGCCTTCCGCATAGAAGCCCAGCTTGTTCGTGTTTTCAAAGCGGAACACGGGGGTAAAGCCCAGGTCCCACAGTTTTTGATGCTGGCCAGGGACATTGCGATAGCTCTTGCCATCCCAGCCGCCGATGCTGGCATCCCAGTAACCGCTCAGCTGTGTGCCATTCGATACGAACCAGGCCTTATCCCAGTTCGAGGTCACGCCGGCGCGTACCATTTGCACCTTCACGCCCTTGGCATATTCGCCGTAGACGGAGTCGATCAGTTTGTCGTCGGCGGCAAAGCCGGCGTTGGCCGCCATCAGCGCGGCAACAGCGGCGATGGATTTGAGGAGATTCTTCTTGAAGAACATAGAGGCTTTCATCGTAAAATTGGCCGATAGGCTATTGTTGTACAGGCACCTTGCTTTGATGCCGCTCTCGCCACTTGTTGATCTCAGGGGTTCAATTGACATTCTCTACAAAAATCGCATTTCTCGGTATCGGTCTGATGGGGGATCCGATGGTCCGGTGCCTGCTACGCGCTGGATATTCTGTCACAATTTGGAATCGCACGCACAGCAAGGCCCAAGTCCTGCGTGCAGCAGGGGCGCAACCCGCCGTTTCCATCACTGAGGCGGTCAATGGCGCGGATGTGGTCATCTCGATGCTGGAAGCCGGTCCCATCGTGGCAACAGTGCTGCAACAGGCGTTGCCGGCCCTGGCAGGCGGCGCGATCTGGATCGACATGAGTTCCACCAAGCAGGCAGAAGCCCAGCAATTTCATGCCACCTTGCACGCTGCAGGCCATGGTTTCATCGATGCGCCCGTCTCGGGCGGCGTCGGCGGGGCACAAGCGGGCACCCTGGCCATCATGGCTGGCGCCAGCACCGGCGATTACGCGCGGGTTGAAGTGATTCTATCGGCCATGGGACGCCCGACGCTGGTGGGGCCGGCCGGCAGCGGGCAGGTCGCCAAGCTATGCAACCAGCTGATCGTCGGCGCGACATTGAATATCGTGGCGGAAGCCTTGCTGCTGGCCCAGGCGGCTGGCGCCGATGCGAGCGCCGTACGGGCAGCCATCCGCGGCGGCTTTGCCGAAAGCAGGATTTTGGAGGTGCATGGCCAGCGCATGCTGGAACGTAATTTTGTTGCCGGTGGCCAGGTGAAAAGCCAGATCAAGGATATGCACAATATCCTCGCGGCAGCCGAGGCGGCCCACGTCACCTTGCCGGTGACACAACTGGTGACGCAGCGCTATGAAAGCCTCGCTACCACGCACCCGACAGCTGATCACGCGGCGGCCTTGCTGGCTCTGGAAGCGTTGAATCCGGGCCAGCGCCTGGGCACCGGTCCGGATCAACTGAGCTGATTCAAGCGATGGGCAGGCTCGCTTCGGCCAACTTGACCCAGAAACTGGCGCCGATGGGCAGCAGATTGTCGTTGAAGTCGTAGCTGCCATTGTGCAAGACGCACGGACCCAGGCCGTGGCCGCCATCGCGATGCTCGCCATCGCCATTGCCGATGAAGATGTAGCAGCCAGCCTTTTCTTGCAGGAAGAAGGCAAAATCTTCGGCGCCCATGGTCGGCTCGACATTCGCGTTGACCTTGTCGGCGCCCACCACGCTTTTCATGACTTCGACGGCAAACGCCGTTTCTTTTGCGTGGTTGACCAGCGGCGGATAGTTGCGCTTGAAGTGGAAATCGACCTCAGCGCCAAAGGCGGCGGCCGTATGCACTGCGATGTCGCGCATGCGCTCTTCGATCAAGTCCAGCACGGGCGTGGTGAAGGTGCGCACGGTGCCGACCAGGCTGGCGTCATCGGGAATCACATTGGTGGCGCTGCCCGCGTGGATTTGCGTGATCGACAGCACGGCCGTGTCGAGCGGACTCTTGTTGCGCGTGATGACGGTTTGCCAGCTTTGCGCGATTTGCACGGCCACCATGACGGGGTCGATGCCCTTGTGGGGCTGGGCCGCGTGCGCGCCCTTGCCCTTGACGGTGACGTGGAATTCATTGCTGGATGCCATCATTGGCCCTTCCACCACGCTCAGGGTACCTGTTTCCGCGCCTGGCCAGTTGTGCATGCCGTAGATGGCATCCATGGGAAAGCGGGTAAACAAGCCGTCTTCGATCATTTCACGCGCCCCCGCGCCGCCTTCCTCGGCCGGCTGGAAGACGAGGTAGACCGTGCCGTCGAAGTTGCGGTGCTGCGCCAGGTAATGAGCGGCACCCAGCAGCATGGCCGTGTGGCCGTCGTGGCCGCAGGCGTGCATCTTGCCTGGGTGACGTGAAGCGTGCTCGAAGGTATTCATTTCCTGCATCGGCAAGGCATCCATATCGGCGCGCAGGCCGATGGCACGCTTGGAGGTGCCATGCTGGATGATGCCGACCACGCCAGTGCGGCCCAGGCCGCGTACCACGGGAATGCCCCATTCCGTCAGTTTGGCGGCGACCACGTCCGAAGTGCGCTGTTCTTCGTAGCACAGCTCGGGATGCGCGTGCAGGTCGCGGCGTATACCTTGCAGCTCGGATTTAAACGCCAAGATCGGATCAACTAGTTTCATGGGACTCTCCTGTGAATGCTGGCACGCAGCAATGTATGGCGCGCCGGACCGTGCTTGTTTGATCAAAAACAGGCGCGGCTAATAGTGCATTGTAGCCCTTGTTTGCCGGGTAAATCCAGCGCACGGACGTGCTTGCCACGGCGCCAACAGCAAGCGCACGGAATGGTTTACAGTATCGCCTTCCCCCAACGTTTTTGGATTGCCCCATGACCACCACCCAAGTGCGCGCCGCCTGCCCGCTCGACTGCCCCGATACCTGCGCCTTGCTGGTCACCGTGACCGATGGGGTGGCAACAGCCGTCAAGGGCGATCCCGACCACCCGACCACGGCTGGCGTACTGTGCACCAAGGTGTCGCGCTTCACGGAACGCACCTATCATGCGGACCGGCTGCTGCATCCGCTGCGCCGCGTGGGCAAGAAGGGGGAAGGCAAGTTCGAACGCATCAGCTGGGAAGAAGCGCTGCAGACCATCGCGGCCCGTTTGAAACCGATCGCCGCGCGCGATCCGCAGGCGATCTTGCCGTACAGCTACTGCGGGACCATGGGCCTGGTGCAGGGTGAATCGATGTCCTCGCGCTTCTTCAACCAGCTCGGTGCTTCCCTGCTGGATCGCACCATTTGCGCGTCGGCCGGCGCCACCGGTTACCGCTACACGGTGGGCGCCAGCATCGGCACGGACCTGGAGCAATTCCAGAACGCGAAATTGATCATCATCTGGGGCGGCAACCCGATCGCCTCAAACCTGCACTTCTGGATGCGCGCGCAAGAGGCCAAGCGCAATGGCGCCACCTTGATCGCCATCGACCCCTACCGTTCGCTGACGGCCGAAAAGTGCCACCAGCACATCGCCTTGCTGCCGGGTACCGATGCGGCCCTGGCGCTGGGTTTGATGCATGTCTTGATTGTGGAAGATTTGCTCGATCATGACTACATCGATCGCTACACTGTAGGCTACGATGCCTTGAAACAGCGCGCGCTGGAATGGCCGCCTGGGCGCGTGGCCGAGGTATGCGGCATCACGACCACGGAAGTGGTAGAACTGGCGCGCCTGTACGGCCAGGCGTGCCGCTCTGGCGAAGGCGCCGCCATCCGCACCAACTACGGCGTGCAGCGCGTGCATGGCGGCGGCATGGCGGTGCGCAATATTGCCTGCCTGCCGGCCCTGACGGGCGCCTGGCGCCATCCGGCGGGCGGCATGCAGCTGTCGAGCTCGGGTTCCTTCCCCGTCAAC
This sequence comes from Janthinobacterium sp. GMG1, assembly GCF_034427795.1. Lineage (NCBI taxonomy): Bacteria > Pseudomonadati > Pseudomonadota > Betaproteobacteria > Burkholderiales > Oxalobacteraceae > Janthinobacterium > Janthinobacterium sp. GMG1. The sequence continues at coordinate 4,029 of NZ_JAXQNT010000001.1, forward strand.
CGCAAGGCCCTGCAGCGCCCGGATCTATTGAAAGGCACGCCGCGCACCATCAACATGAGCACCATCGGCGACGATCTGCTGAAAACAGCGTCGCCCGAGTTCGGCCCGCAAGTCGAGGCCGTGATCGTCTACAACTCGAATCCCCTGGCGGTAGCGCCCGATTCGTCGAAAGTGGCACAGGGTTTTGCCCGCGAGGATTTGTTTACGGTCGTGCTCGAACACTTCCAGACCGATACCGTCGATTACGCCGACATCGTGCTGCCCGCCACCACGCAGCTGGAACATGTCGATGCGCATTCCACCTACGGTCACCTGTACATGATGGCGAACAACGCGGCCGTGGCGCCGCTGGGCGAAGCGAAGGCGAATACGGAAATCTTCCGCCTGCTGGCGCAGCACATGGGCTTTGATGACCCGTGCTTCCAGGAAAGCGACGATGCGCTGGCGGCCAAGGCGTTCGATACGACGGATGCGCGCGCCGTACATTTCGACTGGGAATCGCTGAAACGCACGGGCTGGCAAAAGCTGGCCATGGCCGAAGCGCCATTTGCCGAAGGTGGTTTCCCCACGCCATCGGGCAAGTGCGAGTTGTATTCCAGCGCCATGGCGCTGGCGGGACTCGATCCCTTGCCGACGTATATCGCGCCGCACGAATCGCAAGCCAGCAATCCTGCGCTGGCGGCCCGTTATCCGCTGGCCATGATTTCGCCGCCGGCGCGCAATTTCCTCAATTCCACTTTCGTGAACGTGAAAAGCCTGCGCGCGGCCGAGGGCGAGCCGCACCTCGATATCCATCCCGACGATGGCGCCGCGCGCGGCATCGCGGCCGGCGACATGGTGCGCATTTTTAATGACCGTGGCAGCTTTGTGGCCAAGGCCAGGGTGACGGACAAGGCCAGACGCGGCCTGGTGGTGGGCTTGTCCGTGTGGTGGAAGAAACTCGCCAGCGATGGCAAGAACGCCAATGAAGTGACGAGCCAGCGCCTGACGGACATGGGCCGCGCGCCGACCTTCTACGATACGCTGGTTGAAGTGGAAAAGGCAGTCTGACCATGACCCTGGCGCGCTGGCCGGCCCGCTTGCTTGTCGGCACGCTGTGCATGTTGCTGGGTGGCTGTACGCAGCTGCGCTACTACACGCAGGCGGCGCAAGGGCAATATGCGCTGTGGTCCGGCGCGCGCCCCATCGGTGACTGGCTCGATGACCCTGCCACGGAGCCGCGCCTGAAAGTGCGCCTGGCCAAGGCACAGCAAATCCGTCGCTTTGCCGTCAGCGAACTGGACTTGCCCGACAATGGCAGCTACAAGAATTATGCCTCCCTGCGGCGCCCGTTTGTGCTGTGGAACGTGGTGGCCACGCCGGAACTGTCGCTGCAGCCGCTGCAATGGTGTTTCCCCATCGCCGGCTGCGTGAATTACCGCGGCTATTACAGCAAGGAAGAGGCGCTGGCGTATGCCGACGAGTTGCGGGCCCAGCATTACGACGTGCAGGTGGGCGGCGTGCCCGCGTATTCCACCCTGGGCTGGTTCGACGATCCCCTGCTGTCGACCTTTATCAATTACAACGATGCGGAACTGGCGCGCCTGATTTTCCATGAACTGGCGCACCAGGTGGTGTACGTACCTGGCGATTCGGCCTTCAACGAGTCGTTTGCCAGTGCCGTGGAAGAGGTGGGCGTGCAGCGCTGGCTGGCGCGCGAGGGCAATGACGCCATGCGCGCCGCGTACGCCCAGTATGCGGCGCGGCGCCAGGATTTTCTCGCCTTGCTGCTGACATACCGGGGTGAACTGGACGCCGTGTATGCGAGCGGCGCCAGCGATGCGGACAAGCGCGCCCGCAAGGCGCAGGTATTTGCGGCATTGCAAGATGCCTACCAGGTACTGAAGCAAAACTGGGGTGGTTTTGCCGGTTACGACCGCTGGTTCGAGCAGCCGTTGAGCAATGCGCACCTGGCTTCCGTGTCTACCTACAATGAATTTTTGCCTGCCTTCAAAAAATTGCTGGAAGAAAAAAAGAACTTTCGTGCTTTTTATGCTGCAGTGCACACAATGGCCCAGATCAAGAAGCCTGAGCGCAGGCGTGCGCTGGAACAATTGTCCAGCCCCTGACCCGTAAAGATTGTCTCGCACGTCAGGGCGAACGATCCTGCAACAGTGTATTTATCATGTTGCGCTGCAGCACAAAAAGCCCCTAGAGTTGCCGCTCGAATACTGTTGAAAGCGCTTGCATGGAAGCCCGGCGCCCGATAGCATCGCATTAGTAGCATAGAGCAATTGCTCGTCAGAATGCTCAAACTGACTGCAGGACGACAGAATCCGCAGCAATGATCCGCGCCGGCAGGGTGCGCCGGCTCCCCCACGATTATTTGAGACAAGAGGCACAGGATGGAAAAAATTTGGCTGAAGTCGTACCCTCCCGGCGTACCTGCCGACATCGATCCTGATCAATATCGTTCGCTGGTGCATTTGCTGGAAGAAGCGTTTCAAAAATATGCGGATCGCAATGCCTATGTCTGCATGGACAAATTTCTCACCTATGCCGAACTCGACACCTATTCGCGCCAGCTGGGTGCGTGGCTGCAAAGCCGTGGCCTGAAGAAGGGCGCCCGGGTCGCCCTGATGATGCCGAACGTGCTGCAGTATCCGGTGGCGATCGCCGCCGTCCTGCGCGCCGGCTACACCGTGGTCAACGTCAACCCGTTATATACGCCGCGCGAACTTGAGCATCAGCTCAACGATTCGGGCAGCGAAGCCATCATCGTGCTGGAGAACTTTGCCCATACGCTCGAACAAGTGCTGGGCAAGACAGCTGTCAAGCACATCGTCGTCGCCAGCATGGGCGAAATGCTGGGCGGCTTGAAGGGCATGATCGTCAATTTTGTCGTGCGCAACGTCAAGAAGATGGTGCCCGCGTATTCCTTGCCGAACGCCATGCGTTTCAAGCAGGCGCTGGCGCTGGGCAGCCGCATGAAACTCACGCCTGTCGAGCTGGGCATCAATGACCCTGCCTTCCTGCAATACACGGGCGGCACGACGGGCGTATCGAAAGGCGCGACCTTGAGCCACCGCAATGTGATCGCCAATGTGCTGCAAAGCGAAGCGTGGTCGGGCGCGGCGCTCGACCAGAATAGCAAGGAACAGATGATCATCGTCTGCGCCTTGCCGCTGTACCATATCTTTGCCCTGACGGCGTGCGCCATGTGGGGCACGCGCGTGGGCGCCCTGAATATCCTGATCCCGAATCCGCGCGATATCCCGGGCCTGATCAAGGAGCTGGGCAAGTACAAATTCAACCTGCTACCAGCGGTCAATACCCTGTATAACGCGCTGGTGAATCACCCCGATTTCGCCAAGCTCGACTTCTCGGGCCTGAAGATCGCCAATGGCGGCGGCATGGCAGTGCAGCAAGCCGTCAACGACAAGTGGCTGCAAGTGACGGGCGTGTCCATCATTGAAGGCTATGGCTTGTCGGAAACGTCGCCTGTCGCCACCTGCAACCGCGCCGACAGCACGGCGTTTTCCGGCACCATCGGCTTGCCGATTCCGTCGACCGAGATCGCCATCCTCGACGATGACGGCAAGGAAGTGCCGCTGGGCCAGACGGGCGAAATCGCCATCCGTGGCCCGCAAGTGATGAGCGGCTACTGGAACCGTCCCGATGAAACGGCCAAGGTCATGACACCTGATGGATACTTTAAATCCGGTGATGTGGGCATCATGGACGAGCGCGGCTACGTGAAGATTGTCGACCGCAAGAAAGACATGATTCTCGTCTCCGGCTTCAATGTGTATCCGAACGAAGTCGAGGCCGTCATCGCGGCCCATCCTGGCGTGCTCGAGTGCGCCTGCGTGGGCGTGCCGGATGAGCACTCGGGCGAGGCCGTGAAAGTGTTTGTCGTGCGCAAGGATCCGAACCTGACCCAGGCAGTGCTGGCCGCGTACTGCAAGGAGCAATTCACCGGTTACAAGCGGCCGAAATACATCGAGTTCCGCGATGAGCTGCCGAAGACCAACGTCGGCAAGATTTTACGTCGCGCCCTGCGTGACGAAACGAAGACAGCAGCATAAACAGTGTGGGATGCACCAGGAGGCGCATCCCTTTTACAGATAAAGATGAGGCGAGATGGACAAGATTTGGTTGAAGTCGTACCCGGACAGCGTTCCTGCAGAGATTGACTGCACGCAATACCGTTCCGTCACGCATTTGCTGGAAGAGTCGTTCCAGAAATATGCGGACCGCAATGCTTTCGTGTGCATGGATAAATTCCTCACCTACCGCGAGCTGGACCAGTTGTCGCAGCAGATGGGCGCCTGGCTGCAAAGCAAGGGCCTGCAAGCGGGCGCGCGCGTGGCGATCATGCTGCCAAACGTGCTGCAGTATCCGGTGGCCATGGCGGCAATTTTGCGCGCCGGCTATACGGTGGTAAACGTGAACCCGCTGTACACGCCGCGTGAATTGCAGCATCAGCTGACCGATTCGGGCAGCGAAGCGATCATCGTGCTGGAAAACTTTGCCACCACGGTGGAGCAGGTATTGCCACATACCCAGGTCAAGCATGTGATCGTCGCCACCATGGGCGACTTGCTGGGCGGACTGAAAGGCACGATCGTCAACTTCGTCGTGCGCAAGATCAAGAAAATGGTACCCGCGTTTTCCTTGCCGGGCGCCATCAGCTTCAACAAGATGCTGGCCGAAGGCGCACGCCTGAGCCTGACGCCGGTGCAGCAGGGGCATGACGATATCGTCTTCCTGCAATACACGGGCGGCACGACGGGCGTGTCGAAGGGTGCGATGTTGCTGCATCGCAACGTGATCGCCAACGTACTGCAAAACGAGGCGTGGATGTCGCCCGTGATGACGCCTGAAATGCGCGCCACCTCGATGGGATTCATGTGCGCCCTGCCCCTCTATCACATCTATTCTCTGACCGTCAGCGCCCTGATGGGCATGCGCCTGGGCGGCATGAGCGTGCTGATACCCAACCCGCGCGACATCCCCGGTTTCGTCAAGGAATTGTCCAAACACAAGATCGTCGTCTTCCCTGCCGTCAATACCTTGTATAACGCGCTGCTGAACAATGCCGACTTCGCCAAGCTCGATTTTTCCAGCTACAAAGTGTGCAATGGCGGCGGCATGGCCTTGCAGCGCAATGTGGCCGAGCGCTGGCTGAAACTGACGGGTTGCCCGCTGATCGAAGGCTATGGCATGTCGGAAACGTCGCCCGTGGTGACGGGCAACCGCGTCGACATCACGGAATTTACGGGCACCATCGGCTTGCCTTTCCCTTCGACGGAGGTGGCGATCTTGAACGACGACGGCGTGGAAGTGCCGCTGGGCGAGCCGGGCGAGATCGCCGTGCGCGGCCCGCAAGTGATGGCCGGCTACTGGCAGCGTCCGGACGAGACGGCCAAGTCGATGACGGTCGACGGTTACTTCAAGACGGGCGATGTGGGTGTCATGGATGAGCGCGGCTACGTAAAAATCGTGGACCGCAAGAAAGACATGATCATCGTGTCCGGCTTCAATGTGTATCCGAATGAAGTGGAAGACGTGGTCGCTTCCTGCCCTGGCGTGCTGGAATGCGCCTGCATCGGCGTGCCGGATGCCAACGCGGGCGAAGCCGTGAAAGTGTTTGTTGTGCGCAAGGATCCGAACCTGACGGTGGAACAGATCCGCGAGCATTGCAAGCATGAGCTGACGGCTTACAAGAAACCGAAGTACATCGAGTTTCGTGATGAATTGCCGAAAACCAATGTCGGCAAGATCTTGCGCCGTCAATTACGCGACGAAAAGAAGGTTGCCTAATTCGCAGCCAGGGCCGTGTCCGCCGCCAGGTTCCGCCCTGGGCGGGCGGGCAAGCCGAAGCAGGGGCGCAGCCAGTTCACCTTGCTGATCAGCAGCGACGTCCCCAGCCAGCAGGTCGCCACCGTGCCGGCCAGTACCAGCAGCGGTTCCACCACTGGCCCAAGCTTCAGGGGCACCAGCCAATAGGCCAGCAGCACGATGGCGCTCTGGTGCAATATGTACCAGGGGAAGACGGCCTGGCGCGCCCATGGCAGCCAGGCAAACGGTTTATTCAGCAAGGTGTGCGACCAGCCAAGGATGGCGCAGATGGCCAGCCACATATACAGGTTGCGCATGGGCCAGGAGCCGGCCGAGGCCCAGGTCAGCAGGTTTTCCGAATACACCAGGTCGTAGCCCAGATATACGGCAAACGCGCAGGGCGCCAGCAGCAGCGCATGCCAGCGCAAGCGCGCCAGCTCCTGCCACACTCCCTTGTCATTGCCCAGCCACCAGCCATACAGATACATGGTGAAATAGATGGCGTGCGCATACCAGTCTTTCACCAGCGCGTGGTTTTCCGGATAGCGCAGTTTCAGGAAGGCTGTTGCCGCCAGCGTGGGCAGGGACGGCAGGATCAACAGGCGCCAGCCGCGCAGCCCTGTGAATAGCGGCCGCGCTCTGGCCAGCAGTGGCTGCAGCGCCACCAGCACGATGGTGTACAGCAACAGATACACGAGATACCACAGATGGTTCCAGGTAAAACTGGTTTTCCAGCCCGTAAATGCGTCGGCTGGCCAGGCATGGCCGCCAAAGTAATGCAGCAGGAATTGTCCATAGCCAGGCTCGACCAAGCCGTTCGCTACACCCTCGCAATACGGCTGCACGGGTATCACCACGAGCACGCCAAACAGCAGGGGCAACAACAGGCGCTTGACCCTGCGCCGCAGGAAGGCCCCTCGGGACGTTTGCGTCATCATGGCGCAGGACACGCCGGAAATGAGGAACACGATTTCCATGCGCCAACGGTTGATAAAGACCATGGGATAGTTCAACGTTTCCGTCAGGTAGCTGCTCTTCATGTGGAAGGCGGCGCCGTCCAGGTACAGCATGGCCGTGTGGTAGGCGATCAGCAGGCTGAAGACAAGAAAGCGCAGGGCATCGATATCGTAACGGCGAGAATTGGTGGTCATGGTCGCGGGATCCGTTGGTAAGGGAAGGCCCCAGCATAGGCAGGCCGCGCGGGGCGAACCAGCGAAAAGTGACCAATTGCGGGCTGTTTGTGACGAGCGGTGATGCTGGGACGGCTTTGGGACCTTACAATCATGCAACTAATTCATCGTCCGACACCATGCGCCTGTCTTCCACCGATTTGTTGCAACGATACCGACGCTGGCGCCAGATCGCCGAACCAGCTTTCTGGATCATCCTGTATCTGCTGCAAACGTCGCTCAACTGCTGGATCAGCTGGACCGACCGTCAGCGTGCCGGGCTCGCTACGCCCTTCTGGGAAGTGGCTGTGTGGGAGTGGAGCAGCAACCTGGTGTTGCTGGCGCTGGTACCGCTGGTGATCTTGGCCAACCAGTTGCGGCCGCTGCACCTGGTGTTCCAGCGCCAGAACCTGCGCTGGCACCTGGTCGTCTCGCTGGTCTACAGCCTCGTGCATGTGCTGGCCATGGTGGCCTTGCGCAAACTGGCTTACTGGAGTGCCGGCAGCGATTACGATTTCGGTAACTGGTGGCGTGAATTGCCATACGAATATGTCAAGGATGTGCGTACTTACTTCTCCATCTTATTGTTCACGGGCTTTTACCAGTTGCTGCTGATGCGCTGGCAAGGCGAGGCGACCCTGCTGGGCGAACCCGATGAAGGCCCGGCCGTGGAGCCGGTACAGCAGCCAGAACGGTTTCTGGTGCGCAAGCTGGGCAAGGACTTTTTGCTGCCCGCCAGCGACATCGAATGGATACAGGCCTGGGGCAATTATGTGAATTTGCACGTGCGCGGCCACGATTACCCGCTGCGCTCGACCATGGCCGCCATCGAGCGCCGCCTGGACGGCAAGCGCTTTGTGCGCGTGCATCGCAGCTACATCGTCAACCTTGCATTTGTGCAGAGCATCGTGCCGCTGGAATCGGGTGATGCGCGCGCCGTGCTATCCACGGGCGGTGAAGTGCCCGTCAGCCGGCGCTACCGCGATGCCTTGAAAAGCATGGGCTAGATGCGTTGCACGCCAGCCTTGCCGTCCTGGACGGTAAATCTGGCCAATGTCGCGATGCTCGATGCGCCGTCGCGCACATTCTCCAGGCCCTGGAACAGGGTCGTGGTTTTCTCCGGCGTGATCTCCATCAGCATATAGCCGCGCTTGTCGCTGCGGCCGTAACGGATGTGCGGGTTCATCGCCACGTACTGCTCCGTGCGCGCTTGCGGGCGGGAACTCGAGGTGATTGAGGTACCGCAAAATTCGGTCGCCAGCACGGGATTATCCTTGCCGGTGGGGCGCATGGCGTTGCGGCTCAGTTCGGTGGCATAAAAAGTGTGCACGTCGCCTGACAGTACCAGTGGATTGCTGGCCTTGCTCCTGCGCAAAGCGTCGAGCAGGTGCTGGCGCGCCATCGGGTAGCCATCCCAGCCATCGGTCCAGATGCGTTCGTCACCGGGCCGCAAAATTGGCACCTGGCTCGATTGCGCCATCAGGGTTTGCTGGGCGAGGATATTCCAGCGCGCGGGGGAGTCGTCGAGGCCGGCTTGCAGCCAGCGCTGCTGTTCCTCGCCCAGCATCGTGCGCTGCGGTTTCAGCAAATCGGGGCAGTTGCGCGTGGTGACGGAATTCGAACCGCCGCGGCCCGGTTTGGCGCACGCGTGGTGGGCACGGTATTGCCGGTCATCCAGCACGTGGAAGCGTGCCAGGCGGCCCCAGTCGTAGCGCTGGTAGATGCGCATGTCGACAAAGCCCCGCCGTCCCAGCGGTAGTAGCCGCAGCGGCATGTGTTCATAAAACGCCTGGTAGGCGGCCGCGCGGCGTTCTAGAAACGATGGCGTGAGCAACTCGCCGCGGTCATTCCCGTAATCATTGGCCACTTCATGGTCGTCCCAGGTGACGATCCACGGCGCGGCCAAGTGCGCGCCCTGCAAGTCGTGGTCGCTCTTGTATTGCGCGTAGCGGGCGCGGTAGTCGGCCAGGGTAAAGCTTTCGTGTGTGCGCACGGCCCGGCTCGGGTGCTGCAACTGGTACGGTCCCCATTCGTAGATATAGTCGCCGAGGAAGGCCACCAGGTCGGGCGCGGCCGCGGCGATGTGCCGGTGCGCCGCATACGCGCCGAATTCCCAGTGCTGGCATGAGGCGACGGCCAGTTTCAGCGAGGCAGGCATGGCGCCGGGCTCGGGCGCCGTGCGCGTGCGGCCCACGGGGCTGACGGCGTCGCCCAGCATGAAGCGGTACCAGTACCAGCGCCCGGGTGTCAGGCCGCCCACGTCGACGTGCACGCTATGCGCGAGGGCGGGCGTGGCCGTGGCTTGGCCCTTGGCGGCGATGCGCCGAAAACCTTCATCGTGGGCCACTTCCCAGCGCACGCTCAAGGCGATGGCGGGCGTGGCGGCTGCGTGCAGCGGGTCGTAGCAGATGCGCGTCCACAGCACGACGGCGTCCGGCAAGGGTGAACCGGAGGCAACGCCGAGCGCAAACGGATAGCCGGCGCCGTTCAGGCGCGTGGCGGCGCCGGTGCTGGAACCGGACAGCACGCCGCCGGCCGCGGCCAGCGCACCGATGCGGGCGGCGCTCCGCAGGAAGATGCGGCGCTGGCTATCCATGCCGTCTGAAAATAAAACGTGGGATTATTGCGACAATCAAGACGACAACAAGGTCTCGATCGGCGGCACCTTGCGCGGCTTGCGGTCGGAGTCCGTCGCCACATAGATCAGGGTCGCTTCCGTGACTTTCACGATGCATGCCTGCAGGCGGTTGCGCTCGGCATACACCTCGACATTGACGGTGATCGAGGTATTGCCAACCTTGACGATGTCGGCGTAGAAGGAGAGCAGATCGCCGACGAAGACGGGATTTTTGAAGACGAAGGAGTTGACGGCGATGGTGGCGACGCGGCCGTTGGCGCGCCGCGTGGCCGGCAGGGAACCGGCGATATCGACCTGCGCCATGATCCAGCCGCCGAAGACGTCGCCGTACACATTGGCGTCGGACGGTGCGGGCATCATGCGCAATTCCGGCATTTTTCCGGCGGGAAGGCCGGAGGCGAGGCAGTTGTCGGGACGGTCGGGGGAGGTGCTCATCTTTTATTCTCATGAAAGGCTACAATTGCCCCGATTGAACCATAAAAAGCCGACCTTCGCCATGCGCCGTTCCCAGACTCCCCCTCCGCCCCGCTCGCCAGCCTCCGCCAGCCACAGCGATTTCGCCACCATTAAGACCTTGCTGCCATACCTGTGGGTTTACAAATGGCGGGTGCTGCTGGCGCTGCTATGCCTGGTGGGCGCCAAGCTGGCCAACGTGGGCGTGCCCCTGATCCTGAAAAAACTCGTCGACGCCATGACGATCACGGCGGCCCATCCGCAAGCACTGCTGGTGTTGCCCGTCGGCTTGCTGGTGGCGTACGGCTTGCTGCGCCTGTCGACCACCTTGTTTACGGAATTGCGCGAATTCCTGTTTGCGCGGGTCACGCAGCGGGCCGTGCGCACCATTGCCCTGCAAGTGTTCCGCCACCTGCATGCCTTGTCGCTGCGTTTCCATTTGAACCGCCAGACGGGCGGCATGACGCGCGATATCGAACGGGGCACGCGCAGCGTCGGCTCGCTCATTTCCTATACCCTGTTCAACATCTTGCCGACCCTGGTGGAAATCACCCTCGTGCTCGGTTACCTGGTCTTGCATTACGACATCTGGTTCACCGTGATCACGGCGGTGGCGCTCGTGTCGTATATCGCGTTTACCGTGCTGGTGACGAACTGGCGCACGCATTTCCGCCGTACCATGAATGACCTCGATTCAAAAGCGAATACCAAGGCCATCGATTCGCTGATCAACTATGAAACCGTGAAATATTTCGGCAACGAGGATTACGAGGCGAAGCGCTACGACGAAGGCTTGCAGCGCTATGAATCGGCGGCCGTGAAATCGCAGACTTCCTTGTCCCTGCTCAATACGGGCCAGTCCCTGATCATCGCCACGGCCGTCACCCTGATCCTGTGGCGCGCCACGGTGGGCGTGATCGCCGGCACGATGACCCTGGGCGACCTGGTGCTGGTGAACGCCTTCATGATCCAGCTGTATATTCCCCTCAATTTCCTGGGCGTCATCTATCGCGAAATCAAGCAAAGCCTGGCCGACATGGAACGCCTGTTTTCCTTGCTGAACGAGAACCGCGAAATCGCCGATACGCCGGAAGCAAAACCGCTCGTCACGCGGGGCGCGGCCGTGCGTTTTGACCACGTGAATTTCAGCTACGAAGCCAAGCGGCAAATCCTGTTCGACGTGGATTTCCAGATTCCCGCCGGCACCACGACGGCCGTGGTGGGTCACAGCGGCTCGGGCAAGTCGACCCTGTCGCGCTTGCTGTTCCGCTTCTATGAAGTCGATGGCGGCGGCATCACCATCGATGGCCAGGACTTGCGGGCCATCACGCAGGATTCGCTGCGCGCGGCCATCGGCATCGTGCCGCAGGATACGGTGCTGTTCAACGATACCATCGAATACAACATCGCCTACGGCAAGCCGGGCGCCACCAAGGACGCCATCGTGGCGGCGGCCAAAGCGGCGTCGATCCATGATTTTATTGAAAGCTTGCCAGATGGTTACAGTTCCATGGTGGGCGAGCGGGGCTTGAAACTGTCGGGCGGCGAAAAGCAGCGTGTGGCCATCGCCCGCACCTTGCTGAAAGACCCGGCCATCCTGATCTTCGACGAAGCCACCTCGGCGCTCGATTCGAAGGCCGAGCAGGCGATCCAGTCGCAGCTGAAGGACATTGCCAAAAACCGCACCACCCTGGTCATTGCGCACCGTTTGTCGACGGTGGCCGACGCCCAGCAAATCCTGGTGCTCGACCATGGCCGCATCGTCGAACGGGGCACGCATCCGCAATTGCTGGCGCTCGATGGCCTGTACGCGCAGATGTGGCAACGCCAGCAGGCAAATATGGACGACGAGGCGCAAGAGGACGAGTTGGCGGGGCTGGCGCCGGCAAAATAAATCGGGAATGTGAAATCAGTAGGAAAAATGCTACAGCCGCGCCGGTTCAGGCGCGCGTATAGCGCCTATTTGCGGGCAATCGCAGAAAACGGCTGGTCCGGCGCTGAAAATGAAATAAAATTAATTCCATTGGTGGCGTCTGCACCACAGTTGTTTCGTTCGGAGTCCATCCGGTTTGTCCGCCCAGGAGAATTTATGAAATTGACCAAAATCTTCGCCACGCTGCTCAGCGTCGGTGTCATCAGCAGCATGTCGCCAGTCCAGGCTCAGGAATTGACCGGCACCTTGGCCAAGATCAAGAAAGCCGGTTCCGTCACCCTCGGTGTGCGCGACGGCTCCGTGCCCTTCTCCTATCTCGATGACAAGCAGCAATACCAGGGTTATTCGATCGACCTGTGCATGAAAGTCGTCACGGCCCTGCAAAAGCACCTGGGCCTGAGCGAACTGAAAGTGGTGATGAGCCCCGTCACCTCGGCCAACCGCATCCCGCTGATGGCCAACGGTACCATCGATCTCGAATGCGGTTCGACGACGAACAACCTGGAGCGCCAGCAGCAGGTGGCATTCGCCCCGACCATGTTCGTTATCGGCAACCGCGTGCTGTCGAAAAAATCCTCGAACATCAAGACCCTGGAAGACTTGCGCGGCAAGACCCTGGTCGCCACGGCCGGCACGTCGACCATCAAGCAGATGACCATCCTGAACAAGGAAAAAAACCTGGGCATGACGATTGCCGTCGGCAAGGATCATCCCGAATCGTTCCTGATGCTGGAAACGGGCCGCGCGGTGGCCGAAGCCAACGACGATATCCTGCTGGCCTCGCAAGTGGCCAACTCGAAGAACCCGAACGACTACGAAATCACCAAGGAAGCGCTGTCCGTCGAGCCGTACGGCATCATGCTGCGCAAGGGCGATCCAGCCTTCAAGAAAGTGGTCGATGACGCCCTGATCCGCCTGTACAAGAGCGACGACATCAACCGCATCTACGCGAAATGGTTTACCTCGCCGATCCCACCGAAAAACATCAACCTGAAATTCCCCATGCCGCCGCAATTGAAGGCCGTCTTCACGAATCCGACCGATTCGGGCGACCCGGCTGCGTATGCGGCCGTACCGGAAGCGCAGAAGACCTCGGACAAACGGAAAAAGTAACAAGAGTGCGTAACAAATCGGGGGGCGCAAGCCTCCCGTTTTAATTTACGGGATGGGTGGCCGGCTGGCCGCCATCCTCGGGCTGCATGCGAAGGATGATCATGAATTACAACTGGAATTGGCGCATTTTCTGGGAGATTTCTCCCGATGGCGTGGGCACGTATATGGACACCCTGTGGTCCGGCCTGATCTGGACCCTGGCCACGGCCGGTGCGGCGTGGATCATGGCGCTGATATTGGGCCTGGTGATCGGCACCATCCGCACCTTGCCGAACAAATGGCTGGTGGGCGTGGCCAATGCCTACGTCGAGTTGTTCCGCAACGTGCCGTTGCTGGTGCAGATGTTCCTCTGGTATTTCGTCATGCCGGAACTGCTGCCGCCTGACCTGGGCGCCTGGGTCAAGTCGCTGCCGAATGCGCCGTTCGTCACGGCCGTGCTGTGCCTGGGATTCTTTACTTCCTCGCGCGTGGCGGTGCAGGTCACGACGGGTATCGAGGCACTGCCGCGCGGGCAGAAACTGGCCGGCACGGCGCTGGGCCTGACCCTGCCGCAAACCTACCGCTTCATTTTGCTGCCGATGGCCGCGCGCGTCATCATGCCGCCGCTGACCAGCGAATTTTTGAACATCATCAAGAACAGTTCCGTGGCGCTGACCATCGGCCTGATCGAACTGACGGCCAGCGCGCGCGCCATCCAGGAATTCTCGTTTCAGGTATTCGAGGCGTTTTCGGCCGCCACCATCATCTACGTCGTCGTCAACCTGCTGGTGGTGGTGCTGATGCACCTGATCGAGAAAAAGGTCGCCATCCCTGGCTTCATCGTCGCCGGCGCCAAGACGGGAGGACATTGATATGTTCGGTAATTTCGACTTCGATGTCATCTCCCGCTCGTGGGTCTATCTGTTCCAGACCGGCATGGTGTTTACCTTGAAACTGACGGCGCTGGCCATGGTCGGCGGCATCGTGCTGGGCACCCTGCTGGCGCTGATGCGCCTGTCCGGCAACCGCATCGTTTCGGGCGTGGCGTCGAGCTACGTCAACCTGATACGCTCGATCCCGCTGGTGCTGGTGATCTTCTGGTTCTACTTCCTGGTACCGTACATCGCCGCCTGGATCATCGGCGCCGACGAACCCGTGAAAGTGGGCGCGTTTTCTTCCGCGCTGATCACCTTCATCATGTTCGAGGCGGCCTACTATTGCGAGATCATGCGCAGCGGCATACAGTCGATCCCGCGTGGCCAGGTGTGGGCGGGCCAGGCGCTGGGCATGAACTACCGGCAAACCATGGGCAGCATCGTGCTGCCGCAAGCGTTCCGCAACATGATTCCCGTGCTGCTGACGCAAACCATCGTGCTGTTCCAGGACGTGTCGCTCGTGTACGTGCTGTCGATCCCCGATTTCGTCGGCGCCGCCTCGAAGATCGCCCAGCGCGACGGCCGCCTGGTGGAGATGTACGTGTTTGTCGCCGTCGTGTATTTCGTGCTGTGCTATGCCTTGTCGTTCCTGGTAAAACGCCTGCAGAAACGCGTCGCCATCATTCGCTAACCGTAAAAGAAAGAACAAGATGATTGAACTCAATAACGTCAGCAAATGGTATGGCCAGTTCCAGGTACTGACCGACTGCACCACCAAGGTCGCCAAGGGTGACGTGATGGTCATTTGTGGCCCGTCCGGCTCCGGCAAGTCAACCCTGATCAAGACCGTCAACGGCCTCGAGCCGATCCAGCAGGGGCAGATCATCGTCGACGGCATCAGCGTCAACGATCCGAAAACGAATTTGTCGAAACTGCGTGCGCGCATCGGCATGGTGTTCCAGAATTTCGAGCTGTTTCCGCATCTGTCGATCCGCGAAAACCTGACCATCGGCCAGATCAAGGTGCTGGGCCGCAGCGCCGACGAAGCCAATGCCAAGGGCTTGAAGTACCTTGACCGAGTGGGCTTGCTGTCGCAGCAGGACAAGTTCCCGGGCCAGCTGTCGGGCGGCCAGCAGCAGCGTGTGGCGATCGCCCGCGCGCTGTCGATGGATCCGATCGCCATGCTGTTCGACGAGCCGACATCGGCGCTCGATCCGGAAATGATCAACGAAGTGCTCGACGTGATGGTGGGCCTGGCGCAGGAAGGCATGACGATGATGGTCGTCACCCACGAAATGGGCTTTGCCAAGCGCGTGGCCAACCGCATCGTCTTCATGGACCAGGGCAAGATCATCGAAGATTGCAGCAAGGATGACTTCTTCAACACGACGCGCTCGGACCGCGCGCGCGATTTCCTGGCGAAGATCATTCACTGATCCCAGGTTTTCTCGATAAAAGCGGCCGGCCTTCACCGGCCGTTTTTGCGTTCACAGTACGCTTGCGCCCGGTTTTCCTCAGGCACCCTGGCCGCTAAGGCAGCCCCGCGGCTGGTAAAATGGGGCTATTCGCAATGACCGCCTGAGAGCAGCCGCCATGTCCACACTCGATCACACCCCAGCCTCCATCACCATCACCCGTCCGGATGACTGGCATTTGCACCTGCGCGACGGCGCCGTCATGGCCAGCGTGCTGCCACACAGCGCGCGCCAGTTCGGCCGCGCCATCGTCATGCCGAACCTGAAGCCGCCCGTCACCACCACGGCCGATGCTAGCGCCTACCGCGAGCGCATCCTGGCCGCCGTGCCGCAAGGCGTGAACTTCGATCCGCTGATGGTGCTGTACCTGACGAACAACACTTCGCCCGACGAAATCCGCCGCGCGCAGGATAGCGGCATCGTGCAAGCCGTCAAATTGTATCCGGCCGGCGCCACGACGAATTCCGACCTGGGCGTGACGGATTTGAAGAATTGCTACAAGGTGCTCGAAGTGATGCAGGAAGTGGGCATGCCCTTTCTCGTGCACGGCGAAGTGACGGACCCGGAAATCGACATTTTCGACCGCGAAGCCGTCTTCATCGAGCGCGTGATGCGTCCGCTGCGCAGCGCCTTCCCGGCCCTGTCTGTCGTGTTCGAACACATCACCACCAAGGATGCGGCGCAGTACGTGGCCGAAGCGGAGGGCCCGATCGCCGCCACCATCACGGCGCATCATCTGCTGTACAACCGCAACGAGATTTTCAAGGGCGGCATCCGCCCCCATTACTACTGCCTGCCCATCCTGAAGCGTGAAGAGCACCGCCTGGCACTGATGACGGCCGCCGCCAGCGGTGACGAGCGTTTCTTCCTCGGCACCGATTCTGCGCCGCACGCGCAGGGCGCCAAGGAAATGGCCTGCGGCTGCGCCGGTTGCTACACGGCCCTGCACGCGATGGAAATGTATGCGGAAGCGTTCGAACGGGCCGGCGCGCTCGATAAACTGGAGGCGTTCGCCAGCTTCCACGGCCCGGCCTTCTACGGCGTGGCGCGCAACACGGACACCATCACCTTGAAGCGCGAAAGCTGGACCTTGCCGGCCTCGCTGCCGCTGGGCGACAGCCATGTGATTCCGCTCAACGCGGGCGAGCAGATCAACTGGAAAATGGTGTAATTACTCCATGCTGCCATCGATAGACTGGACCCGCCCCTGGTTTGCCACGGTGCTGCCGGCGCGACGGCAGCTGGACCTGCAGCGCGACACGGTGATTACCGCGCTGAACGGACGGGCGCGGGCGCTGGACTTGCGCAATCCCACCGGCTTGCCGCTGGCCTTCGTGCCGCAAGCGGACCTGCCCGAAGGCGTGGCGTACGAGGAGTTCATCGGCGCGACGGGCGGCGTGCCCACGCGCGACAATCTGCACGATTTTTTCAATGCGCTCGTGTGGCTCACCTTCCCGCGGATCAAGCGTCAATTGAATGCGCTGCAGGCGGCGCAGATCGCCCTGTCCGGCGTCGGTAAATCGCGCGGTCCCGCGCGCGATGGCGCGACGATTTTTGACGAAAATTCCGCCTTGCTGGTGCTGCGCGACAGCGACGCGGGGCGCGCACTGGAAACGGCCTTGCGCGGGCACGACTGGCGCAGCGTGTTCATTGCGCAGCGCGATAAATTTGGCGCGGACGGTGACGCCGAGGTCTGGTTGTTCGGCCACGCGCTGATGGAAAAACTGGTAGCGCCGCGCAAGGCCATCACGGCGCATACGCGCGTGATCTTCGCCGGCGACGCCTATTTCACTCTGGACGATGCGGCACGCCGCGCCTGGCTCGACGAGAGGGTGGCGCAAGACCTGGCGCAGCAAGGTCTCACTACGGCGGACTTCACGCCGCTGCCCGTGCTGGGTTTGCCCGGCTGGTGCGAAGGCCAGGACGACGATTTTTACAATGACGCGGCGGTGTTCCGCCCGAAGCGCAAAGTGGCTGGCGCAGAAAGAGATCAATAGCATGGAAAATACCGTCCGCTGGGGCATCCTCGGCACCGGCAAGATCGCCCGCGCGATGGCCCATGGCTTGCGCGATGCGCCCGGTGCGCAACTGGTGGCAGTCGCTTCGCGCAGCGAGGCTGGCGCACAGGCTTTCGGCGCCGAATTCGACATCGGGCGTTGCCACGGTTCCTACCAGGCGCTGGCCATGGACCCGGACGTGGACGTGATCTACATCGCCACGCCGCACACCCTGCATGCCGAAAATGCCTTGCTGTGCCTGGCCGCCGGCAAGCACGTCGTGTGCGAAAAACCGTTCACCATGAATGCGCGCGAAGCGCAGGCCGTGGTCGATCTGGCACGCGACAAAAAACTGTTTTTGATGGAAGCCATGTGGAGCCGTTTCCTGCCCGCCGTGCAGGAGGCCAAACGCATCATCGCCAGCGGCGAGATCGGCGTGCCGCAGCAGGTGCAGGCCGATATCGGCTTTGTCGCCAATTTCCCGCCCGAGCACCGCATGTTCAATCCCGCACTCGGCGGCGGCGCGCTGCTCGACGTGGGCATTTATCCGCTGTCGATGGCGGCCTTCTTCCTCGGCCCCGTAACGCAGGTGCAGGCGCTGGCCGAGATGGGCCCCACCGGTGTCGATGAGCAGGTCGTGTTTTCGCTGCTGCACGCCGGCGGCGGCACCTCGTCCTGCGCCTGCAGCCTGCGCGCGCAGACGCCGACGGAAATGACCATTTCCGGCAGCCTGGGACGCATCCGCCTGCCCAGCCGTTTCTACAAGCCCGATCAGCTGATCGTCGAAACGATGGATGGCGCGCGCCGCGTTGTCGCCGCGCCGCACCTGGGCAATGGCTACGCGCATGAGGCCATCGAAGCGATGCGCTGCATCCGCGCCGGCCTGCTGGAAAGCCCGGTCATGCCGCACGCCGACAGCGTGGCGCTGATGCACAACCTTGACACCATGCGCGGCCAGATCGGCCTCGTCTACCAAGCCGACCAGGCGTCCGCAGGAACACCATGACATTGCACTCATCCCGTCCCAGCCTGAAAACTGTCCTCATCGCCAGCGGCGTCGTCCTGACCCTGGCGATGGGCGTGCGCCACGGCCTGGGCTTCTGGATGCAGCCGATCTCGCAAGCGAATGGCTGGACGCGCGAAACGTATTCGCTGGCGCTGGCCATGCAAAACCTGATGTGGGGCGTCTTCGGCCCGTTCGCAGGCATGGCGGCCGACCGTTTCGGCACCATGCGCGTCGTCATCGTCGGCGCCATCAGCTACATGGCGGGCCTCGTGTGGATGGCGCTCGTGACGCAGCCCACCCTGTTCATCGTCGGTTCCGGCATCTTCATCGGCCTGGCGCTGGCCTGCACGGCCTTTGGCGCCATCAGCGGCATCATCGGCCGCAGCGCGCCGCCCGAGCAGCGCTCGTGGGCCTTCGGCATCTCGTCGGCGGCCGGCTCGTTCGGCCAGTTCCTGATGATGCCGGTGGAGCAGCAGCTGATCTCCGCCGTGGGCTGGCAAAACGCCTTTTATGTGCTGGCAGCGCTGGTGCTGCTGGCCATGATCCCGATGGCCTTCTACCTGCGCGAGCCGCCCGTCTCGCACGCCAGCGGCCCGCAGCAAAGCGTTGGCGCCGCCTTCAGCGAAGCCATCGCCAGCCGGTCGTTCTGGCTGCTGCTGGCAGGGTATTTTGTCTGCGGTTTCCAGCTCGTCTTCATTGGCGTGCACTTGCCGGCCTACCTGAAGGACCAGGGCCTGATGAATCCGAATATCGCCGTCACGGCGCTGGCCCTGATCGGCCTGTTCAACATCGTCGGCTCCTACTACGCGGGCAAACTCGGTGGCAAGATCGCCAAGCGCTACCTGCTGTCGGCCATCTACGTGACGCGCGCCGTAGTCATCACCGTGTTCCTGCTGGCGCCATTGTCGGCGTGGTCCGTGTACCTGTTCGCCGCAGGCATGGGTGTGCTGTGGCTGTCGACCGTGCCGCTGACGAACGGCATCATCGCCGGCATCTTCGGCGTGAAGCATTTGTCGATGCTGGCCGGGATGGTGTTCTTCTCGCACCAGGTGGGCAGTTTCCTCGGTGCCTGGCTGGGTGGCTATCTGTACGAGCACCAGGGCAGTTACCACATCGTGTGGATGATCACCATCGGCCTGGGCTTGCTGGCCGCGCTGATCAATCTGCCCATCGACGAGCGTGCCATCAAGCGCGTGGCGGTGGCCGCGTAATGGCCAGCTGGCGCACATGGCTGTGGCGCCTGGCTGGCGCCGTGCTGCTGGCCAGTGTCTTCCTGGCCTATCTGCGCCCCGACTTCATGCTCGACCTGGCGAACCGCTTCTGGATGTGCATGTAGCAGGCATCCGGTCCTACACTTTTAAAAATTCCTCTTTCCCACCGAGCCAGCGCGCCAGGTGCGCTTCCACGGTGGCCGCTGCGGCCGTCGTGGTGGCGTGCAGCAAATCGTGCGCCACGTCGCGGGCCTGGTCTACTAACCATTGATCCGTTTCCAGGTCGGCGAAGCGCAGCATGGCCTGGCCGGACTGGCGCGCGCCGAGAAATTCCCCGGGGCCGCGGATTTCCAGGTCGCGGCGCGCGATTTCAAAACCGTCCGTCGTCTCGCGCATGGTCATCAAACGCTGGCGCGCCACGCCGCCCAAGGGACCCTGGTACAGCAGCAGGCAGACGCTGGCCGCCGTGCCGCGGCCCACGCGGCCGCGCAGCTGGTGCAGCTGGGACAAGCCAAAACGCTCGGCGTGTTCGATCACCATCAGCGAGGCGTTCGGCACGTCGACGCCCACCTCGATCACGGTGGTGGCCACCAGCACGTGGATATGGCCGGCGATGAAGGCATCCATCACTTCCTGCTTTTCCGCCGGTTTCAGGCGGCCGTACACGAGGCCCACCTGCAGCGCGGGCAAAGCCTCGGCCAGCATCATGTAGGTGTCGGTGGCCGTCTGCAGCTGCAGTGCTTCCGATTCCTCGATCAGCGGGCAGACCCAGTAGACCTGCCGGCCTTCCAGCGCGGCAGCATACACGCGGGCGATGACTTCATCGCGGCGGTTCTGGTCGATGGCGCGCGTGACGATGGGACTGCGGCCGGGCGGCAGCTCGTCGATCACCGACACTTCCAGGTCGGCGTAATACGTCATGGCGAGAGTGCGCGGGATCGGCGTGGCCGACATCATCAGCTGGTGCGGCACGGCCGCGCTATCGCCCTTGTTGCGCAAGGTCAGGCGCTGGCCCACGCCGAAGCGGTGCTGCTCGTCGACGATGACCAGGCCCAGTTTCGCGAACAGCACATTATCCTGGATCAGTGCATGCGTGCCGATCACCAGTTGCGCTTCACCCGATTCGATCAGGGCCAGCGCGGCCGTCTTTTCCTTTTTCTTCAGACTGCCCGTCAGCCAGGCCACCTTCACGCCCAGCGGCTCCATCCAGGCGGCGATCTTGCGGAAGTGCTGCTCCGCCAGAATCTCCGTGGGCGCCATCAACGCTGCCTGGTAGCCGCTGTCGATGGCCTGCGTGGCCGACAGGGCGGCGACGACCGTCTTGCCGCTGCCGACGTCGCCTTGCAGCAGGCGCTGCATCGGATACGGCTGGTGCAGGTCGGCGCGGATTTCCTCGAGCACGCGCGCCTGCGCGCCCGTCAGCTTGAAGGGCAGGGCGGCGCCGAAGGCATTCGATAAAGTCCCGACGATGGGCAGCGATGCGGCGCCTTTCGAGCGGCGCGCGCGCTGGGCGCGTTTCAGCGACAGTTGCTGCGCCAGCAGCTCATCGAACTTCATGCGCACCCAGGCCGGGTGCGAGCGGTCCATCAGCGCGCTTTCATCGATGTCCTGCGGCGGATAGTGCAGCAGGTGCACGGCGGCGCGGAAAGGCGACAGCTGCATCTCGCGCAGCAGCTCGTCCGGCAAAGTGTCCTGCCAGTCGATGCGGCGCATGGCGTCGGCGATCTCGCGCCGCAGCACGTGCTGCGACAGGCCTTCGCCCGATGGATATACAGGCGTCAGGGCCGTGGGCAGCGGCGCGCCTTCGTTGACCACCTTATACGTCGGGTGCACCATCTCGGCGCCGAAAAAGCCGTGTTTGAGTTCGGCGCGCGCACGCACGCGCGTGCCTTCGGCCAGCTGCTTGACCTGGCTGCCGTAGAAATTCATGAAGCGCAGCAGCAAATTGCCCGTTTCGTCGGCGATCGTCACCAGCAATTGCTTGCGCGGCTTGAAATTGACTTCGCATTTGGTGACGATGCCCTCGACTTGCCACGATTCGCCGCCGCGCAGGCAGGCGTCGCGTATCGTGTAGACCTTGGTTTCGTCCTCGTAGCGCATCGGCAGGTGCAGCACCAGGTCCATATCCGTGCGCAAGCCGAGTTTGGCCAGCCGGCTTTCCGTGCTGACCACTTTTTTGACGGCTTTCGGCTTCGCGGCCGGCCTGGCTACGGGTGGAAGATCGGGCGTTGGATCGGGCATATGCAAGGTTTTAGTGCCATTAGCGCAGGTTTTTATGCCGCTAGCGTAAAATAGAGGGTTGTCCGGCACACCCTGTGCGTACCGCAGTTGTAAATTGTTGCGGCGGATTATTGTAATGCCTGTATAGGCGCACAGTATAGTGCCAGATGTTCCATTGCGCACTCCTAATCATTTTTGACGTACTTTTGAAGCAAAACGCATGTATTCGCTTTCCGATTTCGATTTTAATTTGCCGCAAGAAAACATTGCGCAAACTCCGTTGGCCGAGCGCAGCGCCTCGCGCCTGTTGCATCTGGACGGCGACGCCCTGGTTGACCGCAGCTTTGCCGACATCGTCGGGCTGTTGCAGGCGGGCGACCTGCTGGTGATGAACGATACCCGCGTGCTGAAAGCGCGTTTCTTCGGCGTCAAAGAAAGCGGCGGCAAGATCGAGGCGCTCGTCGAGCGCGTACTCGATGACCGCACCGTGCTGGCCCAGGTGCGCGCGTCGAAGTCGCCGCCGCCCGGTTGCCGCATCCGCCTGGCCGACGCCTTTGACGTCACCGTCGGCCAGCGCGCCGGCGAGTTTTTCACTTTGCACTTCGAGGCCGACGTGTTCGAACTGATCGAGGCGCATGGCCGCTTGCCGCTGCCGCCGTACATCGAGCACGATGCGGACGAATTCGACGAGACGCGCTACCAGACCGTGTTCAACAAGGTGCCCGGCGCCGTCGCCGCGCCGACGGCCGGCCTGCATTTCGACCAGGCCCTGCTCGATCAATTGAAGGCCAAGGGCGTCAACTTTGCCTATGTGACCCTGCACGTGGGCGCGGGTACCTTCCAGCCCGTGCGCACGGAGGTGCTGGCCGAACACAAGATGCACACCGAGTGGTACACCATGCCGCAGGAAACCGTCGACGCCGTGCGCGCCGCCCAACTTGCCGGGCGCGACGTGGTCGCCGTCGGCACGACGAGCTTGCGCGCGCTGGAATCGGCCTCGCAAAGCGGCCAGCTGGTGGCGGGCAGCGCCGATACGGCCCTGTTCATCACGCCCGGCTATGCGTTTAAAACGGTGACGCGTTTGATCACCAACTTCCATTTGCCGAAATCGACCCTGCTGATGCTGGTGTCGGCCTTTGCCGGCTATGAGCCGATCCGCAGTGCCTACACGCATGCGATCGCGCAGAACTACCGTTTCTTCAGCTATGGCGACGCGATGCTGCTGACCACGCAATCGCGCGCACCGTTGAACCTTGATACTCCCGTGAAAGACTGACATGCTGGAATTTACATTACTCAAGACCGACACGAGCGGCCTGACCAAGGCACGCCGCGGCACCTTGAAACTCAACCATGGTGTCGTGCAGACGCCGATCTTCATGCCAGTGGGCACTTACGGCTCCGTGAAGGCCATGTCGCCGCTGGAACTCAACGAGATCGACGCGCAGATCATTTTGGGCAACACGTTTCACCTGTGGTTGCGTCCTGGCAACACCGTCATGGAAAAATTCGGCGGCTTGCATGGCTTCATGGGCTGGAACAAGCCGATTCTGACGGATTCGGGTGGCTTCCAGGTGTTTTCGCTGGGCGCCATGCGCAAGATCACGGAAGAGGGCGTGCATTTCAATTCGCCGATCAACGGCGATAAATTGTTTCTCTCGCCGGAAGTGTCGATGCAGGTGCAGCGCGTCTTGAATTCCGACATCGTCATGCAGTTCGACGAATGCACGCCGTACGAAATCCAGGGCCGCCCGGCTACCATCGAGGAAGCGGCCAAGTCCATGCGCATGTCCTTGCGCTGGGCACAGCGCTCGAAGGACGAGTTCCACCGTGGCGAGAATCCGAATGCGCTGTTCGGCATTGTGCAGGGCGGCATGTTCGAAATGCTGCGCGACGAGTCGCTGGCCAAGCTCGAAGAGATCGATTTCCCCGGCATCGCCATCGGCGGCCTGTCCGTCGGCGAGCCGAAGGAAGACATGATGCGCATGCTGGCCCACGTGGGCCCGCGCCTGCCGGCCAACAAGCCGCATTACCTGATGGGCGTGGGCACGCCGGAAGACCTGGTGGCCGGTGTCTCGAACGGTATCGACATGTTCGATTGCGTCATGCCGACGCGAAACGCCCGCAATGGCTGGCTGTTCACCCGTTTTGGCGACATCAAGATCAAGAACGCCAAGTACAAGGAAGACCAGGCGCCGCTGGACGAGACCTGCAGCTGCTACGCCTGCCGCAATTTCTCGCGCGCCTACCTGCACCATCTGCACCGCTCCAAGGAAATCCTTGGCGCGCGCCTGAACACCATCCATAACCTGCATTACTACCTGGACTTGATGCGCCAGATGCGCGAGGCGCTGGATGAAGACCGTTTCCATGCATTTACCTTGCAATTCCACGCGGAACGCGCACGCGGAACTTAAGAAAACCTTAGCTTGCGTCCCGGCGGCAGCATGGCCGGAAGTTTTGTGTATTGGTGCTTGGACTGGGGCGATAAAGCATTGCATAATGCTTTTTTAGCCCCATTTAAAGTTGCCATGGCTGCAATTCGGGTTATGACGTATAGCCAATGCTAGAATACAGCGCTATTTTTTCAAACTGATTAGAACTGGAGTCACCGTGTTTTTCATTTCCAACGCTTATGCGCAAGCCCCAACCGAAGCCCTGGGCCTCGGCGGCAACCTGACCAGCTTCCTGCCGCTGGTATTGATGTTCGTGGTCATGTATTTCCTGATGATCCGCCCACAGCAAAAACGCGCCAAAGAACAACGGGCGATGATGGACGCGCTGGCCAAGGGTGACGAAGTCGTCACCGCCGGCGGCATGCTGGGCCGTGTTGTCAAGGTAGTGGACGCTTACGTCACCGTCGAAGTGGCGGCCGGCACCGAAATCACGGTGCAAAAGAGCTCCATTACCACCTTGCTGCCTAAAGGCACCCTGAAGGCACTGTAATTCCTCGCTGTCATTGCCTAGGCAATGATAGACCCGGGGCGGCTATCCGCCGCCCCTCGGGACGCCTCCGACGCTCAACACTGAACGCTGAATCACTATGAATCGCTATCCTGCCTGGAAATACATCATCATCGTCGTCGCCTTATTGCTGGGCGCACTCTATACGGCGCCCAATTATTTCGGTGAGTCACCGGCGCTGCAAGTAACCAGCGGCAAGTCGACTGTCAAAGTGACGGGCGATCTGATGACGCAAGTCGAGCAAATATTGACGAAAGAAAACGTCAAGTCGGAAGGTGTCACCATGGATGGCGCCGGCAATCTCGCTTCCGTGCGCGTGCGTTTCGCCGATCCCGATACCCAGTTCAAGGCGAAACTGGTGCTGGAAAAGGACTTGAACACGGATGCCAGCGACCCTGCGTACATCGTGACTGTCAACCTGCAAGCCAATACGCCGATGTGGATGCAGAAACTGCATGCCTTGCCGATGTTCCTGGGCCTGGACTTGCGCGGTGGCGTGCATTTCCTGATGCAGGTCGATGCGAAAGCCGTACTGAACAAGAAAGTCCAGGGCGTCCAGTCCGCTTCGCGTAGCGTGTTGCGCGACAAGAATATCCGCCACGCCGGCATCGAGCGCGTGGGCGACAGCGTGCAGATCAACTTCCGTGACGCGGAAACGCGCCTGAAGGCAAAGAATGTCCTGTCCGACCAGATGACGGAACTGGCGTTCGCCGATGCGGGCGAAGGCAGCGACCTGAAACTGAACATCACGCTGAAACCGGCCGCCCTGAAGGCGACCATCGACGAAGGCGTGAAACAGAATATCTCCACCCTGTCCAAGCGCGTCAACGAACTGGGCGTGGCCGAGCCGCTGATCCAGCAGCAAGGTCCTGACCGCATCGTGGTGCAATTGCCTGGCGTGCAGGACGTGGCCCGCGCGAAAGCCATCATCGGCCGCACGGCGACCCTGGAAGTGCGCCTGGTCGATGAAACCATCGTGCCTGGCACCGAACTGTCGAGCGCCATTCCATTCAATTCGGAACTGTTCACCGTCGGCAAGGGCGTCCCTGTCGTGCTGGCGAAAGACGTGATCCTGACGGGCGACTATATCTCCAGCGCCACGGCCAGCTTCGACCAGAACCAGCAGGCTGCCGTGTCGATCGACCTGAATGGCGACGGCGGACGCAAGATGCGCGAAGCGACGCGCGAACGCGTAGGCAAGCGCATGGCCATCGTGCTGTTTGAAAAGGGCAAGCCGGAAGTGCTGTCGGTTGCGACCATCCAGCAGGAACTCGGTTCGCGCTTCCAGATCACCGGCATGGGCGGCGCGGAAAACGCGAATGAACTGGCGCTGCTGCTGCGCTCGGGCGCCCTGTCCGCACCGATGACCGTCATCGAGGAACGCACGATCGGACCGCAGCTGGGCGCGGAAAACATCGCCAAGGGCTTCCACTCGACCCTGTATGGCTTCATCGCCATCGCCATCTTCATGATCGCCTACTACATGTTGTTCGGCGCCTTCAGCGTGCTGGCCCTGGCCGCCAACTTGCTGTTGCTGATCGCCTTGCTGTCGATGATCCAGGTGACGCTGACACTGCCAGGTATCGCCGCTATCGCGCTGGCGCTGGGCATGGCGATTGACGCCAACGTGCTGATCAATGAACGTATCCGCGAAGAGCTGCGCGCAGGCAATACGCCGCAAGCGGCGATCGCCGCCGGCTTCGACCGCGCCTGGGCCACGATTCTCGACTCGAACGTGACCACCCTGATCGTCGGCCTGGCACTGCTGGCCTTCGGCAGCGGTCCCGTGCGCGGCTTCGCTGTCGTGCATTGCCTGGGTATCCTGACCTCGATGTTCTCCTCCGTGTTCGTGTCGCGCGGCGTGGTCAACCTCTGGTATGGCCGCAAGAAAAAGCTGACGACCTTGTCGATCGGTACGGTGTGGGTGCCGGGCACCAGCAAATAAGCGACGCCCCGACTCACCCAATAGCGTCAACAGCGATAGCGTCCGGTGGCACAGCCGCCGGACGCACAGAATAGAACTCAGAGGATTTCATGGAATTTTTCCGGATCAAAAAAGATATTCCCTTCATGCGCCATGCGTTGATTTTCAACGTCATTTCGGCCGTGACCTTCCTTGCCGCCGTCTTCTTCCTGTTCCACAAGGGCTTGCACCTGTCCGTGGAATTCAAGGGCGGCACCGTGATGGAGGTGAAGTACCCGAAAGCGGCCAACCTTGAAGGCATACGCGGCACCTTGATCGGCCTGGGTTATGAAGAGCCGGGCGTGACCAGCTTCGATACGGCGCGCGACGTCATGATCCGCCTGCCGGTGGAAAAGGGCGTCAGCGCCGCGAACACCTCGCAACGCGTGTTTGAAGCCTTGTGCAAGGCCGAGCAAGGCACGACCAAGGGCGTCGATACCGTCACCGAAAAGGGCGAGCACGTCATCAAGAGCGCCTGCATGGACGCGGCCGGTAGCGAATCGGTCGTCTTGCAGAAAGTCGAATTCGTCGGCCCGCAAGTGGGCGAGGAACTGAAGCAGAACGGCTTGAACGCGCTGGTGATGGTGATTCTGGGCGTGATGATCTACCTGGCCATCCGCTTCGAGTGGAAATACGCTGTCTCGGCCATTATCGCCAACTTGCATGACGTGGTGATCATCCTGGGCTTCTTCGCCTTCTTCCAGTGGGAATTCTCGCTGACGGTGCTGGCGGCGATCCTGGCGGTGCTCGGCTACTCGGTCAACGAATCGGTGGTGATCTTTGACCGTATCCGCGAAAACTTCCGCAAGCAGCGCAAGGCCAGCGTGCATGAAGTGATCGACAGCGCGATCACCAGCACCATTTCGCGTACCATCATCACCCACGGTTCCACCCAGATGATGGTGCTGTCGATGCTGGTCTTCGGCGGCCAGACCCTGCACCATTTCGCACTGGCGCTGACCATCGGTATCTGCTTCGGTATTTACTCGTCCGTGTTCGTCGCGGCTTCCATCGCCATGTGGCTGGGCGTCAAGCGCGAAGACTTGATCAAGCCGGTCAAGGAAAAAGACGAAACCGACGGCGCCGTGGTGTAAGCGCAGGTTTTTTTGCAGGTCGAATGAAGAACGATCACCGTTTGCGGTGGTCGTTTTTTTTATGGCGGATGACGATGAAGCGTTTTTTATGGACAGGTCTGATGGCGGGCGTGACGGCGTTGGCCGGCGCCGCCGATTTCAGCCGCACTGGCAGTGACAGCATCGCCATGCGCGGCCCGATTGCCGAGGGCGACGTGGACAAGCTGCGGCGGCTGGCCGCGCCGGGCACCGCGTTGTTGCGCGTGAATAGCGACGGCGGCGATGCGCAGGCTGCGATGCAGCTGGGCCGCCTGGTGCGCCAGCTGCGGCTCGATATCGCCGTCGACACCGTGTGCGCGGGCAGCTGCGCCCTGTATGTCTTCCCGGCCGCACGCCGCAAGCACATTGCGGCCGATGCCGTGCTGGCGCTGCAGGAGTCGGCTTTCCTGCGCACGCAGGCGAACCAGGAGCAGATGCGCCGCAGCCTGCGTGAGGCGGGCGTGGCGGCCGAGGACCTGGACAGTGAAATGCAAGCGCTGGCAGCTCAATTGGCAGAGACGGCGGCGCTGGAAGCGGCGTTTGCCGCGCAGCTGGGCTTTTCTCCCGCCTTTTACCGCGATTTCCGGCAAGTGGCGGCGCAGGCCGAGAGCGTGCGCCAGCGCTTTCCCGACCAGGAGGCGGCCATTTACTGGTGGCCCGCCGCCGCCCGCCTGCAGCGCTGCTACGGCATCGGCGGCGTGGAAGAGGGGACGCGCGCGGCGCGCATACTGCCCGATGGCTACGTGTACGTGCCAGCCCTGTCGGCTCTCGTCATGGGTGACCAAGCTTTGCAGGCCTGTCCATGAGCCGCAGCGGCCGTTTGTTCTTGCTGATGGACGCCATGCGCGCCAGGCGGGTACCGGTGACGGCGGCCCAGCTGGCGCAGCAGCTGGGTGTCTCCGAACGCACGATTTACCGCGATATCCAGACCCTGGCCGAACTGGGTGCGCCCCTGCAGGGCGAAGCGGGCATCGGCTATGTGCTGCGCCGTGGCGCCTTCTTGCCGCCGCTGATGTTTGGCGCCGATGAACTGGAAGCGCTGGTGCTGGGCGCGCGCTGGGTGCGCCGGCAAGGTGATGCGGGCCTGGCGCAGGCGGCCAGCAATGCCCTGGCCAAGATCGCGGCCGCCTCGCCGCGCGACCTGCGCGACAGCATGGCCGAGACCAGCTTGTGGGTGCCGCTGGGGCGCCCCGCCGATGGCACGCAGGCTGCCGACCGCTACGTGCAGCCCGTGCGCGAGGCGATCCGCTACGAACAGAAAATCACGCTCGCCTATCAGGATGAGCATGGCAGCGCCACCTCGCGCACGGTGTGGCCGTTTGCCCTGGCCTTTTTCGAAGGCAAGCGCCTGCTGGCCGCCTGGTGCGAGCTGCGCGGCGATTACCGGCATTTCCGCATCGACCGCATCGCCAGCGTGCAGCAGCATGAGGAGCGCTATCCCACGCGGCGCCATGTGCTGCTCGATGCCTGGCGCAAGGCGCACGAGATTGATCCGGAATCCTGATATTCGCTCCTGACAAAAACTGTCAGTAACGGCGACTACGATGGTGGCTTCCTCACTCACCGGAGCCATCCATCATGCGCCTGTACCACCACCCCATGTCCTCGAATGCCCGCCGTGCCCTGATGACGGCGATCCACCTCGGCCTGCCGCTGGAACTGGCGGAAGTCGACCTGATGAATGCGGATGACCGCCGCCGCCTGTCCGAGCTGAACCCGAACGGCAAGGTTCCCGTGCTGGCCGATGGCGCTTTCCTGCTGTGGGAATCGTGCGCCATCATGCAATACCTGGCCGAGCAGGTGCCGGGCCAGACGCTTTATCCGCAGGCGCCGCAAGCCCGCGCCGACGTCAACCGCTGGCTGTTCTGGGCTGCGCAGCACTTCGCGCCCGCCATCAGCGTGCTGGCCTGGGAGCGCGCCTGGAAGGGCATGACGGGCAATGGGCCGGCGGATCCGCTGGAAGAGGCGCGCGGAGAGCGCGACCTGCATGAGTGCGCCGTGGTGCTGGACGCGCATCTGGCGGGGCGCAGCTGGATCCACGCAGATGATGTGACCCTGGCCGACTTCGCCGTGGCCGCGCCGCTGATGTACAGCGAGGCCGTGCGGCTGCCCCTGGCGCAATACCAGCATATCCAGGCGTGGTTTGCCCGCGTGCGGCAGCTGCGCGCCTGGCAGGAAACGGATGTGCAGCTATTGCCGGGATAATGTGCGCGCTAAGTGTGCCAGCGCACGGAGCTGGCGCTGCGCACCGCATAAGATAGGGCTGTCTCTTTCAGGACATCCCTAGCTTTGGACTTTACCCGCTTTCGAGCGGGTTTTTTTTTGAATAGCGGCTTGATAAATTGATAATCGCTGCGCAGATGGGATGCATCCCACTTCCAGCAGGTACGCCATGTTCATGCCACGCCATCCGAAACCCCTGTTGAGTACCAAGGCGGTCGCCACGCAAGTCGTCCAGCAAAAGCAGGGAACACAGGCCATGGACAAGCATGTGCTGATCGTCGATACGCTCAAGCCGGCGGCGCCGCCGCCGGTCATCAAGAAGCCTGCGGATTAGTGCACCAGCACCTTCAGCAGCGACTGCACTTCATCGTCCGATTCTTCCATGATGCTCGACAGGGTCGCATCGTCGCCGATCAGGCAATCTATGCTGCGTGCGGCGCGGGCGGCGCGCACGGCGATGGCGGCCGGGCTTTCGTTGAGGGGCGACGAGACGGGCGCCAGGTCATTCGCCAGCAGCAGGGTGTCGCCCAGCGATTCGGGCGGAATGGCGCGCAAGCCTTCCCACAGCGCACCGATGGCGCCCATTACCGCTTCCGGCACCTTCAGTTTGGCCAGTACGCCGTGGCCGATGGCTTGTTCGCCATGTTCGACCCAGTCCTCAGGTTCGCCGTCGAGGATGCCGGGGAATTCGGCCGCGCGCGACAACAGATAAAAGCCGCCCACTTCATGCATGATGCCGGCAAACAGGGCCGTATCGGGATCCACCTTGGTGACGCGGCGGGCCAGAACCTGCGACAGGGCCGCCACGTGGGCCGTATGTTCCCACAGCTGGTTGGCCTTCGCTTGCAGCACGGGATCGGTGATGGTGCTGCCCAGCTGGCGCACGATCAGCGATGCCACCACCGATTGCAGGGTGCGCACGCCGAGCCGCTGCACGGCGTTGCGCACGCTGGTGATTTCATTGCCGGAACGGTTGAACGCCACGGAATTGGCAATGGCCACCGTGCGCGCGGCCAGCAGCGGGTCAGCCTGCACCAGCTTGGCGGCGGCCTCGATATGGCAGTCGGGATCGGCCAGCGCCTCTTGCAGCTTGAGCGAAGCGTCCACATTGGCAGGAAAGGTCAGCTCGCCACGAGCGGCTTGTGCGGCGATGCTTTTAAAGGCGTCGAGTCTGTTCATTGAAAAAATTATACTCGCAATATTTCCGTACGGAACTTTTTAACCATGATCTTTTCGCAAACAGCTTAGCAAAAGGCAAGCAAAGCCCCGTAAACGGAAAAAGGCATGCCGCAGATATAGCGGCATGCCTTTTTGAACGACAGCGATCGTCAAGCGTTACTACAGCGATTCACTAAATATCGCGTCGCAGCCTTCAACCAGTTCGTCGCTGTCTTCCAGCTCATCCGTCAAGCCCAGGTCGAAGAGTTCCTCGACGGCGTTCATGAAGCTGTTGTGCTTGGTGGCGCCGATCAGGCGGTAGATTTCGCCGTCTTCGTTGCGCACGCCGATGATCAGTTTTTCCTGGCGTACCAGTTCCGGCGTGCTGGCGTTGAGCAGCAGGTTGCCGATGATGTGTTTATCGAAATGAGCAGGCTTTTTGCCTTCGAGCAGTGAGGTTTTCAACTTGGTTTCCTTTGTCTTGTTTGAATGTCTGTGCTTGGTGAATGATCAGCCGTGGCCGCTGGCGATGGCGTGTTTCAAGCCTGCCAGGGTGCTTTCCAGGCGCATGAAATCGTCTTCGGTGTAGCCGTCGAACAGGCGCTGGCCCTGTTTTGTCAGCTTGGGGAACACGTCATGGAACACCTGTTCGCCCTCGCAGCTCAGGCGCACGTAATAGGAACGCTTGTCGCGTGGACAACGTTCGCGGATCACCAGCCCCTTTTGTTCCAGCCGGTCCACCACGCCCGTCAAGGTACCCTTGGTAATGAGGGTTTTCTGGCCAAGTTCCTTGTAGGACATGCCACAGGTGTTGCCGAGCGTGGCGATGATGTCGAATTGCGCATGCGTCAAGCCGTACTGGCGCACGAAGTCGCCAGAAAACCGCTCGAAGCCTTGCATGCATTCGGCCAGCAGCCGGATACTTTTTAAATATCGTTCACCCATGGGGGTGATTATATCCTTCCGCCCCGCTTTTTTCCGCCGCGCCAGGATGGACCCTTGCACGGAGGGCTGGAGAGGGCGGAAGTCCGGTATCATGTGGGCAACTCAGCCCTTGCCCCAGGCCCGCCTCGCCGATGTCCTTCGCTAATCTTTCCCGTATCGGCCTCGACAAACCGCTGCGTTTGCTGCTGGTCCATGCCGGCGATGCCGAGTCGATCACCTGGGCCGGACTGGTGCAGCCGCTGCGCTTGTGCGCGCGGGCGCTGGGATCCGGTGCCCTGCAACTGGACGTGCGCACGCCGGAACAGGTGGCTGCGCAGGGTGGCAACTGGCATATCGCGCTGCTGGTGGCCGATGAAACGGAAGCGCCGTTGCGCGCCGAGCTGTGCCGGGCTGTGATCGAACGCTGCCGCTCGGCGCCATTCTGGGGCGGCGTGGGCGCGGCCGTGCTATGGCTGGCCGACGCAGGCGTCATGGATGGCGTGCGCATCGCCTTGCCGTGGGCCCTGTACGCGGATGCGGAAGCGAAGGCGGAACGGGCCATCCTGACGCCGCACCTGTTCGATATCGACGGCCCGCACATCACGTGTTGCGGCGGCGCGGCCAGCATCGACTTTTCGCTGACCCTGATCGAGACCATCTTTGGCGCCGACGTGCAGGCACTCGTCAAGGAAGCGCTGTGCGTGGACAAGGTACGCGGCAAGGAAGAGCGCCAGCGCGTGGCCTTGCAGGCGCGTTTCGGCGTGCTGCAGCCGAAATTGTCCGAAGCGGTGACCTTGATGGAAGCCAATATCGAGGAACCGCTGTCGACCGACGACATCGCCAGCCTGGTGGGCCTGTCGCGGCGGCAGCTCGAGCGGTTGTTCAAGCAATACCTGGGCAGTCTGCCGTCGCGCTACTACCTGGAGTTGCGCCTGCAGCGCTCACGGCAACTGTTGCTCGATACACATTATTCCATCGTGCAAGTGGGCCTGATGTGCGGCTTTTCCTCCGGTTCGCACTTTTCCACGGCCTTTGGCACCCTGTTTGGCAATACTCCGCGCGAAGAGCGGCAAAGAAAGCTGATGCCGCCAGCCTAGCAGCGGCAAGGCAGCTGTGATGAATTGTGAAAATCCTTGTCGCAGATTCAAAAGAGTTTTAGCATCCCGCTTTTTATAATGCAGTACACACGTAGCTGTCGTAGCTGCGGAGTACCTAACATATTGATGGGGAAATGCTATGAATGCCAAGCTTGATTCGACCGTAACGGCTCGTCCAGTCACCCGGGAAACCTTTGACCAGGTCCTCGTTCCTACCTACGCCCCTGCCGCCATGGTGCCCGTGCGCGGTTCCGGCCTGGATCTGTGGGACCAGTCAGGCAAGCATTACCTCGATTTCACCTCCGGCATCGCCGTCAACAGCCTGGGCCACTGCCATCCGGCCCTGGTCGACGTGCTGACCAAGCAAATCAATAATTTGTGGCATTTGGGCAACGGCTACACCAATGAGCCTGTCCTGCGCCTGGCGCTGGCCCTGACGGAAGCGACCTTCGCCGACCGCGCCTTCTTCTGCAACTCGGGCGCGGAAGCCAACGAAGCGGCCCTGAAACTGGCGCGCAAGTACGCGCACACCAAGTTCGGCGCGCACAAGTCGCGCATCATCTCGTGCTTCAGCTCTTTCCACGGCCGCACCCTGTTTACGGTCTCCGTCGGCGGTCAGGCCAAGTACACGGAAGGCTTCGAGCCGCTGCCGCCATCGATCGACCACATCGCCTACAACGACATCGAAGCGGCGCGCGCCGCCATCGGCGATGACGTGTGCGCCGTGATCGTCGAGCCGGTACAAGGCGAAGGCGGCGTGGTGCCGGGCAACCCTGAGTTCCTCAAGGAGCTGCGCGCCCTGTGCGACAAGACGGGCGCTCTCTTGATTTTCGACGAAGTCCAGAGCGGCATGGGCCGCACTGGCGCGTTGTTCGCCTACATGGGCTACGGCGTCACGCCGGACATCCTGACGGCCGCCAAGGCGCTGGGCAACGGCTACCCGATCGGCGCCATGCTGACCACGAATGAACTGGCGCAGACCCTGGCCGTCGGCACCCACGGCACCACCTACGGCGGCAACCCGCTGGCCGCCACCGTGGCCCTGACCGTGCTGGAGACGATCAACACGCCGGCGTTCCTGGCGCGCGTGAAAGAAGCGAGCGTCAACACCATCGCCATGCTGCAAAGCTTGATCACGGATTACCCGCAAGTGTTCTCCATCGTGCGCGGCAGCGGTTTGCTGCTGGGCCTGGTAGTCAGCGATGCCTGGAAAGGCCGCGCGAAAGACATCCAGAAGGCGGCCGAAGCGCAAGGCTTGATGGTGCTGATCGCCGGCATGGACGTGGTGCGCCTGGCGCCGGCCCTGATCGTCTCGGACGAGCAGATCGCCGAAGCAGGCCGTCTGTTGCGCGTGGCCATCGACGGCATGCTGAAAGCCTGAGGCTAGCCGCACTCCCTGTTTGATCACCGGCCCGCCGCTTTGCTGCGGGCCGGCTTGGTTCTACCCCCAGCATCGTCAGCATTGAAGGAGTACCCATGTATGTTGTCCGTCCGGTAGAAATTGCGGATATCGCAGCCCTCGAAGCGCTGGCCGCGGTAACCATGCCGGGTGTCCATACCCTGCCGAAGACGCGCGAAAAAATCGCCGCCTCCGTCGAGCGCTCCATCGCCTCGTTTGCCGCCCATGTCGACATCCCCAGCGAAGAGTCGTATCTCTTCGTGCTTGAATCCCTGCTCGACAAGAGCATTGCCGGCACGGCTGCCATCTTCGCCTCGGCCGGCTCGAACGGCACCTATTTTTCCTTTCGCAATGACGTCATCCAGCAAGTCTCGCGTGACCTGAACATCAGCCACAGCGTGCATGCGCTGACCCTGTGCTCGGAGTTGACGGCATACTCGCAGCTGTCCGGTTTCTATGTGCGCAACATGGAGCAGGCGGGCCTGGAAGCGGCCCTGTTGTCGCGCGCGCGGCTGCTGTTCGCCGTACTGGCGCCGCACCGCTTCGGCGACCGCTTCTTCGTGCCGCTGGCCGGCATCACGGACGCCAACGGCCAGTCGCCGTTCTGGGATGCGCTGGGCCGCAAGTTCTTCCAGATGGATTTCCTCGATGCCGAAAAAGTCATCGGCGGCGCGCGCAACCGCACCCTGATCGTCGAACTGATGCCGCATTACCCCGTGTACGTGCCGCTGCTGCCCGGCGACGCGCAGGCGGCCATGGGCCAGATCCATCCGAGCGGCGAACTGGCATTCAATTTGCTGACGGAAGAAGGCTTTGAAGCCGACGATTACATCGACATCTTCGATGGCGGTCCGATCCTGCAGGCACACAAGCATGCGCTGCGCTCGTTTACGGGCTCGCTCACGCGCCGCGTCGTCGCAGGCGTCACGCCCAGCCGCACGGGCCTGAAAGTGCATTACGCGGTCGCATCGGGCGCGGAACGCAACTTCCGCGCCATCACCTTTACCTGCGATGCGCTCGAAGCGCAGGACACCGTCGGCTTGCCGCCCGAGCTGCTTGAAGCGCTGGCCGTGGCCGAAGGCGACAGCGTCATTTGCGTGCGCATTTAACCGAGAGAACATTATGCTAGTAGTACGCGCCATCAACGCTTCTGACCTGGACGCCCTGTACGGCTTGGCCAGCCAGGTCGGCACCGGCATGACCACCCTCAAGCCGGACATGAAAATGCTGGGCGACCGCCTGGCCATCGCCTGCGCGTCGTTCGCCGAAACCATCCCGCCCGAAAAGCGCGACTACATGTTCGTCATGGAGGATACGGATACGGGCCGCCTGGCCGGCGTTTGTGCCATCAAGGGCGCCGTGGGCCTGGAAGAGCCGTTCTATAACTACCGCATCGGCACCCTGGTCCATTCCAGCCGCGAACTCGATGTGTTTACGCGCATGGAAACCCTGTACCTGTCGAACGATCTGACGGGCAGCACGGAACTGTGCTCGCTGTTTCTGCACCCTGATTACCGCAGCGGCAACAACGGCAAGCTGCTGTCGAAAAGCCGCTTCCTGTTCATCGCCCAGTTCCCGCACCTGTTCACGGAAAAGCTGATCGCCGAAATGCGCGGCTACCAGGCGACGGACGGCAGCTCGCCGTTCTATGAAGGCCTGGGGCGCCACTTCTTCAAGATGGATTTCCACCACGTCGACGACTTGACGAGCCTGGGCAAGAAATCCTTCATCGCCGAACTGATGCCGCGCCAACCGATGTACGTGGCCTACCTGCCCGACGAGGCGCAGGAAGTCATTGGCAAGGTGCATCTGAGCACGGCGCCCGCGCGCCGCCTGCTGGAACAGGAAGGCTTGCACTTCGAAGGCTATGTCGATATTTTCGACGCCGGTCCCGTGCTGCAGGCGCGCGTGTCCGAGTTGCGCGCCATGCGCGACAGCATGCCGGCCGTGCTCGACGCCGCGACTGTGCCAGTGCCTGTGCCGGAAGTGTGCGGCGACACGGCCCTGGCCGAACCTTACCTGGTGTCGAACACCGACCTGAAAGATTTCCGCATGATCGTCACCGGCGCCAATCCGCACAGCGGCAAGATCGCGCTGGACGACGATGAACTGCATCTGCTGCGCTGCCATCACGGCGACACCGTGCGCACCTTGTCACTCAACCCGAGGAAGCATCCCCATGTCTAAATCGTCCAACCTTAATTCATCTACCGCAGCATCGAATTTTATCAACGGCGCCTGGCTGCCGGGCACGGGCCGCGAACTGCTCACCATCGACCCGTCGACCGGCAAGCAGACCTGGGCCAGCCTGGAAGCGACAGAGAATGAAGTCGAACAGGCTTGTCAGGCCGCCCGCGCCGCCTTTGAAGCGTGGGCAGAGACGCCCGTCGAAGAGCGTATCGCCATCTGCGTGCGTTTTCGCGAACTGCTGAAGGAACATGCGGAAGCGCTGGCGCTGCTGATCTCGGAAGAAGTGGGTAAACCCTTGTGGGAGTCGCGCACGGAAGTGGCCACCATGGCCAACAAGATCGATATCTCGGTGCAGTCGTACAACGCGCGCACGGGCATCACGCAAAGCAAGATCGCCGATGGCGACGCCGTGCTGCGCCACCGTCCGCATGGCGTGTTCGGCGTGTTCGGCCCGTATAACTTCCCTGGCCACCTGCCGAACGGCCATATCGTGCCGGCCCTGATCGCCGGTAACACCATCGTTTTCAAACCCAGCGAATATGCGCCGCGCACGGCCATCAAGACCGTGCAACTGTGGCAGCAGGCCGGCTTGCCGGATGGCGTCGTCAACCTCGTCAACGGCGGGCGCGACACAGGTGTCGCCCTGGGCGCCAATGCGCACCTCGACGGCGTTCTGTTTACGGGTTCCTGCCAGACGGGCATCAGCCTGCACCGCCAGTTCGGCGGCCAGCCGGGCAAGATGCTGGCGCTGGAAATGGGCGGCAACAACGCCCTCGTCGTGTGGGACGTGAAGGATGTCGACGCGGCCGTGCACCACGCGATCTTCTCCGCCTTTGTCTCCGCCGGCCAGCGCTGCACGTGTGCGCGCCGCCTGGTGGTGCAGGACAATGCAGCGGGGGCTGCCTTCGTTGCGCGACTGGTCGACGTGGCGGCGAAACTGGGCATCGGCGCGTCCGACGCGCAGCCGCAACCGTTCATGGGCCCTGTGGTCTCAAGCGCCGTGGCCGCGCGCCTGGTGCAGGCGCAGGCCGACATGGTCGCCAAGGGCGGCACCACTCTGCTGCAGATGCGCCAGCTCAATCCCGAGGCGGGCTTTGTCACGGCCGGCATCGTCGACGTGACCGCTGCCACCGGGATCCCTGACGAAGAATGGTTCGGTCCGTTGCTGCAAGTGATCCGCGTGGCCGATTTCAACACCGCCCTGAAGGTCGCCAACGCCACGGAATTCGGTCTGGCCGCGGCGCTGTTGTCCGATGATCCGGCCCTGTGGCAAACCTTCCAGGTACGCGCGCGCGCCGGCATCATTAACTGGAACCGTCCGACCACGGGCGCGGCCAGCACGGCGCCATTCGGCGGCGTCGGCAAATCGGGCAATCACCGTCCGAGCGCGTATTACGCGGCTGACTATTGCGCCTACCCGGTCGCTTCGATCGAGAATGGCGTATTGGAACTGCCGGCCAAGCTGTCGCCCGGCCTGAATTTTTAAATTTTAAGGACATGCCTCCCATGCACAGCACGCGCGAATACAATTTTGACGGCCTGGTCGGACCATCGCATAACTATGCCGGACTGTCGTTCGGCAACGTGGCCTCGTTCAGCAATGTGAAAAGCGCCTCCAATCCGAAGCAGGCCGCCTTGCAGGGCTTGGCCAAGATGCGTGCCCTGGCCGCGCGCGGCTTTGCGCAAGCCTTGCTGCCGCCACAGGACCGGCCGAATTTCCGCCTGCTGCGCTCCATCGGTTTCACTGGCACGGATGCCGACGTGCTGGCGCGCGCCTACAAGGAATCCCCTGTGATTCTGGCCTGCGCGTATTCCGCCTCGCCCATGTGGACGGCGAATGCCGCCACGGTCAGCCCGTCGGCCGACACGCAAGATGGCCGTGTGCATTTCACGGCCGCCAACCTGAATAACAAGCTGCACCGCGCCTTCGAGCACGCGCAGTCGGCGCGCAGCCTGCGCGCCATTTTCAGCGACGACAAGCACTTCGCCGTGCACGAGGCGCTGCCGTCGACGCCGGCCTTTGGCGACGAGGGCGCGGCCAACCACACGCGTTTGGGTGCCAGCCACGGCGCGCCATCCGTTGAATTGTTCGTGTATGGTCGGGTGGAGTTCGACCCTTCCGCACCGTCGCCGAAGCGCTACCCGGCGCGCCAGACCCTGGAAGCGTCGCAAGCCGTGGCGCGCCTGCATGGCCTGGACGCGAAGCGCACCGTGTACGTGCAGCAGAATCCGGACGTGATCGACCAGGGCGTGTTCCATAACGACGTCATCGCCGTCGGCAATGGCAATGTGCTGTTCTACCATGAGCAGGCGTTTGCCGATGAAGAAGCGAGCCTGTCGCAGCTGCGCCGCGCCGTCGCCGCCACGGGCGCGCAACTGGACGCGCTGCGCGTGGACACGGGCCAGGTGCCGATCCAGGATGCGGTGACCAGCTATCTGTTCAACAGCCAGTTGCTGACGAAAGAGGGCGGCAAGATGGCGCTGGTGATCCCGCAGGAGTGCCAGGAAAACCGCGCCGTGTCGCGCTACCTGGAAGGCCTGGTGGCCAGCGGTGGTCCCATCAATGAACTGATTCATTTCGATCTGCGCCAGAGCATGCGCAACGGCGGCGGGCCTGCCTGCCTGCGTTTGCGCGTGGCGTTGACGGAAACCGAGGCACGCGCCATGCATCAGGGCGTGATCATGACGGAAACGCTGTACCATCGGCTGGTGCAGTGGGTGGAAAAACACTACCGCGACCATCTGGAGCCGGGCGACCTGGCCGATCCGCAGCTGGCGCTGGAAGTGCATGCGGCGCTTGAAGAATTGACGATCATCCTCAACTTACCTGGATTGTACGACTTGTAGGCGATAGAAAAAATACAGAAAATCCGAGACAACTATCCGTAGCACAGACAGAATTGGACGGGCGACCCCCGTCTCTTGACACCGCTGCCGCCCAGCCACAAGCCCGAACGACAGCGTTGGACATTCACATTACCGTAATGGAGATGCAAGATGAATCACACGCCACAAGATTTGCGTACACAAACGCTGGAGTTGATTAACGCGGCTGGCAATGCGAACAAGGCGGCAGCGCCTGTCGTGCAGCTGGTGCAGGCATGGCTCGATTCGCTCGACGCCGAAGACCTGGCCGACATCGCGCCCGACAGCCTGGCACCCGTGCTGGTGGACGGCTTCACGCAAGCGGCCAAGCGCACTGGCAACGGCTGCCAGATTGCCACCCTGCGTTATGCGGATGGCCGTGGCGGCATGGCGAGCGCCTTGCTGATCCTGAACGAGGACATGCCTTACCTGGTCGACTCCATCGTCATGACCATGCGCCGCCAGCACCTGGCCGTGCGCGGCGTAATGAACACCGTGCTGCCCGTGCGCCGCGCTCTTGATGGCAGCGTCGAAGCGGTGCGCCAGCCGGGCGACCCGCTCGAATCGTATGTGCTGGTACTGCTCGACGAAGAGCTGGCGCCGGAAGCCCTGGCCGCGCTGGTCGCTGCCATCGACATGGTGGCGCGTGACGCCGCCATCGTGCGCCGCGATGCCGCCGCCATGAGCGAGCGCCTGGCCACCGTCGCCACGGCCGCAGCGCAGCATGGCGAAGAGGGCGCGGAAGTGGCCGCCTTCCTGGAGTGGGCCCGCAGCGGCGGCTTTGAAGTATTTGGTTACGCCTACTACCGCGTCAAGCCGGGCGTGCGCGAACTCGAACGCGACATTCCTAGCCGTGTCGGCGTGCTGCAGGATACGGCGCACCCGGTCTACGGCACCTGCCTGGCGAACATTCCCGGCGACTTCGACACCCTGGCCAAGCGCGACTCGGCGCTGTCCATCGTCAAGGCCGACGTGGCGGGCACTTTGCACCGCGACCAGCAGCTGGACTTCATCGGCGTGCGCGACATGGATGCGCAAGGCGCGATCCTGGGCGAGCATTGCTTCGTCGGCCTGTTTACCCGCGCCGGCAATTCCACCCCGCTGGCCGCGCTGCCGTTTGCGCGTGGCCGCGTGGCCAAGGTACTGAGCCTGGCCGGCGTGCGCCAGCAAGGCTTCCGCGCCGAGAAATTCCGCGAAATCCTCGAATCGCTGCCGCGCACGGAAGCGCTGGAAGCGGACCTCGACTGGCTGGCGCAAGTGTGCGGTTCCGTCGTTTCGCTATACAAGCAGCCGCGCACCAAAGTCTTCGCGCGTCGCGACGTGTATGCGCGCCACCTGAACGTGCTGGTCTACCTGCCGCGCGAGCGCTACAGCGCCAGCGTGGCATCGAGCCTGGCAAAAGCCCTGCAAGCCAGTTCCGGCGCCACGCATGTGAGCACGCAGACCCTGGTGGCCGACGGCCCCCTGGCGCGCGTCTACCTGATCGCCCACGCCGCGCGCTACCCGCTGGACCTGGAAACGGATATCGAACAGCCGCTGCTGAGCGTGCTCGATGGCTGGCATAACGGCTTTGCCGCCGTGGCCGACGCCGTGCCCGACGTGGCCCTGCGCACCAGCCTGCGCAAACTGTGCGCGACTTTGCCGCTCGATTACGTGGCCGCCACCGCGCCTGCCATCGCCTTCCGCGACCTCGACACCATCCTGCGCAACACCGATCCGGCGCACGTGGCCGTGCGCATCGAGACGGGTGCCGTTACCACCATCCGTTTGTACTCGGCCAACAAGGTGCCGCCGCTGTCGACCATCCTGCCGGCCCTGCACAATGCGGGCGTGGCCATCGACCGCGAACAGGCGTATTCGGTTTCGCTGTCCGACGGCACGCGCTATTTCGTCACCAGCCTGACGGTCGATGCCGCCAGCGCGGCGAAACTGGCGCAACCATCTGTTGTCGCCGTGGCGCAGGAATTGTTTGCTTCCCTGTTCAACGACACGGCCGAAGATGGCCGCCTGAATGGCCTGGTCATTGAAGGCGGCTTGTCGACGCGCGAAGTGCAGCTGGTGCGCGCCTATACCAGCTACTGGCGCCAGACGGGCAGCCGCTTCTCGGTACGCTATATCGCCGAAAGCCTGCGCAAGCAGCCGGCCCAGGTCAAAGCCCTGGTCGAAGCCTTCCTGCAGCGCTTCGATCCTTCGCTGTCCGGCGCGCAGCATGCGGCAGCCCTGGAAAGCATCGCCGCCATCAAGGCCGGCCTGCCGTCCGTGAACCATGCCGATACCGAGGAAATCCTCGGCGCGCTGGCCGACCTGATGGCCGCCACCCTGCGCACCAGCTACTTCCAGAACAATCAAGCCGGTGACAAGATCATCTTCAAGTTCGACACCAGCAGCCTGGCGCTGGTGCCGGAACCGCGTCCTTACCGCGAGATTTTCGTCTTCTCGCGCCGCTTCGAAGGCGTGCATCTGCGCGGCGGCCCGGTCGCCCGTGGCGGCTTGCGCTGGTCGGACCGCATGGAAGACTACCGCACCGAAGTCCTGGGCTTGGTGAAAGCGCAGATGGTGAAAAACGCCGTCATCGTGCCGGCCGGCGCGAAGGGTGGTTTTGTCTGCAAGATGATGCCGAAGGATGCCGTGCGTGAAACCATCGCGGCAGAAGGCGAAGCCGTCTACCGACTGTTCATTTCCAGCCTGCTGGAAGTGACGGACAACCGTTCGCTGGGCAATATCGTCCCGCCAGTCGACACCGTGTGCTTCGATGAGGCCGATCCTTACCTAGTGGTCGCTGCCGACAAGGGCACGGCCACGTTCTCGGACATCGCCAACGGCATCGCCGTGCAGCGCGGTTTCTGGCTCGGCGACGCGTTTGCCTCGGGCGGCTCGAACGGTTACGACCACAAGAAACTGGGCATCACCGCCAAGGGTGCGTTCGAAGCCGTGAAGCGCCACTTCTATGAAATGGACCACGACCTCAATACCACCCCGATCACGATGGTCGGCGTGGGCGACATGTCGGGCGACGTGTTCGGCAATGGCGTATTGCTGTCGCGCCAGCTGAAACTGGTGGCCGCATTCGACCACCGTCACATCTTCCTCGACCCGACACCGGACGTCGCCGTCTCGTTCGACGAGCGCGCGCGCCTGTTTGCCTTGCCGCGTTCCTCGTGGGACGACTACAACAAGGACTTGATCTCGGCAGGCGGCGGCGTGTATCCGCGCTCCGCACGCACCATCGAACTGTCGCCGCAGATCCGCGCCGCGCTCGATATCGCGGAAACTTCGCTGGCGCCGGAAGAACTGATGCATCGCATCCTGAAGTCGCCCGTGGACCTGTTCTACAACGGCGGTATCGGCACTTACATCAAGGCGTCGACGGAAACGCACGCACAGGTGAAGGACCGCGCGAATGACCATATCCGCGTCAGCGGCAATGAGCTGCGCGTGAAAGTCGTGGCCGAAGGGGGGAATCTGGGTGCGACGCAGGCCGGTCGTATCGAATTCGCGCTGGCGGGCGGACGCATCTTCACCGATGCGATCGACAATTCGGCCGGCGTGGATTGCTCGGACCATGAAGTGAACGTAAAAATCTGGCTGGACGTGGAAGTCAATGCGGGCAAGCTGACGGAAGCCGAACGCAATCGCGAGCTGTATGCGATGACGGACGACGTCGAGCGCCTGGTCTTGCGCGACAACACGCAGCAGACGCATTTGCTGGTGCGCGAATTGCAGGCACAAAGCGAAAGCGCCGTGCAGGATGGCTATGCCGCGCTGATCGCCAGCCTGGAAGAAGAGGGCGCCCTGTCGCGCGAGCTGGAGCAGCTGCCGTCGGTGGCCGAACTGGCGCGTCGCAAGCTCGATAACCGTGGCCTGACCACGCCGGAACTGGCCGTGGTGATCGCCAACGTGAAGAACCGCTTCAAGCGCATCCTGTCCGCCTTGCCGTTGACGGGCGAAACGTGGGCCGAGCCGGTCCTGAAACCGTACTTCCCGTCCTTGCTGGTGGAAACCCGTTCGGCGCTCGACCACCCGCTGGCCAACGCCATCCTGGCGACCGTGCTGGCCAATGAAGTGATCA
This sequence comes from Janthinobacterium sp. GMG1, assembly GCF_034427795.1. NCBI lineage: Bacteria > Pseudomonadati > Pseudomonadota > Betaproteobacteria > Burkholderiales > Oxalobacteraceae > Janthinobacterium > Janthinobacterium sp. GMG1. The sequence goes on from NZ_JAXQNT010000001.1 coordinate 47,885, forward strand.
ACCGCTGCGGCCCCCTGATGATCCGCAACCTGGCGGCGGAACACGGCGTGGACGAATCGGCCGTGATCCTGGCCTGGGGCCAGGCATGGGTGGCGCTGAACCTGGCGCCCGTGTTCGATGCGCTCGATGCGGATGCCTTGACGATTCCACGCGAGGTGTCGATCAAGGTCGACGCGCAAACGCGCGTGCTGCAGCAAACCATGATCGCCGGCGTGCTGTCCGTGCCGGCCGAGCAATTGCGTGGCGCCGGCCTGGCCGAACTCACGCGCCTGTTTGGCGCGGAATCGAAGCGCGACCTGCTGAAAGCTGTCGGCATCAAGTCGGAAGCGGCGCTGGTGCCGGGTCTGACGCCGGCCTTCGTGCAGGCGTGGGATGCGGTTGATGCGCTGGAAGTCGTCGCCGGCTTCCTGTTCCCGGCCCTGTCCGTGCCGCGTCCTGCCTCGATGGACTTGGCCGCCTTCCTGCAAGTGGGTCTGGCCCTGCGCAGCCAGGCGGGCATCGGCACCCTGGAGCGTGGCCTGAAGCTGGCCGCGCAAGGCAAGTCGCAGGAACAGTTGCGCAACTATGCACAGCAAGCGCTGCGCCGCACGCAACAGCGTCTGCTGACGCAGGTGCTGGCGCGCGCCGAGCAAGGCAATGCGGGCCAGGCCATCGATGCCGTGACGGGCGCGCTGGGCCTGTCGGCCTATGTGGCGGCGACGGAACTGGAGCAAGCCATGCTGGACGTGTGGACCTTGTCGGAAGCCGTGAATAAAATCACGGCGAAACCCACAGCGGAAGCGGCGGTGTAATGACGCAAGAAGCAACGCAAGCAGTATCCCGGGTAGTACCGGGCGCTGGCGGCTTGCCGCCAGCCGTGCAGGCGCTGGCGCAGGCCGATTTCAGCGGCGTGGCGCAGTTGTTCGTCAACGCCGGTTTCACGGTGGCCTTGCCGGCGCCCGGCATGCTGCAAGTCGTCAAGCCGGGAGAGGCGCGCGCCAGCGTGGCCGTCTCGGTGGGCGTGCATGGCGACGAAACGGGACCGATCGAAGTGCTGGCGCATCTGCTCGACGCGCTGTCGCGCGATGCGTCGAAGCTGGCCGTCGACCTGCTCGTTTGCGTGGGCAATGTCGATGCGATCCGGGCCGGCAAGCGTTTCATCGACGCCGACCTGAATCGCATGTTCCGCCCCGTGCGGGGGAGCCTGGCGCAAGCGGCGGAAAGCGCACGCGCCGATGAAATGATCGTTGCAACAAAGGCGTTCTTTGCAGCGGCCGGTCCCGTGCGCTGGCACCTGGATTTGCACACGGCCATCCGGCCCTCCGTGTATCCTACGTTTGCCATCGTGCCCGACCTGGTGGCTGACGACGCCAAGGCGCAGCTGATCGATTGGCTGGGCCAGGCGGCCATCGGCGCCATCATCATGAACCCGCAGTCGGCCGGCACCTACAGCTATTATTCGGCCGAGCATTTCGGCGCGGCCGCCAGCACGGTGGAGCTGGGCCGCGTGGGCACCCTGGGGCAGAACGATTTGTCCCTGTTCGACGACGTATCGCGGGCGCTGGACGGCTTGCTGCGCGGCTTGCCTGGGCAGCCCGTCAAGGCGCAACCGCACGTGTTCAAGGTGGCGCAGGAAATCATCAAGCACAGCGATGAGTTCCGCATGGCTTTTGATCGCAGCACGCAGAATTTCACGTCCCTGCCGCAGCACGCCGTGATCGCCAGCGATGGCGACCATGTCTACACGGTGCAGCACGCGGAAGAGCTGGTGGTGTTTCCGAACCCGGACGTGCGCGTGGGCTTGCGTGCGGGCTTGATGGTGGTGCGTACCTCCTGATCGCCCAGCCGTCACACAGCATCAGGCGCCAGCCGGGGAACCCCGCCTGGCGCTTTTTTCATGAAAAAGATGCCGCACAGAAATAATTATCCATTAAGCAATCAATTGATTTAAAATATTTACCCTTTGCAATTTTTTGGACCGATCATGTTGAAACGCCTGCTGACAGCCCTGCTGTGTCTGACCCTCTCCGGCCTGACGGCTGCCGCCCCTGCCGAAGACAAGGCCGCCGCACCGGAAATGACGGCCGAGCAATTCCTCGCCCAGTTGCACCTGCAGCGCGGCAAGATCACTTTGCCCGGTGGCATCGCCACCCTGGATTTGCCCGCCAACTTCCGTTATTTGTCGCCGACGGACGCCGAGCGCGTGCTGGTCGATGCCTGGGGCAACCCACCGGGGATGGAATCGCTGGGCATGATCGTGCCCGCCAAGACCAGCGTGCTTGAGCGCGACAGCTGGGGTGTCATCGTCACGTATGAAAAGGAAGGGCATATCAAGGATGACGATGCGGACAGCATCAAGTACGACGAATTGCTCAAGGATATGCAGGCGTCCGTGCTGGAAAACAATGCGGAGCGCAAGAAGCAGGGCTATCCCGGCATCCATTTGATGGGCTGGGCGGAAAAACCCAGCTATGCCAAGGATACGCACAAGCTGTACTGGGCCAAGGACCTGATGGTCGATGGCGGCGAGCACTCGCTGAACTACAACGTGCGCGTGCTGGGCCGCGAAGGTGTGCTGAACCTGAACGCGATTGCCAGCATGCAGCAGATCGAGGCGATCAAGAAAGAGATGCAGCAAGTAACGGCGTTCACGGAATTTACCGAGGGTAACCGCTACACGGATTTCGACAGCAAGACGGACAAGGTGGCCGAATATGGCCTGGCGGCGCTGGTGGCCGGTGGCGTGGCCAGCAAGCTGGGCCTGTTTGGCAAATTGCTGGCGCTGCTGCTGGCCTTCAAGAAAGTGCTGCTGCTGGCCGTGGTGGGCGGCGGCGCGGCCATTGTCAAGTTCTTCAGCGGCAAGCGCAAGGAAAAGCAGGCGCCGCAGGCCGCACCGCCTGAACAGCCCTCCCATGCGCCCGATGGCAAGGTGAATCTGGACAAGTAAGCCTGTGTGCGCACCCGCAGGCGGCGCCTCGGGTACACTGGCTCATCGTTCACTATCAGGAGTCCGCCATGTCCGTGTCCATGTATCAGGCAACCATTCCCGTCTTCATCCGCGGCTTGCGGGTCGTTTCCGCCCTGCTGGAAAAAGCGCAAGCCCATGTGGAAGAAGATGGCATCGTGCCCGAGATTTTACTGGGTGCGCAGCTGGCGCCCGACATGCTGGATTTGACGGCGCAGGTGCAGCGTGCCAGCGATACGTCGAAGATGTCGGTCGAGCGCCTGAGCGGCGTGCCGGCGCCGAAATTCGAGGATAACGAAGCGTCGTTCGAGCAGCTGCAAGAGCGCATCGCCAACACCATCGCCTACATCGACAGCGTGAATGCGGGCCAGATGGCGGGCAGCGCGCAGAAAGAAGTCGTGCTGAACTGGACTGACGAGGGGACGACATTCTCTGGCGACAATTACCTGCTCAGCTTTGCCTTGCCGAACTTCTATTTCCACGTCTCCATCGTCCACGCCATCCTGAGAAACAATGGCGTGGCCGTGGGCAAGCTCGATTATCTTGGTCCTTACGATTAACGTTGCGGTTGCTGCTCGACCTGGTTCTGCACCGCATTGCCCAGCATGCCGCCGCCGATGACGCCGGCCACCGTCGCCAGCGCCTTGCCGCGGCCGCCACCGACCTGATTGCCGATCAAGCCGCCGATGACGGCACCTGTGCCGATGCCCACGTAGTTGGGTTGTGCCGGTGCCGGGGCAGGTACTGGCTGCTGGCGCACGGGTTCGCGGTAGGCGGTGTCGCGGTAGCCATCATTGCTGTCATTGTAGGCAGGGCGCGATTGCGCCACTTGCGTGTGATGCACGACGCGCTTGTGCACGACGGGCGCCGGGGCTGGTGCCGGGGCCGCTTGCGCGACGACAGGCGCGGCCACCGGTGCAGTCACGGGAGCGGCCAGGGCAGCGGCGCCGGCTGGCGTCATGGCGGCTACGTCGGCCGGCACGGTTGGCACGTTCGCCCGCGAATTGGGCAGGATGCCGGCGATGGACGCTGCGCCCACCAGGCACAGGACCGTCACGGAAATGGCGGCGCCTGCCATCAAAGGGTGGATGCGGCTGGCGGTAGTCGTCGTGTTCATGTGCTCTCCTGGATGGCAAGGTATTGCCGTGTTGTTGATGTGTCCAGATTAACGGTGTGCTGCCCACAAGGCTAGATGGTGCGCTGTATCAAACGTAAGCAGGTGTAAGCCGCGTTTTCCAAAGCACAGTAGAATCGGTGCTTCCCCTTTTCCGAAAGTCCGCCATGAGCCAGCTATTCACGCCATATGCCCTTGGCCCCTTGCAGGTGGCCAACCGCATTGCCATCGCGCCCATGTGCCAGTATTCGGCCGACAACGGCAACGCCACCGACTGGCACATGATCCACCTGGGTCACCTGGCCCTGTCCGGCGCGGGCTTGCTGATGACGGAAGCGACGGCCGTCTCGCCCGAGGGACGCATCTCGGCCGATGACCTGGGCCTGTGGTCGGACGCGAATCAAGCTGCGCTGGCCAAGGTGATGCAGGCGATCCGCCGCCACTCTCCGATTCCCTTGGTGGTGCAGCTGGGCCATGCGGGACGCAAGGCGTCGAGCCGCGCGCCCTGGCAGGGCGGCGCCTGCGTGCACCTGGCCGACGGTGGCTGGCAAACGGTGGCGCCATCGGCCATCGCCCATGCGCCTGGCGAAACCGTGCCGATCGCCCTCGATGAAATGGGTTTGCTGCAGATCAAGGGCGCCTTTGTGGCGGCTGCGCAGCGCGTGCATGCGCTCGGTATCGAGGGCATCGAATTGCACGCGGCGCACGGTTATCTGCTGCACCAGTTCCTGTCGCCCCTGTCCAATCACCGTACGGATACGTATGGCGGCAGCCTGGAAAACCGCATGCGTTTCCCGCTGGAAGTCTATGAAGCCGTGCGCGCGGCCGTGCCAGCCAGCGTGGCCGTGGGTGTGCGCATTTCCGCCACCGACTGGGTCGAAGGTGGCTGGGAAATCGAACAAAGCGTGCGTTTCGCGCAGGAACTCAAGCAGCTGGGCGCCGACTTCATCCACGTTTCCAGTGGCGGAATTTCTCCGCAGCAGCAAATCCCTGTGGGCCCAGGCTACCAGGTGGCGTTTGCCGAACGCATCAAGCGCGACAGCGGCTTGCCCACCATCAGCGTGGGCTTGATCACGGAGGCGCAGCAGGCGGAAGACATCATCGTCAATGGTCAGTCCGACATGGTGGCGCTGGCGCGCGCCATCCTGTTCGATCCGCGCTGGCCCTGGCATGCGGCGGCCGAGCTGGGCGCGCAAGTGCAGGCGCCACCGCAGTACTGGCGCTCGCAGCCGCGCGAATACAAGAACCTGTTCGGCGACACGACCCTGGGGCAGCGTTAAGGCTTACTCTGCTACACTGACGCTTCTTTCCCCATTTCTCCAGGACGCTTCGACATGCGCCATTGATACTGCCGTGCTGTGCACGGCCTCGCCCATCCCGCCACAGCGCCTTGCGCCGCGCGGGTTCGCCAGCCTTGCTCAAGGAGTATCCATGCCCGCATTCCTGCAACTCGACCGTCTTTCCTTTGTGCTGCCCGGTGGCCGGGTATTATTTTCCGATTTGCAATTTAGCTTTGCCCCGCAACGCATCGGCCTCGTCGGCGATAACGGCGTGGGCAAGAGCGTGTTGGCGCGCCTGCTGGCGGGCCAGGCACAGCCGTCTTCTGGCGCCGTACGCTGCGACGGCGCCGTGCATTACGTGGCGCAGGAACTCGATCCGCAGCACTATCCCACCGTGGCGGCCCTCGCTGGCGTGACCAGCTTGCTGGCCGCGCTGGCGCGCATCGCCGAAGGCAGCATCGATGAAGCCGATTACGCTCTCGTGGGAGATCGCTGGGATGCCCACGCCCGTCTGCGCCAGGCGCTCGATGCGCTCGATTTGCGGCACGTCAATGCCGACACGCCAACGGCCAGCCTGAGCGGCGGCGAACGCCAGCGCATCGCCCTGCAGGGCGCCTGGTTGTCGCAGGCCGACTGGCTGGTGCTCGATGAGCCGAGCAACCATCTCGATGCGCAGCAGCGCGCTCGTCTGGTGGCGCAGATGGCGCGCTGGCCGGGCGGCTTGCTGCTGGTCAGCCATGACCGCGGCTTGCTCGAGCACGTCGATGACATCGCCGAGCTGTCGCCGCAGGGCTTGCGCAGCTATGGCGGCAATTACGCGATGTATGCGCAGCAGCGCGCGCTGGAACAGGCCGGCTACGCCGCTGTCCTGCAAGCGGAAAAGGCGGGCGCCAGACGCGAACAGCGCGAGGCGCAGCAGCAGGCCGAACGCCAGCAGAAACGGGTGGTGCGTGGCGAGCGCGAGGGGCGCGAAGGCAATCAAAGCAAGCTGCTGCTGGACGCGAAAAAGGAGAAAAGCCAGGATAGCCAGGGCAAGCTGCGCCTGCGCGCGCAAGAGGCGCAGCAGGCGCGCCAGCAAAGGGTGATGGAGGCCAGCGTCCGCTGCGCACCCGAGGCGGAACGGCTGCTGCTGGCGCCCGAGAGTGCCGTGCCGAACGGCAAGCTGATCCTGGAGCTGCGCGACGTGGTCTTGCCGCATGGCCAGGCACACGCCATCAACCTGGTCATCAGTGGCCCGCGCCGCCTGGCCGTGACCGGTAATAATGGCAGTGGCAAGTCGACCTTGCTGCGCGTGATCGCCGGACAGCTGGCGCCCGCCAGCGGCGCGCTGCGCTGCCATGCGCGGGTGGCCTGGCTGGACCAGCATGCGGGGCAGCAAGATGGCGAGTGGAGCGCCGTGCAGCGCTTGCAGGCACGCAACAGCATTCTGCCTGAAGGCGAGTTGCGCACGCGGCTGGCGCTGCTGGGCATTGCCGGCGCGCGCGCCACCATGCCCAGCCGTTTGCTGAGCGGCGGCGAGCGCATGAAGGTGGCGCTGGCGGCCGACCTGTATGCGCTGGCGCCGCCGCAACTGCTGCTGCTCGATGAACCCGACAATCATCTGGACCTGGCCAGTCTGCAGGCGCTGGAGCAGATGCTGCTGCAATATCGGGGCGCGCTACTTGTGGTTTCGCACGACCAGGTATTTCTGGAAGCGATAAACCTTGACCCGGAGGGCTTGACATTGCACAAGTGACAATTTAATGAAAAAAGTCACGCTCGATGCCTGTAGAGCATGCTTCATGAACCGATGCTGAATTTTGTTTGATTGTCGGTATAATCCACTGAATAACCGGGCCTATTTGTGAACTAAAACTGCTGGTTCACCAATATGATGACGTTTAATCTGGCACTGTTGTCGGTCACTGCCGCGCTGCCAGGGCGTCATCCTCCGTGCCCTGCCGTGCATGAATTTTGGTTTCGCTTATATTGTTTTCTTGGAGAAATAGCATGTCGTTTTACGAAAAACTCAAAGCCCTCAACATCGAACTGCCAGTCGTTGCCGCGCCAGCTGCCGCCTACGTGATGCATGCCCGTACGGGCAACACCGTCTTCCTGTCCGGCCACCTGGCCAAGAAGGATGGCAAGGTCTGGGTTGGTCAGCTGGGCAAGGATGTCACCACGGAAGAAGGCAAGATCGCTGCGCGCGGCATCGCCATCGAACTGATCGCCACCCTGCAAGACGCGTGCGGCGGCGACTTGAACAAGGTCAAGCGCATCGTCAAGGTCATGAGCCTGGTCAATTCCACCTCCGAATTCACGGAACAGCACCTGGTGACCAATGGCGCCTCGGAACTGTTCGTCGAAGTCTTCGGCGACAGCGGCAAGCACGCCCGCTCCGCCTTCGGCGTGGCGCAAATCCCGCTGGGCGCTTGCGTCGAGATCGAGCTGATCGCCGAACTGGCCTGACACAGTAGCCTGACCACATGAGCATGCCGGCGCTCAGCCGCCGGCCAGCCTTTTCCTCCTTTCCAGCAAGAGCGGAACCGCCATTGGGGTGGAGGGATCGGTGTATTCAAGAAAAAAACGGAGACACGTAATGAAAACGAGTGAACAAGGCTTGCACCGCGGCCTGGGTGAGCGGCAGATCCGCCTGATGGCGCTGGGCGCCGCGATTGGCGTGGGCCTGTTTTTGGGTTCCGGCAACGCGATCAAGATGGCCGGTCCCGGCATCATGCTGTCGTACATCATCGGTGGCGCGGTCATCTTCATGATCATGCGCGCGCTGGGCGAAATGGCCGTGCACAATCCCGTGGCCGGCTCCTTCAGCCGCTATGCCCAGGATTACCTGGGCCCCCTGCAAGGCTATCTGACGGGCTGGAACTACTGGTTCCTGTGGCTGGTCACGTGCGTGGCGGAAATTACCGCCGTCGCCATCTACATGGGCATCTGGTTCCCCGACGTGCCGCGCTGGATCTGGGCCCTGGCGGCCCTCGGTTCCATGGGCGCCATCAACCTGCTGGCCGTGAAAGCCTACGGCGAGTTCGAATTCTGGTTTGCCCTGATCAAGGTGGTCACCATCATCCTGATGATCATCGGCGGCACGGGTATGATCATCTTCGGCCTCGGCAACGACGGCGTGGCCATCGGTATCTCGAACCTGTGGACGCATGGCGGCTTCTTCCCTAACGGCGCGCAGGGCGTGCTGATGTCGCTGCAGATGGTGATGTTTGCCTATCTGGGCGTGGAAATGATCGGCCTGACGGCGGGCGAAGCGGCGAACCCGAAGAAATCGATTCCTGACGCCATCAATTCCGTGTTCTGGCGCATCCTGATTTTCTATGTCGGCGCATTGTTCGTCATCCTGTCGATCTACCCATGGAATGAAATCGGCACCACCGGCAGCCCCTTCGTCATGACGTTCGAACGCCTGGGCATCAAGACGGCCGCCGGCATCATCAACTTCGTCGTGCTGACGGCAGCCTTGTCGTCGTGCAATGGCGGCATCTTCAGCACGGGCCGCATGCTGTACAACCTGGCGCTGCAAGGCCAGGCGCCAAAGGCATTCGCGGAAACCACGGCCGCCGGCGTGCCGCGCCGCGCCATCCTCGTGTCCGTCTTCGCGCTGCTGCTGGGCGTGCTGCTGAACTACCTGGTGCCGGAAAAAGTGTTTATCTGGGTCACCTCGATTTCCACCTTCGGCGCCGTCTGGACCTGGGGCGTGATCCTGGTCACGCAGATCCAGTTCCGCAAGACCTTGACGCCGCTGGAAATCAAGAACCTGGCCTTCCGCATGCCGTTCGCACCGTACGGTTCCTGGATTTCGCTGGCGTTCCTGGCGCTGGTGATCGGCCTGATGGCGTATTTCCCCGATACGCGCATCGCCCTGATGGTGGGACCTGCCTGGCTGATCCTGCTGACGGTGCTGTACTACGCGTTGGGCCTGGCGCCGAAAGAGCGCCGCGACGATGTGCCGCAAGGCTACGAAGCGGGCTGGCCACCGGCTGACGCGCCGCAGGGCAAGAAGTAATCCGGCTCGGCTGAGCTGAACCGAAAGCGCGCCCCTGCTCCTGCAGCGGCGCGCTTTTTGTTTCATATTGGCAATTCCATGTTCCCCTAGCGCCAGTGCGCGTTTTGCGGCGCACGCCTGGCGTTGTTTCCTTGCATCAAACTTCTGTTTAGCTGGGCCGATGAAAGCCCTATAATCGCTTAGTTTTGAAAATGGACGCGATCTTTCCGGTTTTTTGCCAGGTAGGGCCGGAGCGCTATTTGTTTTTACCCGTCATGTTGCGAACAACACCTGACAAAACCGTAGCGAACGGATGCGAATCGTGGCTAAGAAGCGCAGCTGTGCGAATGCACAGTGAGCATCGCAGGCCGCGAATCGCGACGCGCAGTAGGTTTTTGCAGGTGTTCAAGTGCATGCCTCATAAAGGAATGTTAGTGAGCCAAACCCTGGTCCAGAAACTTTGCCGCACCAAGCCGATCGATACCACGGTCGAATATGGTGAAGGCCTCAGCAGCAGTGGCTTGAGCCGGTCCATCGGCCTGTTTTCCCTCACCATGATCGGCGTCGGCGCCACCATCGGCACGGGCATTTTCTTTACCATGGTCGAAGCCGTCCCCAAGGCGGGCCCTTCGGTCGTCCTGTCTTTCCTGATCGCCGCCATCACGGCCGGCCTGACGGCCTTGTGCTATGCGGAATTGTCGTTCCGCATACCCGCCTCCGGCTCCTCGTATTCGTTTGCCTACGCCACCGTGGGCGAGTTTCTTGCCTTCATCATGGCCGCCTGCTTGCTGCTCGAATACGGCTTGGCGGGCAGTGCCGTGGCCATCGGCTGGTCGTCCTACCTGAATAATTTCCTGGAAAACGCGTTTGGCTGGCACATCCCCGAGATGCTGCGCACGCCGATGATCGTTTCCGGCCCGCATGGGATGGAGTTTCATGCCGGCCACATCAACCTGCCGCCGATCTTTTTGATCTGCATGTGCGGCTTTCTGCTGCTGCGCGGCGCCAAGGAATCGGCCCTGATGAATGCCATCATGGTCATCATCAAGCTGGCGATCCTCGTGTTTTTCATCGTCATCGCGTTTTCCGGTTTCAATGCCGACAATTTCTTCCCCTTCTTCAATACCGACAATAGCAAGGGCTTTGCCGGCATGACGGGCGTCACGGCCGCGGCCGGCACCGTCTTCTTCTCCTTCATCGGCCTCGATACGGTGGCGACGGCGGGTGACGAAGTGAAAAATCCCACGCGCAATGTGCCGCGCGGCATCCTCGGCGCCTTGCTCATCGTTACCGTGTTTTATCTGCTGGTGGCCGTGGCGGCCCTCGGCGCGCAGCAAGCGAAATTGTTTGAAGGCCAGGAAGCGGGCCTGGCGGTGATCCTGCAAAACGTCACAGGCAAGACCTGGCCCGCACTGGTGCTGTCGGCCGGCGCCGTCATTTCCGTCTTCAGCGTGACCCTGGTGACGATCTACGGCCAGACGCGCATCCTGTTTGCCGTCAGCCGCGACGGCCTGATCCCGAAATCGTTCCAGAAGATCCACCCGCGCACACTGGTGCCGGTCAGCAATACCATCATCGTCTGCCTCGTCGTGGCCGTGGTGGCCGGTACCGTCGATGCGACTTACCTGTGGGATATGGTCAGCATCGGTACCCTGACGGCCTTCATGGTGGTCTCGATCGCCGTGCCCGTGCTGCGCCACAAGCAGGGCGCGAACCGCATCGAAGGCTTCAGCGTGCCGTTCGGCCCGTACGTGATTCCGGGCCTGAGCATCCTGGCTTGCCTGTACATCATGCGCGATTTGCCGCATACGACGTTTGTCGTGTTCAGCGTGTGGATGGCGGTGACGGTAGCTATTTACTTCCTGTACAGCATGCGGCATTCGCATCTGGGCAAGAAGGCCCGCTAATGCAGTCTGTTCCATCCGAAACCGCCGCGCTTGCCGGCGGTTTTTTTTATTTCTAACCGGAATTTACATGATGAAAATAACTGATCTGGCCGCTTGCGGCTTGCTGGCAAGCAGCCTTCTGGGCACCCTGGCACACGCCGCCCCTGCAACCGAGCCGGCCTTGCGCGATTACCGCGCCGTGGCCCTGTCGGCCAACGGCCAGCGCATCGCCGCCATCGAGTCGAGCCGAGCGGGTGAACAGACGCAGCGCCCGCATGCGGCCATCGTCGTGCGCGACGCCGCCAACGGCGCCATCGTGCAGCAATTCGATCCGTGTGCCGTGTGTTCCTACGACAAGCCCAGCTGGTCACCGGACGGCAAACAGCTGGCCTTTGTCGGCTACGACGCCAAGGCGGGCACGGCGCAGCTGTACCTGGCCACCCTGTCGCAGGCGCCGGTGCGGATGTTGACCAGTATCAAGGGCGTGGCCAGCACGGCGCGCTGGTCGCCGGACGGCAAGCAGCTGGCCCTGCTGGCGACGGTGGGCGCACGCAAGCTGGCCGGCGCCGTCGAAGCGGGTGCGCGCCAGGTGGGCGAAGTGGGTAGCGAAGACGATGCCCAGCGCATCGCCGTCGTGCCGGCCAGCGGCGGCGAACCGCGTCTGCTGTCACCAGGCGACACCTATGTGTATGAATACAGCTGGACGCCCGATGGCCGCGGCTTTGTTGCCACCAGCGCGCAAGGCAATGGCGACAGCAACTGGTGGGTCGCCAAGCTCAGCCATATCGATGCTGCCACTGGCACCCTGCGCGTGATCGCGTCACCGGCCATGCAGCTGAACCTTCCATCGGTTTCGCCGGACGGCAAGACAGTGGTCTTCATCGGCGGTCTGATGAGCGATTTCGGCTCCATCGGCGGCGATATCTACACGGTACCCTTGGCCGGCGGCACGCCGCGCAACCTCACACAAGACTATCGCGGCACGTTCAATGGCGTCGTCTGGCGCGGCGCCGGCTTGCTGGCAACGGCTCTGATCGATTCGCAGCTGGCGCTGGTGCCCGTCGATGCGCAGACCGGCCCCAGCCAACCTGTGATGCTCGGTGAACTCAGCAGCAGCGGCAGCGATGGCCGCTTGTCGTTCAGCGCCGATGGCCGTCACGCCGCTGCCGCGCAGGAAGACTTTACGCACGCTTCCTACCTGGTGGCGGGACCGGTGGGCCAGCTGAAAAAGATCACGCGCGACAATGACGGCTTTGCGCCGCAACTGTCGGTGCAGAACGTGGGCTGGAACAACGAGCAATACAAGGTGCAGGGCTGGCTGCTGGGGCCGTTGAAGACGGACGCCGGCAAGCGCTACCCGATGGTCGTCAACGTGCATGGCGGGCCCGGCGCGGCCGCCTCGCCACGTTATGTAGCGGCAAGCACCCTGATCCACGAATTGACGCAAAAAGGCTATTTCGTCTTCCTGCCCAATCCGCGCGGCAGCTTTGGCCAGGGCCAGGCATTTACGCGCGCCAACATGGCCGACTTTGGCGGCGGCGACTGGCGCGACATCCTGGCCGGCATCGATGCGGTGGAAAAAGTGGCGCCCGTCGACGGCCAGCGCCTGGGCCTGATCGGCCATTCATATGGCGGCTTCACGACCATGTGGGGCGTCACGCACAGCGACCGCTTCAAGGCGGCCGTGGCGGGCGCGGGCGTGTCGAACTGGATCAGTTATTACGGCCAGAACGGCATCAACCAGTGGATGATCCCGTTCTTTGGCGCCTCCGCCTATGACAATCCGGCTGTCTACCGCAAGGCGTCGCCCATCGAATCGATCAAGGCGGCCAAGACGCCAACCCTGATCTACGTGGGCGAGCGCGACGTGGAAACGCCTGCCGCCCAGTCGCTGGAATTCTGGCACGGCCTGCGCGCCATGGGCGTGCCGTCCAGCCTGTTCATCTACGATGGCGAAGGCCATTCCTTCCGCAAGCCCGAGCACCAGCGCGACTTGCAGAAGCGCACTATCGGCTGGTTTGAACAATACCTGAAGTAAGCTGAGCAGGCTTAGCGCGGTGCCACAATATGCACGATCGCCGCGCTATGTATCACAATCTTGTCGGCATCTGCCTGTAACAGGCGGATGCGCCGCTGCACCAGCGGCCATCCCGACCAGGCCACGTCGCTGACGGGCGGCGCGGGCAGGGTAGCCAGCGGGGCGCTGATGACAGCCTTGTCGTCGAGCTGTTCCAGCGCGCGCGACAGGGTCAGACACACTTGCGTATGGCTGTGGCCAAGCAAGGCATTGACGGGGGCGACGGGAAGCTGGCTGGCATGGCGCCCGAGGATGGAGCGCAGCGCCGCCACGTGGGCGACCAATAAATAATTTTGCACGATGAACAGGTTGATGTCTTCCACGGCCCGCTGCTTGCTGGCCGGTTCATCGAGCATGCGCACCAGCGCCGAGCTGAGCGCGGCCAGGCTGTCCATCAAGCGCTTGCGCTCGATGCGGTAGGCGAAATCATCAAAACATTTGCCTTGCAGCAGCGCGAAGCTGGCCTGCATATAACTCACATTCACATTCAACACCTGGCGCACGAGGCGTGGCAGGCTCTGGTATTCCCAGTTGGCCAGTACAAAGCTGAACACGGTGGCCACCGCCGCGCCGATCAGGGTGTCGATCAGGCGCTCGCTGACGAGGTTCGGGTTGCTGGGCGCCACCAAATGCATTTGCAGCAAGATCATCAGGCTGACGGCGATGGCCGTGTAGCGGTAGCGCAAATAGATGAAGGTGGGCGTGGCCACGATGGAGAGGAACAGGATGGCCATCAGCACGATATTGCTGTGCACGTAGCGGATCACGATGGCCGTGATGACGCAGCCGATGATGGTGCCGATGATGCGGTCGGCGCGGCGCTGGCGCGTCATGCTGAACGTGGGGCGCAGGATGATGACGATAGTCAAGACGATCCAATAGCTGTGGGCCGCATACGGCAGCCAGTGGCCGATCAGCAATCCCACCGAGATGGCCATCGAGACGCGCAGGGCGAAGCGGAACACAGGCGAGTCCAGGCGCAGATTCGACAGCAGGGTTGTCAGCTCATATTTCTGCTGCGACAAGAAGGGTGCCATGTCCGCGCCACTCCAGAATGGCACGTCGGCATAGACTTTTTGCGTGGCCAGGTGCAGCTCGGCGATCATTTTCAAAATGGCGCGGATCTTGTTGCGCTGCGCGCGCAGGGTGGCCAGCGCTTCCTGCGCGTTGTCTCCCTTGGCCTGCAGGCGGACGATTTCCGCTTCGATATCGGCCCATTCCTTGTCATAGCTGATCTGCGCATACGAGGCGCGCTTGCGCGTGACGGCATAGGCGACGGCTTCGATGTCGCGTGCCGCCTTGTAGGCCAGGTCGTGCAAGGATTTCAGGACGTCGGAGTCGGCCAGGTGCTGGCGCAGCAGCGCGTAGTCCGTGTGGGTCGAGAGTATCAGTTCATACAGATCGAGCATGCATACGTGCACTTGCACGACGATGGCATCCTTGCTGTTCTTGTGGCTGCGCAAAATCAGGTCGCGCGACGCTTGCTGGCGGTCGGCCAAAATGCTTTGATGGCGCACCAGCTTGTTGAACTGCTCCGTCAAATTAAAACGCGTGTCGTAGAAATCGGCCTTGATATCGATGTAGGCGGCCAGTTCGAACAGGGCTTCGGCCAGCACTTGTTGCTTGATGCGGTGGCGCAAGACCCAGGCGATGGCCATGGCGTAAGCCAGATAGATCAGGCCACCGAGCATGAACAGGCCCGCGTGGTGGAACGATTGCTGCCACGTCATCTGGTGCTCCATCGACATGGTCATGATGAACAGGGCGGCCAATTGCAAGGGCATGGATTTCTTGCCGTACACCACCATCATGCTGGCGAGGAAACTGACCAGCACGAGCACCGTCATCAACAGCCACTGCACGGGCCCGCACAGGCTGATCAGGAGTGTCACGGCGCTGCACAGCAGCACGGAAGCGAGCATTTCGTTGAACTTGTGGCGCAGCGGGCTGGGCATGTCCATCAAGGTGGTGCACAGGGCGCCGATGCACACCGTCATGGCGGTGGCGCTGTCACTGATTTCCTGGGTCAGCAAGGCCAGGCCGACGAGACCGATGGCCACGCGCAAGCCCAGATAAAAATAATGGCTGTAAATAAAGGTGCGCAGGTTCAGTGCGTAGTGCATGGGATTACCTTGTGGGCAGGGCACAGAAAGAGGCGCCGCACCGGGGTCTCCGATGCGGCGCCAGGATGTTGCAGTCGCTACAGCCCGGATTTACATCAGGGCGATCACTGGGTAGCGCCGCCATTCCGGCTCGGCAAAGCGCTGGCAGTGTGCAAAGATGAAGTTCAGCACGGCTTCCTGATTGCTCAGCAAGGCGGGATTGGCCGCTTTCCACTCAGCAAACTTGGCCGCCAGCGCCGGTTCATCGCGCAGCAGTTCGGATGCCATGTCTTCGAAGACGTAATCGGAAAACGCTTCCTTCTTCTCCAGCACGCTATTGAAGAAACCCCAGCGGAAGAAGCTGTCGTGCGCCTGCGGTTCCAGGGTTTCCACGGCGTAGCGGGCGTTGTCCTGGTCCAGGCTGATCACATAATCGCCCGCTTGCACGGTGAACTGGCCCGTGCGCGCTTCGAGTTCTACATGGTCGTGGAACATGTGGCCTTCGTAGGCCGTGGCGCGCGTGCCGACGGAGGCGATGTGGTAGTAGCGGGCCGTTAGCGTCTGTTCGGTGGTGATGCGGCTCATTTCGACGCCGTTCCAGCGCAGCCGTTCGATCACTTCGCGCCACGCTTGCGGTACCACATAGGCTTTCGGCGCGGCCACGGTGACGTCCGCATCGAAGCGGTTGTAATACTTGATATCGCGTTCCCACGGCTGCGAGCGATCGTAGGACAGGCGCTGGTAGTCACCCAGCAGACTCGGCGTGTATTGCGCCGCATAGCCCTTGAAGGGGAAGGTCGACGGCTGCTCTTCGTTCATGACCCAGTGGATCGGCCACTCGGCTTGCGTGCGGCCCGCCGCCTTGGCTTGCGCGCGCAATTGGCGGATTTTCTCGCCGTGTTCCACCGTGAACGCCATCGTGATGTCGAGCAGGGCGCGCATGGAGGCGTAGCGGTCGGCAAACGGTTTCAGCATGTGCGTTTCCGGCATGAAACCGATGACGTGATGCAGGGCCGCAAAACCGGTCGAGAAACGGGGCACTTCGAGGAATTCGGCGATGCCGTGGTCGGGGCTATCCTTGACGGGATTCACATACGGGCACGTGGGCCAGCCAGCGCTTTCCATGTGCGCAAAGATGTGCGGCAGCATGGTGTCTTGCAGGAAGGGCCCCAGGCCATTGCCCAGCTTATCCGTCTGCGTGTGGATCAGGGTCATCGTGTACGGGTAGTCGGCGCCGTTCGATGTATGCGTGTCGACCATCACATCCGGATCCCAATTCGTCAGCAGGCGGTTGAACACTTGCGCGTTCAGGCTGTCGCACTTGATAAAGTCGCGGTTCAAGTCCAGGTGGCGACTATTGCCGCGGAAACCGAATTGCTCCGGACCATCCTGGTTCACGCGCGACGCGTTGGCGCGGTTCAGGCTGCCATCGACGTTGTAGATGGGAATGAACAGCAGCACGGTGCTGCCCAGCGCGGCCAGGCGCTCCGGCTGCGTGCAGAGGTCGCGCACGATGGCCATGCAGGCGTCGATGCCTTCCGGTTCACCCGGATGGATGCCGTTGTTGTTGAAGAACACGGTGCGGCCTGCGCGCTTGATTTGCTCGCGGTCAAACACGCCGTCCGCGCTGACGACGCCAGCGTGGATGGGCACGCCCGAGTCGGACAGGCCGATCTGTTCGAAGTGCAGCACCTGCGGATAGCATGCGGCGAGATCTTGATAGAAGGTGATGCATTCCAGCCAGGTCGTGGTCTGGTTGTGGTTACCGAGTTCGTAGGTCGTGCGCAAGTCTGGTGGCATAGCGGTCTGAGTCTGGGAGGGGGAAGGCGCGCTGGGTAAGTACGCCCGCTAGGGGCCAATTGTAGCACCGGCGCTGCCGCCTTGAGGCGCCGCAGGGGCTTGTCGCGGTACTTGTGTTATGAATACGTTTCACGCACGAGGGAGGCGGCATGGTGAAGATGGCGACTGCGACTGCGATGGCGGTGCTGGTGTGGTGGGCTTGCCTGGCGGCGCAGGCGGCGCCGTTGCGCTTGCCGGCGGGCAAGGGAGCGGTGGCGCAGGGCGGGTCTGTCACGGCTAGCGCGCAGGGCGCGCTGATACGCTACCGGGGTTGGCTGCTGGCCATCGATGGCGCCGTGCCGGAAGAGCGGCCTGACATCGTGTTGACGTCGGCGGATGCGGGCCACGCGCCACAGTTGCAGATTGGCCCCATGCGGCGCGGCTTGCCCCTGTGGTCAGCCTTCGAGCTCGTCAAGGGAAGCGCGCGCCTGCGCATCACGGCGCTGCCGGGCTCCGATGCGCTTCCCGCGCTGCTGCTGGACTTTGGCGATAGCGACTACCGCATCGTGATTCCCGCCGCCCCTATCGAACGGCAAGCCTATCCGCTGCTGGCGCAGCGCTTTCCCGGCGCCGACCTGGCCTTGCTGCTGCACGAGGGGCGGCGAGTCATGCTGCCGCTGGGCCATGGCAGCGCGCAAGTGTTTGGCGCGGAGCAAGCCGTACCTTACCGCTTTAGCAAGGTAAAACGCTAGGCGAAAAAAAGCCACTCCCGCAGGAGTGGCTCAGGCTAAAGCGCCCGTTGCCGGGTTATTGCTTTTTGTTACTCAGCGCCCATTTCTTTCAGCAGGTTGTCTGCGTGGTCGATGTGTTTCATGTTCCACAGCATGTAGCGCAGGTCGACCTGGATCGAACGGGTGTTGGCCTTGTTGTAGTCCCAATCGGAAATGATCGAGTCCAGCGTACCGTCGAAGGCCAGGCCGATGAACTCGCCTTTGGAATTCAGGGCAGCCGAACCGGAGTTGCCGCCGGTGATGTCCAGGGTGGCCAGGTAGTCGACCGGCACGGTTTTCAGCTTCGGATCGACGAATTTACCGAAGTCCTTGGCTTTGATCGCGGCCAGTTGATTGGCTGGTGCATTGAACTCGCCCTGGCCCGTGGCTTTGGCAACGACGCCATTGACGGTGGTGAAGGCAGTCCAGGTGGTGCCATCGGCGCCATGGTCGCGGCCGGCCACTTTGCCGAACGTGACGCGCAGGGTGCTGTTGGCGTCAGGATAGACCGCTTGGCCTTTGCTCTTCATGAAGGCAATTTTTGCTTTCATGTAGTTGGCATAGGCTTGCTGGATCTTGCCTGCCAATTCTTCGTCTTCCGCTTCGTTTTTCAGCGAATCCGGATACATGGCGACGGCTGCCTGGATGAAGCTGTCCTTGCTGGCCTGGAATTCGGCTGGCGTGCGTTTCAGCCACGCTGCGCGTTCTTCCTTGTCTGCCAGCTTGCTGCCTGCATACAGTTTGTCCAGGGCGGCGGACAGGTCGGCTGGCGACATGCCGTCCTTGATGCCGATGGCGGCGTCGAAGCTGGCGCGGCGTTGTGCTGCCGGTTGCGCGGCGTACTTGGTCAGGCTGTTCAGTACCAGCGCCTTGTCGACTTTTTCATCGTAGGTGCGTTCGACCGATGTGATGCCCGACGTCAGGCGCGGCAAATCGCGCGTCTGGTAGCCGGACTTGCGTTCCGTGTCGGCCTTGGTGCCTTCGTTCGACAGGCGGTACAGGCTGCGTGCCGTGTTCAGCAGGCGTGGCTGTGCGTAGCTGAGGAAGAAATCGCGCTTGGTGTCGGCATCGCGCTCGGCGATCAGCTTTTCCACTTGCTCGATATCGCCGGCAAATTCAGCCTTGCGTGCCGGCGTGGCGTTGACCCACGCTTTCAGGGCGTCGTGTTCCGTTGTCTTGCGTGCCAGGAAGTCGCTGCCGGCGTAGGAATCGAGCATGCCTTGGCGGTTCTTGTAGTAATTGTTCACGCCAGCAACTTGACCCGCATATTTCAGGGCAACATCCTTGTTGTCCTTGGTTTCGCGCGCGATGATGGCCAGGGTTTCGCCCGACGCTTTCACGAAGGCCGGGTAGTTCCAGTCAAACGTGTACGCCACTTCCGATGGCAGGCGGTGACGGTTGGTGCGGCCAGGGTAACCCAGGACCATCACGAAATCGCCTTCTTTCAAGCCATCCTTGGCCAGTTTCAGCACGTGTTTTGGCTGGTAAGGCACGTTGTCCTTGCTGAAGTCGGCAGCTTTGCCGTCTTTGCTGACATAGGCGCGGTAGAAACCGTAGTCGCCCGTGTGGCGTGGCCACATCCAGTTGTCGGTATCGCCGCCGAACTTGCCCACGCCTGCCGGAGGCGCGTGCACCAGGCGCACGTCGCGGATTTCCAGTTGCTTGATCAGGTAGAACTCCAGGCCGCCGTAGTAGGCGGACACGGTGCAGCGGAAACCGGCTTCTTTTTCGCATTCGGCGACCAGTTTTTTCTGGTTTTTCTCGATCGCGTCGATGCGTGCCTTGCCTTGCAGCTTGGCCACGTCGGCGGTGATGATCTTGTCGCTGACATTGGTCACGGCCGAGGTGACGAAGATGCGGCTGCCTGGGGCGGCCGGCAATTCTTCAGCGAACGTCTTGGCCAGGAAACCGTTGGCCAGCAAATCGCGCTCTTTGGTCGAATTGACCGCCACGCTGTTGTAGACGCAATGGTGGTTGGTGGCAACCAGGCCTTGCGGCGAGACGAACGAGGCCGAGCAACCGCCCAGGCTGACGATGGCGCCCATCGGGAATTCCGTCAGTTTGGTCAGGGTGGTCGGATCGAGTTTCAGTCCGGCCGCTTTCAGTTCCTTGGCTACTTGTGGCAGCTGTTGGGGCATCCACATGCCTTCGTCGGCGTGTGCGAAGTTGCTCAGGATAGCGAGCGCGATTAAAGATTTTTTCATTCGAGTTCTAGTCTTTTACATGAAGGGAAGTCGGAACCAACGTGTACCCAGTGTTTTTTCTCAGCGGGCGACCTAGAGTATCCGTATCGAACTCGCACTAGTCAATCACATTTTCCCGACGGCATGTTTGTAGTTGCTTATGAAAATTACACTATTTTTGATATTGCAGGGGCAGAAGCGGGCTGTGAACGGGCATTTTCTCGTGCCGCGGCTGTGGTATTGTCCATACAATTGTCTTGCCGGCAATAAAAAGTGGCCGGGCGCTTGCGCGGCCCGGCCACTTGCTGATGCGCTGCGATGTGTCTGCTTAGCGTATTTTGCCGCGGCGCAAAAGATTCACGATGCCCAGCAGGATCACGGCGCCCAGGAACGAAACGAGCAGCGAAGACAGGCTGAAATTGTCGCTATTGATGGTGCCCGTGCCGAACAGGGGCGCCAGCAGCCAGCCGCCCAGGAAGGCGCCGACGATACCGACGACGATATTGAGGAAGATGCCCTGTTGCGCATCCGTTTTCATGACCATGCTGGCCAGCCAGCCGATGACACCGCCAATAACGATCCAGATAATGAAATTCATGTAATCCTCCGCGCGATGGATGAGTGGTTGTGCCAGAGCGGTGCGGCCTGCACGTCATGGCAAATTGATACTGATGCCGCACGATAGAAAAGTCCAGCGGATTCGCATGGCACATGCAAAAGCCCGCCTGGCTGCGGGCAGCGAGGCGGGCTTGTCATGCGACAAGGTCGTGTTTAATCGGCCTTGATGGCTTCCACCTGGATGGCCAGCTTGACTTCCGGCGAAAACGCCGGCATGCCGTAGTTCAGGCCAAAGTCGCTGCGCTTGAAGTCCGCCGTGGCATCGGCGCCGCAGACTTCACGCTTGTAGCGCGGGTGCATGATGCACTTGAACTTGCTCACGTTCAGCTTGACGGGCTTGGTCACGCCCAGCAGGGTCAGTTCGCCATCGACTTCCACCAGCTGCTCGCCGTTGAACTTGAGCGATGTGCTCTTGTAGGTGATCTGCGGGAATTTCTCGACATTGAACATGTCCGCTTTTTTCGCGTGCGTGTTCATGGCGTCCAGGCCGAAGTCGATCGAATCGGCATCGATGACGAGGTCCAGGCTGCCCGTCTTGGCGGCGCGGTCCAGGGTCACGGTTCCCTTGGTCTTGTTGAACTTGCCGCGCCACACGGACATGCCCATGTGATCGGCTTCAAAGCTGGGGAAAGTGTGCGTCGGGTCGAGGTTGTAGGTGTCGGTCGCGGCCATGGCCGAACCCGCGCCGGCCGCTGCCAGCACGGCGATCATCAAGTGCTTCAATTTCATTGAATTCCTAACTAAGTTGAACAACAGATTTTTGGGCGTTGATCTGATATGTAACGCCTGAAAAACGTTCAGGACAAGGCGCCTTGCCGAAGGCAGTGCGAATAGCACGACGAGGCAAGAGCAACGCAGTCATGGACGTTTTCTCAGGTGTTACTGAGCGGCGACGTGGAATTTGATCGTTACCTCGTCGGCGACCATGCTCGTGTCTTTCCACTCGCCTTCGCCGATGTTATAGGTCAGGCGCTTGATCGGCAGGGCGCCGTCGAACGCATATTTGCCACCATCGGCTTTGACCGCCAGGGGGAAGGTCACGTCGGTAGTCTTGCCTTTGATGCTCAGCTTGCCGCTGACCGTCAGCTTGCCCGCGCCGGCGGCTTTGATGCTGCTCGAGACGAAGGTGGCTTTCGGGAACTGGGCCGCGTTAAACCATTCTTTCTTGGCCACTTCCTTGTTGTATTCCGGATCGCCGATATCGATGCTGGCCGTCTCGATTTCCACCGATGCTTTCGACGCGTCCGGCGTGGCCGGGTTGTAATCGATGGCGATATTGAATTTCTTGAACTTCGCTTCCACAGGCACGTTCATTTGCTTGAACACGGCCGACACGCTGGTCTTGGCGGGATCGACTTTCAGCAAGGTGGCGGCGGTGGCGGCCACGGACAGGCCCAGCAGGGAAGCGAGGACGATGCGTTGGGTGGTTTTCATCTTGTTTTTTTCCTGTAGTTTCAGTGAGCAAGGGAAGTCGGTGTTACGGCAACATGCGCTTGAGGACGCCATCGCGGTCGATGAACTGGTGCTTCAGTGCCGCCAGCACATGGGAGGCCACGGCGGCGGCCATCGTCATGTTCAGAACATAATGAATCTCTTTTAAAAGCGGCTTAAGTTCCGGGTTCGGCGCCATGATGACGGGCAGCTGGAACAGGCCCAGGTAAACCACGGGAACGCCGGCGGCCAGCGTGTACAGGTAGCCGGAGACGGGCACGGCGAAGATCAGGATATACAGCAGCACATGCATGGCGTCGGCCGCCTTCTTTTGCCAGGCCACCATGCTGGCAGGGTGCGGCGGCGGCACGTTGGCCTTACGCCACAGCAGGCGGATGGCGGCGATGGCCAGCACGGTCACACCCAGCCATTTATGCCAGGAGAAATATTTGAGCTTGGTGGGCGTCAGGCCGGGAATGTCGACCATGACCAGGCCCATGATGAAGGCGCTGATGATCAGCAGGGCGGTCAGCCAGTGCAGGATGATGGCGGTGGTGGTGTAGCGTTGCATCGACGGCTTTCTTGAAAGTAGTACGTATTAGGACTAATTCGGCCTAATATACCAAAGAAAAGCAAATTGCGCTGCGTGCTGCAGATTCTACAAGAAAGATTGCTGGAAAAACCGCGGGGCGGGCAGCATTTGTGTGCTGGCCGCCCCGCAGGAGTGGGATAGCAGGATCCCCATGTGGAAACTGCTTAGATGGCTTTGGCCAATTGCGCGGCGATACCGATGTAGTTGCCCGGCGTCATGGTCAACAGCACGTCCTTGGCATCCTGCGGAATGGCCAGGCCATTGACGAAGGTTTGCAGCGCTTCTTTCGAGATGCCCTTGCCGCGCGTCAGCTCTTTCAGCTGCTCGTACGGATTTTCGATGCCATAGCGGCGCATCACGGTTTGTACGGGCTCGGCCAGCACTTCCCACGTCGCGTCCAGGTCTTGCGCCAGGCGCGCGTGGTTCACTTCCAGCTTGTTCAGGCCGCGCAGGCAGCTGTCATAGGCCAGCAGGGTGTAGCCCAGGCCCACGCCGATATTGCGCAGCACGGTCGAATCGGTCAGGTCGCGCTGCATGCGCGAGACGGGCAGTTTTTCCGACAGGTGTTTCAGGACAGCATTGGCCAGGCCCAGGTTGCCTTCCGAGTTCTCGAAGTCGATCGGGTTGACCTTGTGCGGCATGGTCGAGGAACCGATTTCGCCCGCTTTCAGTTTTTGCTTGAAGTAGCCCAGCGACACGTAGGTCCAGATGTCGCGGTTCAGGTCCAGCAGGATCGTGTTGGCGCGCGCGAAGGCGTCGAACAGTTCAGCCATGTAGTCGTGCGGCTCGATCTGGATGGTGTACGGGTTGAAGACCAGGCCCAGGCGCTGTTCGATGACGGCCTGCGAGAATGCCGGCCAGTCGAAGCCGGGGTAGGCGGACAGGTGGGCGTTGTAGTTGCCGACGGCGCCATTCATCTTGCCGAGGATTTCCACTTGCTCGATGCGTTTCACTGCGCGCTGCAGACGGGCCACGACGTTGGCGAACTCCTTGCCCAGGGTGGTCGGGCTGGCCGTCTGGCCGTGCGTGCGCGACAGCATCGGCACGTCGGCGTTGTCGTGCGCGATCTGCGTCAGCTTGGCCACCAGGCCGTTCAATGCGGGCAGCATCACGCCATCGCGCGCGGCTTTCAGCATCATGCCGTGCGAGGTGTTGTTGATGTCTTCCGAGGTGCAGGCGAAATGGATGAATTCCGACGCCGCCACCAGTTCCGGCACGTCCGCCACTTGTTCCTTCAGCCAGTACTCGACAGCCTTGACGTCATGGTTGGTGACCGCTTCGATGGCCTTGATGCGGGCCGCGTCGGCTTCCGAGAAATCGGACGCCATCTTGTCAAGCAGGGCGCTCGCTTCTGCCGAGAAAGGCTTGATCTCGGCGAAACCGGCTTGCGACAGCGCTTGCAGCCAGGAGATTTCCACTTTCACGCGGTGGTGCATGAAACCGGCTTCGGACAGGATCGGGCGCAGCAGATCGGTCTTGCTGGCGTAGCGGCCATCGAGCGGAGACAGGGCCGACAGCGTGGAATACGGAGTAGTAGAAGTCATGAGAGCGGACGCAAGTTAAAGAAACGGTTGGCGTGTGGCGCGCGGGGAGGGCAGGGCTATTGCAATACAGCAACACTGACGGCGCCACAGTAAAGGGCGATTTTACCACCGCTGGCCGCTGGCCAGCCGTCCGTTGGCCGCCGGCGCACCGCAATTTGGCCGAATTTGGCCCCGATGCGGCGTGCCTGCCACACCCGAGCGACCGTCGGGCGCGTGCTGCCAAACACCGCTGCCGCCGATGCTATACTGCTTGCTGCTCCCTTACCTCAAAGTACCTATGAAACTGATCGGTTCCCTCGCCAGCCCGTATGTCCGCAAAGCCCGTATCGTGCTGGCGGAAAAAAAGCTCGACTATGTCTTCGAGCTGGAAAACGTGTGGGTGCCGGAAACCCGCATCGCCCAGGCCAATCCCCTCGGTAAAGTGCCTTGCCTGGTGATGGAGGATGGCAGCACGCTGATCGATTCGAAAGTCATCGTCGAATACCTCGACACGCTCACGCCCGTGTGCAAGCTGCTGCCGGCCGGCGGCAATGGCCGCGAGCGGGCCGATATCAAGAACTGGGAAGCGCTGGCCGACGGCATCCTCGACGCGGGCGTGCTGGTGCGCCTGGAGCGCACGCAGCGCCCGCCCGAGCAGCAAAGCGCGGCCTGGATCGCGCGCCAGCTGGACAAAGTCACGCTGGGTCTGGCGGCGCTGGAAGCACGCCTGGGCGAGAGCGCCTATTGCGCCGGCAAGAACTACACCCTGGCCGACGTGGCCGTGGGCTGCACCCTGGGCTGGCTCAGCTTCCGCTTCCCGGAAATCGACTGGCGCGCTGATCACCCGGCGCTGGCGCGCCTGTTCGACAAACTGTCCGAGCGGCAGTCGTTCAAGGACACCGTGCCGCAGTGAGCGCACGATGACCGGTTCCGATACGAAGGCACAGCAACGCCTGCAGATGGCCGATATCGCGCGCCTGGCCGGCGTGTCCACGTCCACCGTGTCGCGCGCCCTGAGCGGCAGCTCGCTGGTCAATGAAGAGACGCGCGCGCGCGTCATCGCGCTGGCCCGTTCGCTCAAGTATTCCATCAATATCGGCGCGCAAAACCTGCGCCTGAAACAGAACCGCACGGTCGGCGTGGTGGTGCCGTACGACGCGGCCACGCGCCAGCACCTGTCCGATCCTTTCTTTTTGAGCATGCTGGGCAGCCTGGCCGATGCGCTGACGGAGCAGGGTTTCGACATGCTCATCTCGCGCGTGGATGCCGAAACGCTCGATGCGGCCGCCCAGTCCTTCGATAGCGGCCGCGTGATCGGCATCATCCTGATCGGCCAGTGGCGCCACCATGAACAACTGAACCAGCTGGCCGCGCGCCAGGTGCCCATTGTCGTGTGGGGCGCGCAATTGCCGCAGCAGCTGTATTGCACCGTCGGCGGCGACAACATCGCCGGCGGCCGGCTGGCCACGGAACACTTGCTGGCGGCGGGGCGCAGGCGCATCGCCTTCTTTGGCGACGCCAAGCTGCCCGAAGTGGCGCAGCGCCACCAGGGCTATGCGCAGGCGCTGGCCGCGCAGGGACTGGCGCCCGACCCGCAACTGTACGTGGCCGGCTCCTTCCTGCCGCAGGGCGGCGCGACGGATGTGCAGGAACTGCTGGACCGCCAGTTGCCGTTCGACGCCATCTTTGCCTGCAGCGACTTGCTGGCCATGAGCGCCATCAGCGCCCTGCGCGCGCGTGGCGTGGCCGTGCCGGAACAGGTGGCCGTGGTCGGCTACGACGATATTGAACTGGCCGCGTACTTCCACCCGCCGCTGACCACCGTGCGCCAGCCGATCCGCGCCGCCGGGCGGGCGCTGGTGGCTTCGTTGCTGGCGCTGGTCGACGGCGCGCCTGCGCCATCGCAGCAATTGCCAACCGAGCTGATAGTACGCGCCTCGGGCCGCTGAAGAGCGTGTTGCTTCTCTGCTGCAACCGATTGCAATAAATTCCAATTTATCCGTATATTTTCATGCTGCGCCGCAGCATGAAAGCCTTCGTATTCGCCTCAGATCCCGCATATCTGGCTCTGTGACACCCGTAAAATTCTCTTGAAAACAACATAAAATCCATGTTGCAGTGCTCTATTGCAATCGATTGCAATAAATTCTTATTCGTTGAATAATGACGTACCGGCTCAGCCAGCGCGCCACGGCATGCGGCGGCCAGGACTCATAACAAGCGGATACCTCGATGTATCGGCATACAACACTGGAGACAAGATGAAGACACGTACTGCTCAACGCGGCTGCATGGCCGCCGCCGTCGCCCTGGCCCTGCTGCAATGGGGCGCCGCCCAGGCGCAAACGACCGCCAATACCGCCAGCGCCGCTCCCGCCGATGGCCTGAACCTGGAACGCATTGTCGTCACGGGCACCACCGGCGGCACATCCAAAATGAAGTCGAGCAATTCCGTCAGCAGCATGGAACTCGACACCATCCTGCACAATGCGCCGACCAGCGCCGCCGAAGTCCTGCGCTCGGTACCGGGCTTGCGGGCCGAATCCTCGGGCGGCGAAGGCAATGCCAACATCACCGTGCGCGGCTTGCCCATTTCCGCCGGCGGCGCGCGTTATGTGCAGATCCAGGAAGACGGCTTGCCGGTGCTGCAGTTCGGTGATTTCAACTTCACCACGCCCGACAGCTTCGTCAAGATCGATTCCACGCTCGACCACCTGGAAGTGGTGCGCGGCGGTTCGGCTTCCACCCTGGCCACCAATTCGCCGGGCGGCATCATCAATTTCATCAGCAAGAATGGCAAGGAGAAGGGCGGCAGCGTGGCCCTCAGCCGTGGCCTGGGGTATGACCAGACGCGCGTTGATTTTGATTATGGCGCGCCGCTGTCGGAGCGCACGCGCTTCTTCATCGGCGGCTCCTGGCGCACGGGCGAAGGCATCCGCCACAGTGGCGTCAACAGCGAAAAGGGGGGCCAGATCCGCGGCAATGTCACGCATGAATTCGACAGCGGCTTCGTGCGCCTGTCGTTCAAGCACCTCGACGACCAGTCGCCCACGGCCCTGCCGGTGCCGGTCAGCGTGCGCAATGGCCGCATTGGGGAAATCGCCGGCATCGACCCGCGCAAGGCCAGTTTCTATTCGCCGTACTGGGTGCCCGACATGGTGCTGAACAAGGATAACCAGCGCGTGGCCACCCGCGTCAACGACGGTTTGCACGTCAAGAGCGATACCGTGGGGCTGGAAGCGTCGTTCAAGCTGGGGCAGGGTTGGAGCGTGAGCGAAAACTTCCGCTACGCCGACAATTCGGGCCGCTTCATCGGCGTGTTCCCATCGAATAACGGCAGCGACGGCAGTTATGTGTTTGCCAGCGGCCCAAACCAGGGCAAACCCTACACGGGCCGCGCGTTTTCCGCCGTGGTGTTCAACACGTCCATCGACGACGCCAGCAATACCCTGAGCGACACCAAGCTGGCCAAGACGTTTGTGCTCGACAGCGGCAAGCTGACCACCACGGCCGGCCTGTACCTGTCGCAGCAAAAGCTGGGCCTGACCTGGAACTTCAATGAATACCTGATGCAGGCCACGGGCGACCAGCCCGCGCTGCTGCAAACGGCCAGCGGCACACCCGGCTACATCGGCCCGGCCTTCGGCGCCTGCTGCTCGCGCGCCGTCGACATGGAATACCGCACGACGTCGCCCTATCTGAACCTGGCCTGGGAAAGCGGCGCGCTGAACCTCGACGGCGGCCTGCGGCGTGACCGCCAGCATGCCAGCGGCACGGCCAACCAGGCCTCGGGAGCGCAAGCGTATCTGCCGTCGACGGTGCAGCAGGTCGATTACACCCTGGGTCATACCTCGTACTCGCTGGGCGCGAACTACAAGCTGCAGGCGAATCTGGCCGTGTTTGCCCGCGTCAGCGAAGGTGTGGCCTTCAATGCGGACCGCATCCTGTTCGGCACGCCCCTGGATGGCAGCGTGCCGGTGGCGATCAACACCGTGCGCCAGCTCGAAGGCGGCGTGAAATGGCGGCGGGGACCCCTGAGCACTTTTGTGACCGTGTTCCAGGCCAAGACCAAGGAAAGCAATTACGAAGCGACCACCCAGCTGCGTACGGCCAACAGCTATGAAGCGAAGGGCGTGGAACTGGAAGCGGCCTACAGCGCCGGCGACTTCCGCATCAATGGCGGCCTGACGTTCACGGATGCCGAGATCACGGGCACGGCGGCGGCCGACGTGGCGCTGATCGGCAATACGCCGCGGCGCCAGGCGCGCGTCGTGTACCAGATCGCGCCGACCTATGAGTGGGGGCAGGCCACCCTGGGTGCGAGTCTGGTCGGCACGGGCAAGTCGTGGGGCGACGATGCGCACACGATCACCTTGCCCGCCTACCAGGTGCTCAATGCCTTCGTCAATTACCAGCTCACGCCGCAGATGCAGGTGGCGCTGACGGCGAACAATCTGTTCAACAAGATCGGCTATACGGAAGTCGAGGGCGATGGCCATGCGGCCCGCTCGATCACGGGGCGCGCCGTCAAGGTCAGCCTGAAATACGCATTTTAAGCAAGGATAGATTCATGATGTCGATACGCAGCCCCCTGGCGCGCCTGCTGGCGCCGCTCCCCACGCACTTGCGCGACGAAGCGGCGCGCCGCTATGCGCGCCAGGAGGCGGTCTTGCTCGATCGCCTGGGCAGCCTGTATGGCCAGCGGCCGGACTTCCTGCCCTGGCTGGGCGACCTGATGGAAAGCGTGGGGCGGCTGTATGCGGCACGTGCCCCCGAGCTGCTGCGCCAGGATGCGCAGCGCGCAGCGCAGCCGGACTGGTTTGCCAGCCAGTCCATGCTCGGCTACAGCGCCTATGTGCAGCGCTTCGGCGGCAACCTGCAGGGCGTGGCGGCGCGCATTGCCCACTTGCGCGAACTGGGCGTGACGTATCTGCACCTGCTGCCGTTCCTGCGTGCACGCGCCGGTGAAAGCGATGGCGGCTTTGCCGTCGCCAGCTTCGAGGAAGTCGACCCTGCGCTGGGCAGCAATGCCGACTTGCTGGCGTTGACGGCGCAGCTGCGCGCGGCGGGCATCAGCCTGTGCTCGGACCTGATCCTCAACCATGTGGCCGACGACCATGCGTGGGCGCTGGGCGCCAAGGCGGGCGATCCGCTGCTGCGCGATTTTTTCCATACCTATCCCGACCGTGTGCAGCCGGACCGCTACGAGCAGACCGTGGGCCAGGTCTTCCCGCAGGCGGCGCCCGGTAATTTCACCTTCGTGCCGGAGCTCGAGCGCTGGGTCTGGACCACGTTCTATCCCTACCAGTGGGATTTGAACTACGCCAATCCAGCCGTCTTCGCGGCCATGGCCGGCGCCATGCTGGGACTGGCCAACAAGGGCGTCGAGGTGTTCCGCCTCGATTCGACGGCCTTCCTGTGGAAGCGCGAAGGCACGGACTGCATGAACCAGCCCGAAGCCCACAGCCTGCTGCAGGCGTTGCGCGCGATTGCCGCCATCGTCGCGCCGGGCGTGCTGCTCAAGGCCGAAGCCATCGTGCCCACGCCCAAGCTGCCCGCCTACTTTGGCAGCGATAGCGCGCCCGAATGCCATATCGCTTATCACAGCAGCCTGATGGCCGCCGGCTGGGGCGCGCTGGCGGAGGAAAGCACGGACTTGCTGCAGCAGGTGATCGCCGCCACGCCGCCGCTGCCGCCGGCCGCAAGCTGGCTCAGTTATGTGCGCTGCCACGACGACATCGGCTGGAACGTGCTGCTCAATGAAGCGGGCACGGACGGGCCGGCGCGCCTGGCGCGCATCGCGCGGTTCTTTGCGGGGACACCGGGCAGCTATGCGCGCGGCGCCGCCTTCCAGAGCAGCAGCGCCGACAAGGCGCATGGCAGCAACGGCATGGCCGCCTCGCTGGCCGGCCTGCAAAGCGCCACTACGGTGCAGGAGCAGGAATACGCGTTGCGGCGCCTGCTGCTGCTGCATGGCCTGGCCTTGAGCTTTGGCGCCTTGCCGGTGCTGTACATGGGCGATGAACTGGGCATGACCAACGACGACAGCTACACGCAGCACGCCGACCGGGCCATGGACAGCCGCTGGCTGCAGCGTCCCGCGTTCGACGACAGCCTGCTGGCATGGCGCCACGATGGCGTGAGCGCCAGCGGCCGGCTGTACCTGGCGCTGCGCCAGCTGGTCGATGCGCGCAGGCGCTTGCCGGCCCTGGCCGCCGCTGCGCCGCGCAGCGTGCTGCCCGCCGACACGCCGGCCGTGCTGGCGCTGCTGCGCGGCGACGCGTTTCTCAACCTGAGCAACTTCAGCGGCGCCAGCCAGCGTTTCACCTTGCCCGCAGGCGAATGGCGCAACAGCCTCGATGGCAGCGTGCTGGCCGGCACGGTGGGCTTGCAGCCATGGCATATGCTGTGGCTGGAAAGGGAACAGTCATGAGCGACGCGACCGCGCACCGTCCGCATCTGTCGTTCTGGCAGATCGTCAACATGAATGTCGGCTTTTTCGGCATTCAGTTCAGCTTTGGGCTGCAGCAAAGCAGCATGAGCCCCATCTACACATACCTGGGCGCCGACGAAGCGAGCCTGCCGTACCTGTGGCTGGCCGGTCCCATGACGGGGCTGCTCGTGCAACCGCTGATCGGCGCCATGAGCGACCGCACGGTAACGCGCTGGGGCCGCCGCACGCCGTATTTTCTGATCGGCGCCATCCTGTGCAGCCTGGGCCTGCTGGCCATGCCCTTCAGTCCCACCCTGTGGATGGCCGCCAGCCTGCTGTGGATACTCGACGCGGCCAACAATGTGACGATGGAACCGTACCGCGCCTTTGTCAGCGACAAGCTCGACAAGAAGCAGCATTCGCTGGGTTTTCTCACGCAGAGCGCGTTTACGGGGCTGGGACAAACGCTGGCCTATCTGACGCCATCGCTGCTCGTCATGCTGGGCATGAATAAGGATGCCGTCAACGGCAGCCATATCCCGCACATCGTCATCGCCGCCTTCCTGATCGGCGCCGTGTTCTCGCTCGCCTCGGTGCTGTGGACCCTGAAGACGACGCCGGAAAATCCGCTCACGGCGGCCGAGCTGGCAGCCATCCGCAGCCGCCCGCCCGGCTGGCGCCACACGCTGGCCGACATCGGCGCGGCCATGCGCGACATGCCGCCGACGATGAAACAGCTGGCCCTCGTCAACCTGTTCCAGTGGTACGCGCTGTTCTGCTACTGGCAGTACATTGCGCTGTCGCTGGCGGCCACCCTGTTTCACACGACGGACCCCGCGTCGCAAGGCTTTCGCGACGCGGGCCTGCTGAACGGGCAGGTGGGCGCCTTCTACAATTTCGTCGCCTTTGTCGCCGCCTTTGCGCTGGTGCCGTTCACGCGCCGCTTCGGTCCCAAGCGCATGCACAGCCTGTGCCTGTGCGCGGCCGGCGTGGGCATGCTGAGCATTCCGCTGATCCATAGCCCGGCGCTGCTGTTGCTGCCCATGCTGGGTGTGGGCCTGGCGTGGGCCAGCATCATGGGCAATCCCTACATCATGCTGGCCGGCTGCATTCCGCCCGAGCGCACGGGTGTCTACATGGGTATCTTCAACATGTTCATCGTCATCCCGATGATCATCCAGATATTCACCTTGCCGCTGTATTACCGCAGCTGGCTGGGCGGCAATCCGGAGAACGTCATCCGGCTGGCCGGCGCCCTGTTGCTGTGCGCAGCGGTGGCGGTGCTGTTCGTCAAGCTGCGACCGCGGCAGGCCACAAAGACTTGAGGACACACGTAAAAAAACCGGCTCTGCCGGTTTTTCTTGTTCCACTAATGATGTTACGACACCTGACAAAACCGTAGCGAGCGGAAGGAAGAGGTGGCCGAGAAGCGCAACCGTACTCTAGTACGGTGAGCATCGCAGGCCGCCTATGCCGACGCGCAGTAGGTTTTGGCAGGTGTCCTCATTACTCTTCGATCGCCATCTGGCTTTGCAGGTAGTTCTGGATGCCGACTTTGGCGATCAGGTCGATCTGCGTTTCCAGCCAGTCGATATGTTCTTCCGTGTCTTCCAGGATCATCAGGAACAGGTCGCGCGACACATAATCGCCCGCTTTTTCGCTGATGGCGATGCCTTCCTTGACGGTGGCGTGCGCGGCGCGTTCCAGCTTCAAGTCGCATTCCAGCATTTCCGGCGTGTTCTCGCCGATCAGCAGCTTGTGCAGCGCTTGCAGGTTAGGCAGGCCGTCGAGCATCAGGATGCGGTCGATCAGCTTGTCGGCGTGTTTCATTTCGCCGATCGATTCTTCGTATTCCTTCTTGCCCAGCTTTTCCAGGCCCCAGTGCTTGTACATGCGCGCATGCAGGAAGTACTGGTTGATGGCCGACAGTTCGTTGGTGAGCTGTGCGTTGAGCATGCGGATGACTTCTTTATCGCCCTTCATGGGATTTCCTTTGTTCTGTGTCGCGTTCGATGATGAAACCGGAGGCTGCTGGCGTTCACTGCCGGGTGGCGCTGGCTGCCTGGTGGCGCGCAGGTTGCCGGTTTCGCTATGCCCGCATGATAGCGCAAAATATGGGCGATTTCGGGCGCTAAACGGCATTTTTCCGTCTTTTTAACGTAAATATCGTGCGAATAAAACCCATTCTCAAATGGATTGCCACATTTTTCCGTTTTTTATTTGTTAAGGAAAATGAAGGCCATTCTCATTCGCGTTCCCGCCGCTATTTGGCCGCCGCTGGCGCGCCTGCATGGTCGCGCTGAAAAGGCGGGAAATGTTGTTCCGTTCTTGCTTTTGTGTCTTCTTGGCCGCTGCCGGCGATGCGATAATCAGGCAGCGATATTTATTGAAAAAGGATAGCAAGATGATGCTGCATATACCCGGCGTGCTGACGCCGGAACAGGTCACGCATTTTCGCCAGCGCCTGGCGCAGACGGACTGGGTCGACGGGCGCGCCAGCGTCGGGGCGCAAGGCGCGCAAGTCAAGCGCAATCGCCAGCTGGCCGAGGGTTCGCCGCTGGCGCTGGAGCTGGGCGAGATCGTCAGCCGCGCGCTGATGGCCAATCCGCTGTTCTTCTCGGCCGTGCTGCCGCTGCGCATCCTGCCGCCCTTCTTCAACAGCTATGCGGGCGGCGAGCACTATGGCCTGCATATCGACGGCGCCATCCGCACGCCGAAAAACGGCATGCAGTCGATGCGCGCCGACGTCTCGTCGACCGTCTTCCTGAGCGAGCCGGACGAGTACGAAGGCGGCGAGCTGGTGGTGGTCGATTCTTACGGCACGCATGAAGTGAAACTGCCGGCCGGCGACGTGATTGTGTATCCGTCGAGCAGCGTGCATCAGGTGCTGCCCGTCACCAGCGGCGAGCGTATCTGCTCCTTCCTGTGGACGCAAAGCATGGTGCGCGAAGACTGGAAACGCAGCATGCTGTTCGAGCTCGATCAGAACATCCAGAGCGTGCGCGGCGAGCACGGCGATTCACCGGCGACCGTGGGCTTGACGGGGCATTATCACAACCTGCTCAGGATGTGGGCGGAGATGTGATCGTGGCGGTGTCGGATTACGTGTGGCCTGTGGCCGCGCTAATCCGACCTACGATACTGCGTGAAGCACCGGCAAAAAAAAGTCTGCCGGGCCCGGGGATGTAGGCTGGCAGACTGAAACAAGCAAATCGCTTGACTAAAAAAACAGGGCGCAAAAAAGCAAGCAGGGCACATGGTGCGATGCTTGCGGGCTGGCAGCGGCGCCGTGGCCGCCGGAAGGCTAGCTCAGTTGGAAGGTCAGGGGCACGAGCACGTACACGGGGACGGGCTTGCCGTTTTCGATCATCGGCTTGAACAGCGCGCGCTGGGCGGCCTGGCGGCCCGCTTCATCGAGGTTGCCGTAGCCGGTCGATTTATGGATCAGGATTTGCTCGGGCAAGCCCTTTTCATTGATCAGGATGCGCAACACCACGGTGCCGCTTTCGCCCAGGCGGCGCGACAGGTTCGGGTAGATCAGTTGCGGCGCCTTGATGTATTCGACGCTGCTGACGGTGCGCGGTGTCGACGGCGCCGGTGGCGTCGGCGACGGTGTCGATGGTGCTGTCGGCGCGGCGGTGGCAACCGGTGCCGCTTCGGCGCGCGTCGGCTGCGGCGGCGTGATCGTCGGTTCGCTTGGCGCCACGGCAATCAGCGGCAGCGGCGGGATCACGGCGCGCGGCACGGGGGCACTCAATTCCACGGTTTTCGGTACGGAGGGTGCCGGCGGCTTGGGCGGCGCTGGCGGGGCAATGATGCTGATGGTGGTGATGGTCGGCATGGCCGCCGTGACCACGCGGCTCAGCAGGCCGCTCTGGATGGCGTAAAAGCCGGCGATATGCAGGACGACGATGGCCATCAGCGGCGCGAATTTGTTGCGCTTCTTGTCGAAGTCGGCAAATTGCTGCACGGCCTGCACCGTTACGGGCGGGGGCATCATCGTCATGGCATTCATCGCTTTCTTTAGTTTGTCAGTACAGCTCGCATCAATACGGTTTCTTGCAGCGCCACGGTGGCGTTCAGGTGATCGTTCAGCACTTCCCGTGCGCAGGTGTGGCATTTGCCGCAGCAGGTGGCCACGCCCAGGTCGCGGCGCAGTTCGGCCATGCTGGACAGGCCAAGATCGACGGCTTGACGGATTTCACGATCAGATATGTTGTTGCAGACACATACAATCATTGATACACCTTCTGGCTGGAGGATGAACAGACACTAGTGCTGGAAAGCATTGTTGCTAGTGTTTTAATGAGAATCATTATCATTACGTTTCATTGTCGCGCAAAGTGCAGGACAATGCAAGCGATTTTGATCAAGTGTGCGGCAGTTGGCGGCCTGGCGCCGTAGCTTGACAGGCCATGTTCCCGTATGACGCAGCCCTTGATGGGGGCGGCTCTCCGGGCTAAATAAAAACTATTCGCATTCATGTTTATAATGCTGGTATTGTCTCGGACGGTCGCCGTCTGGACAGATTGAATGGCCGCTTGTCGGTAATGCGCAACAGTTGCGTTTTACCTCACAAACCTCGAACCGGTGCAAGGCGCCTTGCGCCGTCGCCGGTATCAGGTGTTCTTAATTTGAACGGAATTTGCTCATGACTCTAGTTCCACCCATGATGACGCTCGATGCGCTGGCAGTCGGCCAGAGCGGCACGGTGTTGCATATCACGCCCCACACGGCAGGACAGACGGAGGACGGCGTCGACCTGGCCCGCCGTTTGATGGAGCTGGGATTCGTTCCCGGCGAACGTATCCGCATGCTCAAGCGCGGCATTCCCGGTGGCGATCCGCTGGCCATCAAGGTCGGCAATGCCACATTCGCGCTGCGCCGCTTCGAAGCGGCGCTGATTACGATTCAACCGCTGCTTCAACCGGAATGACCATGGGTGCTGTCGAAACTATCGTCGATGCGGGCGTGCACAAGCCGCCGCATCAGCCACAAATTGCCTTGCTGGGCAATCCCAACTGCGGCAAGACCGCCCTGTTCAACCGTTTGACGGGCGCGCGCCAGAAAGTGGCGAACTACGCCGGCGTGACCATCGAGCGCAAGGAAGGCCATTTCACTTCGCCCGCCGGCACGCCCGTGCGCCTGCTCGACCTGCCGGGCGCCTACAGCCTGTCGGCCACCACGCCCGATGAAGCCATCACGCGCGACGTGGTGGGCGGCCTGCGCCGCGGCGACCCGCGTCCGGACGCCATCATCTGCGTCGTCGACGCCACCAATTTGCGCCTGAATCTGCGCCTGGTGCTGGAAGTCAAGCGCCTGGGCTTGCCCATGCTGCTGGCGCTGAACATGACGGACGTGGCGCGCAAGCGCGGCATGCTGATCGACACGGCCAGGCTGTCGCAGGAACTGGGCATGCCCGTGGTGGAAACCGTCGCAGTGCAGCACGACGGCGAAAAAGCCTTGCTGAATGCCATCGACGCCATGCTGCCGCTGCCGGTGGTGGTAGCGAAACCGCTGGCGGCCATCGATGCCGTCAGCGTCGAGGAAACCCAGCGCGAAGTGCGCCGCATCCTGGCCGCCGTCAGCAATGACACGAGCGACAAGGGCAACCTGACGGAAAAGATCGACGACGTGGTGCTGCACCCCGTATTCGGTCCCATCATCCTGGCCGTGCTGATGTTCCTGATCTTCCAGGCCGTGTTTGCCTGGGCCGCCACGCCGATGGAAATGATCACCGATGGCGTGGGCCACCTGGGCGCCGTGCTGACGGCGAACATGCCTGACGGTCACCTGAAAAGTTTGCTGGTGGAAGGCATCATCGGCGGCGTCGGCAGCGTGCTGGTGTTCCTGCCGCAGATCCTGATTTTGTTCTTCTTCATCCTGAGCCTGGAAGACTGCGGCTACCTGCCGCGCGCGGCATTTTTGCTGGACCGCCTGATGGGCGGCGTGGGCCTGTCCGGCCGCGCCTTCATCCCGTTGCTGTCGAGCTTTGCCTGCGCCATTCCCGGCGTGATGGCGGCGCGCACCATCCAGAACCCGCGCGACCGCCTGGTCACCATCATGATCGCGCCGCTGATGACGTGTTCGGCGCGTTTGCCCGTGTATGCGCTGATCATCGCCGCCTTCATCCCCGAGCGCCAGGTATGGGGCTATCTGAGCCTGCAAGGCCTGGTGCTGTTCGTGCTGTACTTCGCCGGCATCATCTCGGCCATGGCCGTGGCCTGGGTCATGAAGCGCGGCATGGGCGTGCGCGGCAACCAGCCGCTGATGCTGGAACTGCCGGCGTATCACTGGCCGCATCTGCGCAACCTGGCCGTCAGCCTGTGGGAGCGCGCGAAGATATTCCTCACGCGCGTCGGTACCATCATCCTGAGCCTGATGATCATCCTGTGGTTCCTCAGCACCTTCCCCGGCCCGCCGGACAATGCGATCCATCCGCCGATCTACTACAGCCTGGCCGGCATCCTGGGCCGCGGCCTGGAAGTGATCTTCGCGCCGATCGGCTTCAACTGGCAGATCTGCATCGCGCTGGTGCCGGGCATGGCGGCGCGCGAAGTGGCCGTCGGCGCCCTGGGCACCGTGTACGCGCTGTCGCAAACGGGCGACGCGCTGGCCACCACGCTGGAACCTCTGATCGCCCATTCGTGGTCGATGGCCACCGCGCTGTCCCTGCTGGCCTGGTATGTGTTTGCGCCGCAGTGCCTGTCGACCCTTTCCGTGGTGAAGCGCGAGACGGGCGGCTGGCGCTATCCGCTGCTGATGGCCGGCTACATGTTCGCCCTGGCCTACGCCGCCTCGTTCATCACGTACCGCGTCGCCCTGATGCTGGGCGCTTAGGAGAAAACCATGTGGCAAACCCTGATCGTCGCCCTGATCGTCGCAGCCGCGCTGCTGCATTTTTCGACCAAGTACCTGCCGGCGGGCGTGCGCCGCGCCATCGTACGTGGCCTCGTGCGCTGCGGCCTCGATGAGGCGAAGCTGTCGACCTTCTTCAAGGTGGCGCCGGGCTGCGGCAGCGGTTGCGGTTCCTGCGGCTCCTGCGATAGTCCGCCGCCGCCGCCGTCCGCCACGCCGCCGGCCGACGGCAGCAGCAAGCGCGTGATCCTGATGCAGGTACAGCGTTAGGGCTTGATGTAGGTCTGGTCACGGGTGCGCCAGTGGGCTACACTGGGATTTCCGCATGGCAAGGAGTGGCAATGGCGATACTGTTGATCTTCATGTTTCTGTTTGCGATCGCCACCTGGCTGCTGGCCAGCCGGCGCGGCCGCCACGGGGGACTCTGGTTCGGCATCGGCCTGTTCCTCGGGCCGTTTGCCTTGCTGGCGGTGGCGGCTCTGCCGCCCGTCGCAGCAACCTGAATGAAAAAAACCCGCGCATGCGGGTTTTTTTACGTCTGCAGTACGGCGCTTACGCTTTGCCAGCCAGCTTGTCGACGACCGGCACCAGCGCGGCCGGGCGGCAGCCGAAGGCGGCCAGGCGGCCTTGCGCGTTGGGCGCCAGGTCCAGGTCATACGGTAAACGGCCCGCCACCAGCCACAGTTTATCGTGCGGCAGGGCTTCGACGAGGCGGCGCTGGCCGTCGACGAACATGGCGTTATACGTTTGCAGCACGATCTGCTGCGCGCCTTGCGCAAAGGCGATGGCCTCGTTGACCTCGTCGTCCAGCGCTTCGGCCGACAAGGCATACTCGCGCACGTCCAGGCCCGTTTCGAGCAGCGCCGGCAGCATCGAGCTGCGCGCTTCCTTGTTGCGGCCCAGCGCCACTTCGTCGATTTCGCTGCGCGAACGCACTTCCACCGTCAGCAGGATCACGGGCAGGCTGGCGTCGAGCGGGCGGTAGTCTCCCTGCACGCGCAAGGCGGCTTTTTGCAGCAGCTGCGACAGGGCCATGGCGGCCGGTTGCATCAGCGCCGGTGGCGTGACGGGGCGCGCACGCCAGTCGCGCACGGCGCGTTTGCGCTTGAGTTCAGCCACGCGCGCACAAGCCGCGTCGATGCGGGAGATCGCAATGTCACCGCGCTCCACGGCGGCGATGACGGCATCGATAGCGGCCGTCTGCTGCGCTTCGCGGTGCGAGATGAGGACGATGTCGGCGCCTGCCTGCAGGGTGGCGATGGCGCCCTGGGCGATGCCGATGCCGTCGGCAATGGCCGCCATTTCCAGGCAGTCGGTGATGACGACGCCCTTGTAGCCCATTTCACCGCGCAGCAGGTCCGTCAGCACGCCTTTCGACAGGGTGGCCGGCACGCTGGTGTCGGCCTCGAAGGCGGGGAAGACCACGTGCGCCGTCATGATGGCGTCCACGCCGCCGGCAATGGCTGCGCGGAAGGGTGCCAGTTCCACGGCGCGCAGGCGTTCCTTGTCGTGCGGGACCAGCGCCATGGCGTAATGCGTATCGATGGCCGTGTCGCCGTGGCCGGGGAAATGCTTGGCTGTCACGGCCACGCCGCTGGCGCGCTGGCCGCGCATGGCCGCCATGCCGTAGTCAATGACGGTGGCGGCATCCTCGCCATACGCGCGCACGCCGATGACGGGATTGTTGCGGTTGTTGTTCACGTCCAGCACGGGCGCGAGCAGCAGGTTGATGCCCACCTGGCGCATTTCATCGCCGCAGATCTGGTTCATGCGTTCGCAGTCCTCGATGGAGCCGGCCGCCTGGAAAGCCATCGCGGCGGGAATTGGCGTCACGCCCTGCTCGATGCGCATGACCATGCCGCCTTCCTGGTCGATGGAAATCAAGAGCGGCGTGTCGGACACTTCCGCGTTGATCTCCTGCAGCTCGCGGCACAGGGCCGACACTTGCGCGGGCGTGTGCACGTTGCGGCGGAACAGGATCACGCCGCCCACCTTCTTTTCGCGTATCAAGGTCTTGATATGCTCGTCCGCCTGCAGGGCGTCGAAGCCCACCATGAATAGCTGTCCTACTTTCTCGCGCAAACCCTGCTCCATGCTGCAACTCCTCCGGTATTCATTCTGATGACGACAAGTCCGTATTCTGGCCCCTGGTGACGCATCTGGACAATCACCGGAAAAGCTGCCTTTTTTTGGTATTGTATTGGATTCAGATAATTGCGCAAGTGGTTATTAAGTGGTATTGCTCCACTTGCGCAAAGGCCGTATCAATCGAGGCGCTGGAACGATGCCGATTGCGCCTTGGGCCAGTACAGGCCGAACACGGGCGGCAGTTGCGGCAGCTGGCTCGGGTCGAGCAGCTGGCCCGCTTCCAGGAAGGGCAGCAGGGCCGAGGCCAGTTTCACCTGGTTCGGCGAGATGCGGCGCACCAGGTGGTGCGGACGCAGTTCCTGCGGGTGCGCCAGGCCGGCGGCGGCGATCAGTTCGGCCAGCGCCTTCATGGTGTTCTGATGGAAGTGCGCCACGCGGGCGATTTTGTCGGATACCACCAGCGCGCGCTGGCGCTGCGGGTCTTGCGTGGCCACGCCGGTCGGGCAGCGGTCCGTGTGGCAGCTTTGCGACTGGATGCAGCCCAGCGCGAACATGAAGCCGCGCGCCGAATTGCACCAGTCGGCGCCCAGCGCCAGCAGGCGGGCGATGTCGAAGGCCGTGATGATCTTGCCCGAGCAGCCGATCTTGATGCGTTCGCGCAGATTGGCGCCCACCAGGGTGTTATGCACGAGCACCAGCGCTTCCTGCAGCGGCGTACCGACATGGTCCGTGAATTCCAGGGGCGCGGCGCCCGTGCCGCCTTCGCTGCCGTCGACAACGATGAAGTCGGGCGTGATGCCCGTTTCCAGCATGGCTTTGACGATGGCGAAAAACTCCCACGGGTGGCCGATGGCCAGTTTGAAGCCCGTCGGCTTGCCGCCGGAGAGCGTGCGCAGGCGGTCGATAAAGTGCAGCATTTCCAGCGGCGTGGAAAAGGCGCTGTGCGCGGCCGGCGAGACGCAATCCTCGCCCACCATCACGCCGCGCGTGGTGGCGATCTCGATCGTCACTTTCGGGCCGGGCAGCACGCCGCCGTGGCCCGGCTTGGCGCCCTGCGACATTTTCAGCTCGATCATTTTGACCTGCTCGGAGCTGGCGTTGGCGAGGAAGCGCTCTTCCGAAAACGTGCCGTCCTGGTTGCGGCAGCCGAAATAGCCGGAGCCGATTTCCCATACCAGGTCGCCGCCGTTTTCGCGGTGATAAGGACTGATGCTGCCTTCGCCCGTATCGTGCATGAAGCCGCCGCTGCGCGCGCCGCCGTTCAGGGCCAGGATGGCATTGGCCGACAGGGCGCCAAAGCTCATTGCCGAGATATTGAAGACGCTGGCCGAATACGGCTTTTCACGCGGGCAGTCCGGATGGTTGCCGATCTCGATGCGGAAATCGTGGCCCGTCACCTTGGCGGGAGCGATGGAATGGTTGATCCATTCGTAGCCCGCTTCATACACGTCGAGCTGGGTGCCGAACGGACGCTTGTCCGTCTGCTCCTTGGCGCGCTGGTAGACGATGCTGCGCTGGCTGCGCGAGAACGGCGTCGCTTCGCTGTCGCTTTCCAGGAAATACTGGCGGATTTCGGGGCGGATGCTCTCGAAGAAGAAACGGAAATGCGCGAGGATGGGGTAGTTGCGGCGCAGGGCGCGCTTCGTTTGCAGCAGATCGCTGATGCCGACCAGGGTCAGCGCGCCGGCCAGCACGGGCAGCCAGTAATGATCGTAGTAAAACAGGGACAGGACAAAGATGGCTGCCGTCGCAATGAAGGTCAGGTAGCGAAATGGTACTAGGTGCATGGGCACTCCGGTGAAGTCAGACTGATATTGCCGAGTCTACCTTCGATTCGCGGAACGTGCTGGTGGGAAAGAACGCGGCGCCCCGTGGATGCCGCGCAGGATCAGCGTTGTGCGGCGCGGATGCGTTCGATGCGTTCAGTACTGGCCGGATGGCTCGACAGGTAGGGCGTGCCCTCGTCCAGCTTGCCCAGGGCGACAAACACTTGCGCCAGGTGTTCCAGCGGGATGCCGTTCTGGCGCAGCATGGCGATGGCGTAGTCGTCTGCGTCGCGTTCCACATCGCGCGAATACTTCAAGTCCAGCAGCAGCGGCGGCAGGGTCGCCACCACCGTCGACACGTCGCCGAACAGCAGCGCAGCGCCGGCGCCGACGGCCGAAGTCTGGATGATGCGCCGCGTCAGGTGGCGCTGCTGCAAATGCCCCAGCTCATGCGCCAGCACGCCCATGATGGCCAGGTCGTCCGGCAGCAGTTCGATCATTTCGTCCGTCAGCACGATGTCGCCGGATGGCAGGGCAAACGCGTTCGGGCCGATCTTGCTCTTGCGGAAAACGATGCGGTGCACGGGCGTGCTGTCGCCTGGCGTGGCCAGGCGCGCGAACTGGGCGCGCAAGGCTTGCTGGCGCGCGCCATCGAGCTGGCTGGGCGCGAACACATGGCGGTCCAGCATGTCGAGCACGCCCTGGCCCAGCTGCCGTTCGACAGACTGCGGCAGGGTGTACGCGATGCCCTTGGCCGCCAGCGGCAGCAGGTACTGGTAGCTGAGCCACAGGGCCAGCACGGTGGCGACCGTGGCCAGCAGGGCGCCGCGCCAGCTTTGCTGCAGCCGCACCACCCAGCCGTCGCGGTGGCCCGTGTCGTGCAGCAGGCTGTTGAAGGCAAGCTGGTCGGCGATTTCCAGGTAGGCGCCATCGGCAAAACTGACCTTGCGCACGGCGTGGCTGCTGCGTTCGGACACGTGCAGCTCGCCCAAGGGGCAGCTGCGCTCAATGTCGCCGGCCAGCACGGCCTGACCATCGCGCACGCTGAGCGTGACGTGGTACAGGCGTGAGGTCTGGCCGTCGAAATAGCGCGCTGGCACGGGGGCCGCGCCCGGCGCGTCGTGATCGGGCGTCATGCTACAGCGACAGGTCGAAGTCCAGCAGGTCGACCATGCCTTCGCCCGTGGCCGACACTTGCTGGCCCGTGGCGGCGACAAATTCGTCCAGGCTGCCGTGCACCAGCATGGAAGTCGCTTCCAGGCGGTACTTCAGCCAGCGCACATGGGCGAATGGCGTAAACAGGCCCAGGGTGACGACGATGCCCAGCAGGTTGCTCAGCATGACGAAGGTGGTGCGGCCCCAGGTCAGCTGCGACTGGAACTGGTGTTGCTGCAGGCGCGTATGGTTCCAGATCAGGTTCTGGATCATGGTCAGGAACAGCGGCAGCACGGTGAACGCCCACAGGTACAAGGCGCCGATGGCAAACAGCAGGCTGCCCACCTTGGTCTTGTCATTCGCATTGGCCGCAAACGAGGCGAACACGCTGCCGAAGACGACGAAAATCAGGACCAGCAAGCCGCCCAGCAGCAGCGCGAAGAACAGCAGGTAGGTCTTGTAGAAGCTGCCGACCGTGGCGTCAAAGCTGAAATGGGTGGCGCCGAAACGGCTTTGCGTGTGCTGGAAGCGCTTCAGGCGCTGGTGCAGGAAAGGCGTCATCAGGCCGCCCGTGAAGGTATTCAGGATGGGCAGCCACAGGAAATATTTGTAGGCTTCCTTGGCGCTGCCGCCAAAGCCGAAGCGGATGCCGCGATAGCTGGTGTTGTACAGCTTGAATTGCAGGCTTTTCCAGACCAGCCAGGGCAGGATGGCGGCCAGCAGCACGAACATCAGCAAGCCGACGACGGGCGAGACCTGGAAGGCGATGTTGTAGCCGGCGATCAGCACCACGGCCGCGATGCGGCCTTTCAGGATGGCCACGGCGTTGCCATGGTATTCGAAGCTGCCGCCCGCCAGGTGGGTGCTCGAATAGAAGTAGCGGTTGCGGCGCACCTTGGCCCAGGCGGAATAAATGCCCAGGGTGACGATGCTCAGCAGCAGGTTGACGATCCAGATACGGAAGTATTCGCTGCCGGTGGCGCTGAAGGTGATGGCTTCTTGCCGGGGAGTAGTGTTGTTTGCGTCGAAATCCACAGGGGTTTCCTTACTGATTGGAAACAAAACAAGATAAGGGATTATTGAAAAGTTATCAATTGAAAATACTGTTTTTCGCAATTTTTTCGTCGATTCGCTTGCGCCGACCCGATCCGGCCGTCCCCGGCTATACTGGAACTCAACCATCGTTACCGGGAAAACCATGATCGTCGTCCACCATCTGAACAACTCGCGCTCGCAGCGCGTGCTCTGGCTGCTCGAGGAACTGGGCCTCGACTACGAGGTCAAGCGCTACCAGCGCGACCCGAAAACCATGCTGGCGCCCGCTTCCTTGAAAGCCGTGCATCCGCTGGGCAAGTCGCCCGTGATCACGGATGGCGCCAACACCATCGCCGAATCGGGCGCCATCATCGACTACCTGGTCGAGCGCTACGGCAATGGCCGCTTGATACCGGCGGCGGGCACGCCGGACAAGCTGCGCTGGACTTACTGGCTGCATTTCGCGGAAGGCTCGGCCATGCCGCCGCTGCTGATGAAGCTGGTGTTCGACAAGGTCGAATCGTCGCCGATGCCGTTTTTCGTCAAGCCGATCGCGCGCGGCATCGCCAGCAAGGTCAAGAGCAGCTTCGTCCTGCCCAATATTAATAGCCAGCTGGCCTACATGGAAGCGGAGCTGGAGAAAACCAAATGGTTTGCCGGCAATGAATTCACGGCGGCCGACATCCAGATGAGTTTTCCGCTGGAAGCGGCCGCCATGCGCGGCGGACTCGACGAGCGCTTGCCGAAGCTGACGGCGTTCCTGCAGCGCATCCACGCGCGCCCGGCCTACCAGCGCGCCCTGGAAAAAGGCGGGCTCTACGATTTCGCCAAATGAGAACGCCGAACCAAACCTACTGCGCGTCGCGACTTGCGGCCTGCGATGCTCACCGTACTTGAGTACGGTTGCGCTTCTTAGCCACAATTCACTTCCGCTCGCTACGGTTTTGTTAGGCGTTGTTACGCCGCGTAAAACCTGCCAAGCGGAATTCGCGGGGAATAGTGCTTGCTCCATACGGTAAAATGATCAATTCAATCAGTATCCACTTACCGCATGGCCCGACTCCTCGCTATCGACGGCTTGAATATCGTACGCCGCGTCTACGAAGCCAGTCCTGAACCCGATTCCGACCTGAAGGCGGAGATCGCGCTGCGCCATGCGCTGTCGTCATTCCGCACCCTCATCAACGACCATGAGCCGACGCACATCCTGCCGGCCTTCGACTTTGGTGGCCCGACTTGGCGCCACGCCCTGTATGCCGGTTACCGCGAGGGGCGCCAGCCCATGCCGCAGGTGCTGCGCGACGCCTTGCCCGGCTTTTATGACACCCTGGCCAGCTTCGGCATGCATGTG
The DNA here is from genome assembly GCF_034427795.1 of Janthinobacterium sp. GMG1. Taxonomy (NCBI): domain Bacteria; kingdom Pseudomonadati; phylum Pseudomonadota; class Betaproteobacteria; order Burkholderiales; family Oxalobacteraceae; genus Janthinobacterium; species Janthinobacterium sp. GMG1. The sequence goes on from NZ_JAXQNT010000001.1 coordinate 92,858, forward strand.
GTCAGCATTCCCGAGGTCGAGGCCGACGACGTGATCGGCACGGCCGTCATGCGCTGGCTGCACGAGGGGCGCGGCGCGGCCGTCATCGCCACCACCGACAAGGACTTGCATGGCCTGATCGCCCACGGCGCGCTCGTCTGGGATCACTTCAAGGGCATCTGGCACGACCACGCCTGGGTCGAGAAAAAGTTCGGCGTGCCGCCGGAACTGCTGCCCGACCTGCTGGCGCTGATGGGCGACGTCACCGACAGCATTCCCGGCGTGTCGAAGATCGGCTTGAAAACGGGCGCGAAACTGTTGCGTGCCTACGGCAATATCGACGCCGTGATGGCCGGCGCGGGCATTTTGCCCGGTGCGCTCGGTGAAAGCCTGCGAAAAGAGCGGGAAATACTGTATCTTTCAAGAAAGTTAGTTGCGCTCAAAACGGATGTGACCTTGGGCGTGACCTGGAACAAGCTGGCGTGGGAAAAGTAGAGCGCCAGGCAAGAACAATCAAGCAAGGGAAGTAAATCATGATGTTAAAGACAGTCCTGATCGATAGCAGCGCCGTGGCGCGCGGCCTGCTGAATACGGTCCTGACCGATGGCGGCTACGATGTCTGCGGGCAGACGCATACGAGCGCGCTGGGGCTGGCGCTGCTGGTCAAGCACCATCCGCATTTCGTCTGCATCGCGCGTGAGCAGGTGGAAGATGGCAGCAATGTGGTGCAGACCATCCGCGCCCAGTATCCGAAGACGCTCATTTTCATGGTCTCGGGCGGCATCGATGCCGCCTCGCTGCAGGCGGCCCACGCCATGGGCGTGTCGGGCTTCATCGTGAAACCGTTCATGGCCGACACGGTCCTGAAAACCGTGCGCAACACGGTCATTGCCATGGTGCGCAAGCAGCAGCAGGCGCTGGCCGCTGCTCAGAAGGACGCCTGATTAAATCTACTGCGCGTCGCGATTTGCGGCCGGCGATGCTCACTGTACTAAAGTACAGCTGCGCTTCTCGGGCCAACGGGGGCGCCGAGCCTCACTGCCGCTCGCTACGATTTTCTCAGGCGTTGATACTGAACTTTACGCATACAATTATTACAGCACCCCGGTTGAACTGGCGATAATGCCGCCGCCCAGGCACACGTCGCCGTCGTACAGCACGGCCGACTGGCCCGGCGTGACGGCCCATTGCGCCTGGTCGAAGGCCAGGCTGAAGTGTTCATTCCCCTCCGGCAGCAAGTGGCAAGCCACGTCGGCCTGGCGGTAGCGCGTCTTGGCGCTCAAGGCGCCCGCCTGCGGCGCCACACCCGCCACCCAGCTGGCCTGGTCGGCCGTCAAGGCCGGTGACAGCAGCCACGGGTGGTCATGACCCTGCACCACCCACAAGGTATTGTTGGCGATATCCTTGCGCGCCACATACCAGGCGTCGCTGCTGCCGTCGGCGTTCTGGTACGACTTCACGCCGCCGATGCCGATGCCCTTGCGCTGGCCCAGGGTATAAAAACTCAGTCCCACGTGTTCGCCCACGGTCTTGCCGTCGGCCGTTTTCATCGGGCCTGGCTTGTAGGACAGGTAGCGGTTCAAAAATTCGCGGAACGGACGTTCGCCGATAAAGCAGATGCCCGTCGAATCCTTCTTTTGCGCGTTCGGCAGGGCCAGTTTCTCGGCGATCTGGCGCACTTGCGTCTTCGGGATTTCACCGAGCGGGAACAAGGTCTTGGACAACTGCGCCTGGTTCAAACGGTGCAGGAAGTAGCTTTGATCCTTGCTGGCGTCGACGGCTTTCAGCAGCTCATAACGGCCCGCATCGGTGGGCGCCTGGCGCACACGCGCATAGTGGCCGGTGGCGATCAGGTCGGCGCCCAGCGTCATGGCGTGGTCGAGGAAGGCCTTGAACTTGATTTCGGCGTTGCACAGCACGTCCGGGTTCGGCGTGCGGCCAGCCTGGTATTCGCGCAAGAAATCGGCGAACACGCGGTCCTTGTATTCGGAGGCGAAATTGACGGCTTCGATATCGACGCCGATGACGTCGGCCACGCTGGCCGCGTCGATCCAGTCCTGGCGCGTGGAGCAGTATTCCGAATCGTCGTCATCTTCCCAGTTTTTCATGAACAGGCCGATGACTTCATAGCCTTGTTCCTTCAGCATCCATGCCGCGACCGAGGAATCGACCCCGCCCGACATGCCGATAACGACTTTCTTCTTGCTCATCTTGCTTTCCAGTTACTTTAATAATATGGCAATGCGTATTGCTATGCGCTATTGAAAACGGACGCATGCGTGTGCAGCAGGGCCAGCGGCGCGCGCCGGCCGGCCAGGTATTCGTCCACACACTGCAGCACCAGCGGGCTGCGGTGGCGTTCCTGGCACGCCGCCAGCTCGTCGCGCGTCATCCACAGGGTGCGGATGATGCCTTCGTCCAGCGGACGGTCATGCTCGGCGCCGGCCGTGCCGCAAAAGGTGAAGCGCAAATAGGTCACGTCCTCGCCCGTGCGCAGTGACTGATAGCGCGACATGTACATGCCGACCAGTGCCGTGGGGATGAAATCGTAGGCCGCTTCTTCCAGCGTTTCGCGGATCACCGCCTGTTCCAGCGACTCGAACGGGTCGAGGTGACCGGCCGGTTGATTGATCTTGATGCCTTCGCTGGTCTCTTCTTCAATCAGTAAAAACAGGCCGTCGCGCTCGACGATGGCGGCAACGGTGACAGAGGGTTTCCAGATTCTCGGCATGATTCCATCCTTGAAAGAGCCGACATTTTATCTTGTTCTGCGCGCGCGGTTTGAACCCGGCCTTCTGTTGCGCGGACATATTGATAAATGACAACGTTTTAGCAAATAGCGGTGGGAGGTACTTACGTCTCTCCCGGGGAGCGCACTAGCATGGGGGCTTAGGCGGCAAGATGGCAGGAAACGCCCGCTAATATAGGCTTTACCGGTGGTCAAAACAAGCGCGCACACGTGCTCGACTGTGGTGAGATTGACACACCTTTCCCACAATACGGGCGCCATACCGCATGGCGGAACGAGGATTGGTATTAGGGGTAAATTAGTGTCGTACAACTAAAAGTTGCTGGTTCACAAACGTTTAACGCGCTGCTTTCCGTGTTAGATTCTAGTCAGTTTATCAATTAGCGGAGGCATCATGAGGATAGGCATACCGGCCGAAACACGGCCTGGTGAAACGCGGGTGGCAGCCACGCCCGAGACAGTCAAGAAGCTGGCAGCCAAGCATCAGATCGTCGTGCAGTCGGGAGCGGGCCTGCAAGCCTCGATTCCTGACGACGCGTATGCCGCCGCCGGCGCGCAGATCGGCACCGCCCAGGAAGCCTATGGCTGCGCCATCGTGCTCAAGGTGCGTGCGCCCGATGCCGGTGAACGGGCCCTGATGGCCAGCGGCACGGTGCTGATCGGCATGCTCAACCCGTTTGATGCGGACAATATCGCCGCCATGGCCACGGCCGGCCTGTCCGCCTTCGCGCTGGAAGCCGTGCCGCGCATCACGCGCGCGCAGTCGATGGACGTGCTGTCGTCGCAGGCGAACATCGCCGGCTACAAGGCCGTGCTGGTGGCGGCGAATACCTATCAACGCTTCATGCCGATGCTGATGACGGCGGCCGGCACCGTCAAGGCGGCCCGCGTGCTGATCATGGGCGTGGGCGTGGCAGGTTTGCAGGCGATCGCCACGGCCAAGCGGCTGGGCGCCGTCATCGAGGCGTCCGACGTGCGTCCGCCCGTCAAGGAACAAGTGGAGTCGCTGGGCGCCAAGTTCCTCGACGTGCCTTTCCTCACGGATGAAGAAAAAGAGATTGCCAAGGGTGCGGGCGGCTATGCGCGCGCCATGCCGGCCGACTGGATGCGCCGCCAGGCCGAACTGGTGCATGAACGGGCGAAACTGGCCGACATCATCATCACCACCGCGCTGATCCCCGGCCGCGCCGCGCCCGTGCTCATTTCCGAAGAAACGGTGAAAGCCATGAAACCCGGCTCCGTCATCGTCGATCTGGCCGTGGAGCAGGGCGGCAACTGCCCGCTCTCGGAACTGGGCAAGACGGTGCTGAAGCACGGCGTCTACATCGTGGGCGAACCGAATCTGGCGACCCTGGTGGCGGCCGATGCGTCGGCCCTGTATGCGCGCAACGTGCTGGACTTTTTAAAGCTCATCATCGACAAGGACGACCAATTGCTGATCGACCGCGAGGATGAAATCATCAAGGCCAGCCTGGTTTGCGCGGGCAATGACATCCTCAGAAAATAACGCGGCGCCCGGAGAGAACAACATCATGGAAATCAGTCACACCATCATTAACCTGATCATCTTCGTGCTGGCCATTTATGTCGGCTACCACGTCGTCTGGACCGTCACACCGGCGCTGCATACGCCGCTGATGGCCGTCACCAATGCCATTTCCGCCATCATCATCGTTGGCGCCATGCTGGCGGCCGGCCTGACGCAAGGCCCGCTGGCGCAGGCGGCCGGCACCCTGGCCGTGGCGCTGGCCGCCGTCAACGTGTTTGGCGGCTTCCTCGTCACGCAGCGCATGCTCGAGATGTTCCGTAAAAAAGAACCGAAAGCCAAGCAAGGAGCAAAAGAATGAGTCACGCCATGAGCTTCGTCACCATGAACCTGGTGACGATGATGTACCTGATCGCCTCGGTGTGCTTCATCCAGGCCTTGAAAGGCCTGTCGTCGCCCTCGACGGCGCGCCGCGGCAATGCCTTCGGCATGAGCGGCATGGCCATTGCCGCCGTCACCACCGTGGCGCTGATCCTGAAACTGAAGGAACAGCAGACGGGCGGCATGGGCCTGACCCTCGTCATCATCGGCATCGTCACGGGCGGCGCCATCGGCGCCTACCTGGCGAAAACCGTGGAAATGACGAAGATGCCGGAACTGGTGGCGGCCATGCATTCGCTGATCGGTCTGGCGGCCGTGTGCATCGCCGTGGCGGCCGTGTCGGAACCGTGGGCCTTCAATATTGCCAAGAACGGCGAGGCGCTGCCCATCGGTAACCGCTTCGAGCTGTTCATCGGCACCTTTGTCGGCGCCATCACGTTCTCCGGTTCGGTGATTGCCTTCGGCAAGCTGTCGGGCAAATACAAGTTCCGCCTGTTCCAGGGCGCACCCGTCAGCTTCAAGGGCCAGCACATGCTCAACCTGGTGCTGGCGCTGGTGATGATCGCGCTGGGCCTGGTGTTCTGCTTCGCCGACGGCGTCGAACCGGCGTGGACGCCGTTCATCGTCATGGCCGTCATCGCCTTTGCGCTGGGCGTGCTGATCATCATTCCCATCGGCGGCGCCGACATGCCGGTGGTGGTGTCGATGCTCAACAGCTACTCGGGCTGGGCCGCGGCCGGCATCGGTTTTTCGCTGAATAACTCGATGCTGATCATCGCCGGTTCGCTCGTTGGTTCGTCCGGCGCGATCCTGTCGTACATCATGTGCAAGGCCATGAACCGTTCGTTCTTCAACGTCATCCTGGGCGGCTTCGGCGGCGATGCGCCGGCCGCAGGCGCGGCGGGCGCGCAGGAACAGCGTCCCGTGAAATCGGGTTCGGCCGACGACGCCGCCTTCATCATGGGCAATGCGGAAACCGTCATCATCGTGCCCGGCTACGGCCTGGCCGTGGCGCGCGCGCAGCATTCGTTGAAAGAACTGGTGGAAAAGCTCACGCACAAGGGCATCACCGTCAAGTATGCGATCCATCCGGTGGCAGGGCGCATGCCGGGCCACATGAACGTGCTGCTGGCCGAGGCGGAAGTGCCGTACGACCAGGTCTTCGAGATGGAAGACATCAACGGCGAATTCGGCCAGACGGACGTGGTGCTGGTGCTGGGTGCGAACGACGTTGTCAACCCGGCGGCGAAAGACCCGAAATCGCCGATCGCCGGCATGCCGATCCTGGAAGCGTATAAAGCCAAGAGTATCATCGTCAACAAGCGTTCGATGGCGTCCGGCTATGCGGGCCTGGACAACGACCTGTTCTACCAGCCGAACACGATGATGGTGTTTGGCGACGCCAAGAAGGTGATCGAGGATATGGTCAAGGCAATCGAGTAAAGTCTCTCGGTGCAAGACGAGCGGCCCGCCCTGCGCGGGCCGTTTTTATTGGCCGGCCGCTGCCGCGACGACCTGGTTGCGTCCCTGGTGCTTGGCGACATACAGCGCCTTGTCGGCATCCGAGATGGCCGCGTCCAGGCTGGCGCCTTGTACCAGCGGCGCCACGCCGATGCTGATGGTGACGTGCAGCGGGCTGCCGTCGGGCAGCACGGTGACCGCCGCTGCCACGGCCGCGCGGATGCGCTCGGCCACCTGGTGTGCCTGTTGCAGGCTGGCGTCGGGGAAGAGCAGGCCGAACTCCTCGCCACCGAGGCGCGCCGCCACGTCGGTGATGCGCCCCGTGTCGCGCAGCGCCTGCGCCACCGTGCGCAGCACGGCGTCGCCCACGGCATGACCATAGCGGTCGTTGATCTTTTTGAAATGGTCGAGATCGGCCACGCCCACGCTCAGGGCGGCGCCGCTGCGCGCCGCGCGCGCCATCGCCTGCTCGGCCTGCGCTTCATAGGCGCGCCGGTTGGGCAGCGACGTCAGCGCATCGTGCAGCGCCTGCTGTTCCAACTGCGCCAGCAGGCTGGCGTTTTTTGCCGCCAGTTCGCGCCGTTCGCGCACGTCGAGCAAAAAGGCGCCGAAATAGCGCATGCCGTCGACCACGCCCAGGTCCAGCGCCTTCATTTCGATGGGGATCATTTGCGTGTCGCGGTGGCGGATGGCGAATTCGCGTATCTTGCCCAGCACGCTGGAGGTGCGCGAGCTGCGGATGTAGTTGATCACGTGGTTATCGTGCTGGGCGCCGACGGCGTCGGGCAGCAGGCCGTTCAGGGTCTGGCCCAGCAATTCTCCGCTGGCATAGCCGGACAATGCCTGCATGGCGCCATTGATATAGCGGATGCGGCACTGCTCGTCGATGATGATGACGGCGTCGAGGGCGTCTTCCAGCAGGCGGGAAAACAGCACTTCGGGAAGAGCGGCAGGCGGTGCTGCGGGCAATGCATCTGTCATGGAACGGTCGCCAAAAGCCAGGTGACAGCCATTGTCGCATCCGCGGGCCGTTTACTCCATGCCGGATCGCCCGCCTGTTTCTTTTTCGCCCCAGCTATTTCCTTATTGTCAAGACTCAGCGGCGGCCGTACATCATCAATCCGGCCAGTGCCTTGCGTGCCGGCGGGAATGCGTCCAGCAAGCCCAGCGACAGGCCCAGCAAGCCTTGCGTGGGCGCGCTGCCCGTGAAGATGCGCGCCATGGTGTCGGTCACGCGCACGGTAAGCCCCCGGTCTGCCTGGCGCAGGCTGGCGTAGCGTTCCAGCCCGGCCGGGCTGCTGTCCTGCGCCAGCACGCGGGCCAGCACGGCGGCGTCGCGCAAGCCCAGGTTCAGGCCCTGTCCCGCCACCGGATGCAGGGTTTGCGCCGCATTGCCGATGGCGACCGTGCGCGCCGTGCCACCCGTCTGCGCGTTCAGGCCCAGCGGATAGGCCAGGCGCGCCGTCGTGTGGCTAAAGCGTCCCAGGCGGCTGCCGAAGGCGGCGCCCAGGCGCGCCAGGAAGGCCGCGTCGTCGAGGGCCAGCAATTGTTCGGCGCGCGTGGGCGGCACGCACCACACCAGCGCGTAGCCGTCGTCCTGCGGCAGCAGGGCCAGCGGGCCTTCATCGGTGAAGCGCTCGTACGCGCGGTGGGCGACGGGATCGCTGGTGCGCACATGGGCAATGATGGCGCTTTGGCCATAATCGCGGCTGACGGCGCGTTCCTGCTGCTGACCGAACAGGCCGCCTTCGGCCTGCACCAGCAGGCTGGCGCGCAAGCTCGACGCGGCGCCATCCTGTTCCAGCTGCACGCAGACGCCGTCGGCGTCTTCCACGCTGCCCGTCACCAGGGCCGGGCGCAGGCTGGCCACGCCCAGGCGTTCGCACACGTCGGCCAGCGCGCTGACGACGGCGCCGTAACGGGCTACATAGCCGAGGGCCTCGACGCCATGCTCGCTGCGGTCCATCAGGCTGCGCCCGAACTGGCCGCGGCGCGAGACGTGAATCTGGTGAATAGGTGTCGCCTCCACGGGCCAGGCGCCCGCTTCCTCGAGAATCTGGCGGCTGCCGTGCGACAGGGCGATGGTGCGCGGGTCACGCCTGGCTTGATCGAGGGATTTGGCGTCGAGCAGGGCGATGCCGGCGGCGCGGCTGCCCCGCTGCACCAGCAGGGCGGCCAGCGCCATGCCGACGGGGCCGGCGCCGCAGATGGCGAGATCGAAAGTGGACGGTGTATGCATGCGACGGCGTTAATCCTGTGATATCAGTTGTTCGATTTCAGCGACGCTTTTGGGCGCCGTGCTGAAGACTTCATGGCCTTGCGGCGTGACCAGCACGTCGTCTTCGATGCGGATGCCGGTATGCCAGAACTGCTCCGGCACGCCCGCGCCGGGGCGCACATAGATGCCAGGTTCCACCGTCAGCACCATGCCAGCTTCCAGCGCGCGCCACGGCTTGCCGGGCGCACCCGTGTCTCGGTAGGCGCCCACGTCGTGCACGTCCATGCCCAGCCAGTGGCTGGTGCCGTGCATGTAGAAGGGCATATAGGCCTTGTCGGCGATGACGTCCTGCACGCCACCGCTTTTCTGCCGGTCCAGCAAACCCAGGTCCAGCATGCCCTGCGCCAGCACCTGCACGGCCGCCTCGTGGATGGCGCTGTGCGGCAAGCCGGGGCGCAGCATGTCCAGCGCTGCCTGTTGCGCGGCCAGCACCAGCTCATACAGCGCCCGCTGCGGGCCGCTGAAGCGGCCGTTGACGGGCCAGGTGCGCGTGATGTCGGAGGCGTAGCCATCGAGTTCGCAGCCGGCGTCGATCAGCACCAGCTGGCCGTCGGTTAATACCGCGTTGTTGGCGCTGTAATGCAGGATGCAGGCGTTGCCGCCGCCGGCCACGATGGAGGAATACGCGGGGAATTGCGCGCCGCTGCGGCGAAATTCGTACAGCAGCTCCGCTTCCAGCGCGTATTCGTGCATGCCGGGCCGCGTGGCGCGCATGGCGCGCACGTGGGCGGCGCTGGAAATGGCGGCCGCGCGGCGCATCAGGCCCTGTTCTTCCGTATCTTTCAGCAGGCGCATGGCGTCGAGCATGCCGTTGATGTCATGCGCGATGGCGGGCGCCGTGACGCCGCTGCGGGCCTTTTGCCGCACGTTGTGCAGCCAGACCTTGACCTGCGCATCGAGGCTGCCGCCCAGCGCATAGTAAATGGCGGGGGCGTCGGCCAGCAGGCGCGTCATTTCCACGTCGAGTTCCTCGATGGGGAAGGCGCCGTCGAAGCCGAACGTCGTGCGCGCCGCCTCGGGGCCGTGGCGGAAACCGTCCCAGATTTCGCGCTCCGTGTTCTTGGCGCGGCAAAACAGGATGGCGCGCGCGGGCGCCGTGGCGCTGGCGGCCACGAGGGCCACGGCGCTGTCGGGTTCCGTAAAGCCGCTCAGGTAATAGAAATAGCTGTCGTGGCGGTATGGATAATCGCAATCGCTGTTGCGCGGCACTTCGGGCGCCGTGGCGAGGATGGCCACGCTGCCCGGCAGCATCTGCGCCAGCAGCGCCGCGCGCCGGGCCGCGTAGTTGGCCATCATGTTGCGCTGGCCTTGGCCGTGACGCCGTTGAGTACGTCGAGCTGCGCTGGCGTGCCGACATTCGTCCACTCGCCGGGATAGACTTCGCCGCCCACGCGGCCCTGGTCCGCGTACCGGCGCAGCAAATCGCCCAGCTTGGCGTGGCTGCCGGGCGTGATGCCGTCGAACATCTCGGGACGGTACACGCCGATGTTGGCGAAGGTCCACTTGGTATCGTCCGTATTGTTGATCGCGAACAAGGTCAGGCCGAAGTCGCCCTGTGGGTGGAAGTCGGGATTGGGCACCAGGTAAGTCCAGGCGATGTCGCGCTGGTCGGCCGGATACGGCGTGCCCAGCACGTCCTTGTCGGCCAGCACGTCGAGTACCTGCTTGAAGTCGAAATACGGGCAATAGATGTCGCCGGAAATGGCGAGAAAGGGTTCATCGCCCAGCAGGTGGCGCGCCTGGGCGATGCCGCCTGCCGTTTCCAGCGGCGTGGTCTCGGGCGAATACGCGATGCGCGCGCCGTACGCGCTGCCATCGCCCAGGGTTGCCTCGATCTGGTGGCCCAGGTGCGAATGGTTGATGACAATGTCCGTGATGCCGGCGCGCACCAGGTTCAGCACGTGCCAGACGATCAGCGGACGGCCGCGCACTTTCAGCAGCGGTTTGGGACAGGTATCGGTAAGCGGACGCATCCGTTCACCGCGGCCTGCGGCAAAGATCATGGCTTTCATGGAATACTCGTTTTCTGATTCATTGTAAATTGCTCTGAAGTGATCAGAAGGTGTAGCCAACTTGCGGCGTTTTATTCTCCAGGGCATCGAGCAAACGGACCAGCGGCTTGAGTTCCGTGTAGCGGTTGGCCGTTTTGCGCACGTAGTCGAGCACGGTTGGCAGGTCGCCCATGTACAGATCCTTGCCGTCGCGGTAATTCAGGCGCGCGAACAGGCCGAGAATTTTCAAATGGCGTTGCAGGGCCGTGAATTCGAAATCGCGGTAGAAGGCGTCGATGTCGGGATTGACTGGCAAGCCCAGCTGCTTGGCGCGCTGCCAGTAGCGGATCACCCAGTCGAGCACCAGTTCTTCATCCCACTGGATATACGCGTCGCGCAGCAGCGAGGCGATGTCGTAGGTGACGGGGCCGAAGACGGCGTCCTGGAAATCGAGGATGCCGGGATTGGGGAGTGAACCATCGTTGATGTGCATCAAATTGCGAGAATGGTAGTCGCGGTGCATGAAAACTTGCTGCTGCGACAAGATATTCGCCGTGATGGCTTCGAAGACCTTGTCCAGCTGGGTTTGTTGCACATCCGTCAAGGTGGCGCCCAGGTGCTTGCCGATAAACCATTCCGGGAACAGATTCATTTCGCGCAGGATGAAGGCGCGGTCGAATTCGGGCAAGACGTCCGGCTGGCTGGCCAGCTGGATTTTCATCAGCGACTCGAGCGCTTCGGCGTACAGCACGCTGGCGTTGTCGTGGTTCAGGGCGTCGAGGTAGGTGGTCGTGCCCAGGTCGGAGAGCAGCAGGAAGCCCTGCTCCAGGTCTTGCGCGATGATCTCGGGCACGGACACGCCGGCGCCTTTCAGCAAGCCGGCCACCTTGACAAAGGCGGGCACGTTTTCGCGCTCGGGCGGCGCATCCATGGCGATCAGTGTCTTTCCTGGCAAGGTTGTATCGCCGGGCAAGACATCGAGGCGGTAGTAGCGGCGGAAGCTCGCATCGCTGGAAGCGGGGCGGGCGGAATCGGGCGCGACGAGGTTCAGCGGGGCCAACCAGGCTTTCAACAGGGTCAGGCGAGCGTCGGCGGAGGCCGGCGCGGCAGGGGAATTTGGGGAGAATGACATTAAGCGGCCTGTGGAATCGGGTTGATGGTGCAGATTCCCATATAATAAGGGATTCAAATCAAAAAATCGCCTGTCAATGGTGCTTGCCCCTTCCAATTCATGAGCTGGTTTTCGGCCTCCCCCCCTTCGCAGCGCTGGGCTTTCGCCATCAGCGCGCTCGTCGCCGCCACGACGGTGCCTGTCCACGCCCAGAAAGCGCCGCGTCCGGTTCATGTGGAAGATCCCGATGCGCCCACCGTCATGACGGCGAACAGCATGAAGGGACGCCCCGAAAGGGAGCTCAATCTCGATCAAAATGTCGTGATCGAGCGCGGAAAAACCACAAAAATGACGGCCGATACAGCTTGTTACAAACAAGTTGAAGATGAGTTCGACGCCGAGGGCCATATCAAGATGTGGCGTTTCGGGGATTACTACACGGGCGACGTCCTGAAGCTGAACATGGAGACCGGCAAGGGTTTCCTGCTCAACCCGACGTACCGCTTCGAAGTGGGCGGCGGCCAGGGCAAGGCCGAGCGCGTCGACTTCATCAACCCCGATGAAGCCAATGTCATCGATGGTACTTACAGTACCTGCGAAGGGCCGAATCCGGACTGGTACCTGAAATCGAGCACCTTGAACCTCGATACGGGCCGCGACGTGGGTACCGGCAGCAAGACCATCATCTATTTCAAGGACGTGCCGATCCTGGGCACGCCGGGCATCTCGTTTTCGCTGTCCGGTGCGCGCCGCTCGGGCTGGCTGGCGCCCACGCCGGGCTTTGCCTCGAAGAACGGTTTCGAGCTGCTGATGCCGTATTACCTCAACATCGCGCCGAACCGCGACCTGACCCTGTACCCGCGCTACATCCAGCGGCGCGGCATCCAGCTCGGTGCGACGGGCCGCTACATGGGCGAGACGGATGCCGGCCTGTATCAGGGCGAGACGTCGTTCGAGTTCTTGCCAAACGACAAGCAGACCAAGACCAACCGCTACATGATCAAGTCCAAGCATGAGCAGGCGCTGGCCAAGGGCTGGAGCTACAGCTGGGATTTGCGCGAGGCGTCCGACAATAATTACCCGAACGATTTCTCGAAAACCGTTGCCACCGCCACCGAGCGCCAGTTGCTGCGCGAATTGCGCACCGATTACCGCACCGAGGACTGGAGCCTGACGGCGCGCGTGCAGAATTACCAGGTGCTGCAGGATCCCGATCCCACGGTGACCGTGCCGCGCCCGTATGACCGCTTGCCGGCGGTGAACTTCCACGCTGGCAAATATGACGTCTGGGGCGGTTTCGACTGGACCTTCGACGCGGAAGCGACGCGCTTTGCGCACCCGACCCTGGTGCAAGGGTCGCGCCTGGTGGCCGTGCCGCAAGTGAGTTTCCCCATCATGCGCCCTGGCTACTTCATCACGCCCAAGCTGATGCTCAATGCCAGTGCGTATCAGCTCGACAATGACGCCAGGACCAAGGCGCTGTTTCCGGATACCTCGTTTACGCGCGTCGTGCCGACTTTCTCGGTCGACAGCGGCCTGGTGTTTGAGCGCGACACGAATCTGTTTGGCGCCAAGGGCGGCACGCAAACGCTGGAGCCGCGCCTGTTCTATGTCTACACGCCGTACCGCGACCAGTCGCAGTTTCCGAAATTCGATACGGCCGACGGCACCTTCAACCTGACGCAGATCTTCACGGAAAACCGTTTTGTCGGCAGCGACCGCATCGGCGATGCCAACCAGGTCACGGCCGCCGTCGTCTCGCGCTTCCTGCAGTCGGACGGCACGGAGCGCATGCGCCTGACCTTCGGCCAGCGTTTCTATTTTGCCGACCAGCGCGTGCAGCTCAATTCGACCACGCCCGTCAACCAGTCGCGTTCGGATATCCTGCTGGCGGCAACGGGCCGCGTGTCCGAGACTTGGACCGTCGACAGCCTGGTACAGTACAATCCCAGCGATCGCCAGTTGATGAGCTACAACTACACCTTGCAATATCAGCCCGGTGTCAAGAAAGTATTGAATTTCAGTAATCGTTTCCAGCGTGGCAGTTTGCGCAATGCGGAAGTGTCGACGCAATGGCCGTTGACGGACCGTCTGTATGGCGTGGGACGCATCAGTTACTCCCTGAAGGATCGCAGCATGCTGGAAAGCCTGGTCGGCCTGGAATACAAGGGCGATTGCTGGGTGTTCCGCATGGGAGCGCAGCGTTTCGTGACGACGAACAAGACTGTTTCGACGCCGATCTTCTTCCAGCTGGAATTGACGGGCTTGTCGAATGGCCTGGGCCTGGGCGCGAATGGCCTGGAAACTTTTACAAAAACCATCCCTGGTTACCAGACACTGAGCCAGCCACTCCGTTAAGATAGGCACCGTTGCCGCCGCCGGTGTTCCCGGCGCTGGCACAAACCGGTTTTTTTATTCACCTGAACTCATGAGCGCTCTACACATTATGCGTAATGCCAGTATGCACCAACTCAAAATTGCAACGGTTTTGTTGTGCGCCATTTCCGGCGCCACGACCAGTAGTGTCTGGGCGCAACAGGCTGCGCCAGCGCCTGTCGCCACGCCCGCTGCCACGGCACCGGCCAAGGGGTTCACGCCACCTGCCTCGAGCAGTGGCCAGACCATCGACTCCATCGCCGTCGTCGTCAATGACGAGGTGATTACGCGCAATGAAGTGGCGGCCCGCATCAAGAGCGTGGAGCAGCGCATGAAGTCGCAGAACGTGCCCTTGCCCGATCCTGCCGACCTGCGTCGTCAATTGCTGGAGCGCATGATTGTTGAACGCGCCCAAATGCAGCTGGCCAAGGAAATGGGCGTGCGCGTGGACGACCTGACCCTGGACCGCGCGATTGGCCGTATTGCTGAACAGCAAAAAATGACGGTGCAGGAACTGCGCAATCAGATGGAAAAGGAAGGCACGCCGTTTGCGACTTTCCGCGAAGAAATCCGCGATGAAATCATCATGCAGCGCCTGCGCGAGCATGAAGTCGACGCCAAGATCCAGATTTCCGATTCCGAAGTGGATAACTTCCTGGAAGCGGAAAAAGCGGCCGCCAGCGAACAGGTGGAACTGAACCTGGCGCAGATTCTCGTGCGCATTCCGGAAAACTCCAGCCCTGAACAGATCGCCGCGCGCCGCGCGCGCGCCGAAGAAGTCAGCCGCCAGCTGCGCACGGGCGCCGATTTCGCCAAGATGGCCGCCACCTATTCCGACGCCAGCGATGCGCTGAGCGGCGGCGATATCGGCTGGCGCCATAGCGACCGCGTGCCGCCCCTGTTCACGGAGCAACTGCTGAAACTGAAGCCTGGCCAGATCACGCCTATCATCAAGAGCAACACGGGTTTCCACATCCTCAAGCTGGTGGACCGCCGCAGCGCTGCCGAGGCGCAAGCCGTTGCTGCCGTGCAGCAAACGCATGCCCGCCATATCTTGCTGAAAATAACGCCGACCTTGTCGGCTGCCGAAGCCAAGCGCAAATTGCTGGAATTGAAAGAGCGCCTCGATAACAAGGCTGCCAAGTTCGAAGACCTGGCCCGCTTGTTCTCGAACGACGGTTCCGCTGCCAAGGGCGGCGACCTGGGCTGGCTGTATCCAGGCGACACCGTGCCGGAATTTGAAACGGCGATGAATGCGCTGAAACCGGGCGAAGTGAGCGAGCCGATCGAATCGAGCTTCGGCTTCCACCTGATCGAAGTGCTGGAACGCAAGAGCGACGACGTCTCGAAAGAGAAACAGCGCGCCGCTGCACGCAATGCCTTGCGCGAACGCAAGCTGGAAGAAGCGACGGAAAACTGGGCGCGCGAAGTGCGCGACCGTGCTTACGTCGAATTCCGCGCGGACGACCAATAATGCCGTTGATTCATTGCGCATGAGTAACTTGCCCCCTGCACGGCGCCCGGCCATCGCCATCACTTGTGGCGAACCGGCCGGTGTCGGCCCGGAAATCTCCATACGCGCGGCCTGGGCCATGCGCAATGACGTCAACTGCATCCTGCTGGGCGACGCCGCCTTCCTGGCGCTGACGGCCAGCCTGATCGATCCGGATATCCGCCTGGCGGCGCTGTCGCTGCAAGCCGTGCGCAACAGTGGCCTGCCCCAGTTCGGACCGGGCCGCCTGGCCGTGATCGATATTCCCACGGTGAACAATGTCATTCCTGGCGTGCTCGACAAGGAAAACGGGCGTTCCGTGCTCGCGACCCTGGACGCGGCCGTGGAAGGTATAGCAGCCGGCTGGTTTGGTGCCATGGTCACGGCGCCCTTGCAAAAGAGCACGATCAACGACGCCGGCGTGGCCTTTTCCGGCCATACGGAATACCTGGCAGAAAAAACCAATACACCGCAAGTGGTGATGATGCTGGCCGGCGAACCCGGCCATGGCGAACCGACCCTGCGCGTGGCGCTGGCCACCACGCATCTGCCCTTGAAGGACGTGTCCGCCGCCATCACGATGGACAGCCTGGCCGTCACCCTGGATATTCTCCAGACGGACTTGCAACAGAAATTCGGCATCGCCGCACCGCGCATCCTCGTTACCGGCCTGAACCCGCACGCGGGCGAGGGGGGGTATCTGGGACGCGAGGAAATCGACGTCATCGCACCGGCGATTGCTGCGGCGCAAGCGCGCGGCATCGATGCGCGCGGCCCGTATCCGGCCGACACCCTGTTCCAGCACAAGTATCTGGCCGATGCCGATTGCGTGCTGGCCATGTACCACGACCAGGGCTTGCCCGTGCTGAAATACGCGACATTCGGGCGCGGCATCAATATCACCCTGGGCTTGCCGCTGATCCGCACCTCGGTCGACCACGGTACGGCGCTGGACCTGGCCGCGCAGGGCCTCGGCCTGGCCGATTGCCACAGCATGGAGCAAGCCCTGCAAACGGCGCTCGACATGCTGCGCGCCAGCACCCGCGCCTGACTGCCCACCGGTTTTACCCCGCTACACCGCCTCTAGAATAGAAAAACAGAATATGAAACACGTTGCCCGCAAACGCTTTGGCCAGAATTTCCTGCATGACCGCTTCGTCCTCGACGACATCACGGCCGCCATCGCACCGCAGCCGGACGATGCCATGGTCGAGATCGGCCCCGGCCTGGGTGCCATGACGGAGCAGTTGCTGCGCCATTTGAAACAGATGCATGTGGTCGAACTGGACCGCGACCTGATCGTGCGCCTGGAAAAGACCTTCAATCCGGCCAAGCTGACGATCCATTCGGGCGACGCGCTGAAGTTTGATTTCGCGCAAATCCCCGTGCCGGCCGGCCAGAAGCTGCGCATCGTGGGCAACTTGCCGTACAACATTTCCAGCCCGTTGCTGTTCCACCTGGCGGATTTCGCGCCGCTGGTGCTGGACCAGCATTTCATGCTGCAAAAGGAAGTCGTCGAACGCATGGTAGCCGAGCCGGGCAGCAAGGCGTATGGCCGCCTGTCCGTGATGCTGCAATGGCGCTATGACATGTCCTTGCTGTTCATCGTGCCGCCGACAGCGTTTGACCCACCGCCGAAAGTGGAATCGGCCATCGTGCGCATGATCCCCGTGGCCGAGCGCCTGGCGTGCGACCAGGCTACCCTGGAAGCGGTGGTCATGAAGGCCTTCTCGCAACGCCGCAAGGTGATCCGCAACTGCCTGGCCGGCATGTTTACGGAAGAGCAGATCAAGGCGGCCGGCATCGATCCGACCCTGCGCCCGGAGACTGTCGGGCTGGAGCAGTATGTTGCTTTGGCGAATCTGCTCAAAGCACCGCAGTAATGGCAAGGGCTGGGGTCAGACCCTCTCCACCATCGGCGTCTGAGCAGACGCCGACGTGAGCGGGGGTCTGACCCCGGTAGTGCTGGCTTAACTTAAAACCATTGGTCGACTTGCTGCAAATCTTGCCGCAGGGCTGAAAAACAGTCGTCCACATGGTGGTTGCGGCTGATTTCATTGCGCCGCATCAAGGCGATCTTGCGCTTGCAGGTGGGCTGGCGTAGCGGCGCCACATGCAAGTCCTCGTCGTTGAGGAAGGTCGTGTACAGGCTGGGCATGATGCCCACGGCGATGCCGGCGCGCACCACGCCGTACAGCGATTCGCTGTGGATCATCTGGTACAGGCTCGACGGGCTCAAGCCATGCTGGCGCAGCGCGCTCGAGGCGAACTCCCAGATGCTGCCCTTGGTGAACACGACGATTTCCTGGCCCGCCAATTGCTCCCAGCGCACTTCCTTGAGCGGCGCCAGCGCATGGCGTCCCGCTGTCACCAGCACCAGCTCGTCTTCGAACAGGCCCACGCTTTCCAGCGACACGGAGCCGGGCACCTCGATGCCCACGCAAAAGTCCAGCTGGCCTGAATGCAGCGCGTGCAGCAAGCCGTCGTTGGGCATGTCCGACAGGACGATTTCCACCTCATCGCCATGCTGCTCGCAGTAGCGCGCCACCACCACGGCCGTCATCGCCATGGCGGACGGTATCGCGCCGATACGGATGCGGTGGCGGCCGCTGCCGATGGCGCGCTGGATGTCGGCAAACGTGTTGCTCGCCGTATTCAATAAATGCGTGGCGTAATCGAGCGCCAGCTTGCCTTCGCGCGTCAGTTCCAGCTGGTGGGTTGTGCGGTTAAACAACTTTTTTCCCAGTTGATTTTCCAGCAGCTTGATCGACGCGCTGAGGGCCGGCTGGGTCACGCACAATTCCTGTGCAGCCTTGCTGAAGCTGTTTACCCGGGCTAGGGTGGCAAACGCTTGCAAATGTCGTAAGGAAATCTTCTTGCTCAACTCATGCATGGGTTTGCTTATTAGAAAAAGTAATGGATTTATAAAAATAAACAAATTTTCTTATCCCGCAATTTACCATATTCTGGACTGGTCTTTACTTGTCTTGAAGGCAACAATCTTCAGAGAAGCGCTTGCCAGGCGGCACCGGTACTCGCGGTGGCACGCCATGCAAGGGACGCATCAATACAATAATTCCAAAAAAACTCAGGGTTTATTCTTTTTAGGGTGGCGGCGATGAACAAATGGATGACGGGAACGATGGTAGTGGGTGGCTTGCTGGCGGCGCAGGGCGCGGCGCAGGCGCAAAGCAGCGTGCAAGTGTATGGCTTGCTGTCGGCCGGTATCGGCTATGTGTCGGATGAGGGTAACGGCAGCCGCACGCATGCGCTGAGCGGTACGAATCAGAATCCCCGCATCGGTTTCCGCGGCCAGGAAGACCTGGGAAACGGCACCAAGGCTCTCTTCGTGCTGGAAAACGGTTTTAACGTGATGACGGGCACGGCCTCGCAAAGCGGTCGCCTGTTCGGCCGCCAGTCGTATGTGGGTTTGTCCAGCAACGACAAGGGTACCCTGACTCTGGGCCGTCAGTACGAAGCCGTCAAGGATCTGCTGGGCCCGGTGGTCATCGCCAGTAACGGCGTGCATATCGGCGACAACGACAATGGCTACAACAACTTGCGCGTGCAAAACGCCGTCAAGTACGTCAGCCCGAACATCAGCAACCTGTCGTTTACGGGCTTGTACGGTTTCAGCGAGAACCCGGAAGACTCCAACCGCAACCGCGTCTACAGCATGGGCGCCGGTTACAAGGTCGATGCCTTCAGCTGGGCCGTCGCCTATACCAAGATGGATCGCCCGAACAGCCCGGATGCGCCGAATGGCGCCATCGGCAATGACTATGGCAGCTCCCTGTTGATTTTCAACAAGAGCGCCGTCAAGGGGGCGGGCGTGGACAGCCAGGCCATCGCCGGCACGGGAGGCTTTTATAATGTGGGCAAGACCAAGTTTGGTGCGCTGTACACCAACGTGCGCTACCACTACCTGGACCAAAGCAACCTGACCCTGCAAAACGTGGACTTGAACGTGAACCACAAGCTGACGGAAGCGTTGAACTTGGGCGCGTCGTATTTCTTTACCACGGGTAAATATGACGTGATCAACAAGACGCCGAAATGGCATCAGGTCAACTTCCAGGCCGATTACTTCCTGTCCAAGCGCACCGATGTGGCCATCACCTGGAGCTACCAGAAAGCGGCCGGCGATGCGACATTCGCGCGCGTGTTCGGCTTTGGCGCCTCGGGCGGCAAGACGCAAAGCGTCCTGATCGTCGGCATGCGACATTATTTCTGACACTGATTCATCTTTACAGGCGCTGTCCCGCAGCGCCGTCCCCTGAAAGGAAGCATCTTGAAAAAGCACCTCATGTTGGCGTTGAGCCTAGGCTTGCTGGCTAACGCCGCCCACGCGGAAAAACGCGAGCTGGTCATTTCGGCCTATCCGATTGCCCAGCCCTTGTTCATGAAGTATGTGTACGAGCCGTTCAAGGCCAAATGCGGGTGCGATATCAAGGTGGAAACGGGGAATAACGCGGACCGCATCGCCAAGCTGGTGGTGCACGCCAAGAATCCGGTGATCGATCTGGTGCTGCTGTCCGATTCCGGCATGCTGGAAGCGGCGCAAAAGGGCGTCATCCAGCCCATGGATTACTCCAAGCTGAGCAATTACAAAGCCCTGTACGACGTGGCGAAAAACCCCATCGGCGGCAATTTCGCCGTCGGCTACACCTTGTACTCGGTCGGCCTGGTGTACCGCAGCGACAAGATCGCCCCGCTGACGTCCTGGAAGGACCTGTGGCGCCCTGAACTGAAGGGCCGCGTGGCCTTCCCTGACGTGAGCACCACGCAGGGCCCGTTGATGCTGCGCATGGCCGATGCGGCCTGGGGCGGCAAGACGGACGACTACGCCACCGGTTTTGCGAAGATCGTCGGCATGAAGGGCAACGTCGTCACGTTCTCGAAGAACAGCGCGCAGCTGGCCGCCCTGTTTGCGCAAGATGAAATCTGGGCCGCGCCCGTGGCGCGCTTTACCTGGTCGCAAATGCTCAAGACGGGCCTGCCCCTGAAGTGGAGCATCCCGGCAGAAGGCCAGGCGGCCGGCATGAACGTGATGGGCATCGTTGCCGGCTCGAAGAATGCGGACCTGGCGTACCAGTTGATGGATTTCTGGCTGTCCAAGGAAGTGCAGACGCAGCTGGCGACCAACCTGGTCGACTCGCCCGTCAACAAGGACGTGCGCCTGTCCGTGGCGGCTGCGCAATTCAATACCTATGGCGCCGACCAGATCAGCTCGCTGAAATTCGTCAAGCCGGAAACCATCCTCAAGCAGCGCAGCAACTGGATGACGCAGTGGAACAAGGCCATGAGCAAATAGTGGTGACGAGGAGAAAACACCATGTTTGCTGATCCAAAAAAGCGCCTGGGACTGCTGCTGGTCCTGCCGGCGCTGATCTTTATCGTTGTCTGCTTCCTGCTGCCCGTGCTGGCCTTGCTGGTCGATGCCTTCCGCGTCGGCGACGGCATGCAGTGGGGCGTCGACCGCTTCATTGAATTCTTCTCGCAGGAATTCAACCGCACCATCTTCTGGCGCACCCTGCGCATTGCCGCGCTGGTGACCCTGGCGTCCATCATCCTCGGCTACCCGGCCGCGCAAGCCGTGGCGCGCGTGTCGCCGAAGTGGCGCGGGCTGGTGGTGGGCATGATGATCCTGCCGCTGATGGTCTCGCCGATCGCGCGGACCTACGCCTGGATCGTGTTGCTGGGCCGCAATGGCGCCGTCAACGCGGCGCTCGTCAACATGGGCTTGACGGAAGAGCCGCTGCGTTTGCTGTTCAGCGAGTTCGCCGTGTTTGTCGGCCTGCTGCAACTGCTGCTGCCGCTGATGCTGATGTCGCTGGCGGGCGCGCTGGAAAACCTGCCGCGCGACGTGGAACCGGCCGCCGCTACCCTGGGCGCCAATCCATGGCAAGTGTTTTGCAAGGTCACCCTGCCGCTGACGCAGGAAGGCCTGGTGGTCGGCGGCACCCTGGTGTTTACGGGCTGCGTGACGGCCTATGTGACGCCGGCCCTGCTGGGCGGCACCAAGGTGCTGATGCTGGAAACCCTGCTGTACCAGAAGGTCAGCGTGGAGAGCGACTTCGGCGCGGCGAATGTCATCGCCGTCATCCTCGTCTGCATGACCCTGCTGGTGAATGCCGGCCTTAAACGTATTTCATCGAGCCGGAGTTCCGTATGAAAGAAAGCTTGTTTTCGCGCGCCGTCCTTTGGCTGGTGTTTTTGTTCCTGCTGGGGCCTTTCGCCATCGTCGTGCTGGCAGGTTTTTCCGGCGGCGAAACCCTGGCGTTCCCGCCCGAGTCGTATTCGCTGCGCTGGATCTTCGAAGTGTGGTCGGCGCCCGAGTTCCGCCGCGCCTTCCAGACCAGCCTGGAAATCGGCTTGATCGCCACCGTTATCGCGCTGTTGCTGGGCATACCCGTCGCGTATGCGTTTTCGCGCATGCCGCCGCCCGGCATCGGCGCCATCCGCCAGATCCTGACGTCGCCGCTAATCATTCCCGCCATCCTCGTCGGCCTGGGCTTGCTGCACCACCTGGTCCTGACCATCAACGCGCCCGTGTATGTGGGCCTGTTGATCGGCCATATCGCGTTGTTGATTCCGTACTCGGTGCGCGTGGTGTATGCCAGCCTGGTGAACCTGCGCGTGGATATCGAGGATGCGGCCATCACGCTGGGCGCGTCGCGTTTGCGCGCGTTCTTCATGATCGTGCTGCCGAATATCCGCAACGCCGTGATCGCCGCCTTCTTCCTCGCCTTCGTCACCTCGTTCAACCAGGTGCCCGTCTCGCTGTTCCTGACAGGGCCCGGCATCAGCACCTTGCCGATCGAGATGCTGGGGCATATGGAAAACAGCTTCGATCCGTCGATCGCTGCCCTGTCGACCTTGCTGGTCTTGTTCACCATGGCCTTCGTGATGGTGACCGAGAAGGTGCTGGGCATTTCTAAATACATGTAAGAGGCAACACACCATGAGTTATCTGGAACTGCACAAGCTGAACCTCGGCTACGCCAAGAACACGACGTCCGTGAAAGACCTGGACCTGCACGTCGAGCAGGGCGAATTGATTTCCCTGCTGGGCCCCAGCGGCTGCGGCAAGACCACCACCATGCGCGCCATCGCCGGCCTGATGCCGCTGCAGTCGGGCCGCATCATTTTGGATGGCCGCGAAATCGGCAAGCTGGCGCCGAACAAACGCAATATCGGCATGGTGTTCCAGTCGTATGCGCTGTTCCCGCACTTGAATGTATACGACAACATCGCTTTTGGTTTGCGTCTGCGCAAGGTCGCGCCAGCTTTGCTGAAAACCAAGGTGGAAGCCGTGATCGCGGCCGTCGGCCTGACGGGTTTTGAAACGCGCCTGCCGGCGCAGATGTCCGGCGGCCAGCAGCAGCGCGTGGCGCTGGCGCGCGCCATCGTCGTCGAGCCGGCCCTGCTGCTGCTTGATGAACCGCTGTCGAACCTGGACGCCAAGCTGCGCGTGCAGATGCGCGCGGAACTGCGCCGCATCCAGCGCGAGCTGGGCATCACCATGCTGTACGTGACGCATGACCAGGAAGAAGCGCTGGCCCTGTCCGATCGCATCGTCGTCATGAACGGCGGGCGCATCGAGCAGCTGGCCGCGCCGGAAGCCGTCTTCAATACGCCGTCGACGCGTTTTGTCGCCAACTTCATGGGTTTTGAAAACCTGTTCGACTACCGCGACGGCGCGCTGCACCACGCGGGCGCCAGCTTGCCGTACACGTCGCCCGTCGCTGCCGGCACCACGGTGCTGGGCTGGCGTCCGGACAAGGTGCGCGTGTGCGCGGCCGACGACGCGGCGGGGCAATATCCAGGCACCGTGCTGGCGCGTGGCTTCCTCGGCGACACCGTCGAATACCTGCTGCAAACGCCGCTGGGCCAGGTCAAGGGCATTTGCGCAGCCGGCGGCGCCACCTGGCGCGAAGGCACGGCCGTGTCGTTCGTGCTGCCGTCCGACAGCGCCCTGTGGCTGGGCGCGTAATTTCTTAATGGAAAGTATCATGACCCAAGCCTTGAAAAAGATCTGGCTCGACACCGATCCCGGTTTCGACGACTGGCTGACGATGTTGCTGTTGGGCAGTAATCCCGACATCGAGTGGCTGGGCGTGAGCGTGGTGGCGGGCAATGCGCCCGTCGACATCACCTACGACAATGCCTTGCGCATCAAGGCCCATGATGGCTTGACGGTGCCGATCTACCGGGGCTGCGAAGAACCGCTGGCCGGCGTCATCGAAACGGCGCAGCGCATCCTCGGCGACAGCGGCATGCCGACCACGGGCGAGATCCTGCCGCCGGGCGCCGCCACGGATGCTCCCGGCCACGCCGTCGACGCGCTGATCGCCGCCGTGCGCAAGTATCCTGGCCAGATCACCATCATGGCGATTGCGCCGATGACCAATATCGCAACCGCGCTGGCCAAGGCGCCCGATATCGCGGAAAAAATCGTCGAAATCATTTTGATGGGCGGCTCGACCGACCAGGGCAACCATACGGCGGCGGCCGAATTCAATATCTATGCGGACCCGGAAGCGGCCGCCCAGGTTTTCCAGGCCGGCATCCCGCTGCGCATGTTCGGCTTGAACCTGTGCCGTCAGCTGCTGGTCACTAAACTGGAAGTGGAACGCCTGCGCGCCATCGGCACGCCGCGCGCGCAGCGTCTGGCCGGCTACCTGGAAGCGTATGTGCGCATCCGCAGCAGCGACGGTTCCGTGCCGATGCCCATGTACGACCCGGTGGTGGCCTTGTACCTGGAAGCGCCGCAGCTGTTCCAGTTCCAGCCGGCTCACGTGGCCATCGAATTGACGGGCGAACTGACGCGCGGCATGACGGTGTGCGAATTCCGCGTGCCGCGCTGCGCCGCCATCAACACGCAAGTGGCGATGCTGGTCGACGGTCCGGCCGCCATCGAGCGCCTGATGCGCCGCCTGGCCGCCATTCTCGTCTGACCCACTTCACTACGAAACGAGCTTCATGTCTAATTCACCCCTGAGCATCGAACAGTTTTTACGCGCCATGCCGAAAGTGGAGCTGCATTGCCACCTGTTTGGCACGGTGCGCCAGGCGACTTTCCGCGTGCTGGCCGCCAAGACGGGCAATGTCGTCACTCCAGAGGAAATCGACGCGTTTTACACGCGCGGCGACAAGCCCGTCGGCGTGCTGCGCGTGCTGCGCGCGCTCGACGCGCACCTGATCGTCTCGCCGACGGACCTGTACTGCCTCGCCTACGAATACCTGGAAGACGTGCATGGCCACGGCGTGCGCTACGCGGAGTTCTTCTGGAACCCCACCGGCACCGTGCGCGTGTCGGGCATCCGCTATGACGCAGCGCAAGACGCCATCGTGGCCGCCATCCGCGACGCGCAGCGCGACTTTGGCGTGATCGGCCGCTTGATCCCCAGCATTGACCGCGAAGCGGCTCCCGCCGAAGCCGTGCAAATGGTGGAATGGATGAAGGCGCACCGCGCGCCGGAAGTCATCGGCATCGGCATCGACTACCGTGAAAACGACCGTCCGCCCGAACTGTTCATCGAAGCCTACCGCGCCGCGCGCGCAGCCGGATTCAAATGCACGGCGCATGCGGGCGAATTCGGCATGCCGTGGATGAACGTGGAGACGGCCATCGAGCAACTGCAGGTGGACCGGGTCGACCATGGCTACACGATTGTCGACAACCCGGAGCTGGCGCAGCGCTGTGTGGAGCGCGGCCTCGTGTTTACCGTGGTGCCGACCAATTCGTATTACCTGCGCACGCTGGCGCCCGAGCGCTGGGCCCTCGATCACCCGATCCGCGGCATGGCCAAGCTGGGCCTGAAACTGCATCCGAACACGGACGACCCGACCCTGCACCATGTGACGCCGACGGGCGCCTGGATGATGATGCGCGAATTCGGCTTCGGCCTCGATGACATGCGCGGCTTCATGTTGAATGGCCTGGATGCGGCCTGGATAGACGAGAGCACGCGGAGCGACTGGCGCGCGGAATTTACGCGCGAGTTCGACCTACTGCGCGCCAGGGTCGTCGAGTAAATCAGGCCGACGCCGGTGGTGGGGCCAGCAGTGACGGAAACGCCCGCTGCGGGCAGCTTTGGCGTTCGCACACCTTGCAGCCCGTGCCGATCGGCGTGGCGCTGCTGGGGTCGTGCAAATCGAGTCCCTTCGAATAAATCAATCGGTGCGCCTGCGAGATATCGCAGCCCAGCGCCACGGCAAACGTCTTGCCCGGTGCTCGGAAGCCCGGCGAGGCCGTGCTGACCTGGCGCGCGATCCATAAATATGTGCAGCCGTCCGGCATGCTGGCCACCTGCGTGAGCACCTGGCCCGGATGGCTGAAGGCGTCGTACACGATCCACAGCGGACACGTGCCGCCCACTCTTGAAAAGTGAAAGTCCGTGGCCGACTGGCGCTTCGAGACGTTGCCCGCGCGGTCGACGCGCACGAAGAAGAAGGGCAGTCCCGCTGCCTCGGGGCGCTGCATGGTGCTCAAACGGTGGCACACGGCTTCGAACCCCACGCCGAACTGGTGCGCCAGGCGCTCGATATCGTAGGCGCGCGTTTCCGCCGCCTGCAGGAAGCGCTGGTACGGCATCAAGAGGGCGCCAGCAAAATAATTGGAAAATGCCAGGCGCGCGCTCGTTTGCGCGGCCGCGCCGGACAATCCCGCCGCCAGCACGAGGGCGTCGATCAGGTCGCTATGTTCGAGCAGGCTGATTTGCGCCGCCATCTGGAAGGCGCGCTGGCCGCCCGTCAGGGTGTCGGGCAACCACAATATCTGTTGCTGGGCATCGTAGCGGTGCTTGCGCACCATGCCCGCGTCGCCATCGGACAGTTGCACCCGGATGCTGTGGCGCTCCAGCAAGCGGCTTTGCAGCGCGTCGAGCGTGCGCAAGGATGGGTCAAGTTCACCCGCCACCAGTTCCGCCGCCCGGTCCAGCTCATCGATGTAGTTTTGCCGCCGGTTCAGGTATTCGCGCACTTCCTCATCCGTGGACGGGGCCGCCGAGCTGGCGCCGCGGCTGCCATCGTCGAGGCGCGCGGCCAGGGTATCGGCCCGCTCCGCCATGACGCGGTAGCGCCGCTGCAGCAGCAAAATCGAGCGTGCCAGTTCCGGCATGTTTTCCACCAGCATTTTCAATTCCGCCATCGAGGTGGGTGGCGCGTCCGGCAATTCGCCGAACACGTCGCGCACGTCGGCCACGAGGCTGGCGCTGTCGTGCTCGGAAAAGATTTGCGGATCGACCCCCAGCACGGTGCCGATGCGCAACAAGATCGGCACCGTCAGCGGGCGCTGGTTGCGCTCCATCTGGTTCAGATAGCTGGGTGAAATGCCCAGGGTCTTGGCCAGCGCCACCTGCGTCATGCGCCGTTCCTCGCGCAGGCGCTGCAGGCGTACGCCCATGAAAACCTTTGCCATCGCGCTCTCCTTCCCCGGTTTGTGGAATCTGCAAATTTACAACATTTGCAGATTAACAGATTCAGCTTTGCATTATCTCGCATTTTCACGCCTTGTTTGCGGCCCGTATTATGCGAATAATGCAAACAGACCACTACCCACACAAGGAGACACCGAGTGACCACGCAGACTACAATTCCGACCGTTCCTTTATTGATCAATGGCGAATGGGTTGAATCCCGCACCACCGTCTGGCGCGATGTCGTCAACCCGGCCACGCAGGAAGTATTGGCCAAGGTACCGTTCGCGACGCCGGACGAAGTCAACGCGGCCATCGCCTCGGCCCAGCGCGCCTTCAAGACATGGCGCAAGACGCCGATCGGCGCGCGCGCCCGCATCTTCCTCAAACTCCAGCAGCTGATCCGCGAAAACATGGCCGACCTGGCCGCCACTCTGACGATGGAACAGGGCAAGACCCTGCTCGACGCGGAAGGCGACGTCTTCCGCGGCCTGGAAGTGGTCGAACATGCCGCCAACATCGGCACCCTGCAAATGGGCGAATACGCGCAAAACGTGGCCGGCGGCGTCGATACCTACAGCGTGATGCAGCCGCTGGGTGTGTGCGCCGGCATTACCCCGTTCAATTTCCCCGCCATGATCCCGTTGTGGATGTTCCCGATGGCGATTGCCTGCGGCAACACTTTCGTGCTGAAACCATCGGAGCAAGACCCGCTCGTGACGGAAAAACTCGTGCGCCTGGCCTTGCAGGCGGGCATCCCGGCCGGCGTGCTGAATGTCATTCACGGCGGCGAAGACGTCGTCAATGCCCTGTGCGACCACCCGGACATCAAGGCGATCTCGTTCGTGGGATCGAGCAAGGTGGGCACGCATGTGTACCAGCGCGCCAGCCTGAACGGCAAGCGCGCGCAATGCATGATGGGTGCCAAGAACCACGCCGTCGTGCTGCCGGATGCCAATAAAGAACAGACCCTGAACCAGTTGCTGGGCGCAGGCTTCGGCGCCGCCGGCCAGCGTTGCATGGCCGCCTCCGTCGCCGTGCTGGTGGGCGAAGCGCGCGACTGGCTGCCGGAATTGTCCGCCAAGGCGCAAACCTTGACGGTCGGCGCGGGCAAGGACAATCCTGACCTGGGTCCCGTGATTTCTTGCGCGGCAAAAGAGCGCGTGCACAGCCTGGTCGCCAAGGGCATCGAACAGGGCGCCGTGCTGACCCTCGATGGCCGCGACGTGAAGGTCGATGGCTATCCGAACGGCAACTTTGTCGGACCGACGATTCTGTCTGGCGTGAAACCTGGCATGGCAGTGTATGACCAGGAAATCTTTGGCCCCGTGCTGATCGTCGTCGAAGTCGATACCCTCGATGAAGCGATTGCGCTGGTCAACGCGAATCCGAATGGCAATGGCACGGCCCTGTTCACGCAAAGCGGCGCGGCCGCGCGCTATTTCCAGGAAGAAATCGACGTGGGACAAGTCGGCATCAACGTGCCCATTCCCGTGCCCGTTCCCCTGTTCAGCTTTACGGGTTCGCGCGGCTCCAAGCTGGGCGATTTGGGTCCGTTCGGCAAGCAAGTCGTGCTGTTCTACACGCAGACGCAGACGATTACCCAGCGCTGGTTCACGGACGCGGCCTCGGTGGGCAAGGTCAACACCACCATCAGCCTCAAGTAAGGAGCCGGACCATGGACTTTGAACTGAGCGACGAGCAGCGCGAGTTCCAGCAGGCAGCGCGCGCGTTTGCCGAAGGCGAACTGGCGCCGCACGCGGCGCATTGGGATGCGGAATCGATTTTCCCAGTGGAAACGATTGCCAAGGCGGGTGAGATGGGCTTTTGCGGCCTGTACACGCCGCAGCGCTGGGGCGGCCTCGGCTTGAGCCGCCAGGACGCGGCCATCGTCTTCGAGGAGCTGGCCGGTGGCTGCACCTCGACTACGGCCTACATCACGATCCACAACATGGCCACCTGGATGCTGTCGCGCTGGGGGCAGGAAGCCCTGTGCGACGAATGGGTGCCGGCCCTGGCCGCAGGCCAGAAGCTGGCCAGTTATTGCCTGACGGAACCGCAATCGGGTTCCGACGCGGCATCGCTGCGCACCAAGGCCGTCAGGGATGGCGACTTTTATGTACTCGACGGTACGAAAGCCTTCATTTCCGGCGCGGGCCAGACGGACATGCTGATCGTCATGGCACGCACGGGCGGCGAGGGCGCGGCCGGCATTTCCGCGTTTGCCGTGCCGGCCAACTTGCCTGGCATCGTGTATGGCAAGAAAGAAGAAAAGATGGGCTGGAACAGCCAGCCCACGCGCATCATCAGCTTTGACCAGGTGAAAGTGCCGGTTGGCAACTTGCTGGGCGCGGAAGGCGAAGGTTTTGCCATTGCCATGAAGGGCATCGATGGCGGGCGCATCAATATCGCCGTGTGCTCGGTGGGCACGGCGCAGGCTGCCCTCACGCGGGCACAGGTGTACATGAAGGAGCGCACGCAGTTCGGCCGCGAACTGGCGCAGTTCCAGGCCCTGCAATTCAAGCTGGCCGACATGCTGACGGAACTGGTGGCGGCGCGCCAGATGGTGCGCCTGGCGGCCTGGAAACTGGACCAGGAAAGCCCGGACGCCACGGCGTATTGCGCCATGGCAAAGCGTTTCGCCACGGATGTGGGTTTTAATGTGGCCAACGATGCGCTGCAATTGCATGGCGGCTATGGCTACATCCGCGAGTATCCGCTCGAGCGCCACGTGCGCGACACGCGGGTGCACCAGATACTGGAAGGAACGAATGAAATCATGCGCCTGATCGTCGCGCGAGCGATTTTGAAAGATGGCGCCACGGAGAACTTGCGATGACCAAAGTGTATACAAATTTACTGCTGGAACGCCATGGCCACACGGCCCTGGTGACTCTCGACAACCCGCCCGCCCACACGTGGACCCTGGCCAGCCTGAACGCGCTGACGCAGCTGGTGGCCGACCTGAATGCCGACCCGGACGTGTATGCGCTGGTGATCACGGGCGGCGGCGCCAAGTTCTTCTCGGCTGGCGCTGACCTGAAAGTGTTTGCCGATGGCGACAAGGACATGGCTTTCAATATGGCCGCCGCCTTTGGAGAAGCGTTTGAGGCGCTGTCCGCGTTTCGCGGCGTCAGCATCGCCGCCATCAATGGCTATGCCATGGGTGGCGGGCTCGAATGCGCGCTGGCTTGCGATATCCGTATTGCCGAGGAACATGCGCAGATGGCCTTGCCGGAAGCGTCCGTCGGCTTGCTGCCGTGCGCGGGCGGCACGCAGCACCTGCCATGGCTGGTGGGCGAAGGCTGGGCCAAGCGCATGATTTTATGTGGCGAACGCGTCGATGCGGCCAAGGCCCTGGCCATCGGCCTCGTCGAGGAAGTCGTGCCAACCGGCAAGGCTGCCGCCACGGCACTGGCCCTGGCCGCCAAGGTGGCGCGCCAGAGCCCCAGCAGCGTGACGGCGTGCAAGACCCTGATCCAGGGCGCGCGCAGCCATCCGCTGGTCAATTCCCTGCCAGACGAGCGCACCCTGTTCCTCGGTCTGTTCGATACGCAAGACCAGAAAGAAGGCGTGCAAGCGTTCCTGGAAAAACGTCCGGCGGAGTGGAAGAATGGTTGAGACTTTGCTTGAAACCGTGAAGATCGAGGAACGCGACTGTCCTGGCGGCATGAAGCTGGGCGTCATCACCCTGGACGCGCCAAAGTCCTTGCATGCCCTGACCCTGGAGATGATCCGCGCCATCGATGGCGCCCTCGTGCGCTGGGCCAGTGACGCTGCCATCGCCTGCGTCGTGCTGCAATCGTCAACCGACAAGGCCTTTTGCGCCGGTGGCGACGTGCGCAGCCTGCGCACGGCCATCGTCGAGCAGCCGGGCGTCGTGCCGAACCCGCAGGCGCTGGCCTTCTTTACCGAGGAATACCGGCTCGACCACCGCATCCATACGTACGTGAAACCGCTGCTGGTGTGGGGCGGCGGCATCGTCATGGGCGGCGGCCTGGGCCTGATGGCGGGCGCCAGCCACCGTGTCGTGACGGAAAGCACGCGTATCGCCATGCCGGAAATCACGATCGGCCTGTTCCCGGACGTGGGCGGCAGCTGGTTCCTGGGCCGCATGCCGGGACGCAGCGGCCTGTTCCTGGGGCTGACGGGGGCGCCGATGAACGCGGCCGACGCCCTGTTCACCGGTCTGGGCGACTATTTCCTGCGCCAGGAAGAACGCGCCATGGTGCTCGACGCGCTGGCGCTGGCGCAATGGCAAGCCAGCCCGCAGGCGAACAGCGAGCAGCTGGACCGCCTGCTGCGTGGTTTCTCGGCCCCGGTGTCCATGCTGCCCGTCTCGGAAGTGCGCGCCAACTTCGACGCCATCGCCGCCTTGACGCAAGCGCCTACCTTGCCTGAAGTGGTGGCCGCCATTGCCGCGTATGACGGCGAGTCGGCCTGGCTGCAAAAGGCGGCCCACTCGCTCGACAAGGGCGCGCCCGGCTCGGCGGCCCTGGTGTGGGCCATGCGCGAACGCACTCGCCACATGAGCCTCGCGCAAGTGTTCCAGCTTGAATTGATCGTGGCCGTGCAATGCTGTGCCCACGCCGATTTCCGGGAAGGCGTGCGCGCCTTGCTGATCGACAAGGACAACGCGCCGCAATGGCAGCCGGCCAGCCTGGCCGAGGTCAGCGAGACGTATCTCAATGAATATTTCGCGGCGCCATGGGATAGCCATCCTTTGCGCGACCTGCATTAAAAGAACAACAGGAGATTTTTATCATGCAACATATCGCTTTCATCGGCTTGGGCAACATGGGCGCACCGATGGCCCGCAACCTGGTGGCCGCCGGCTTCCACGTGTCCGTGTTCGACCTGGCGCCGGCGGCAGTGGCGTCCCTGGTCGAGGCGGGCGCCACGGCGGCTGCGTCCGCCAGCGCGGCCGTGCAGACGGCCGACGCCGTCATCACCATGTTGCCAGCCAACAAGCACGTGCAGGAACTGTACCTGGCGGCCGGCGGCGTGCTCGATTCGGCCAAGCCTGGCGCCCTGTTCATCGATTGCAGCACCATCGCCGCCGATGTGGCGCGGCAAGTGGCGCAGGCGGCCAGCGAGCGCGGCTTTGCCATGATCGATGCGCCCGTCTCGGGCGGCACGGCGGGCGCGGCGGCCGGCACCCTGACTTTCATCGTTGGCGGTAGTGTAGCGGCCTTGCAGCAGGCGCGGCCTTTGCTGGAAAAGATGGGCAAGAACATCTTCCATGCGGGCGAGGCGGGCGCGGGCCAGGTGGCGAAGATTTGCAACAACATGCTGCTGGGGATCTTGATGGCGGGGACGGCCGAGGCGCTGAACCTGGGCGTGGCGCATGGCCTGGATCCGAAAGTGCTGTCCGACATCATGGCCAAGAGTTCGGGCCGCAACTGGACCCTGGAAGTGTACAACCCGTGGCCCGGTGTCATGGACGGCACGCCCGCGTCGCGCAATTACACGGGCGGCTTCGGCACGGCGCTGATGCTGAAGGATCTGGGCCTGGCACAGCAGTCGGCCTTGTCGGCGAACGCGCCCACGCCCTTGGGCGGCCTGGTGCGCCAGTTGTACCAGATGCATGCGCAAGCCGGTTATGCGCAGCAGGATTTCTCCAGCATCGTGCAGATGCTGCAGCCGGGCTTGAATAAGCCCGCGTGAGGAATTTTGGGCAAAAAAAAGCCCGCTGGTAAAAGCGGGCTAAATCCAATTCTTGGAAGAGTTGGAGGAGACAGATGCATTATGCTGCATCGCCACATATAACTCCAATTTATCTTTTGAATATCAACTATATATTTCCATGATATCTCTTCCTGGTAGCCGCGCAGCGGCTACCGTTCCTGCAGCTTAGGCCGGATTGCAGGCGATCTTCACCGTCGTCACGTTCGCTTCGCCCATGGTGCCTTTTTCGGTCCCTGGCTGTACGACGCACTGCAGACCCTTAGGCTGAACGGAGACGCTGACGCCATAGGTGTCGCCATAGGCGACAGAGCCCATGGTAAAGGTCGTGGCGTCCTTGGCCACCGTTGTTGTTGCACTACCGTTAATCAGTACCAGGCCGTCCACCGTCAGGCCGGAAACCGTGCCGCCCAAGGTATACGTGTTTTGAAAACAAGAAACAGCGGCGCTGATGTTGATGTAATGGCCTGCCGAACCGGAACCACCGCTGATGCTGCAAGTCATGTGGGCAGGCTGGGTTTGCACAGTGATGTTGTAGTCGGTGCCATAGTCGATGCGCTTGGCAAAGGTAAACCCTGTTTTCCCCGCAGGAACCGGCAGGGGATCGCCGCCATTGACCAGGATCAGCCCTTCATTGTTCAAGCCTGAGATCGTGCCGCTGACCTCATACGAGGCCTTGCCGCCGCAAGCGGCCAGTCCCAAGGTCAGCAGCAGTGCGGCGAGTGGGCGCAAGCAGGATAACTTCATGTATTTCTCCAAAAATAGGTGACGGATCGCAAGGATTACTGCGGCTTGCAGTCGAGTGTGGCTGCGGTCGTGGCGGCAGATCCCATCGTGCCGACCGTATCGCTGCCGTCGGCGCTGCTGGAACCCTGGAAGCGGCACTTCTGGCCCGTTGGCTGCGTCAGTATGGAAATGCCGTACGCGGCGCCGTCAGCAACGCTGAATTCGTAGCCGGTTGCGCCAAGCAGCAGGGAGGTGTTGATGGAGCCCATCACCAGGCGCAAGCCATCCGCGGCCAGGCCCGTGACCGTGCCGCTCAGCGGATAGGTGTTGGTCTTGCAGGTCACGGATGCCATGTTCACGGAGTAGCTCGATGCCTTGCCGACACCATTGGTCAGCGTGCAAACGGCGCCCTTGGGCTGTTGCGCAATGGTGATGTCGTAGCGGTCATCGGTCTTGACCAGCTTGGTGAAAACAACGTTGGTCTGGCCCACCGTAACGGGCAAGCGTTCCCCGTCATTCAAGAGAATCAGGCCATCCTTGGCCAGGCCGACGACTTGGACTTGCAGATACAGGTTGCCGCCGCTGCCGCCGCAGGCTGCCAGTGTGGCGGCGCAAGCCGCCGCCAGCATCGAGCGCAGGTACAAATTTTTCATACAGTCTCCAAAACGAATTAGGTTGGGTAGCGCAACGCGGACGCTGGCGCCGCATTGGAATGGCGCCTATTTTAGTCTATCTGGCAAGCTGGATGATCTTGCCTTGTATCACCCTGTAACAATTTTTCGCCGGGAAGCGCTGGCCCGGCCCCATTTCACGGGGGCGCAGCCATGCCGGCGGCGGCGATCGGTGCGACAATAGCTATACCCTGCGCACTGTGACGCAGCATCCCATTGTGAGTCCCATGTCCCTTGCTCCTGTAAAACCCGCCGTGCCGCCCAAGGCCATCCTCTTCGACCTCGACGATACCTTGTGGCCCATCGCGCCCGTGATTGCCGCCGCCGAAACCCTGCTGCACGACTGGCTGGCCACGCATGCACCCAAGGTGGCGCAGCAGTTTTCCATCGAGCTGCTGCGCCAGCACCGTCTGGCCATGCTCAATGAACAACCGCATTTCCATGGCAACCTGATCGAGTTGCGCCGCGCGGGCCTGCTGGCCGCCTTCGAGGCGGCCGGCGAGGATCCCGCCCTGGTCGACGGGGCTATCCTGCAATTCATGGCCGCGCGCAACCGCGTCCAGCCGTATGACGATGTCTTGCCTGGCCTGGTCTGGATGCGCCAGCGCATGCTGGTCGGCTCAATCTCGAACGGCAATGCGGACCTTGACATTATCGGCCTGGCGCAGCATTTCAAGGTATCGATCGCCGCCAGCGACTTTGGCGTGGCCAAGCCCGACGCCAGCATCTTCCTGGCCGCTTGCGCCGCGCTGGACGTGGCGCCCCATGAAGCCGTGTATGTCGGCGACGATCTGTATTTCGACGTGACGGGAGCGCAGGGGGCGGGCATGCGTGCCGTGTGGATGAACCGCAAGGGCAGCGATGCCCATCTGGCCGCCGGCGTGCAGCCCGACGCCATCTGCGCCAACTTTGACGAGTTGCTGCGATGGCTGCAGCAGCAATTGGAAGATTGATCGCCGCGGGCCGGGCGAACGTGCATAATAGGCGCTGTTGCTGCACGTTCGGCCGCTTTCGTTGCCGCTTGCCTAAAAAATACTTGCTAAGAAATACTTGCCTAAATAAAACACCATGCAACTCGATACACGTGCCCAAACACTGCTGAAAGCCCTGGTCGAGCGATATATCGCCGACGGCCTGCCGGTCGGTTCGCGCGCCTTGTCGAAAATTTCCGGCCTCGACCTGTCGCCGGCCACGATCCGCAATATCATGGCCGACCTGGAAGAGCTCGGTTATGTGTCCAGTCCGCACACCTCGGCCGGACGCATCCCCACGCCGCGGGGCTACCGCATCTTTGTCGACACCTTGCTGACGGTCCGGCACCTGGACGAGCATATGGTGGAATCGCGCATGCGCCTGCAGACGCCGCAACCGCAAAAAACCATCGCCAACGCGGCGCAGATGCTGTCGTCGCTGTCGCAGTTTGCCGGCGTCGTGCTCAGTCCGCGCCGCGAATCCGTATTCCAGCAAATCGAATTCCTGCGCCTGTCCGAAAAGCGCATCCTGCTCGTCATCGTCGCTCCGGGCGGCGACGTGCAGAACCGTTTATTGCTGACGGAAGCCGACTATACGCCGGCGCAACTGGTGCAATCGGCCAATTACATCAACCAGAATTATGGCGGCCTGTCCTTCGATGCCGTGCGCGTGCGCCTGCAGGGCGAATTGCGCCAGTTGCGCGACGACATGGGCAGCCTGATGCAGGCGGCCGTGGAGGCGGGCAGTGAAGCGATGGCCGACCATAGCGACGACATGGTGATTTCCGGCGAGCGTAACTTGCTCAGCGTGAGCGATCTGTCATCGAATATGCATTCGCTGCGTCAGATGTTCGACATGTTCGAGCAAAAGACGGGCTTGATGCAGCTGCTCGACGTATCGAGCAAGGCGACGGGTGTGCAGATTTTTATCGGCGGCGAATCGAACCTGGTGCCGATGGATGAGATGAGCGTGGTGACGGCGCCGTATGAAGTCAACGGCAAGATCGTGGGAACGTTGGGAGTGATCGGACCGACGCGCATGGCTTACGAGCGCGTCATCCCGATCGTCGATATTACGGCCAAATTACTGTCCAGTGCGCTCAGCCATCACTGATCGTTAGCCGTACAGCGCCGGCCGGCCCCTTGCGGGAACGGCCGGCAGACGTCAGGCTGTTTTGTGCGGGCAGGCTACCTTGATGCAGTTGCCGTAGATGGCCAAAGCGTGTTCGGCGATCTTGAAGCCGCGCTCTTCGGCCACTTTTTGCTGGCGGATTTCGATGTCTTCGTCGAAGAATTCTTCGACCCGGCCACAGTCGAGACACACCAGGTGGTCGTGGTGGGAGCCTTCGTTGAGCTCGAAAATTGCCTTGCCGGTTTCAAAATGGTTGCGATTGAGCAAGCCGGCCTGTTCGAATTGCGTCAGAACGCGGTAGACAGTTGCTAAACCGACATCCATATTGTCGGCCAGCAGAATCTTGTAGACGTCTTCCGCGGTCAGGTGGCGTACCGGGCTACTCTGGAAGATATCGAGTATCTTCAGCCGTGGCAGGGTGGCTTTCAGGCCGCTTGCCTTGAGATCACTAGGATTGTTACTCATGTTTGTTGCTCGTATGTGGGTCAGGTGCTTTATCATATAGCGTTTTAGCGGGGAGTGCCAAAATATGCATTTTTTTGGCAGGCCGGCCACTCCTGGCGTTTTGTTCATCAAATTGAGGTCATTTATGCGCGTAACACCGGCTGTATTGCCATCTCTCTGGCACCGTATTTCATTTCGAGCACCAGTCGTGGCAGGCATGGTCTGTGTCGCGTTGACGCTGTCTGGCTGTGCCAGCCGCGGCATCCTGGGTGAAAAGCCGGCCATCACGTTGAAAGAAGGCAAGGAAGTCGTGCCCGAGCGGGGCGCGCAGACGACGACCGTCACGCCGCTGCAAAAATTCATGTGGTTTTTCTCGCCGTATCGTCCTGACATTCAGCAAGGCAACTTTGTCTCCGAAGAGATGCTGGCCCAGTTGAAAGTGGGCATGACGCGCGACCAGGTGCGTTTCGTCCTCGGCACCTCGTTGCTGACCGACATCTTCCATGCCGACCGCTGGGATTATCCATTCCGCCTGGCCCGGGGCAGTGGCGAAACCACCACCAGCCGCGTGGTTGTGTATTTCGGCAAGGATGGCAAGGTTGAACGTTTCGAAGGCGGCAACTTGCCGACGGAGAAAGAATACATCGACCGCATCGCCGGCCCGTCGCCATTCGCCAAGGTCGCCAAGGCCGACGTGCCTGCCGCCGCCGTGCCATCGCCCGTGGCGCCAAGCGCCGTGCCGGTACCAGCCGATGCCGCTCCTGCCATTCCTGTGAGCAAGCCTGACGTTGCGCCAGCACCTGCAACGGTGCCTGCCGCTGAGCCTGCACCTGCACCTGCTGCCGAACCCACCAAATAAGTTGTTGTAAGAGAATAAAATGACTGAACTGAAAATTGCCATCGCTGGCGCCAGCGGCCGCATGGGCCATATCCTGATCGAAGCGGTCAGCAATGCACCCGACGCCGTGCTGGCCGGCGCGCTCGACCGCGCTGGTTCGCCTTCCGTCGGCCAGGATGCCGCCGCCTTTCTCGGCAAGCCTGCCGGCGTGCTGATCGAATCCGACTTGGCCAGCGGCCTGGCTGGCGCCGATTACCTGATCGACTTCACGCGTCCAGAAGGCACTTTGCAGCACCTCGCGTATTGCGCCGAGCACGGCATCAAGATGATCATCGGCACCACCGGTTTCGATGACGCGGGCAAGGCTGCGATTGCCGCCGCCGCCGAAAAGACGGCCATCATGTTCGCACCGAACATGAGCGTGGGCGTGAATGTCACCATGAAGCTGCTGGAACTGGCCGCGAAAAGCCTGTCCGAAGGCTACGATATCGAGATCATCGAAGCCCATCACCGCCACAAGGTCGATGCGCCATCGGGCACGGCCCTGCAAATGGGTGAAGTGGTGGCCGGCGCCCTGGGCCGCGACTTGAAGGAATGCGCCGTGTACGGCCGCGAAGGCGTGACGGGCGAACGCGACCCGTCGACCATCGGCTTTGCCACCATCCGCGGTGGCGATATCGTCGGCGACCATACGGTGTTGTTTGCCGGTATCGGCGAGCGTATCGAGATCAGCCACAAGTCGAGCAGCCGCGTCACCTACGCCCACGGCGCCCTGCGCGCCGCGCGTTTCCTGGCCGACAAGCCTACCGGCCTGTTCGACATGCAGGATGTGCTGTCGCTGAAGAACTGAGGAAGATCATGGCCACTGCCATCCTGAATGGAAAAGATATCACCGACGCAGCGAGCTTCCACGCGCAATGCGTGCAAGCCTTCGGTTTCCCCGAGTTCTACGGCAACAGCATGGATGCCTGGGTCGATTGCCTCAGCTATCTGCGCGACGAGGACGGCATGAGCAAGTTCCGTCTGAAGCCGAATGAACTGCTGGACATCGTCGTGCAAGACGCGGAGGCAATGAAAGCGCAAGTGCCTGATTTACTGGAAGAAATCACGTTCTGTATCGCCGGCATCAATGAACGCTATGAAGATTATGGCGAAAAACCGGCGCTGAAATTGACGCTGAAGTAACGCTGAAGATAAAAAAACGCCGGACAGTTTTACAACTGGCCGGCGTTTTTCTTTAGACGATCTTGCGCTCGCGCAAGCCGTCAATCTCTCCACTGTCCAACCCCAGCCATTGCTGCAGCACTTCCTGCGTATGCTGGCCCAGCAGCGGCGGCGGCAGCCGGTATTGCACTGGCGAACTTGAGAGGCGCACGGGATTGGCCACCAGCGCCACCGTGCCCGCCGTCGGATGCGGCATCTCCACTTTCAAGCCACGCGCCACCACTTGCGGGTCGGCAAAGACCTGGTCGATGCGGTTGACGGGACCGCACGGCACGGCTTGCGCCTCGAAGGCGCTGATCCACTCGGCCGTCGTGCGCATGACCGTGGTCTGGCGCATCAAGGGGATCAAGATCGCCCGGTGCGCCACGCGCTGCGGATTGGTGGCGAAGCGTTCATCCTGCGCCCATTCCGGATGGCCGGCGACGGCGCAAAAGCGGGAGAACTGCCCATCGTTGCCGATCGCCAGAATCATGTCGCCATCGGCCGTGGGAAAGTCTTGATATGGGACAATGTTCGGATGCGCATTGCCCATGCGCTGCGGCACTTTTCCCCCGCACAGGTAGTTGGCTGCCTGGTTGCCCAGCGCCGCTACTTGCACGTCGAGCAAGGCCAGGTCGATGTGCTGGCCCAGTCCCGAGCGTTCCCGTTCGGCCAGCGCAGCCTGCACGGCGATGGTGGCGTACAGGCCCGTCAGGATATCCGTCTGCGCCACGCCCACTTTTTGCGGCCCGGCGCCCGGCTGGCCATCGGGCACGCCCGTGATGCTCATCAGGCCGCCCATGCCCTGGATCAAAAAGTCATAGCCGGCGCGCGCCGCGTACGGTCCATCCTGGCCAAAGCCGGTGATCGAGCAATACACGAGGCGCGGGTTGAGTGCCAGCAAGCTGGCCGCATCGAGGCCGTATTGCTTCAAGCCATCGAGCTTGAAATTTTCCAGCAAGACATCTGATTCGGCCGCCAGCTGGCGCACCAGCGCCTGGCCTTCGGGAGCAGCCAGGTCGATGCATAGCGAGCGCTTGTTGCGGTTGGCGCACTGGAAATAGGCGGCCTCGGCAGTATCACGGCCGTCCTCGTTTTTCAGGTAGGGCGGGCCCCAGGAGCGCGTGTCGTCGCCGCGGCCCGGCTGTTCAACCTTGACGACGTCGGCACCGAGGTCCGCCAGCATTTGCCCGGCCCAGGGGCCGGCCAGCACGCGCGACAGGTCGAGCACGCGCAAGCCGACCAGCGGCGCGGGCCGCAGGATGGAAGCCAAGGCATCCATTAGTTGAAGGCGGCGATGCCGGTGATGGCGCGGCCGATGATCAGCGCGTGCACATCGTGCGTGCCTTCATAGGTGTTGACCACTTCCAGGTTGACCAGGTGGCGGATGACGCCGAACTCGTCGGAAATGCCGTTGCCGCCCATCATGTCGCGCGCCACGCGGGCAATATCGAGAGCCTTGCCGCAGCTGTTGCGTTTCATGATCGAGGTGATTTCCACGGCGGGCGAACCTTCATCCTTCATGCGGCCCAGGCGCAAGCAGCCTTGCAAGCCCATGGTGATTTCCGTCAGCATGTCGGCCAGTTTCTTTTGCACCAGCTGGTTCGCGGCCAATGGGCGGCCGAATTGCTGGCGGTCCATCGTGTACTGGCGAGCCTTCAGGTAGCAGTCTTCGGCCGCGCCCAGCGCGCCCCAGGCGATGCCGTAACGGGCGCTGTTCAGGCAAGTGAACGGGCCTTTCAGGCCGCGCACGTCGGGGAAGGCGTTTTCTTCCGGGCAAAATACTTCATCCATGACGATTTCACCGGTGATGCTGGTGCGCAAGCCGACCTTGCCGTGGATTTCCGGCGCCGACAGGCCTTTCCAGCCTTTTTCCAGCACGAAGCCGCGGATCGCGCCTTCATCGTCCTTGGCCCAGACGACGAACACGTCGGCAATCGGGCTGTTGGTGATCCACATCTTGGCGCCCGACAAGCTATAGCCGCCCGGCACTTTGCGCGCGCGCGTGACCATGCTGCCAGGATCGGAGCCGTGGTTCGGTTCCGTCAGGCCGAAGCAGCCGATGAATTCGCCCGTCGCCAGTTTCGGCAGGTATTTTTGCTTGGTTTCTTCGTTGCCGAAAGCGTTGATCGGCACCATCACCAAGGAGGATTGCACGCTCATCATCGAGCGGTAGCCCGAATCGACGCGCTCGACTTCGCGTGCGGCCAGGCCGTAGCAAACATAGTTCAGCCCGGCGCCGCCGTATTCTTCGGGTATGGTGGTGCCCAGCAAGCCCAGCTCGCCCATTTCGCGGAAGATGGCCGCGTCCGTGCGGCCATGGCGGAACGATTCGAGGACCCTTGGCACCAGGCTGCCCTGGCAATAGTCGCGGGCCGCTTCCAGCACGGCGCGTTCGTCGCCCGTCAGTTGTTCTTCCAGCAGCAGGGGGGAATTCCAGTCGAATACGGTTTTGCTCATCACAGGCCTCGCAGGTGAGCGCCGGTGATCGGCGCAAGATTGAATATGGCTCATGGTAGGTTTTTGCCTAGCCTTGCGCAAACGATTTTTTCGCACCCAGACATGCGTGCTACGCATATCTTGCGGCATACTAGGGGTCTTTTACCGGCCGGATACCTCCATGTCACGCAAAATTCCCATGCTGCAAGCCTTGAACTGCTTCGAGGCGGCTGCGCGGCACCAGAGCTACACACATGCGGCGCGCGAATTGTCGCTGACGCAAAGCGCCGTGTCGCGCCAGATTTCATCTCTGGAAAGCTTTCTTGGCGTGCAACTGTTCCAGCGCACGCGCCATGGCGTGCTGCTGACCAGCGCCGGCGCCGCGTATGCGCGGCAGATCGCCGCCCGCCTCGATGGCCTGGAGCGCGACACGCTCGACACCATGGCGCGCCAGGGCGGCGGCGGCGCCTTGCAGCTCGCTTCCGTTCCCACGTTTGCCACGCGCTGGCTGATGCCGCGGCTGTCGTCGCTGGCGGGCTTGCACCCGGACATCGTCGTGCATATCGACGCCTACACAAAACCGTTCATGTTTGCCGATACGGAATACGACGGCGCGCTGTATGCGGGCACGCCCGAGCAGCTGGCGCGCTGGCCCGGCACGCGCGCCACCTTGCTCATGCATGAGGAAATCGTGCCCGTCGCCAGCCCGCGCCTGCTGGCGGCGCGCAGCGAGTGGCAGCCGCAGGATTTACTGGAACTGACCTTGTTGCAGCA
This sequence comes from Janthinobacterium sp. GMG1, assembly GCF_034427795.1. Taxonomy (NCBI): domain Bacteria; kingdom Pseudomonadati; phylum Pseudomonadota; class Betaproteobacteria; order Burkholderiales; family Oxalobacteraceae; genus Janthinobacterium; species Janthinobacterium sp. GMG1. Next base: position 134,468 of record NZ_JAXQNT010000001.1, read on the forward strand.
AAGTACGCGCCCAGGCGCCTGGCGCCAGTGGTTTGACGCCATGCAGGTCGAGGGAGAAGGACGCGATGGGGCGCACTATGGCGCCCGCTATGAACTGTTTTCCATGCTGGCCATGGCGGCCGTGCAAGGGCAGGGCGTGGTCTTGCTGCCACGCATGCTGGTCGAGGCGGAACTGGCGCGTGGCGAATTGCAGATCGCATGCGAGCGCCCATTGCGCGGCCAGCGCGCGTATTACCTGATCACGCCCGAAACGGCACATGAAAAGACGGCCCTGCAGCAATTTCGCGCATGGCTGCAGGGCGCAGCCGCCTAAACGACTTTGCTGGTATCGAAATGGGGATTGTCGATCAGGCCGATCTGGTTGCCGAACGGGTCGAGCAATTCCACCGTGCGGATGCCGTCGCCCACGTCCGTGATCGGGTGGTGCAGGGTGCCGCCCAGCGCAACGATGCGCTCGACTTCCTGCTCGATGCCGTCCACGCCCCAGTACGTCACACTGCCCTGCGCGCCAGGCTGGCCATCTGGCAGCAAGCCCAGCTCGAAGCCGCCGATATTAAAACCGACATAGAACGGCTGGTCGAAATACGGCGCGGTACCAAATACCTGGCTGTACCAGGCTTTGGCCTTGTCCAGGTCGGGGACGGGATAGGTGACGGTGCGTAAACCCTTGATCATGTTCTGCTCCTGGTGAATGAAGAATGGCGCCATCATGCCATCGGCGTGCGGCGCGCGATTGTAAAAATGGAAGGTCTCAATGCTGGCGGCGCATGAACCACGCCTCGGGCGAACTGCGGGCGAAATCCTGGAAGTCGTGGATCAGGTGCGACTGGTCGAAATAACCATATTGCAAGGCCACTTGCGCCCAGTCCGGCTCTCCCGCGATGCTTGTCAACCCCTGGCTGGCCGCGCGAAAGCGGCAGATGCGGGCAAACAGCTTCGGGCTGATGCCGACTTGCTGGCGAAATTGCAGCGCCAGGTGCTGGCGTGACACGCCCAGCTGGCGCGCCAGGCCATCCACGCGCACTTGCCCCGCTGCCGCTTCGATGGCGGCGATGGCATGCTCGGCCGCGCCCGCCTGACGCCGTGGCGGCGCGGTGCGCAGGCGCAGCAATAGATACTCTTGCAAAATAGAAACTCTTTGCGCATTGGACAAGGGTTCGCTCCACAGGGCGTCACCGAGGCGCGCCGCCAGTTCGCGGCCCCACAGCTGCTGCAAGCCCGTGCGGCCATCGCTGAGTTCGCACAAGGGCAGCTGGAAGAAGCGGGCGGCCGCGCCCGGCTTGAAGCGGGCCGCCACCGTTTGCACGAGACCCTGGCTGACGACGGCAATCGGCGCCGTCATCATGCCCACGGCAAAGCTGGCGTCCTGCTGGTCCTGGCACAGGATGTCGATGCAATTGTCGGGCAAGACCTGGTGCGTCTGGGGCATGGCGCCCGTCTGCACGCGGCAGGTCCAGACGCAATCGAGCCAGGGCCGCAGGGCGGGGATGGGCGGATATTCCTGGTAGACGATCATGGCCGGCTTTGATGCAAAGAACAAGATTGTGTATATATTACACAGCATAATTGCGCGCCGGCCAAAATATGCGAACCCGGGCCGCCAGCGTGCCGCGCTATCGGGCGGCGACAACCAGTATAATGCTCGGTTCATATCCACTATTGGCCGGGCCACGCTGGTCGCACATCATCATGCAAGATAAATATAGTCCCGCCGACGTCGAACAAGCCGCCCAATCGCACTGGAAGGCGATCGACGCCTATAAAGCCGTCGAACACGACCCGCGTTTCCCAAAAGGCAAGTATTTTGCCTGCTCGATGCTGCCTTACCCTTCGGGCAAGCTGCACATGGGTCACGTGCGCAACTATACGATCAATGACGTGATGTACCGCTACCTGCGCATGAACGGCTACAACGTGCTCATGCCGATGGGCTGGGATGCGTTCGGCATGCCGGCGGAAAACGCGGCTATGGCCAACAACGTGCCGCCCGCCCAATGGACGTATTCGAACATCGCCCACATGAAGCAGCAGATGGAATCGATGGGCCTGGCCATCGACTGGTCGCGCGAAATGACCGCCTGCAAGCCCGAATACTACAAATGGAACCAGTGGATGTTCCTCAAGATGCTGGAAAAAGGCATCATCTACAAGAAAACCGGTACCGTGAACTGGGATCCGATCGACCAGACCGTGCTGGCCAACGAACAAGTCGTCGATGGCCGCGGCTGGCGTTCGGGCGCGCTGATCGAAAAGCGCGAAATCCCCATGTACTACGCGCGCATCACCGATTACGCGGAAGAATTGCTGGCGTATGTGGATGACAAGCTGCCGGGCTGGCCCGAGCGCGTGCGCATCATGCAGACCAACTGGATCGGCAAGTCGACGGGCGTACGCTTCGCCTTCCCGCACACCATCGCGGACGCCGAAGGCAGCCTGATCGGCGACGGCAAGCTGTATGTGTTTACCACCCGTCCGGACACCGTCATGGGCGTGACCTTCTGCGCCGTGGCCGCCGAGCACCCGCTGGCCATCCACGCCGCGCAAACGAATCCTGCGCTGGCCGCCTTCAACGCCGAATGCAAGCTCGGTTCCGTGATCGAAGCGGACATGGCAACGATGGAGAAGAAGGGCATGCCGACGGGCCTGTTCGTCACCCATCCGCTGACGGGCGCGCAAGTGGAAGTGTGGGTCGGCAACTACGTGCTGATCACCTACGGCGATGGCGCCGTGATGGGCGTGCCGGCGCATGACGAACGCGATTTCGGCTTTGCCAAGAAATATGACCTGCCGATCAAGCAAGTCATCGAAGTCAAGGGCCAGGAATTCTCCACCGATGCGTGGCAAGAATCGTATGGCAGCAAGGATGGCGTCTGCGTCGCTTCCGGCAAATACGACGGCCTGCATTTCGCGTCCGCCGTCGATGCGGTGGCCGCCGACCTGGCTGAACTGGGCCTGGGCGAAAAGAAAACCACCTTCCGCCTGCGCGACTGGGGCATTTCGCGTCAGCGCTACTGGGGCACGCCGATCCCGATGATTCACTGCGCCGATTGCGGCGTGGTGCCGGTGCCGGAAAAAGATCTGCCGGTGGTGCTGCCGGAAGACTGCGTGCCGGACGGCACGGGCAACCCGCTGAACAAATACGAAGCCTTCCTGCAGTGCGACTGCCCGCAGTGCGGCAAGCCGGCGCGCCGCGAGACGGACACCATGGATACTTTCGTCGATTCGTCGTGGTACTACATGCGCTATACCTCGCCAGGTTCGAACGACGCCATGGTCGACGCGCGCAACGATTACTGGATGCCGATGGACCAGTACATCGGCGGCATTGAACACGCCGTCATGCACTTGCTGTACGCGCGCTTCTGGACCAAGATCATGCGCGACTTCGGCCTGGTCAAGTTCGACGAGCCGTTCGTCAACCTGCTGACGCAAGGCATGGTGCTCAACGAAACGTATTTCCGCAAGGACGCGGTGGGCAAGACCACCTGGTTCAACCCGGACGACGTGCGCCTGTCGCTCGATGACAAGGGCCGTCCGCAAAGCGCCGCCCTGGTGGCCGACGGCCAGCCGGTGGAAATCGGCGGCACGGAAAAAATGTCGAAGTCGAAGAACAACGGCATCGACCCGCAAGCGCAGATCGAGCAGTACGGCGCCGACACGGCCCGCTTGTTCACCATGTTCGCCTCGCCGCCGGAACAGACGCTGGAATGGTCGGGCAGCGGCGTCGAAGGCGCGAACCGCTTCCTGCGCCGCGTGTGGAACTTCGGTTACGCCCAGTCGACAACGATCCAGGCAGCACTGGCTGGCGGCGCCGCACCGGCCACGGGCGACGCGCAGAAAAACCTGCGCCGCGAATTGCACAAGCTGCTGCAGCAAGCCGATTACGACTTGAAGCGCATCCAGTACAACACCGTGGTGTCGGCCTGCATGAAGATGCTCAACACGCTGGAATCGGCCAAGCTGGACGACAGCGCGCAGTCGAAGGCGCTGATCGCCGAAGGCTTCTCCATCTTCCTGCGTCTGTTGAACCCTGTCGCGCCGCACATCACCCACGTGCTGTGGCAGGAACTGGGCTACGCTGGCGTGCACGGCGACTTGCTCAACGTCGCCTGGCCGCAAGTCGATCCGGCTGCATTGGAACAGTCCGAGATCGAGATGATGATCCAGGTGAACGGCAAGCTGCGCGGCTCGATCACGGTGTCCAAGGATGCGGACAAGGCCAGCATCGAAGCGGCTGCGCTGGCGTGCGAAAGTGTGCAGAAGTACGTCGAGACCACGCCGAAGAAGATCATCGTCGTGCCAGGCAAGTTAATCAGCATCGTGGTGTAATCATGACGACTTCCTCTCAAGTATCGCTGTTGGGCCGCCGTGCCGTGCTGGCATTGGGCCTGACTGTTTTGCTGTCGGCCTGCGGCTTTCATTTGCGCGGTTCGAACGGCAGTTTCATGCTGCCGTTCGCGACGATGTACATCGGCTTGCCCGACACGTCGCCGCTGGCGATCGGCCTGAAGCGCTATATCCGCGCCATTGGCAGCACGGAGGTGGTGAGTACCAAGGATGGCGCCGACGCCGTCCTTGAAGTGCTCAACGACCCGGAGAGGAATCGTACCAAGACCATTTTGTCGCTGAACAAAAATGGCCGCGTGCAAGAGTACCAACTTGGCTATTCGATCAATTTCCGCGTGGTGGACAAGGCCGGCAACCAGTTGCTGGCACCGACGACCATCAGCCTGGTGCGTCCGATTACCTTCGACGAATCGCAGGTACTGGCCAAGGAAACGGAAGAAGCGGCGCTGTACCGCGACATGCGCAACGACCTGGTGCAGCAGATCATGCGCCGTCTGGCCGCCATCAAGCCGGTGCTGCCGGCCATGTCGGTGGCGCCAGTGGCGCCCGTGACGCCGGTCGCGCCGGCAGCCCCGCAGCAGTAACGGGGACGCCATGCAATTGCGGATAGACGCGCTCGATGGGCATGTGGCCAAGCCGCTGGCGCAGCTGTATGTGATCACCAGCGACGAACACTTGCTGGCGCTGGAAGCGGCCGACAAGATCCGCCGCGCGGCGCGCGCGCAGGGTTACTCCGAGCGCGACGTGCTGACGGTGGAGCGCAGCTTCAAGTGGGGCGAGCTGCTGGCGGCGAACCAGGAGCTGTCGCTGTTCGGCGATAAAAAACTGATCGAGCTGCGCATCCCCACCGGCAAGCCGGGCAAGGATGGCGGCGCGGCGCTGCAAAGCTACGCGAAAAACCTCAGCCCCGACAATCTGACCCTGATCACCTTGCCCAAGCTGGACTGGGCCACGCAGAAGGCGGCCTGGGTCGCCAGCCTGCAGCAGGCGGCCGTGTATATCGACATTCCGAACGTGGAACGGGCGCAGTTGCCGGCCTGGATATCGCAGCGCCTGGCGGCGCAGGGGCAAAGCGCCGAACGGGCCAGCATCGACTTCATCGCCGAACGGGTGGAAGGCAATTTGCTGGCGGCGCACCAGGAAATCCAGAAACTGGGCCTGCTGCATGCCGCGGGCAAGCTGACGTACGAACAAGTGCAGGACGCGGTGCTGAACGTGGCCCGCTATGATGTCTTCAAGCTGTCCGAAGCCATGCTGGCTGGCGACCCGGCGCGCCTGGTGCGCATGCTCGAAGGCTTGAAGGGCGAGGGCGAGGCGCTGCCGCTGGTCTTGTGGGCCGTCTCCGAGGAAATCCGCACGCTGTTAAAATTGAAGGCCGGCATGGCGCAAGGGCGTCCATTGGGCGCGCTGCTGAAGGAATACCGCATCTGGGGTCCGCGCGAGCGGATGATGGAACCGGCCCTGCGGCGCATTTCGCTGCCCGTGCTGGAGGCGGCGCTGCAGCAGGCGGCGCAGGTGGACAAGATGATCAAGGGCTTGCGCGCCAAGGGCTACGCGGGCGACGCCTGGGACGCCATGCTGCAGCTGGGCCTGAAGATCGCCAAGGGTTAACTTTTATGGATACGAGCATGGACATCTCAGAATATATGCAGGACGTGGGCACGCGCGCGCGCGCCGCCTCGCGCGCCATGGCGCGTGCCGACAGCGCCACGCGCAACCGCGCCTTGAGCCTGATCGCCGCCGCCATCGTGCGCGATGCCGACCTGCTGCGCGCGGCGAACCAGCGCGATCTCGATGCGGCTGCTGCCGCCGGTCTGGCGCCGGCCATGCTCGACCGCCTGACCCTGTCCGACGCCGCCATTGCCACCATGGTCGAAGGCTTGACGCAGATCGTCTCGCTGGCCGATCCGATCGGCGAAATCTCGAACATGAAGTTCCGCCCGACGGGTATCCAGGTGGGCCAGATGCGCGTGCCGCTGGGCGTCATCGGCATCATCTATGAAGCGCGTCCGAACGTGACGGTGGACGCGGCCGGCCTGTGCATCAAGAGCGGCAACGCGACGATCTTGCGCGGCGGCTCGGAAGCGATACACTGCAACCGCGCGCTGGCCAAGCTGGTGGCGGAGGGCTTGCAGGGAGCAGGCCTGCCGGCCGATGCCGTGCAAGTCATCGACACCACGGACCGTGCCGCCGTCGGCGCCCTCATCACCATGCCGCAATTCGTCGACGTCATCGTGCCGCGCGGCGGCAAGGGCCTGATCGCGCGCCTGATGGCCGAGGCCACCGTGCCGATGATCAAGCACCTCGACGGCATCTGCCACGTGTATATCGACGCCAAGGCCGATATCAGGAAGGCGATCGATATCGGCTTCAACGCGAAGTGCCACCGCTACGGCACCTGCAACACCATGGAAACTTTGCTGGTGTCGCGCGCCATCGCCGCTACCGTGCTGCCGCAGCTGGCTGAACTGTATTTGACCAAGCAGGTGGAACTGCGCGCCGATCCGGAAAGCCATGCGATCCTGGCCGCCGCTGCGTATCCGCACCTGGTGCCCGCCACCGAGGAAGACTGGTCCACCGAATACCTGGCGGCCATCCTGTCGGTGAAGGTGGTCGACGGCATCGACGAAGCGATGGACCACATCAACCAGTATTCATCGAAGCACACGGAATCGATCATCACGGAAGACTACAGCGATGCGCTGCGCTTCCTGCGCGAAGTCGATTCCGCCTCGGTGATGGTGAACGCGTCGACGCGTTTCGCCGACGGTTTTGAATATGGCCTGGGCGCCGAAATCGGCATCTCGAACGACAAGCTGCATGCGCGCGGTCCCGTGGGACTAGAAGGCCTGACTTCGCTCAAGTACGTGGTCTTTGGCCACGGCGAAGTGCGCAAATAGTCTCTTTCGCGGGCTGCCCACGAGGCGGCCCGTGCTCTCGTTTTTCTCCACCTCCGACACTGGAAACCCCATGCTCTTTCTCTGGACCAAAGCCTTCCACATCATCTTCGTCATGTCCTGGTTCGCCGGCCTGTTTTACTTGCCGCGCATCTTCGTGAACCTGGCGATGGAGACGGAAACGGTCGCCACCGAGCGCCTGCTGCTGATGGCGCGCAAGCTGTACCGCTTCATGTCGCTGCTGGCGCTGCCGGCCATGGTGCTGGGGCTGGCGTTGATGTGGATGCTGTATGGCGGGGGCGAAGGCCGCATGAAGATGCCGGGCTGGATGCATGCCAAGCTGACGTTCGTGGTGCTGCTGCTCGGCTATCACCACGCCTGCGGTTCCATCCTGCGCAAGTTTGAAAAAGGTCTCAACAAGCGCAGCCACACTTGGTTCCGCTGGTTTAATGAAGTGCCGGTGGTGATGCTGCTGGCCGTCGTCGTGCTGGTCGTGGTCAAGCCTTTCTAAGGGAGTCGAGATGAGTGCAAGCCAGAGCAAAGTCGTGCAGTATTTCTTCGCCCCCCACTCGCCATGGACCTATCTGGGACATGCGCGCCTGATGGCCATCGCCGCGAAGACGGGCGCACAGATTGACGTGCGTCCCTTCGACCTGGGCAAGGTCTTCAGTGTGTCGGGCGGCTTGCCGCTGGCCAAGCGCGCACCGCAGCGCCAGGCGTACCGCCTGGCCGAACTGGCGCGCTGGTCGGCTTTTCTGCAGGTGCCTTTGACCCTGCAGCCGAAGTTCTTTCCCGTGTCGCCGGAAGCCTCGGCCAAGCTGATCATCGCCACGCGCCTGGCGCACGGCGTGGAAGCATCGCTGAATCTGGCGCACGCCATCATGCGCGGCCTGTGGGCCGAAGAGCGCAATATCGGCGACGAGGAAACCCTGGTGCAGATCGCGCTGGACGCCGGGTTTGATGGCCGCCAGCTGCTGAAAACGTCGGAAACGGCCAGCGTGCAGGCGGAATACGATGCCAATACGGAGGCAGCTACCGCCGCCAGCGTCTTTGGCTCGCCGTGGTACATCGTTGATGGCGACGGGTACTGGGGCCAGGATCGCCTCGATTTTGTCGAGCGGGCGCTGGCAGGGTAGTCAGGCAAAAGCAGTTTTCTAAACGTAGTATTTTTTAACGTAGTAAGCAGCGCCTGTAATTTAGCGGGCGTTCAACACAATGGAATAAGGGTACACCAACCATGGCTTCATATTTTTGCCCATGCCCGCGCGGCATGGAAGCGGCGCTGGCCGAGGAACTGGGCGAGATCGCCCAGGATAGTTCGACCATGAAGGTCCACAACCAGGTGCCGGGCGGCGTACATTGCTCGGGCGACCTGCTGGACTCCTACCGTATCAACCTGCATTCGCGCATCGCTTCGCGCGTGCTGATGCGCATGGCCCATTCCGGCTACAAGACGGAAAACGATATCTATGACCTGACCCTGGCGCAATCCTGGGAAGACTGGTTCGGCGTGCACCACACGATCCGCGTCGACGTCACGGCCGTCAAATCGCCGCTGCGCAGCCTGGAATTCACGACCCTGAAAATCAAGGATGCGATCTGTGACCGCTTCCGCGACCAGTTCAACGAGCGTCCTTCGGTCAATACCAAGACGCCGGACATGCGCATCGTCGGCTTCCTCGACGCGCACACCTTCACGGTCTACCTCGACACCTCGGGCGAAGCCCTGTTCAAGCGCGGCTGGCGCGAAGAGACGGGCGACGCGCCGCTGCGCGAAAACCTGGCCGCCGGCCTGCTGCGCGTGTCGGGCTGGAAGCCTGGCATGGTGCTGTTCGACCCGATGTGCGGTTCCGGCACCATCCTGGCCGAAGCGGCGCAGATGCTGCAGGGGATTCCGCCAGGTGCCTCGCGCCAGTTCGCGTTTGAAAACTTCCACGACTTCGATCCGGCACCGTGGAATGCCATGAAAAACGCCATCAAGGTCAATCCGCTGCCGGCCGAACCGACCATTTTCGGCAGCGACATCTCGGGTGACATGGTCGCCATGACGCGCCATAACCTGCGCTGCGCCGGCGTGCGTTTCGACGTGCCCCTGAAACAGATCGAGGCGCAGGAAGTCAAGCCGCCAAGCGACGTGCCGGGCATCATGCTGACCAACCCGCCGTATGGCGAGCGTATCGGCGTGCGCGGCGACAGCACCATCCCGGAAGATGAACTGTCGACGTCCTTCTATTCGGCCATGGGCACGACCCTGAAGCAGCGTTTCGCCGGCTGGACCGTGTTCCTGTTCACGGCCGACCTGGGCTTGCCCAAGCTGCTGCGTCTGAAGGAAGCGCGCAAGACGCCATTCTTCAACGGCGCGCTGGAATGCCGCTTGTTCCGCTTCGATATGGTGGCCGGATACAACCGCCGTGAAGAGGCGAAGCCGAAACCACAGCAGTAAGCGTTCACCGCAAGACCCCCGCAGTAACCCCGCGCGCGGACCGCAACCGGTCCGCGCGCCACTTTGGATCCGCCATGTTTCCCACCCCTCCGGCCGATGTGCCGCCCGACCCGGTCACCCCCGTTCCGCCTCCCACGCCGAGCCACATGGCGCCGCTGAGCCGCGGTGCGCTGGCCATGATGCTGGCCGGGCTGTCGATGCTGGGTCCCCTGTCGATCGACACCTATCTGCCCGCGTTTGGCGCGATCCAGGGTTCGCTGCAGGCGTCGCCGCTGGAAGTGCAGCAGTCGCTGACGTTCTACATGCTGGCCTTTGCCGGCATGGTGCTGTGGCATGGCGCCATCTCGGATACTTTTGGCCGGCGCAACGTCATTCTCGTGTCGCTGCTGATGTTTGCCATCGGCTCGCTCGGCTGCGCATCGGCGCACACGGTGCACTACCTGTGGTTCTTCCGCATCATGCAGGGCGTGTCGGCCGGCGCCGGCGTGGTGATCAGCCGCGCCATCATCCGCGACCTGTACGCCGATGCGGCGGCGGCGCGGCTGCTGTCGCTGGTGACGATGATCTTTTCCATCGCCCCGGCCGTGGCGCCGATTCTCGGTGGCTGGATCGTCATCTGGTTTGACTGGCGCTCGATCTTCCTGTTCCTCGCCTTTTACACAGTGGTGCTGCTGGCGTTCTGCTACTGGCGCCTGCCAGAAACCCTGCCGATGGAAAAGCGCCAGCCGTTCAATCCCCGCTTCCTCGCGTCGAGCTATGGCCAGATCCTGCGCTCGCCCCTGTTCCACATCAAGGCCGGCATCGTTGCCCTCAATTTCGCGGGCCTGTTCCTGTTCATCACGGCCGCGCCGGAAATGCTGCCCAAGCAGCTGGGCCTGGGGCCATCGCAATTCGCCTGGCTGTTCATTCCCTGCGTGAGCGGCATCTTCATGGGTGCCGCTGCGGCCAACCGCATCGCCGGCAGAATCACGTTCGCGCGCCAGATTGGCATCGGCTTTGCCTTCCTGCTGTGCGCCGCCAGCGTCAACGTCGTGTATCACCTGTTCCTGCCGCCATCGTTGCCCTGGTCGGTGCTGCCCCTGTTCTTCTACACCTTCGGCATGTCGCTGGTGGGGCCGGGCGCGACCCTGCTGGCGCTCGACCTGTTCCCGCATATCCGCGGCACGGTCGCTTCCTGCCAGTCGTTTGCCAGCACCTTGCTGGGCGCCGTGGTGGCCGGCGTGATCTCGCCGCTGCTGTCCGGCTCCGTGCTGTGGCTGGCATCGGGCCAGCTGGCGTTTACGGGCCTGGCGCTGGCCCTGTGGCTGATATCGCGGCGCTTCCGCCACCGTTTGCTGGGTTCCTTCAAGGCATAAGTTTCCACTGCAGAACGCTAGATTTATTTCAACTTAATTTTCTATATTGCAAGTAATATCCGGCGCTTATGATAAGATGACTTCTTTCCCGGCATCCTCTCAGGCAATAGTTTTTTTGGTTACAGGAGTGGAGGATTCCTCTGAACGTGGCCGCGCTTCGCTGCTAAGCGCTCATCCTTTTCGAACCGGCAATGCCTGATACGATGCATCAATCTGATCAAGATATTCGCAATCGCCTGCTGATTGCCCGCCTGCCGGCCATGCCGCAGATCCTCATCAAGCTGATCGCCCACCTGCAGGCCGACGATGCCGGCATGCCGGAGCTGGCCGCGCTGATCGCCAAGGATGCGGGCATGACCAGCAAGATCCTCGGCGTGGCCAACAGCTCGGCCTACCATCGCCAGAGCAAGGTCGTCAGCCTGGAGCAATCGCTCGTGTCGCTGGGCACGGACATGATCAAGACCCTGGTCATCAGCGAATCCGTCTTCCAGACCTTCAACAGCTTCCCCCATTCCGGCAGCACGGATTTGCGCGCCTTCTGGAAAAGTTCGCTGTCGGCCGCCGTCATGGCGCGCGCGCTGGCCAAGGCCATGGCGTATCCGCACGTCGAGGAAGCGTATCTGGCCGGCTTGCTGCACAATGTGGGCCGTCTGGCCTTGCTGGCCACGGCGCCGAAGGAATACGCATTCAATTTCACGGCGCGCGACGATGCCGCCCTGTGCGCGGTGGAGCAGCGCACCTTGCAGATCACGCATGCCGAAGCGGGCGCCTGGCTGATCGAGCGCTGGCATCTCGATTCCTTCCTGGCCGACAGCGTGCTGTATCACCATGAACCGCTGGCGCGCCTGGAAGCGAGCCATCCCCTGATCCGCATCGTGCGCCTGGCGCACCTGCTGTGCTGCCATGCCGACGATGCGGACGAGGCCGAGTCCATTGCGCAGGCGGCAAGCCTGTGCGCGCTGGACGCCGAGGTGCTGCAAGACCTGGCCGGCAGCGTCGCGCGCCAGGTGGCGCAGGCCGCGCAGCACCTGGGCATCGACCTGGCCGGCGCGGACGATATCGCCACGCCGCCCGCGTATGCGCCGCCAGCCGTCGATCCGGTGCAGCAGCGCCTGTCCGATGAAGTGCGCAACATGGTGCTGGTGTCCGAAGTGGGCCAGACCTTCGCCCGGCAACAGGGCGAGAGCAGCCTGCTCGAAGCCATCACGCGCTCGGCGCGCATCCTGTTCGATTTCGACACCGCCGTCATCCTGCTGCAAAACCCGACCGGCCATGCGCTGGTGGGCGTGGCGGCAGGCGAACATCAGCATCGCCTGGCCGGCTTCTCGATCCCGCTGGCCAAGGGTGGCCCCCTGGCCGCCTCGGCGCTGGAGTGCCAGCTGGCGTTCCTGAAACGCGACATGCCGGCGCTGGGCATCGTCGAGGAGCAGCTGTTCCGCATTCTCGGCACCGACAGCCTGGTCTGCGTGCCGCTGGCGGCGGGCCAGCGCAGCCTTGGCGTGCTGATTGGCGGCGTGGCCGCGTGGCAGATTCCTTCTTGCCAGAAGCGCGAGGGTTTCCTGCGCGCCTATGCCAACCAGGCCGCCACGGCGCTGGAAACGGCCATCAGCGCGCGCAGCCTGGCACGGCGCCAGCTCGATCACGTGGCCGAGGAATACCGCGCCGCGTCGCGCCGCGTCGTGCATGAGGTGAATAACCCGCTGTCCATCATCAAGAATTACCTGAGCGTGCTCGATCACAAGCTGGAGAAGCAGGAGCCGGTCATCGGCGAGATGGCTATCCTGAACGAGGAAATCGATCGCGTCGGCCAGTTGATCAGCGGCCTGGCCGATCTGCAGCCGGTGCCGGCCAGCGGCGTGACCGATTGCGCGCGCGTGGTCGACGACGTGCTGCGATTGTTCCGCGCCACCGACTTCCTGCCGTCGAAGATCGAAGTGGTCACGCGCATGCAGGATGCGCCATGCGAGGTGGAGGCCGATGCCGACATGCTCAAGCAAATCCTGCTCAACCTGCTGAAAAACGCCGTCGAAGCCTTGCCTGATGGCGGACGCATCGAAGTGGCGAACCGTGGCCACGTCAACCGCGACCGCCGCCTGTACCTGGAACTGTGCGTCAGCGACAATGGCGCCGGCCTGGCGCCGGAAGTGCTGGCCAATCTGTTTTCCCCTGTGCGCAGCAGCAAGCAAGGGGCGCATCACGGCCTGGGCTTGTCCATCGTGCATGACCTGGTCACGCGCCTGCATGGCGTGATCGGCTGCCGCAGCAGCAAGACCGGCACCTCGTTTGAAATTCTACTGCCCATTCCCGTGCCGGCGAGCGCTGCAACCGCGCTGCCCGCGCCCGGCAATACCGCCTTGTCTTCGTAACGTCCATGAACTCCTCCGCCATTCCGTTTGACCTGGAAAACAGCCCGCGCATCCTGCTGGTCGACGACGAGCCCCGTTTGCTCGCCTCCCTCCACGAATTGCTGAAGGACCGCGGTTACCAGCTGTACACGGCGACCTGCGGCAGCGAGGCGCTGGCGCAGTTGTCGAAACTGCGCTTCGACCTGATCCTGCTGGACTTGCGCCTGCCCGACATGAGCGGCCATGAAATCATGGACCACATCAACCGGCGCGGCATCGAGGGCGACGTGATCGTCATGAGCGGCGACGTCGGCATCGAGGCGGCCATCGGCGCCCTGAAGCGTGGCGCCTACGATTATCTGCGCAAGCCGTACAGCCGCGAGGAGCTGCTCAAGACGGTGGAGAACGCGCTGCAAAAGCGCAAGCTGGCGCTGGAAAACGAGCGCATCGCGCTGCAGCTGGAAAACTCGGAAAAGATGTACCGTTACCTGGTCGACAGCTCGCCCGACATCATCTATACCCTGAACCATGAAGGCCGCATCACCTTCATCAACGACCGTGTGCACCAGTTGCTGGGCTTTAGCCGCGAAGAGCTGATCGGCAGCCATTATTCCATCCTCGTGCACGATGAAGACCAGGAGCGGGCGCGCTATGCCTTCAATGAGCGCCGCATCGACGAGCGTGCCTCGCGCAATGTGGAATTGCGCCTGAAGTGCCATAGCGGCAGCGGCAGCGACCGTACCTTCAACAACACCTTGATGACGGTTCCGCTCAATTCGATCGGCATGCACGATCACGAAGCCCGGAAGCAGGAATACTTCGGCACCTACGGCGTGGCGCGCGACATCACCGACCGCAAGCGCGCCGAGGAAGTCATCTCGTACCAGGCCTATCACGACATTCTGACGGACCTGCCGAACCGCATGCTGTTCAAGGACCGCCTGGGGCTGGCCGTGATCCAGGCGCGGCGCAAGCTGACGGAACTGGCCGTGATGTTCATCGATCTCGATCGCTTCAAGCTGGTCAACGATACCCTGGGCCACGTGAAGGGCGACGAGTTGCTGCAGCAGGTGGCGCTGCGCCTGAAGGATTGCCTGCGCCGCGGCGATACGCTGGCGCGCCAGGGCGGCGATGAATTCACCATCGTGCTGCCGGAACTGCGCGACCGCCAGGATGCACGCCTGATCGCCGACAAGTTCCTCGAATGCCTGCACCAGCCCTTCGACCTCGATGGCAACCAGGTGCATATTTCGGCCTCCATCGGCATCGCCATCTATCCGGGCGACGGCGAGACCATCGACGAGCTGCTGCGCCACGCCGACATTGCCATGTACCAGGTCAAGGCGCTTGGCAAGAATGGCCACAGTTTTTATCATGAGTCCATGCTCGACGTGTCGCACCAGAAGATCGCGCTCGAACAAAGCCTGCGCAAGGCGCTGGAACTGAACCAGCTGGAGATGTATTACCAGCCGCAGGTGGATGTCATGACGGGCCGCATCGTCGGCGCCGAAGGCCTGATGCGCTGGAACCACCCGCAGCGGGGCTTGCTGACGGCCGGCGAATTTTTGCCGTTCGCCGAGGAAAACGGCTTGATGCTGCCGATCTCGGACTGGATGCTGGGTGCCCTGTGCCGCGACCTGGTGCAGTGGAATGCGGCCGGCGGCGAAGCCGTGCGCCTGTCGCTCAATCTGTCGCCGCAATACCTGGACCGGGGCGACTTTTTCGAGAAGATGCGCGGCGCGCTGACGCGCTATGGCATCGCGCCGGAAAAGATCGAAGTGGAGATCACGGAAAACATCTGCATCCGCAATCCGCAGTATGCGATCGAGCAGTTGAACAAGCTGTGCCAGCTGGGCGTGTCGGTCGCCATCGACGATTTCGGCACCGGCTATTCCTCGCTATCGTATTTGCACCGCTTCCCCATCCACACGATCAAGATCGACCAGTCGTTTGTGAAGGAAATCCACGACGAACACGGACACTATCCCGTCATCCTGGCCATCATCTCGATCGCGCGCGGACTGGGCCTGCACCTGATCGCCGAGGGCGTGGAAACGGAAGGCCAGGCGCGCTACCTGCAGGACAAGGGCTGCACCACGATGCAGGGCTATCTGTACCACCGGCCCATTTCGCTGGGCAGTTTCATCGGCGTGCTGCAGGAGCAGAACCGCCTGATCGCCGATGCCGCCCCCGCGGTGCCCCAGACGCTGGCCATCGAGGCTTGACCGTGCCGCTTGCCGATCCCCGCTCCACGGCCGCTCATTCCACGGCTGCTCATTACACAGCTGACTATCTGCGCCTGAAAGGCCTGGCCGAAAAGGGTAATGCGAACGCCCAGCACAGCCTGGGCTTCATGCATTTCAATGGCCAGGGTATCGAGCAAAGCTATGCGCTGGCGCTGCACTGGTATGGCCTGGCCGCCGCGCAGGGGCTCGAACATGCGCAATACAACCTGGGCGTGATGTGCCAGAAGGGGCAGGGCGTGGCGCAGGATTTTGCGCAGGCGGCGCACTGGTACCAGCAGGCGGCCGAGCAGGGTTACGCGGCGGCGCAATACAACCTGGGCTGGCTGTATGCCAAGGGCCAAGGGCTCGCGCAAGATAGCGGACAAGCCATGCTGTGGTTCAGCCGGGCGGCAGAACAGGGCGACGCGGGCGCGCAGAATAATCTGGGGATGATGTATGACAATGGCAAAGGCGTGCCGCAGGACTTCGTGCAAGCCATCGCCTGGTACCGCAAGGCCGCAGAGCAGGGTTATGCGCGCGCGCAGTTCAACCTGGGCCTGCGCTACGACAATGGCCAGGGCGTGCGCCAGGACCGCCAGCAAGCGACTGCCTGGATGCGCAAGGCGGCCGAGCAGGGCTATGCACCGGCCCAGTTCAATCTGGCGCTGCGCCATGAAAATGGCGACGTGCTGCCGCAGGACAGCAGGCAGGCGATCACCTGGTACCGGCGCGCGGCCGAGCAGGGGCATGCCAGTTCGCAGTTCAACCTTGGCCTGATCTACGACAACGGCCAGGGCGTGCCCTGCGATAAACAGGCGGCGCTCGAGTGGTACGTGAAGGCGGCCGGCCAGGGGCATGCGGCGGCCCAGCACAACCTGGGCCTGCACCATGAACATGGCGCCCACGATTACGCGCAGGCGCAAGCGTTTTACCGTCAGGCCGCCGAGCAGGGCTTTCCCGCCGCGCAGTACCAGCTGGGACTGTTGCATGAGCATGGACAGGGCACGCCTGCCGATGCGCAGGAAGCCATCTTCTGGTACCGCAAGGCGGCCGACCAGGGACATGTGCGGGCGCAGTTCGACCTGGGCCTGCGTTATGAACATGGCCAGGGCGTGCCGCAGGACTTGTCGCTGGCGCTGGAGTGGTACCGCCGTGCCGCCGAGCAGGACTACGCGCCGGCGCAATACATGCAAGGTGTCTTGCATGACCGCGACGACGGTCCCGCGCCCGACAGCCAGCAGGCCTGCGCCTGTTATTGCCGCGCCGCCGCGCAGGGTCACAGCCTGGCCCAGTTCGCACTGGGCTTGCGGCATGACAACGGCCAGGACGTGCCGCAGGACTATGCCGCCGCCTGGGACTGGTATGCGCTGGCCGCGCGCCAGGGCCATGCGCGGGCGCAGTTCAATCTGGGCCTGATGGCCGCCAGCGGCCAGGGCGGCCCGCTCGATTTGCAGCAGGCGTACATCTGGCTGTCGATGGCGCAGGCGGCCGGCGTAGCCGGCGCGGAAAAATCCCTGCGCCAGACGGCGGCGCGCATGCGCGAGACGGACTTGATCCTGGTGCGCCAGCGGCTGGAAGCGCTGGCCGCCTGACCCGCTTTTCCCTGCCACTGCATCGCCAGTGTCGCGCGCAGGCGTGGATGCGGCAGTTTTTCCACGCTACGTCACCTCGCGCCGGCATGCGCTGCTGTTCCTGCTGCGACAAAAAATGCTGGCATCGCTGCGATTTTGCTATGCTGAGGGTTCAAGAACCCCCGGCTTTCAAACAAAGGATGACTATGCACCTGACCTCTTTCCCCGCCCGCCCCACCGCCCTGTTGTGCGCGCTGGCGCTGTGCTCGTCCATGGCGGGCGCCGCCAACCCGCTCGCAGCCCTCAGCAACCAGGATGCGAGCAATGGCTTGAAAGCGGCGCTGGAAGCCGGATCGGCCGCCGCCGTTGCCAAGTTGGGCATCGAAAATGGTTTCCTCAATAACGACAAGGTCAAGATCAAGCTTCCCGGCATCCTGGAGCAAGCCAAGCCCTTGCTGAAAATGACGGGCCGCGGCCAGCAGCTGGACGACCTGGTGGTCTCGATGAACCGTGCCGCCGAGTCGGCGGTGCCCATGGCCAAGCCCTTGCTGCTCGACGCCGTCAAGTCGATGAGCGTGAGCGATGCGAAAAATATCCTGTCCGGTGGCGATACCTCTGTGACGGATTTCTTCCGTCAGAAGACCTCGGCACCCCTGGCCGTCAAATTCCTGCCCATCGTGAAATCCGTGACCGACCGTTCCGGCCTGGCCAGCAAGTACAACAGCACCATGAGCCAGATCGGCAAGACGGGACTGGTGCCGCAGCAGCAATCGACGGTGGAAGGCTATGTCACGGACCGTGCGCTTGACGGCCTGTACCTGATGATCGGCGAGGAAGAAAAAGCCATCCGCAGCAATCCGCTCGCCTACGGCAGCAAGATCATAGGCAAGGTATTCGGCAGCCTGAAGTAACCCCCCGCCACCGCGAAGATTTGCCCGCCGCGTTCCATTCGGCGTAAAATGCAGGCTTCGCGGGTGTAGCTCAATGGTAGAGCAGAAGCTTCCCAAGCTTACGACGAGGGTTCGATTCCCTTCACCCGCTCCAGTCAAAAATGGCGGAAAATCTGTTTTCGCCGCTCCACAAAGCTAAACCGCTCCACAAAATTGGATTAGATGCCCTAGTTTTGGCTTTGATCGGACAATTTTTCCTGGAAAAGTTAAGCCTACAAATACGTTTCCCTTGCGAGGGTTCCGATGCCTGCCACAGACCTAAGCTGATGCGCTAAACTGCTTCGTCTGATTTTTTTTGTGTAACCGGACGATCAGTATCCACCCTGCATTGCAATTGCTTCATAGTCACGCACATACAGGCCGTACAACTTGAAATTGCATTAAAAACAATCAAAAAGAGAGTCCGTTGTGACACGCCAAGAAGCCAACAAGCAGTTCGATATTTTTGCTGACAATGCCAATGCCGTATTCAATGAGCTTTTACAGGCCGATAAGCGGGCACCCCATCTCGCCGACAAGTACTCATTCTATGCCATTAAAGGTGGCGCAATGGGGGGCGTCGACAAACGTCTGGTGGAAGTATTTTTTGGGGCGAGGCCGATTGATCAGGTCACCGTCTATGGCACGAACGGTACCGGATTTCCTGCCCCGCGCACAACGTTTATCACCGAACGAGGAGCCTGTTTGCGGTATGAGCGAACTGATTCTGGCTCTGTCATCTGCACACTCTATCCTGCTACGACGGAGAACCAAAAACAGGTCGAGGATTTCATCCTGTATGAAACTATCCAGAATCCAGCAAGTTTGAATTCTAAAAAGACTGTCACACGCCACTGGAATGCATTCATATCCTACATGGAATGTACAAACGTTGATTCTAGAGCGACATTTTTTGACCGCATGCGCATTGGTTGGCTCAAGTTCCACAGGCCTCTCATCATTAACGCCAAATCTCACAGACCGCGCCTAAATTCTGCTGCTGGAAAGATCGCTGGGTATGTTTTGACGGTTGGATTGAGTGGTTTCTTGTTGGCCATGATCAACTACTACTTAGGTTCTAAAGACGTTGATCAACTCAGAGATGAGCAGAGGGCCAATGTTCAAAGCATCGGTCGTGCGCAAGGATTTCTTGAGGCACAGTCGAATCACATCAAGCAACTCCAGAGCCAAATTGCTGAAATTAAACGCTCTCCTTCAGAGGAAAGCAAATGCTCGTGCAATAGCACGCTGAGGCAAAATACTGGAAGGAAATAGCGTCGTGAATTTGCGCTGTTTAAAGGGCGATTACGCCTTGAATTAAAGCGAAAATATGCGGCACGATGTTGGCGACATGCCACCTTGGACAGTCGCCCATCAAATATAGCTGATGCATGGTGTGGAACTGCTACCACCCAAGGGCCGCTATCTTAAACCTACTTCGTTGGGGCCACAATCTTGCCTCGTCGAAGGTAGTGTCGCTGGGTCGTCTTCACGCTGTCATGTCCCAGAAGGTCACTGGCGGCCTGGTCGCCGCGGTCATCCGAAGTATCATCGGCCGCCTTGGCTCGCAGGTCGTAAAACCAAAATTCCATGATGTCCTGCGCCAGTTCGGGGGCGTGTACAGCCGCCTGCTTTTTCGCCGCGTTGAACTGGCTGCGCAGTGCCGGCGCCGTCAGGCGCTTGCCATGCATATTGGTCAGTAGGGCACCTGTCACGACATTGTGCGTTCCCTTGCGCGCCCGGATGCGTTCCACCAGCTTGGCCAGCTCGCCTGAAATCGTGATGCGCAGCGGCTGCTTGGTCTTTTGCTGCGTGATGATCAAGTAGCCGTCGACGATGTCATGCTCAGTCATGCGCAACGCATCGGCGGGGCGCTGGCCAGTTAAGTAGGCCAAGTCCATCGCATCGAGTAAAGGCGCACTTGCGTGCTTGCGCACTGCGGCAAATACCTCGTCGGTAATGTAGACGGTTCGCTTTGCCAAAGAATGGCCCTGGATGCCCTCGCATGGGTTTGGCAGGTCTGTATAGCCCCAGCCCCGTGCATGGTTCCACATGGTGGAAAATACGCGTTTGCATCGGTTCGCTGTGGTCGGCTTGTCCGCATGGTCATCAAGAAACTGCCGAATGTGCATCGGCTTGATTTGGTCCAGTGGCGCCTCATGAAAGGCGGCCAGCAGATGTTTGATGTCTGATCGATACATGCGGGCTGAGCTGATGGCCAGCTTTGGCACGGCCTCGACCAGATAGCGCTTTTGCACATCGGAAAACGTCGCGCCGGCGGTTGGCTCAACCACGATGTTTAGCTCGGCATACTTCCTAAGTGCCAGAATGAAGTCGGGTCCAAGTGGAATTTCCTTACGCGGCTTGTCCTTGGTGTACATGTAGTAGTACACCTTGCCGCTGCGCTGAGTGCGCGGATGCATGCACGGCGGCATGTTCAAATTACGTGTGTTTCGTCGGCCCATTTTTATTGATCCTTGGCATTACCCATGTTTTTTCCCGTGGCGCTTCCTTGCGCCCCTCAACTGCAGCGACCGCGACAACCGGCCGCCCGATGGCATTGACCCAAAAGGGGAGGCCCATCTTCCGCAGTGCCTCAATTTGCTTCGTTTTCATCTTCCGGCCGGTCAGGGCGCAAATATCGTCCATCGACAGGAAGGTGGCATTCGTCGCGATGCGGTCCGCCATACCGTATCCCTAACTCAATGCGGGCAAGATTGCCGCCAGCGGCACGGCCCGAAACATGCCCGCCCACTGGTGATCCAGCTCCACCCACGCATGCAGCTCGCCGTTGCCCACGTCGCGGCGCAGGTCGTTGACGGTGCCGGCCTGGTAGCCTTCATCGGTATCGAATGTCACGCGGTCGCCCAGGGCGATTTGCCGCGGTGAATTGGTCAGGGTGGTCAGCATTGCGATGCTCCTTTCAGTTTGGCGGTAACGCCGCACACGCCGAAGTGGTCGAGGGCGGCCTGGATCGCGTCGCCGCTGGAAGCGGCAATCGCGGCATATTCAAAGCGTTCGGTTTGCGTGCGAACGGTCACGGAAAAGGTACTCATGTGGCATTTCCTCTTGTGGAAGACGAATCGGTGACGATCACGCGCGGGTAGGGGCAGGCGTTTAGCCTCGCCACTTCGAAAAGCAAATCGATCTTTTCTTGGTCGCCCGGGATCCGGGGGAATGGGCATAGATTGTTGTGTGCTGCACAAGCCCAAATCGCGGTTCGCTCTTCATCACAGATCACCCGTACGATGTCGGGGCTGCGATCCGGCGGGGCAGGGCGGTCGGGGTGCGTACAGTTATTTACACGAGTCCGAGGAACGGCAACCCCAACAGCCACCCCGCGCCCGCCTGTGGCCTGCACCGGCGTCCACGTATGGCGCACGGACTTGAAGACCACGCCAATCAGGTCGCTGCAGCGAACGCCGTAGGGCGTGGTGCGCAGCGTTTCGCCGTAGCGGCCGATGACGGTCTTTTCGTCCTTGGCCAGCGTGACGACCAGTTCCTTGCGCGGCACCAGGGCGCCGCCCTGGGCGCGCAGGTATTCGGCCCAGCAGGCGCGCTTTTCGCCGTCGATCTTTTGTACGGCGTCCCAGGCACGGCGCATGGCGGCCGGTGCTTCGTTGAGCATGCTTTCCTCGATGCGGCGCAGTTCGCGCCACACGGTGACAGGCGCGCCGCCCCATTGCTGGAATTGACGGATGCCCCAGCACGCGGCCCAGGACTCGACGCGCGCCGATGGCGTCAGCTCGACATCGCCTTCGGTGTCGGGCGTGACGACATAGCCTTCCTTGGTCTTGTGCTCGGCCACGCCGTCGATGTTCTTGGCCACGTACTTGGCGATGTAGCCGGCGGCGCTGCCCTTGGCCCAGTCGATGCGTTTCACGTCCAGGCGGCGTGCGAAGGCGCCCGGTTCGCCACGGTCCACGCGCCAGGCGTAGCGCTTCATGATGCGGATGGCGCGGCCGGCCACGTCCTGCAGGTGGGCCGTCTTGTATTTCGCGGTCGGGCGCACGAACAGCAGCAGATGCCAATGCGGGCAGCCGTCGTGATGCGGTTCGGCGATGCGAAAGCCGTACAGGCCGATGCCACGGCGCGCCAGCGCGGAGCGGCACAGCGACGTCATCTTGCCCAGGTAGGCATTGGCTTCGCGCGGCGTCGAGCCGTCGAACTTGTCGTTTGGCTTGCCGCTGTGCTGCATGGCGTGGAAGCGCGATGGGCACGTCCAGGTGATGAAAATGCCCTGGTCGCCGCACTCGCGGGCGATCTGTTCAAAGCCATTGATGCGCAACATCAGCTCGCCGCGCCGGATGGCTTTATTCGCAGTCGTTTTCTCGGCCAGCTCGGCGATGCTGAATTGCTGGCCGTTCTCGTTCTGCACCAGTGTGGCGGCCAGCGCTGCCGCGTTGCGGCGGTTCTGCGCCAGGCGCGACAGCACGGCGTCATTGCTGGCGTAGGGTTCGCCGCGATAGTTCACATAGCCCAGGCGGATATTGCCCGCTTCAAAGGCGCGCTTGACGCGCTTGCGCAGTTGGCGGCGCCACCAGCGGGCGTCCACCAGGCGGGCGATGGTGTCGGTCAGCGCGTCGAACTCGGGCAGCTCGATGCCATACGAGGCGCATTCGTCTTCCATGATCTGCAGGGCGTGCGTGTCGGACACGGCCATCCACAGCATTTTGGTCACGCCGGCCGCCGCACGTTCGGCGGTGGCCACGATGTCGGCGTCGCTTTGCGACAGGTCGACGCCGGCGGGCACGTACTGCTCCGCAAACTCGCGCACAAAGCTCGTGGCGATAGATTCATAGACTTTGTACCAGGATGACCAGACCATTTTTTCCAGGGCTGCCGTGATGACGCGGTTGCGCCATTTGTAGGGGATGCGGGCCAGCTCGGGCGCGAACTGCGCGGAGCGTAAAAAGGCTTCGTGGCGCTGCGGGGCAGGCAGCAGGATTTGTTTAGATTGCATTCAACAGTCTTTCGTACACACGGATAGCGGCAGAGGTGGCGGCGCGCAACTCGATGCGCTCTTCCTCTGTAAATGAATGGATGGGCGATTCCCAGCGGTCGGCGTCCATGCCGGCGGCGATCAGCACGGAACGGCGGGCGCCACGCGGCGACAATCCCCACGCCTGGGCCATGAAGGGCGCCAGGTTGCGCGGCTTGATGCTGCGTAGCTGGGCCTTGGCTTCGGCGATAGCGGCCAGCGCATGCCCGGCGCCTGGTGGCGTCGGCATATCCTTGTCGCGCGCGGCCAGAATCTCGGCGGCAGGCTGGAAGGACAGGTGATTGTCGATAAGGGACGCCGGCATGCTTCAGTCCTTGATGGCGCCGATGGCCCGCAGCACGCCGGGGGCAATGACGATCAGGAGCGACAGCAGCCAGATGCCGCAGGTTTTGGCCACGTGCAGCATCAGCGTGCTCCTGCCTTGAGAAAATGTTCTGCCCAGTACGGGAGCGTGTGCGATGTGCCACTGCAGTGCCGGGAACCCGCTTCATTGGCGAAAATGTAGTTCACCTCGATGGGCAGCTTGCCGACCAGGGCGCGTTGCTTGGCTGGCGCGAAAAAGCCGGCACGCTCCAGTGCCTGCGCATCGCTGACAATGAAGGTCAGATTGGCAGCGCCGTAGGCGTGATAGGTCTTGGCAATCTCATGGATGTGGGCGGTCAGCGCCGCGATGCCGATGCCAGCGCTGGCTTGCAGCAGAAAACACGTTGGCGCCATGGGGACAATACAATTTTGCAAGGTCGGGCGGATCGTGCTTGATGCCATGGATTTGTTGGCATGACTGGTGGCGTGCAGCGTGTTTTCCATTGGTTTTCCTTATTTCAGGTTGAACGAATCCCGCACGCTCAAAAGGGAGCGCTGCAGGGCACAACAAAAGAGGGGAGTTACGGCGGCTGGCCTACGGCGGCGCGAGGATCGGGATAGTCATCAGCAGCCCGCCGTCAGGTCAAGGGCCAGCTGGCTGGTGGCCGCCGTGCGCGCATGCTGTGACATCGGGATGCGGATATCTGGCTTGGGCATGGCGGACAGCGAGAGGGTGCGCAGTACTTCCAGGCCTGCCACGAAGGAGTGCCCGCATTCGGGGTTCTGGCACATGTAGGTGATTTCCTTGAACATGGCGGACATCGTGCGGCTCTTGACGGCGCGGACGGTGTATTCACAATGCGGGCAGGGCAGGCCGATGACTCTCATTTCAGCTTTCTTTCCACTTGGTACAGGGCGCGACCGCGACCCGTCATGTTTTTAGACTGCTTGCGTAAGCGCGACTTGACGAGCCATTCAGCCGCTTGCTCGATACTTGCCAGCCCTTGCCGTTGACGCACGAGTTCCAGCGCTGCAAGTTCTTCGTCATTGATATGAATTTCGTGATCGGGCATGTTCGGCAGCTTTTCAGTTACTCAAAAGTTACTATTCAGGGACTCGGTTTAGGCGCTGCGACGCGGTACGCTGTCGATGTCGTCTGCAGCAATGGCGGCAAGCGCTTCACGCATGACGATTTGGCGCACCAGTACTGCTATTTCTTCACCCTGGTAGTTGGCGATCGAGGAAACGAGCTGGTGCTCATAATCGTCCAGGCGCAGCATGACTTTGTGGCTGCGGATACGTTTTGCATCGGGGTACATGACGTTGTCCTTAATGGGTGGATTGGGAAGCGATTTCGCGCTTGTAGTCAGCCAGGCCGCGCAGGATCAGGAAGCGGAGGAACCAAGCGCGGGACCGGTCAAGTTTCTCTGCGTAGCCCTCGACTTCGGCTACCTCATCAGACGTAAGGCGGAGGCCAAGTGGTTTTGAGGTGATGCCTTTGGCAGTACGCCTGGCATTGGATACGTTTTTCATAATGTTATGATGTGTAATCGCTACAGGATGGCGTAACTATAGTGTCCAAAAGCGCACTAGTCAACAAAAAGATGTGAGTATGAGCATGTTTGGTGAAAGATTAAAGCAAGAGCGTCAACGTTTGGGCATGAATCAAGACGACTTCGCAGCGGTTGGCGGGGTCAAAAAACGTGCTCAAATATCGTATGAAAAAGATGAGCGATCTCCGGATGCTGTCTACCTATGTGCGCTATTAGAAATTGGCGTAGACGTTTGGTATGTGATGACTGGCAGCGTTTCAGCTGCGGTGCTCAGTCCGGATGAAAGTGAACTAGTTTCTGGTTTCCGGAACCTGGATGCGCGCGGGCGAGCTGGTGTTCTTGGAATGATTGGCGGCATGCGCCTGCCAACGCCCCCGGCATCTTCCGCAGGGAATGCTCCACACGTCGAGACCCACGGCACGATTGGGCAAAATTTCGTGGGGAACATCATTGGGCCACAGACTTTTAATGTTGCCGGCAGCGGACGAAAAAAGGAAAAATAGTCTGCAAATGATTTACCTTCTTATGCTTATTGTAATTGCTGCTTGTTTCGTCTGCATAATTTTCAGCAGCTGGAATCCTCGGAAGCGAGCGCTTGAAGCGGGCGAGCCGGGCGTCTCCATTTGGCAAAATATTCAACTATGCATATCAAGCGCGAAGGTGAGAACGCCGGCATGCCTAACCGAGCAGATTGCGGCTCCGCAAAAAGTTCCTTCGGCTAATGAGAATATTCCACAAATCAAGCAAGTCGCAGTTGAGGTGCAACCTGCTCAAGTTTCATCACGCCCAAAGAAAAAGTCGAAGAGAGGGCCACGAGGCGTAGCAGGAGATGTCGATGAAATTCAGTTTTTGTATCCGAGGCGAGACGGTTTGGGATATGTAACTCGGAAAGTCTCAGTGTGGGCAGTTGATGCGGATTATTTAGAAGGTTTTTGCCATGCAAGGCAGGGAAAAAGAACTTTTTCTTTGCGGCGTATTCGTGGCAAGGTGACTTCGCTAAGGACAGGAGAAGTTCAACGTATCGGGAGGTGGGCGAGTGCAATGCGCCTCCTTCCCAACAACAGGGTCGTTACTGATGGTGCCGCCCATCGCCCTAGTGGTGTCAAAAATTATTCGACTAAGCCCAATCGAAAGCAATGGCAGACAGCGGCATATTTTGCAGGCTTTCGCGATGTCAAACGCTGCGAATTGGAGTCGATGGCGAGGGCGGCAGGTTGGCAGGTACGCACCGGATTTAGCAGTTCGTTGGATATTTTGATTACAGGACCACTTGCTGGCCGTGTACAACTAAGCAAAGCTGATTCGATGATGATTGAGATTATCTCGGAATCTGATTTTAAAAAGCGAATTCCGGAAAACTGAAACCAGAATGAGCGGCTTGATACGATGGCGATGTGATCGCTATAAGTGGTTTTTCTTATTGATGTAGGAATGTTGTCATTTTGGCTTTAAATGAATAATTCTCCCATGCAGTTTGTATCACCGCCAGGTCGAAGCTTGCTCCTTGAGGTGTGGCGTCACAAAACATCGATGCTTGGCGGAGTAATGGCAATCGTATCTTTATCTCTAGCGCACTACGCTGGTTTTTTGATGGAGGTTCCACTACAGATCGTAGCAGTAGCAGGAATGTCGCTCGCCAAGGGCGTGACTGCGACTTTTCTGTTTTATGTATTTTTTTGTGCGGTAGTTGCACGGGTAGTAACTTCGATTTTGCAGCTCGTGATCCTTCCTTTCATAGTGGTAAACGACCGGCTAGAACGCGGACTCCGTGTAAAAATGGATTTGTCGCGTCAGCGCCTTTTCGTTCGGTCACATAGCCAGACCATCAAGTGGGAGGGTATTATTTGGATTGTTTTTCAGGCGATGGCGTTTCTGTTGATAGTGTTGGGAATATACGTGGAATTCAAGATCACTTGGATTTCGGCGGCAGGACTCCTCGTAGCTATAGTATTGATTATCCTGTCAGGACTTGTACGATCAGGATTCTTTCTTCAACCAAATCCAAGAATTTTCATCAAAAAAATTAAAACGCGTCGCGCGCGGTCTGGACGCGTAGCATCTGCAGCGTTTGTTACAACCACCGCAGCGCTTATTATCGTGGCGTTTTTTATTGGTGATATGCGTGCAAGTTTATTGCGAGATCAAAAGGCGCATACGATCGTGACAAAGGAATTTACCGGAATGGCGACAGTAATTGCAAGTTCTGGCGGACAGGTCCTTTTGTATCAAAGACAAGGTTCCGAAAGTCGATATATTTACTCTACCCCTGAATTTACGACGTCAGTGGAATCCAAACGGGTGTTCACACCTATCGGGGCTAAGTAGGGGCATTAGTTATGCTTTGCCACTTCCCCTGTAGGGTACCTACAGCTTAATTCTTGAGTATTCTTCGCCGCTACACCGGCCTTTACTAAAATTGGCAATGCCTACTATCGGTGAACGTAGTTGCTGATCGGACGTAAATGATGCATCTTCACGACGGAACTGCACCGGTTACCGATTGCGTAGGTCTCAAAGGTTCCTCACTATTTTCGCGGATGATATCGCGAACTACTTAGCATATCAGGTTAGATCAAAGGGCTAGAAGCATATACTATGGAACTTACCAATTTACAAGAATCATTGCTCGTTTTTGCAGGCTTGAAGAACCAGTTGGAACCAGCTTTGAGAACGGTAAAGCGCTATCCTCTCGATGATGAGCTGAAATTCACGGTAACTAGCCATTTGCTAATATTAGTTTCGTCGTTTCTTGAAGAGTGGCGACGTTTCTCAGGACTTGGATGCGATGAAAGTGTAAGAAAAACGCTTCGATCTGCCTCCCCTGCCATTAAACGGATCAGTCAATGGAAAGGCATCAGAACACTCCGTTCGACTGTACTTGCACACCCATTTAGGCAGAAAGATGGCTCACTTACAATAGTCGAATCTCTATATGAAAACAACCTTGTTTCCTCGGAATATGCAGAATCCATACTATTAGGGGAATGTGCTGTATACGCCATTGCTACGGCCATTTGCCAACACAACTGCATTTATGAGAAAGCAAAATTGAAGTATTACTCACAGGTACGAAGTAAAATTCCTATTAATGGAATTCAAACGATGTCGGAATTTCACAAAGAGATTGATCGCATACGCTTGGCCATCACGGTAACCGACCCATGTCTTGCAGATTGTTTTCAAGGAAATTCACGCAGACCTTCCTAAATGTCCAGTCCTAACTGGGGCTGGATGCCAAAGGTTCTTCGCTATTCTCGCGGATGATGTCCCGTACTTCTTCAATGTGCCGCCACGCATGTAGCGCCGCCCGCTTGGCGGCTTGCTTGCTCTTGTAAACATGCTCCAGCGTCTTCAGCGTGCCCGTGGCTCCGGCCTGCTCCTGTCCCGCCTTTTTCTTCTTCGCCGCCACGTCCTTCCACTTGGCCACCACGCCTGTGATGCCTTTGTCCGGGTCTTTCTCGTCCTCGCGTTCGGCCTCGACCGCTTCCGTCTTCGTTTCAAACTCCACGCGCGTGGTAAAGCCGTTGCCGCCCAAGCTGTGGGTGACCTTGACCGATAGCCAGTCGGTGGCGTCGATCTCGGGCTTGAAGCCATTTACCGTCACGGGCGATTGCGGGAACACGGCCGGGTTGCCCAGGGCCAGGCTCATTTCAAAGGTGGCCAGGCCGCGCAGGATGCGCTGCCATTCGGCCATGGCCGCCGCACGCGCGTCGGTTTCGTTGGCAAAGGTGGTGCGCAGGCGCTTGCTGTTGCCGGGCACGCCGGCCACGACGCTACGGCGGCGCGCGTAGCGCTCGTCGTGCCAGAAGGCGCGCACGCCCGTGTAGGCGTCGCTTTCGGCGCTGTGGTAGCGGTGGCCGTCGCCCAGGGCGCGCGTGATGGGGATGACGGGCAGCGCCTTGCCGCTGGCGGTGCGGCTCTGATTGATGGGGATGAACAGCAGCGTGTCATTCTTGACGGTGGCCACCGCGTCGTATTTCCTGCCCAGCCGGCGCAGGAAGGCCGCATCGCTCTCGTGGGTCTGGTCGATGTGCTCGATGGCCGTGTCGCGCAGGCGCGCTGAGACGCCCGACGCCAGCTCGTTGCGGAAGGCAATCGCCTCGATGATGGCGCCCAGGGTGGTCTTGTGAAAGCTGTGTTCCTGTTGCTGCTTGAAGGTGTCGATCAGGTTGGCCGACCTGGCGCGCAGGGTGATGGTGTCGGGCGCGCCGCTGTGCTCTACCTCGTCGACGGTGAACTTGCCCATGTCCACCAGGCCGGATGCTTGCCAGCCCAGCGCCAGGGCGATCTGCGCGCCGCGCGGCGGCAAGGCCAGCTTGCCATCGCTGTCGTTCAGGGAAATGTCGAGCTGGTCGCTCTCGTCGCCACGGCACAGGGTCAAGGTCAGATTGATTAGCCGCGGTGAAACGATGGCCGTCAAATCATTGTCCTCGATGCTGACCTTGAAGGCGGGGATATGCTCGCTCATTTGAATTTGTCCGCCGCGCTGCCGATGGCGCCGCCGATGCTGCCGCCGATCTTGTCTTTCATTTCGCTGACCACGCCGCCGTATTTCGACGTGATGCCGCCGACCACATTGCCGACCACGCTGCCCACGGCATTCTTGGCCGCGCCGGCAATGCTGCTGGTCATGCTGTCGATGCTGAGCATGTTTTTCAGGTCTCCGATGTCGCCCAGGCCGACCATGGCCAGCACGCCGTCGTCGTCGCGCTTGAGCGCAATCGAGAACTCGACGCGGCGCGCGCCGCCGCTGCCGTCGAGGATGGTACGCCCCTCCGTCATGCTGGTGATGCGGTACGAGCCGAGAATGCGACCCGTGCCCTGGATCAGAATCCACGATTTGCCTGTGTCGGCCATCATGCGCAGCGCATCGAGCGAGTACAGGGAGCCGGTCAGTTCCGGCGCCACCCAGCCCGACAGGGTGATGGTGTCGTCGCCTGGCCCTACGTACTGGTGCGCATCGCGCAGGCCCACGCGGGCCGTGCTGGCGTGCTTCCATTCCGTTTGCCGCTGCAGCTCGTGATACGCCAGGGTCGGCAGGCTGAAAACGAACATTCCTAAAATCATCATCATGGTGGTGTTTCTTTCTTAATCGTGGTCGCGCAGGGACGAGCGGATGCGCGCCGCCTTTTCGCGGTCGCGCTGATCGAGCGCTACGCTCACCGCGCGCGCGATGGCCTGGGGATCGGTGCCGGCCTGCACGTGGAAGGTGATTTCGATCTTGTCGCCCTGAATCGTCATGCCGGCGCCGAAGCCGCCCTGGGACAGTGGGGCGCGCGTGTCAAAGGCGCTGGCGGGCAGGGCGGTGGCCGTGCCGATGGCGATGCCGGCGCCCAGCTGTGTCAGGCGCTGCGCCAGGCCCGATACCTTGGCAATGGGCGCGCCTTCGCTGCGGTCCAGGCCCACTGCCAGGCCTTGCATGGTGTAGTCGCCGAGTTGGGCAAACACGCGGCTCGGGCTGTGGATGCCCAGCTTTTCTTTGAACCAGGCAATAGTGCTGGAACCGGCATTGCTGATGGCGTCCTTGACGGCGCCCATGGACCCGGTGATGCCGTTGACCAGGCCGCGCAGGATGTTGGCGCCGAACTCGGTGAACTGGGCCGGCAGCTTGATGCCGAACCAGCTCAAGACGCCTGCGAAGGCCTGATAGAACACGCCGACCGGCGACCAGTTGATAATCAGGGCGGTGATGCTGCCTATGCCGCCGGCGCAGACGGTGCGCAGGCGCGACCAGATGCCGGCGAAGTAGGCGGCGATAGGCTCCCAGGACGCCGTGATGCGCTGCAGGATGCTGGCGCCGAAGTCGGTGAACTTGGCGGGCAGCGCGATGCCGAACCAGCCCAGCACGCCCGCGAAGGCGCGATAGAACAGGGCGAGCGGTGTCCAGTTGGCGATCAGCGCGCTGACGCCGCCAATGCCGCCGGCAAAGGCGGTTTTGATCTGCGACCAGATGCCGGTAAAGAAGCCGGCCAGCGGCGCCAGTCCCTTGGCGAGGCGGCCCCGGATGTCGGCCGCAAAGTCGGTGAACCTGGCCGGCAGCGCAACGCCGAACCAACCCAGCACGCCGGCGAAGGCGCGATAGAACAGGCCCAGCGGTGACCAGTCGGCGATCAGGCTGTTGATGCCGGTAAAGCCGCCGGCAAACGCCACCTTGACGTCCGACCACAGGCCACCGAAGAAAGCCTTGATCGGCTCCCAGTATTTGTAGATCAGGAAGGCGGCGCCGGCGATGACCGTAACGGCAATGCCAATCGGGTTCATCAGAAGAGCGCGGCCCAGCCACAGCATGGCGCGGCCCGCCCACATGAAGGCGCCGCCCAGGTTGCGCAAGATGGGCGTGAGCACGCCGCCGGTCACGCCCATCTTGGCGAACATGACGTGCAGCATGGCATACGGGCCGATCATGGCGGCAATGCCCAGCATCAGCGGGCCGAGTACCAGCAGCAGGCCGGCCAGCACGGCAAAGGCGGTAATCATGATCTTGGCCACGGTCGGGTTGCGTTCCATGAAGCCGTTCAGGCGCTGCACGGCGGTAATCGCCATCTCCAGCCCCTGCGCGTACAGCGGCAGGATTTTCTCGCCCATGGTGAGCTTCAAGTTGGCCAGCTTGGACTGCGCTTCCAGTTCCTTGCCGGCGGCCGAGTCGCGGCCCAGCTTGTCCAGTTGACCAATATCGGCGGCGCCACGGTTGAGCTTTTCGTTCTTGTGGATTTGCACGCGCTGCAAATACATCTGCGAGTACAGGTTCGACGCGGTGCGGTTGGAAAAGATGCTGCCGATGGCATCGAGCACGTGTTTCTTTTCCGTGATGCCCTTCTTGGCCAGTTGCGGCAACAGCACCTTTTCCAGCCATTCGAACTGGTTTTCGCGGAACAGCTCGGCGCCCAGCAGCGCGCCGGGATTTAGGAAGGAAAGTTGTCCCGCTTTATCATGCGTGACCTTGCTTTTGTCGCCAATCAAGCCAAATTCTTCCAGTTTCTTGGCCGAGCGCTTCGTCGTGCGGCCCTGATACAAGTTCTGGTAGGCGCTCATCAGGGACGTGCCGACGCGGTTGCCGCTCATTTCCTGCACCAGCGGTTCCATCTGGTAGTAAAAGGCGTCATCCTTCAAGCCCTTGGCCGCGATGCCGCCGGTTTTAATCATGTTCAGCCATTCGTTCGGACCGACGCGCCCGCCCGTGGCGGTGATGACTTGCTGCACGATATTGGCCTGGGCTTCAAACTTTTCCTTGCTTTCCAGGCCGCCGCGCAGCTCGATGACCTTGAGCATGTCCATGAACTTGCGTTCGTTGTCGGCGCCTTCGGCCTCGCCAAAGAAGGCGTGATTGGCAAACTTCATCTTCGCCAGGGTAGGGGCGACCATTTCCGCGTGATGCACGTCGGCAAAGGCACTCATGCCGTCGCGCATCAGTTGCAGGTTGTCGAGCTGGCTGGTGCCGTAGGTCTTCATGTTGCGGGCGAAGGCGACGGCCTCGGCTGATACCTTGTCGCCCAAGCCCAGGGCGTTGACCCTGCCCACCTCTGTCTGATAGTGCTTGGCCTCGTTCAGCCCCTTGATGACGGGCGCGCCCAGCACGGCGCCCGTGGCGGTCGCGCCTGCGCCAGCCATGGCCAGGTTGCCCGCCTTGTTGCGCAGCTTGTCGGCATGCTGGGTGGCGTTGGTGACGCGCTGCTGCTTGGCGGCGGACGCGGCCAGGCGCTTTTGTTGCGAGGCCAGTTCAACGTTCGTCAACTGGATACTGTTTTTTAGCCATTCCTGCGCCTTGCCCAACTGGCGCGTGTCGATGCCTGCGTCTTTCAGGCTGGTGCGCAGGACGCGGAATTGCTGGCTCTGTTCTCGGCCTTTCAGCGTCAAGGCCTGCGTGACCTTCGTCGCCGCCTTCAAATCACGCGTCATGGCGCGTGTAGGAGACTCGGTCTGTTTTATGCTTGCGGCCAGCTCTTTTACTTTTTTTTGAGCTTCTTTCAGCTCAATCCCCGTTGTTCGAATGCCGCTATGCAGTTCGCGGAATTTCCCCAGGTTTCTCTGCTGGGTGTTCAGATCGCGCAAGCGGTCGCTTGTGGCCTTCAGCGCCTTGGCCGTGTCGCTGGAGCCGCTCATGATTTTTTTCAGCGGGCCGGTGATTTTGTCCAGCGCTGCAAACACTACCTGTAACTTCAAATCCCGACCAGCCATCTATTCCGCTCCGCTTCGTTGCCGGGCGCGTTCGCGCCAGGCCATCAGTTCATCAATCGTAAAGCCGTCCATCGCTGCCGGCGTCCAGTGAAAGACGCCGGCAATGTCGGCCATGGCGTCTTCTACTTCGCCGGGGATACCGAAAGGCGATCTGCTTTGCTCGCCAAAAAACCGGCAACCTCGGCGCCCACGGCCAGCAGGTCGGCCGGGTCCATGTTGGCGATGTCGTGCGTGGTCAAGGTCGGTTCAGTGATGCGCGGCAGCACGATCTGCAGGGCCGACACGTTCAGGTTGGCCAGCTCGATCAGGGAAATGCCGCGCAGCGCGCCCGCCTTGGGCTTGCGCACGGTCAGCGAGGTGATGAAGGTGTCGCCGCGCTTGATCGGCTCGTCCAGTTCGATGACGGCTTGATTGTTGTTTTCGGTGTTCATGGTGTTGTCCTTGTGTGTGGGTGGTGACTAAAAAGGGGATTACAGGCCGCTGGCCTTGCGGATGGCCGCATTGGTATCGACGCCGCCGATGTTCTCGATGCCGCTCATGAAGTCCAGTTCGATGACCGTGGCGCCGTCGATCATCAGCTTGTAGTAGCTGCAAGCCATTGTGTATTTATGGGTGGTGTCGTCGCCCATCTTGGCGCCGCCCATGTCGATTTCCTTGTAGCGGCCGCGCACGACAACCTCGACGGCTGCCACGTTGCCGTCCTCGTCGTTCTGGTAAGCACCGGCAAAGCGCAGCATCACGGCACCGTGCGCATGCGCGCCATACTGCTTCAAGGCTTCGGCGATCAGGCCGCCGCCGCTCCATTCCAGCGACAGTGCCTCGTTGCCGAAGTCCACGGAGACGGGGCCGCTCATGCCGCCGGCGCGGTACTCTTCCATCTTGCGGCTGAGTTTCGGCAAGGTGACTTCGGGCACCATGCCCATGAACAGCACGCCGTTTTGAAATACGTTGAATTGCTTGAGTTTGTGGGGCATGCCCATAGCGTTCTCCAGTGGTCAGTTGCGCCCGCACACGGCGGGCACGGGGTCGGTTAAGCGGCGATGCGCGAGGCGAAGTCGGCCAGGTAGCGGTCGGTAATGCGTTGCTGGAAGCGCAGGTTTTCCAGCGGCGGCACGGGCGTGTAGTCGTAGTCGATGGCCAGCTTGCCGTCTTTCAAGCCTGTCTTGTCGTTGTACTGCTCGTCATACCAGGCGTGGCCGTCGATGATGTAGCCCTGCAGTTTCAAGTCGCGGAACTTGGCATTGATGCTTTCCAGCAGGTCGCGTACCAGGGAGGGATGCAGGGGCACATCGACATAGGCGAAGTGCGCTTCGGCGATGGTGTCGGCCAGCACCTGGGCCGTGCGCGTGTAGCTTTCGAAATAGAAGAAGCCGCCCGGTTCCTCGCAGGTGCGCGAACCCCAGAAGCGGTAACCGCCCATGTTAATCAGGGTGGTCACTTCCTTGGCGTTGAGCACGCCGGCGTCGGTAGCCGGGTCTTGCAGGTCGAAAAACACGTCCTTGCTGATGCCGGTGGGGCCGTTGACGACGACGTTGGACAGCGTCTTGTGCCAGCCCGTTTCCTCGTCGATCTTGGCGCGCAGGCCCATGGCGTAGGCCACGGCGGAAATGCTGGCCTCCTCGTCGGCGGCCGTATTCCAGTTTACGAAGTCCGGCCAGATCATCATGACTTCGCGCTGGCCGAACTGGCCGCGATAGGTGGTGGCTGCCGTGACCGTGGCGCAGCCATAGGCGGATGCGTAGACGAAGCCGCGCAGGCGCTGTGCCACGCTGGCCAGGGCATTGGTGACTGCCTGGGTGTCCAGGCCCGGCGCGCCCAGGATGCGCGGTTTCACGCCCAGCTTGCTTTGCGCGGCCAGTAGCGCCTGGGCGCCCAGGTACTTGCCGTCGGGCGAGACGCCGCCCACGGTGTTGCTGGTGGTTTCCGCTTCGGTTTCGCCTTCGGCCACGCGCACCACGACCGTCAGCGGTTTGGTCTGTGCGGCAATCGCCGCCAGGCTGCGGTACAAGGTGCCGGTCTTGCCGGCCTTGCCCATGGCGGCCAGCACGTTGGTGACGAGCACAGGTGTGTCGAGCGGGAAAGCGGCCGGGTCGGCGTCGTCGGCCGTGGCGATCAGGCCCAGCACGGCCGTGGAGACGGTGCGGATGGGGCGCGAACCCTCGTTGATTTCAATGACGCGCACGCCATGGTGGTAGTCGGTGGCCATGTGGCTCTCCTGGTGAGTAGGTGAATGGGGCGTTACTGGGCAATGGGTGGCACGAGGGCGATGCCGGCGTCGTCGAAGGCGCGGCGGGCCTCGCCCGGCAAGCTGGCGGCGATGCGGTCGTATTCGCCCTTGATGGCCGCTTGCAGCGCTTGCATATCCTGCGCGGCGACGACTGACGGGCAGATGGTGATGTCGAGCAGCGCTTGGCGCGCATCAATGGCGCCTTCCACGATGTCCGTTTCGCCGTTCATCATCGCCGCGAAGCCGATACCGGCCAGGCGGTTCAAGACGGCTTCACGCGCCGCGCGCACCGCGTTGAGGTAGGCGGCGGCCAATTGCACATACGGCGTGGGCGCGCGTGCCGTCACGATCCACTGGCCATGGGAATCGAGCGAGACGGTGGCGCCTTCGGCCACCGCCGCCTGTATGCTGGCAAGCCGCTCGGCAGGAATCAGCACGGCGTCAGCGGGCCATGAGCCGGCGGCGTCATAGGCCGCGCGCAGGCGTTCGGGGTAGAAGCCTGCCGTTTGCAGGGAGTAGAAAACGGCATCGAGGTTGTCGGGGGCAAGCATATCCATGGGGGCATCCTTTTGTTAATAGCCGCGTGCGGTATAGGTGATGGGGTAGGCCAGGTAATCACTGGCGCTGGAATTGACTACCGCCACCGGCACGCCGCTGCGCGTTTTCGCATCCATGTTGAAGTTGACGGAACCGGCACCCAGGGAACCGTGGATGACGTTGGCTTGAATGGACAGCAGCCCGTTAGGGAATGCCGTTGGGAATGTCAGCATGCTGTAGCCGGTTTTACTGGCGACAAAGGTTCCTGTCTGGCACATGATGCCGCCGGGCGATGCCTGGCAGGAACTCACGCCTGCGCTGGCAATGGACGTGAGGAAATCGGCGTTACGCCACATTTCTGCAGTCGTGTTGATGACTTGCCATACGCTGTCGGCAATGGCGGCAAGGGTGATGTACTGGCCGGATTTGATGTCCATGCCAGTCACGCCGGACACATCGGCATTGAGCGAGGCGCCGGGGCCGGGTGCAAGTCGCCCCACTTTTCCGGCCAGGCCGAAGAAGTGAATACAGCGGCCGGAATTGGTCGTGATGCCCAGGTCGCTCGGCTTGGGAAGCGTGAACATCACATTGTCGGCAGAAAAATACAGGCATTTGCCGATGTCCTCGCCGGTCAAGCTGCGCGACGCCGATACTGCGCCGGATGCCACGATATTGCCCTGTTCCTGCTGTACAAAAGCAGCATTGACCAGTTTTTTCGATGCGTCGAACTTTTCCAATGTCGCCACTTCCTTCCTGCTGTACTGGGGATGCGGGTCCAGCGCAGCCAGGTGCAGGGCCAGTTGCTTGTCGGCATAGGCGCGCACTTCGATATCCTGCTGATCGGCATACTGGCGCGTGGCCAGCACGACGGACGGGTCGATTTTCAGCTCGATGGCGGCCGTGCTGGCGACGATCAGCACGATGCGCACCACTTGCGTGCGCCCGCTGCCTTCCATCATCAGGGGCTTGTAGCTGGGCGGGCAGTTGGCCACCGCGCACAGGTCACCGGCTTCGTCGTAAATACCGATTTCACGTATCCACCAGCCGCCCACGTCCTCGGGCAAGACTTGTTCGACGATGATCTGGCTGGTGTTGGCCGGGTCGATGGTCAGCTGGTTCAGGCCCGCGCGGCGCACCTCGTGCACCAGCGCCTTTTGCGCGCGCGATGGCATGGGCAAATTGCCGTTGCCGTCGCCCACGGCCAGGCTTTTCAGTTTCAGGGTTTGGCCCAGGGCGATGGCGTTGGCCAGCTTGGCCTCGCCCATTTCGGTCAGGATGGCAAAGTATGTGCTCATGGATAGATGGTCAGGGTGTCGATGGTATGGGATGCGCCGGCCTGCAACAGCGTGCCGCGCACTTCGATGGTTTCCGCGATCCAGGGATACACGGTCATGGCGTCGCCGTAGTAGGCGCAGGCGCCCGCGTAGATGCTGCCGCGACTTTCCAGATAAATGGCCAGGCCCGTCATGTGACGGCTGACGGGCTTGGCGTCGGCAATCAGGCGTTCCATTTCCTGAAACATGGCGTCCGTGATGCCGGTATCGAGCACGCCGACATCGAGGCGGAAGGTGCCCGGCACGCCCGGCGGCGTGGTTTGCCACCATTCGGTAATGCGGATCAAATAGCCCAGGGACTCCACCACGCGGCGCACGGCGGCAATCGTGCCCTTGTGCTTGTGGATGAAATAGGCCGCCTTGATGGCGCCGCGCTTGATCGATTCGGGCCAGGCGTCGTCCCAGCGGTCGACGGAACAAGCCCAGGCCAGAAATGGCAGCAAGTTGACCGGGCAGCGGTCGGCGTTCCACAGGTCGCGCAGCGGCACGGGCACGTTGACCAGCTCGGCGCAAGCCACGGCAATGGCGCGCTCCAGCGCCGTGGTGTTGGGCGGCAGGGTGGCCACGAGCTTATTCATCGCGCACCACGACATTGAGCTTGATGGCCGTGCAGCGCGCGGCCTGGGTGGCGTTCAGTTCGATGTCCGCCGCCGGGCTGGTCAAGACGACCTTGCGCACGCCTTCGACGTGGACGGCGGCGCTGCAGGCGGACCGGTAGATGCTGTGCCCCAGCGGGCGGCGCGGCTGCGACACGCGCACGGCGTTGGCGCGCGCGGCGTCCAGCAGAATCGGCACTTCCGGGCCGACGCCGATAAACAAGGTGGCCTCGATCTGGTAGTCGATGACCTGGGCGGCTTGCACCGTCAGGCGGTCGCCCAGGGGGCGCACGTCCTCGGCGTTGAGCGCGCGTGCCACGGTGCTCAAAAGTTCGGCGTCGGCGATGCCTGTGTCGTTGTTGGCCAGCACCGTGACGGTGACGCTGGCCGGCGCGGGGCTGGTGGCGCTCGCGTCCTTGACGCGGCCGTCACTGCTGCGCGCGTGGAATTCATACGACGCCTTCGGGCCGGCCACGGACAGGCCGTCCGGCGCTTCCTGGATGCGCAGCCGGTAGGCGTCGTTGTCTTCCATGACGGCGGCCACGGGCGGCAGGGCGTTGGGATTGGCCGGCGTGATGACCAGGCGCGCCACGTTGACGTTGGCGCCCAGCTGGTCCAGGTCGCCGTCCAGGGCAAACGCCAGCATGACGGCCTTGCCCGCTTCGTTGACTCGGTTGCGCAGGATGGTTTCCTGATAGCTGTTCTCTTCCAGCAGCTTGGTGGTCGGCTCCGACTCCAGCTCCAACAGGGCCGTGATGGCCGCGCGCTCGGCTTCCGGCAGCAGGCTCACCAGGTGCACCTTGCGGCCGGCCAGTATGGTTTCGAAGTCCAGCACTTCGACCACGCTGGGTGCCGGCAATTGGGTCAGATCGATGGGCGTGCTCATACGACGCCCCCTTGCTTGACGGGTACGGATAGGGTGATGCCCTGGCCATTGGCCGTGCCATCGAGCAGCAGGGCGATGGCGCCGTCCGTGTCGCGCGTGAGCTGTACGCTGGCCAGCTGCAGGCGGGGTTCCCAGCGGCGCAGGGCAAAGGCGGTGGCAGCATAGATGCGCAACTGCGTCGCGCTGTTCAGGGGCTGGTCGATCAGCTCGGGCACTTCGGAGCCATAGCGGCGGCGCCGGATGCGCGAGCCGATGGGCGTGGTGAGAATGTCGGTCACGGACTGGCGCAGGTGCCCCAGGCCCGTCAGGCTGCGCCCGGTGATGGCGTGCATGCCCATCATGCTTGCGGCCCGCCCGACTGGTCGCCGCCGGCCCTGACGCCGCCGTGCGTATGCTTGGCCAGGCTGATGGCGCCGGCCAGCACGTCCTCGCTGGCCTTGATCGTCCCTTTCACGGCCATGGCCACGCCGCCGGCGGCGCCGGCCTTGGCGTTCACGCCGCCATTTAAAGTGGTAGCGCCTTCCACGGTGGTGGATTGCTTGACGATCAGGTTTTTCATGACGGTCAAGTCGCCCGTGCAGATGGTGCTGGGTGCGTTCGATGTCACCTTGTCGGCGGTGATGGTGGCGGTACCGCCGGGCAGCGTCGCCGTCAGGGCGTGGGCCGCATGGTCGTACTGCACCACGGCGCCGTCCGGGTAATGCGTGGTATGGACAGTGTCGCTCGATTCGGGCGCGTCAAATTCTTGCGAGTACAGCGCCGGCACGATGATGCCGCGTGTCAGGTCGCCGCCAGGGGAAAAGACAATTACCTGTTCGCCCACGGTAGGTGCCGACCAGGTGCGCGTGCTGCCGGCGCGCGGCGTGGCCCAGTTCAGCCATTCGGTGGTGAGTGTCGGCCCGAGCCGCACGCGCGCCTTGGCCCCGCTAACCTCGGCAATGGTGCCCAGGCGGATCAGGTTTTGCAGCAAGCGGAGGAGGTCGGACAGGTCGGCGTTCATGCAGTGCATGTTGCCGAAGTCCGCGTGCGGATGCACGCGGGGGCGGGTTGATATAGCAGTTAGTAACTAAGAGAAAAGCACTTCAATGATGCAGTTTTTATCCGCGAATAATTGGGCCGAGCAGTTGCATTATTTTTGGTCGATTATCGGCATATAAATGTTCTGCAAGTAACTTAAATAAAGTTTGCTTTACTTCTGTACTTGAGGAATTTGGCAATTGATTGGCCAAGTGATCTGAAACCCCACTCACAATAGTTTTGCATAGATCTCGATATTTTGGAGCATTAGCATCCGGCATCGCCCCTACATCGTTTGCTCTAAGTGATAAAGTATTGAGTGAAAAATGCTTTCTAATTGCTGAAAGAATATTTGCTCGATGTGAGTTTAAATATGATGCTAATCCTACTTCGGGAGTGACAGGCAAAAATGAAATATACTGTCGTTGCTCTCGATATATTCTTATAATTTCTTCAACCTGAGAGTTGTCTAATGTCTCCTCTGCATCAGCGTCCAACATAACGTATGCGCGCGTAATTGATGGTAGTAATGGTTTTTGCCTTACAAAAAACCTAACAACGTTTGCGATACCTCCGACAGCAATAGCGTTCACGCTAGGTAGTAGTGCATCTTGCTTGAATTGATCAGCAATAAATCGTTGGGATAGTTGTTCTACAATTGTTCTGGCAGCCTCATCCTCGACGTAAATTACGACGTCCGATGCGGACTCTTCCTGGTAGGCAATAGCTCCCAAAATGAATGAGGGGTAGCAATTCGCTGTGCAAATTATGCTTCCATCATCTTGTGTCTGCAGGAGGAGTATCTGTTTTCGTTCGGCTTGTTTTATTAACGTTGAAGAATGAGTTGAAACAATTACCGTTAGGCTTTTTTGGTCGGCTATCTGGTGTAAATATTTTAGAAGCTCGGTTTGTGCGGTTGGATGTAAAGCCAGTTCTAGTTCATCTATTAGAACCATTGATCCTTTTGGTATATCTGAAAGAATTCGAAGCAATTTTAATATGCATAATTCTCCTAGGCTTAAGTTCTTCTCGGAAAAGTATTGTTTTTTCTGTTTTTCTGGCACCGGCAGTTCAAGTAAAAATGCTTCACTTCCAATTCCTTTCCTTACATTAATTGTTTTTAATGCATTGAATTTTTTGGTGCAAAATATTTGATTCGCTGCTGTGATAATGGGCGCTTTTGCCGCTTTCACTCGCCTGGGAGAGAAGTCATCTTTATTTGGTTCAATTCGATCAGCATTGGCAGCTATATAAACAACATCAGGGAAGCCAATGGATTTCAAATAATGACTGCCTTCTTTTGGACTTGGCGCCCAACGTTCAGTTCGATAGGAATACGTAACTGTGCCTTCTGGTGTTTCATATTGGATTGAAGCACCATCCGAAGAGTCTAGTTGATCAGATTTTCGAGAGGCTGGAAAGTGATGCGGAAATGCATTGGAAAATCCTACACGTCTCAAGCAACCCAAAAGAGATGTTTTTCCGGTTCCATTTTCACCGGTCAAGAGCCAAACTCCAGGACGCGGGATTTTAAAATCAAGGGATTGGATGTGGCGTAGCTTTCGAATTTTAATTGTAGTATCCAAGCGAGTTTCCAATCTTTTTACATTAAAGTGGTTTTTTTTGACTAAGAAAAGAAGACCATATTCCTAGTTGTTTTATGTTATGTTTCTTGAGTGTAACGGATTGCTGACTTGGCAAGCAACAGTCGAATTCAACTTGCCCTTGAGAGATGTTGTTTTTCTTACTTTGCTGAAAGCCAACGTAGAAGCGCTTCACGAATCGACGTTTGATCTAAGTCGTTCAATCCAAGCAGCGGCCGCTTCGGATACTTGTATGCGTTTCCTTTTTTTGAAACGCGGTCTTGCCTGCCAAACTGATGCACATGCGCCACGCGCGCCACCCAGCCAAAGAAGCCGACTTCGATCTGGTCGCCGGTCGCCTTCACTTTCAAGTGTTTGGCGGTACGAATCTTGGCGAACATCGCCGCCTTCTGCCGCTTGATGCGCCCGTTCTTCCCCTTGAATTCCTTGCGCCGCTTGCGCGCTGGATACGCGGCGCCATCAGGCCCCTGCTGTGCCTTGATGCGCTGCGCCTGGCTGCGGCGCAAGTCGATGGCCACCTTGTGATTGATGGCGCGGCGCTGTGCCGGCTGCAGTTTAGCCAGCAGGGCGCCGGCCCAGGCTTCCAGCGCCTGCAGGTCGTCGCTCATGGCGTGGCCTCGGGCGTGCGCCATTCGGCCAGCAGGGTATCGCCGTCATACAGCTTCCAGAACTCGTCCGCGTAGGCCGGCATGTGCTGTATCTCGGCCAGGTGCTGGATGTCCAGGCGGCCCGCCTCGCCTGTCTTGACGGCCACGCGCTCGGTCAGATCCAGCTTGATGGAAATGTCGACCGTTTCGTGGTTGTTGAAGTCCACCTCGAAGGCGATACCGTGCTTGCGGGTTTCTTCGTTGGCCATCAGGTCGAGCTGGTGGACTTTCAGCCAGGCGATCAGGGCCACCATGATGGCGTCGGCGTCGGCCGCGTAATCGGTGACGATCAGGTTGAGCTTGAAGCGGTATTCGAAGGACAGCGAGGCGGTGGCGGCGGCCACCACGTTGCCCTCGTCAGCGAAGACCAGCAGGCGGTCGGGATCGCGCTGCAGGTCGGGGATGGCGGCGGCCAAGTGCTGGCGCAGGCTATTCGGTTTGTACATGGTAGGTGTTCCGCACGGTGTTGTAAGCGTCGATACAGGCGTTCAGCTGGCGGGTGGCGTCGTCGCCATCGCCGGCAATGGCGTCAAGAGCTGCCGCAGTCGCTGCGTCAAGTTCGGCGCGCGTTTCATGCCGATGGCCTGCGGCAGCGGTGGAATCTGCAGTGGCGGCGCACTGGCCGCTGGCGACGGGGATTGACAGGCGCACAGCGCCGCTGCGCACGTCAGCATTGAAACGGTCGCGTTCAGTTTTCGCATGGATTTGCTCCTGGGTGAGGTGGTCGGCGCGCTGCGCCAGGGCGGCGCCGGCGGCACGCTCCAGCGTGAGCACGCGGGCGGTGGCCTGGGCCAGTTGCTTGGCGGCGGTGGCTGCTTGGATAGCCGCCGTCCGCTGCAGCGCGGCGATGCTGGCGTCCTTGCGCCAGCCCTGCGCCGTCCAGCCCGCGATGGTGCCGCACAGGAGAACGGCGGCCAGCGGGCGCCAGGTGGTTGCGGTCACATGGTCACCCGTTCCTTGATCCAGCCGAACAGAAAACGGCGCTGGGTCTTGTTGGCTTCGGTGATTTCCAGGTAGCGCGCCGCCTGCAGGCCGTTCAGGGCGCGCAGCAGCACGGCGGCGCCGTCCTGGCCGCGCCATTTCAGGAAGGACTCAAGAGCGCCCAACGACTGCGCACCCAGGCGGCCGTCGACGAACAGGGCGGCGTAGCGGGCGCCCGTGTCATTGAAACCGTTCAGCCAGCGCTGCAGGAACTCGGCGGCGCGGGGCGGCCCCATGTTCACGCCCGTGTCGATCACTTCGGCGCCGATGCCGGCATGCAGGGCCAGCACTTGGTCGAACTTCGGTTCCGTGATGTAGCGCGTCGTGTAGATGGCGTGCGCCAGGGCCACGGGCAGATCGCGCATCGGCCCCGCGTAGCCGTTGGCGCGCGCCACGGCCACGGTGATGCCGAAGTTGGTTTCGCCGCCTTTGTCTTGCGGGTCGTTCACATAGCCGCCTTCGGCGCGCAGGATGGCGTCGATGGTGCGCGCGATCAGGGGATTTTCCGTGTTGGCCATCAGTGTTCCTTCGCGTCTTTGACCAACTCGGCGATGTCCTTGTCGCTGCGGCGCTGGAACCACAGGGCCACGGCGCGCGATACCCACCAGCCGGGCGCGCCGACGATCAAGTCGATGGCGGAAGCATTGACCATGGCGCCGATGGCAGGGAGCTGGGCGCACAGCAACTGGTACACGGTGCCGCCCAGCAGGCAAGAGAACACGCCCGCGCATGCCAGGCGGGCGACGAATTCGCCCTTGTTGAAGGTGCCATCGCTGTTCAGCGGTGGTAGCACGATGTACAGCATGGCCGCGCCGACCATGCCCAGCGCCGCCTTGAAGCCGTACAGTTTGACCAGGGTGGCGAAACCACCAAACGATTCTGCGGACATTGCTTGATTCTCCGGTGAGAGGGGTAATAGATTTTTCATGATGGATAAAAGGGTGAATGCCAGGATCAGTCCCAAAGCTGCACGATGTCCGCAGCTTGGGTCGCGCTGGGCGCCGGCTCGGGCAGGGTGACGACCAGACCGGCTG
This sequence comes from Janthinobacterium sp. GMG1, assembly GCF_034427795.1. Lineage (NCBI taxonomy): Bacteria > Pseudomonadati > Pseudomonadota > Betaproteobacteria > Burkholderiales > Oxalobacteraceae > Janthinobacterium > Janthinobacterium sp. GMG1. The sequence continues at coordinate 178,476 of NZ_JAXQNT010000001.1, forward strand.
GCAGCACGGCGCCGTGGCGCGCCAGCGCGGGATTCATTTCCAGGGTGTGCTCGACGTATCCCGCACCGTCGCCCAGGTAGCGCCACACCAGGGCGTCTACCGTGTCGTGCTGCTGCGTGCGCACCTGCATCAGATCAGCTCGACGGTGAGGTGCGTGCGCCCGACCATATCGGCGATGGCCCATTGCGCATTGCGCCGCTGCGCGCCGGGCGCCTCGTCCAGCCACTCCATGCTTTTCTTGTCGCTGACGGACGTGGCCGTGCTGTCGTAATCGCGGTAACGCTCGATCAGATCCGCTTTCGCCGTGCTGTAGACGGCGCGCCGGTACTGCGCCAGCAGACGCGATTCGCGGTTGATGCGCGTGGCCGGCACGTCCACCAGGGCTGCAATATCGGCAGCGGCCTGCTTGCCTTGCCAGTCGGCCAGCTCGCGGTTGACCTGCAGGATGGCATCGACCACGGCTTGCACCAGGCGCGCGTCGGTGACGGTGCCGTCCAGGCGCATGGCGTCGCGCATATCGGCGAGGGCAATATCGGGAAACCAGCCGTCGTTCTCGATGACGCCAGGGGCAGGCGCTGGCGGCGCGGGCGTGGCGCCGGGCGGGATGGACGGGGGCAGGGCCATGAAGGACATACGGGGCGCTTTCAAAATGGGGCGGTGGACGGGGTTCATCAGGCCGAGATTGTTGCCAATGCGTTGGCCAGAATCCCCCCGTGCCGCCGTGCTGCGGGGGATGCTCTTTACGTGGAACCGGCCGCGCGCTTGATGCGCCGTTCCAGCCGTTCCATATCTTTCTTGACGCCGCACGATTCCGACAGAGCGCGGGCGCGCTTCAGCTGGCCCATGGCCGTTTCCGCCTGCGCCACCAGCGCCGGGGCGATGTCCGTATCGTCGGCCTGGTCCAGCACCGCGATCATGGCCAGGCCAATGGCCTTGTGCAGCTTGGCGCGCGCCTGGTCGGGCGCGTCGCTGGCGGCCGTCAACTGTTCCACCTGGCCCAGCACCTGGGCCGCGTGCTGCGGATCGGCGGCCAGCTTGCCGTGCAAATAGCCCTCGGCGAACTCGTCGAGCATCAGGGTGGCGATGTCGCGGCTGTAGGTATCGGGCAGGGTGAACTTGTGCGCCAGCGCGTATTCAGCCATGACCAGGGCGCGCTCATACTCGCCCGTGTCGATGTGCCACACCAGCAGCGTGGCGAAGACGTCATCCTGGGCGCCCTTGCCGCCGGCCAGCACGCCGTCAATCCACTGTGCATAGTCGGGCAGCAAGGTGGCCTTGACCTCGATCTTGCGTTCGACCGACTGAATGGCTTTCAGGCGCCGGCGGTCGTCGGACAGCTTGTAGAGCATCAGCTCGTAGGCCGTGCCGGTGGTGACGCCCTGCGGCGCGGCGGCGCCGGCCGTGCGCTCGGCCAGCATGCGCGCGCGGTGGCGCAGGGCGGGGGATTGGTTGCTCATCACTTGTCTTTCAGCTCGATGTTTTCCACCAGCGCGGCCAGGCCCAAGTCTTCGATCACGTAGGCGTCGTTGGACGACTCGTAATTCTCGATGCGGTCGCGCTTGGGCTCGTCCACCACGCGGCGGCGGCGCGCACCGTCCTGAAAATAAATCGACAGATTGTCGAAGCGCGTGATGAGGATCGCGTTGTCCGGGAAGTAGGGCACGCGCGCCGCCGGCAAGCCGCCGATGCGTTTCTGGCTGATGATGATGTCCGCCGCCAGCGTTTCCGTGGGCGCCTGCTTGGTGTTGACCAATGGAAAATACTTGTCGTTCAGCAGCTTGCGCCCGACGATGGCCACCAGATTGGTGTCTTCCTGATACCACGGGTCCAGCAGGTTGACGGCGTCCGCCACGGCCGCGTCCAGGTTGGCATAGTCGGCGCCGTCCACATCGCCGATGATGACCTTGCCCGGCATGCCAACGGCCACCAGGCCCAGCACGCGCTCGGGCGCCTGCTCTCGCAGGTGCTGCAGCCAGCCTTTATTGACGTCCTGCAGCAGCGGATTGGCGGCCAGGTCGGTGGTGGCCATGACTTTCACGCCATTGAAACCGATGACGATGCGATCCAGCGCCTGGCGCGTGAGGATGGCATTGGCCACGCGCGATTGAAAGTCCTGGAACTTGGCCCAGGCGTCCAGCTTGGCATAGCTCAGATGCGTGTCGAAGTTGGTTTGCTCGCAGCGGTATTTGGTGCTGTCCATGGTGGACAGGTCGCGCGTTTCGCGTTCCTTGTCCTTGGTGTTGGTGCGGCTGGCAATCGGGCCAGAGACGCCCAGGCCCAGCTTTTCGCCTTCCTGCTCGCCCACGCCGATGATGTTCACTTTCGACAGAAACTCGCTCGATTCCTGCATCTTGTTTTCCAGCTTTTGCTGCACGCTGGGCGTGACGCTGAAGGTCTTGGCCACGTTGTCGGTGTCGTTCAGTTGGCCCAGGCGGGTTTCATATTGGCCAAAGACCTGGCGCGTTTGCTTTTTCATGGTTCGGTGCTCCGTTGTTGAATGGGGTGTGGTGGAATGGCGCGGGCGCTTAAAACTCGGTCTGCACGGCGCCGTCGTTGCCGGTCGCGGCCGGGCGGCGCGGGCCGTTGCCGGGCGCTTCATCCATCTGCGCCTTGAAGGCGGCCAGTTCGTCCTCGGTCGCTTTCTGCGCCTTTTCCGCAGCATCGAGGCGCTTGATGGCGGCGGCATAGTTGTCGTTGGCGGTGACGACGTGGCCGGCCAGCGCCTGCACGGCTTCGCTGATGTCGGCGAACTGCGCGGCGTCGGCGCCGGATTTATGGGAGAAGCGCGACAGCAGGTTTTTCACGGCATCGGCCAGCTTGATGCCCTGTGGCTCGTCGAATTCCAGCGTCACCTCGACGGCGGAGGTGAACAGGTTGGCGCTTTGTTGCTTGCGGCTTGCGGAAAATTTCAGTGCATCGGTACCCAGGCTGGCCGGGCTGTCGGTCACGCCCAGGCCGACCAGGTAGGGCTGCGCCGAGTCGGCAAAGTCGGGCTGGATTTCCAGGCTGGTGTACAGCTTCTGTTTTGCCTTGTTGATGGCCACCAGTTCCGGCGTGGGTTCGATCTGCGCGAACAGGGCCAGTTTCTTGCCGCCGTCGGTGTCGACCTCTTCGGCCTTCACCGCGATCACGTCGCCGTAGGCTTTAAATTGGCTGTCGGGCAGGATGCCGCGAATGTGTTCGAGCCAGATGCGCGCGCCGTAGGTTTTCGGGTTGTAGGTGGCGGCGATCTGCTCGATGGTGGCGCGGTCGATGTTGCGGCCGTCCGTGGTGGCGCCTTCGGTGGCGACGCGGAAGAATTGGGATTTAGGCATGGTGGCGTATCTCGGTTGATCGGATAACGCCATGGTCAACGTCTTGGCCCTGCGATTCAATGCGCTGCGGGTTGCTATGGGCCATAGCGACTTTTGCCTTTCCCCGCTCCGCGCGCGCGCGGCCTACGCTGGCGGCATGTTAGGAATCCATCAAACCCCTGAAGAAAAAATCGCCGAACTGGCCGTGCCCGAATCCGAGCCACGCCGCGCTGCGCGCGCCCTCTATTGGAAGGGCTGGCGCATTTCGTCCATCGCCCGCCACCTGGGACTCAAGCGCAGCACCATCAATAGCTGGAAGCTGCGCGACGAATGGGACAAGGCGCAGGCCATCGAGCACGTGGAAGCAGCGGCCGAGCTGCGTCTGGTGAAACTGATCGAAAAAGAGGTCAAGAGCGGAAGCGACTACAAGGAAATCGATCTGCTGATGCGCGCTATCGTGCAGGCGGCGCGCGTGCGTCGCTATGAGCAGCCGGGCGGCAACGAGGTCGATCTCAATCCCAATCTGGCGAACCGCAATGCCGGGCCGAAGAAGAAGCCGACGCGCAACGACTTCAGCGAAGAACAAAAAATTCAGCTGCTCGACGCCTTCCAGGATTCGCTCTTCGATTATCAAAAGGTCTGGTATCGCAATGGCGACCAGCGCACGCGCGCCATCCTCAAGAGCCGCCAGATCGGCGCTACCTGGTATTTCGCCCGCGAGGCGCTGGCCGACGCGATGGCCACGGGGCGCAATCAGATCTTCCTGTCCGCCTCAAAAAGCCAGGCGCACGTCTTCAAGCAATACATCGTGCAATTCGCGCGCGAGGCCGCCGGCATCGAGCTGACGGGCGACCCCATCGTGTTGCCGAACGGCGCGCACCTGTATTTCCTTGGCACGAACGCGCGCACTGCGCAGGGCTACCACGGCAATTTCTACTTCGATGAATTCTTCTGGACACAGAATTTCCAGGAGTTGAACAAGGTGGCCTCGGGCATGGCCATTCACAAGAAATGGCGCAAGACCTATTTCTCCACGCCATCCTCGACCACGCACCAGGCTTACCCCTTCTGGACGGGTGAGCTGTTCAACAAGCGCCGCGCCAAGGCCGACCAGGTGAATATCGACGTGAGCCATGGCCGCTTGTCGTCGGGCTTTACGGGTGAGGACAAAATCTGGCGCCAGATCGTCACCATCCTGGACGCCGAGCGCGGCGGCTGCAACCTGTTCGACATCGATGAGCTGCGCAACTTCGAATACAGCCCGGACCAGTTCGACAACCTGCTGATGTGCAACTTTATCGACGACTCGGCCTCGGTGTTCCCGCTGGCCGAGATGCAGCGCTGCATGGTCGATTCCTGGGTCGAATGGGACGACTACAAGCCCTTGCTGGGCCTGCGCCCGTTCGGCAACCGGCCCGTGTGGATCGGCTACGACCCGGCCTTGAACGGCGACAGCGCCGGCTGCGTCGTGCTGGCGCCGCCCATGACGGCCGGCGGCAAGTTCCGCATCCTGGAGCGCCACCAGTGGCGCGGGCAGAGCTTTGAGGATCACGCCGACTCCATCCGTCAGATGACGCAGCGTTACAACGTCGAATACATCGGTATCGACACGACTGGCATGGGCATCGGCGTGCTGCCGATCGTGCGGGGCTTCTTCCCGGCCGTGACGGCCCTGAACTACTCGCCCGAAGTCAAAACGCGCATGGTCTTGAAGGCCAAAAACATCATCAGCAAGGGGCGGCTGGAGTTTGACGCCGGCTGGAACGACATCGCGCAGTCCTTCATGGCCATCCACAAAACCCTTACCCCCAGCGGGCGGCACGTGACCTATGTCGCCGGCCGCAGCGATGAAACCGGCCACGCCGATCTGGCGTGGGCCTGCATGCACGCCCTCGATCACGAGCCCTTCGAAGGCACCACCGACAACCACCACTCTTTCATGGAGATTTATTCTTGAGTAAAGCACGACACATGCGCGCGCGCGGCCGGCAGGCCCAGCCCGCGCCGCCACCAGCGGCCACGGCGCCGGCCGCCGCCGGCATCGAGGCGTTTTCTTTCGGCGACCCGACGCCCGTGCTCGAGCACGCCGATATTCTCGACTGCTTCGAATGCTGGAAGAACGGCCACTGGTATGAGCCGCCCGTCAACCTGGCGGGCCTGGCCAAGTCGTTCAATGCCGGCGTGCATCACAGCAGCGCCATTCACTTCAAGGCCAACGTGCTGACGTCCACCTTGATGCCGACGAAGTACCTGTCGTGCGATGGCTTCAAGCGCATGGCCCTGGACTATTTGACCTTTGGCAATGCCTACCTGGAAGACCGCCCCAGCCGCAGCGGCAAGGCGCTGGCGTACCAGCATGCCCTGGCCAAGTACATGCGGCGCGGCGTCGATCTGGATACCTATTTTTTCGTCAACGGCTACCAGGCCGTGCACCAGTTCGACAAGGGCCGCGTGTTCCACCTGATGGAACCGGACGTGAACCAGGAGTTGTACGGCGTGCCGCAATACCTGAGCGCATTGCAATCGGCCTGGCTCAACGAGGCGGCGACCCTGTTCCGTCGCAAGTACTACAAGAACGGCTCGCATGCCGGCTTTGTGTTCTACATGACGGATGCCGCCGCCAACACGCAGGACGTGGACAATCTGCGCCAGGCCATGCGCGACAGCAAGGGGCCGGGCAACTTCCGCAACCTGTTCATGTACGCGCCGAACGGCAAGAAGGACGGTATCCAGATCCTGCCGGTGTCGGACGTGGCCGCCAAGGACGAGTTTTTCAACATCAAGAGCGTGACGCGCGACGACCAACTGGCCGCGCACCGCGTGCCGCCCCAGCTGATGGGCATCCTGCCGAACAATGCCGGTGGCTTCGGAGCCGTCGAGCCTGCCGCGCGCGTCTTCGCGCGCAACGAGCTGGTGCCGCTGCAGGCGCAGTTTATGGCGATCAACGAGTGGGCCGGCGTGGAAGTGGTGCGCTTCGCCCCGTATGACCTGGCCACGGGCGGGGAGGGCGCGGCATGAGCGACCACATCGACAACACCGACAAGATCATCTTTGCCGAGGTGGCGCGCGGCCTGGCCGCTGTGCGGCGCCGGCCGGGCCTGGTGGCCTACGGCCGCTGCCACTACTGCGACGAGGCGCTCGCGCCCGCACTGCTGTTCTGCGATGTGGACTGCCGCGACGACTACGACAAGGAGCAGGCGGCCAAGGCCCGCGCCGGCCGCCCAGGATGATCGTCGCACCGCGCTAGCCGGCGGCGCGGGGCCGCGACAGCCCCGCCGCGCCGGAACGCCCCAGCCACCGCACAAGCCGCCCATGAGGCGGCTTTTTCACGTCCCGACGAATGATGTTGCCATTGGGGCAATAAAAAAGCCCATTTCGGCCCGGCGCGCGCAGTTGTCCCCCCTCCACACCTGCCCGCTATATAGGGGTCTTTTGACTCAAATTTGCGCCATGGCCGAAAGCGCATGAGGACTGGCGCGGCGGGGCGAAGAGGGGACGTGCGATTTGACGCATTTTGACGCACTTTGAGCGCTTTTTCATGCGGGTGGTGTTGCGACGTGGGAACGGTGTTGTTTTCGCGCCGCGCCGCGTCCTGGCGCGGTTCTGGCCCATGTATTGGCGTCTGCATTCTGAGCATCATTCATCTTCACGCTCTTGCATCATTGCCGGGTATTGCGGCCTCAAGAACTCTTGATGTACTGTATGTATGTACAGTATTTTACTTGGGTGTCACAATGATTGTTAAAATGTTAAAGATGCGCCTTGCTGGCGTGGAGGTGCCCAAGCGACGGCTAAATGATCGCTACAACTCAGCACGGCCCGGAACGTTGGAAGTCGTTGAAACGACAGATCAGGGCTTGCACCGTCTGGTAAGGCTGGCCCGCTTCACTTATGGAGAGAGCGGCAAATACGTTGACACACTGTTCGATGTGAATTTGCTCTGGTATCGGGATGGGCGCATGGTGCTGTCAGGGTTTGAGCGCAGCAAAAAAGATATGCAATTTTGCGACTATGCGCAGTCCTGGCTGTGTTTTGTCGGGACGGAGCCGCCGCCAATGCCGGAAGGCAGGTAGAATAAATTGCATGTGCGCCGACTATACCCCCAGCCGTAGCGATCAAATCGAACAGCATTTCGCTGTCCGCTCCCCTCAATTTGATCTGCCGCCGGAAGCCTGGCCAGGCTACATGGCGCCGATCATTCGCGCGTCGCACGACGTGCCCGGTGACCTGGAAGTGGCGCCGGCATGCTTCGGCATGGTCCCGCATTGGGCCGATATGAAGCTCGCGCGCCAAACGTACAACGCCCGTACCGAAACTGTGGCGCAGAAGCCGTCCTTCCGCAATGCCTGGAAACGCAAACAGTTCTGCATTATCCCTGCCGATAACTTCTTTGAACCCTGCTACGAGACTGGAAAGCCTGTGCGCTGGCGCATCGAGCGCGCCGATGGTATGCCGGCCGCCATTGCCGGGATATGGGAATTCCGGCCGCAAGACTTGCTGCTGTCGTTCTCGATGCTGACGATAAACGCCGATGGATACCCGCTCATGCAGCGTTTCCACAAACCGGATGATGAAAAGCGGATGGTAATGATCCTCGACCCGGGCCAGTATCAAGGCTGGCTCGATGGCTCACTTGTGAGTGAAGCGGATTTGTTCCAGCAATATCCAGCAGAACGCCTGGTGGCTGTAGCTGATCCACTTCCGCCCAGAGCAAAGGCAAAATGAAGCGCAGATTGGGTTTTGTTAAAAAAGCAAGTACGTGTTCGTTGCCTATCGCAGAATATTAGAGATGGCCTACTGCGTTTCACTTATATCTCAGGTCATTACAGCTCGGTATATCGGGAGGGAAATGATGAAGATTACGGAGGAACAGGTGTCAGCAGCTTACCAAGTAGCAAAAAAAGTGTTTGATGGTCATATGAAGGCGACTTATGGAGGGAAAGTTCTTTCTTCGGAACACGGCCTAAACGACACCACGGCAAATGATTTCATAGTTGACTACAAGTGCTTGTTAGAAGGCAGGGTGTTTTATCGGGCTATGAGTGCGTCAGCGATGCGTTACTTCATGGAGCAGATTTTCGCAGAGAATGATGAGCATTGTAAGGTAAATGCCATTACTGCTCTGCGAGGTCATATAGCGTACTATGAAAATCACTACAAGACCCGGATGCACTTAATGCGAGAGGTCGCTAATTATTTCGATGCGCTTATGCAAAGACCCAAGACTATTGTTGAGGTTGAAGGTGAGTTCGCCGTTGCTGTCGAACGATCTTTGCGTGGTTCGTCAAGAGATCGATTGCGACGTCTCGCAAATGCAGGAAGGAAACCCACTTCAATCGTTGTTCAGTCAACAGTCTTTGTCAGAAATCCGGATGTTGTCGCCGAAAGGTTACTACGAGCTGGTGGACGATGCGAATCATGTCTGGCTGAAGCGCCTTTCATGCGCGCCAAAGATGGTACACCATACCTGGAAGTTCATCATAAGGTGCGGCTAGCTGCCGGTGGTGATGATTCGATAGAGAACACTGTTGCACTTTGTCCCAACTGCCATCGAAGGTTCCATCATGGGGCAGCCACTACGATGTAGCACGCTTGCCTGATACTACTTTCTGGTGTCGCATAATGGGGAGCCCGCTTCCAGGATCTCCAACGCATCAGCCCGTGTCTGAATGGCGGACCTGATCCTCGCGTCCACGTCGCGGCGTTCGCCAGACAATGGCGGGAGGGGAAAACGGAGTGGATCAATTCGGTGCGCAAACGATCACAGGGGGGGGATATGCGAGATGGATACGAAGAGTTCGGGGCTGGCTGGCTTCTCATCGTTGGTGTTATAGGGTTTGTTTTGGGGTTCCTGCTTACTAAAATGAAAGTCTTAAATGACTGCAACGCAAGCAAATTTGCAACGGTGTCATCGGGCATACTTGCCGTGCTTATGGCGCTGTCTGCTGACGGTGTAGCGACTGGCTTTATAGGTTGGATGGGACGAGTTGCAATCTTCGCCTTAATGTGGTTTGCTGGCGGTATTGTGTTTACTCTCGGTGTCTTGTTGGGACGGGAAAAAGCAGACTCCCAATCCAAGGGTAAATAATGTTGGTTTGCGAGCGGAATTGATCCGGTCGATCTGACCCTCCCTCCATGTCCTCGCGAACGCTGTAACCCTGTCGTAAGATCCCTGGAACCCCAATTCTTTTAGGTGCCCATGGATTTTCTTTGGCGTGTGTCGCTGCTTGCGCGATTACGCTTCTTCCGTTTGAGCATTGCCGAAAGTTGGCCAGCGTATTGATCGATGGCGCCCTGCTGCTATTGCACCCATGTATATTCCAGCGTGGTGCCATTGCGTTTTGGGACGGGTACGCAAGATATCTTGTATCGATGTCTGAGTGTAGGTAGTTGTGTAGGTACGGTTTTCATATTCTCTGTGAAAATCGCATGAAAACTAACTATTCGCATTACACCGCTGCGCTCACTGCGGCGCGCGTCCGGCACTATCAGTTAAATCAGCGATGCAGTCCGTGGGTCCGTACCGTTTGCCAGAATAGTTTGCTCCACAAGCGCAAAATACACCGCATGGATGGCCGCTTCTGCGGCTGCTATAATGTCACCTTTGCGGAGCAGAAACGGGCCGCAAGCCCGCATGGTTGTTGAGTTCCTTGTCGAGCTTCCCAAGCTTACGACGAGGGTTCGATTCCCTTCACCCGCTCCATTTTTCGCTGGCGCCTGGCTTGATGCGGCGCGGCCACTTATTTCTCCATTCCCATGTCTTCTGATACCCCAGCAAACGGCCCGGCGCGGCCGATGATGTACGATCCGACCGAACACCGCATCCGCAGTTTCGTGACCCGCGCGGGACGGCTTTCCGTGGCGCAGGCGCGCGCGCTCGAGACCCTGGGGCCGCAGTTCCTGCTGCCTTTCGCCAAGGAATCGATGGATTTCGAGCAGGTGTTTGGCCGCAAGGCGCCCGTGATCCTGGAAATCGGCTTTGGCATGGGCGCGACGACCGCGCATATCGCCAAGGCCATGCCGGAGAAGGATTTCATCGGCGTCGAAGTGCATACGCCCGGTGTCGGCAGCCTGTTGAAGCTGATCGGCGAAGAGTCGCTGACGAATCTGCGCCTGCTGCAGCACGATGCGGTGGAAGTACTGACGCACATGATTCCCGCCAATTCGCTGGCCGGTATCCACGTTTTCTTCCCCGATCCATGGCACAAGGCGCGCCATAACAAGCGCCGCCTGATCCAGTCGCCGTTCGTCAAGCAGTTGACCGATCGCCTGGCGCCGGGCGGCTATCTGCATTGCGCCACCGATTGGGAAGATTACGCGGTGCAAATGCTGGACGTGCTGGGCGCCGAGCCGCAACTGCGCAATAGCGCTGAGGGCTACGCGCCGCAACCGGCGTATCGTCCGCTGACCAAGTTTGAAAACCGTGGCTTGAAGCTGGGCCATGGCGTGTGGGATCTGGTGTTCATCAAGAAATAACCTGGCGGTTTGCCCACCTGTGCCGTTTGCACGAGAACAAGCCTGCCGCGGCGACGCCGCAGGCTTTTTTAATGCGTGCGCTAGCGTGCGCTGGCTAGGCAAGGCGGGTGAATTACGGTAGTCTTATCTTTTTTGCATTGGTTGATATTATGTCCAAGAAAATACTCGTGACGGGCGCATCCGGTTTCATCGGTTCGCATACCTGTGTGGAATTGCTCGCTGCCGGCTTTGATGTGGTCGCAGTGGATAATTTGTGCAACAGCGCGCGCGAAGCGATGGCGCGCGTGGAGCGCATTGCCGGTAAAAGCGTACCCTTCTACGAAGCGGACGTGCGCGACCGCGTGGCCATGGCCGCCGTCTTGCGCGAGCACGCCATCGATGCCGTGATCCATTTCGCGGGATTGAAGGCGGTGGGGGAATCCGTGGCGCAGCCGCTGATGTATATGGACAACAATGTGTCGGGCACTGTGGCGCTGCTGGAAGTGCTGGCGGCGGCGAAGGTGCAGCGTTTTGTCTTCAGCTCGTCGGCCACCGTGTATGGCGATCCGGAAGCCTTGCCGATCCTGGAATCGTCGCGCCTGTCCGTGACCAATCCCTATGGCCGGTCGAAGCTGATGGTCGAGCAGATACTGGCCGATCTCGTGCATGCCGATGCGCAATGGCAAGTCGGCGTGCTGCGCTACTTTAATCCCGTCGGCGCGCATGCCAGCGGCTTGATCGGCGAAGATCCGGCCGGCATCCCGAACAACCTGATGCCCTTCATCGCCCAGGTGGCCGTGGGTCGCCGCGAACGCCTGGCCGTCTTTGGCGATGACTACGCTACGCCGGATGGCACGGGGGTGCGCGACTACATCCACGTGGTCGACCTGGCGCTGGGTCATGTGGCCGCGCTGAACCGCCTGTTTGCCACCGAGGGCGGCTTTACCGTCAACCTGGGCACGGGCCACGGCTACAGCGTGCTCGACACCGTACGCGCCTTCGAAGCGGCCAGCGGCCGCAAGGTGCCGTATGACATCGTGCCGCGCCGCCCCGGCGACATCGCCAGCTGTTACGCTTCGGCCGACAAGGCGAAGCAATTGCTGGGCTGGCAAGCGCAGAAAAACATCGACGACATGTGCCGCGACCACTGGCGCTGGCAGCACCAGAATCCGCAAGGTTACGCAGCTTGACGCAAAGCGAGCACCTATAAAAAATCCCGCTCACATGCAAGTGTGGCGGGATTTTTTATAGGGCGCCAGCAAACCAATGGCGCCTGAAAAATGTCTGGGGCTAGGCGAAGCAACAACGCCCCAGGCATTTTCTCAGGTAGCCATTATGGATACAGGCCGCGCACTTCGCGAGCCTGCAGCACGCGGGTGCATGCCAGGATGAAGGTCGCGGTACGCATCGACACTTTCTTCTCTTGCGACACTTGCCATACCGAATCGAACGCTTCGCGCATGATGCGGGTCAGGCGGCTGTTGATTTCTTCTTCCGTCCAGAAGAAGCTTGAGAAGTTCTGCGCCCACTCGAAGTAGCTGACGGTCACGCCGCCGGCATTGGCCAGAACGTCCGGCACGATCAGCACGCCGCGGTCGGTCAGGATGTCGTCCGCTGCCGGCAGGGTCGGGCCATTGGCGCCTTCCAGGATGATCTTGGCGCGGATGACTTGTGCGCGTTCAGCCGTGATTTGCTGTTCCAGCGCGGCCGGGATCAGGATGTCGCAATCGATGCCCCAGAAATCTTCGCGTGGCACGAATGCCTCGGCGCCAGGGAAGCCTTCGACGCTGCCCACTTCGGCCACGTGTGCCAGCAATTGCGGGATGTTCAGGCCGCCGGCGTGCACGACGGTGGTCTTGTGGTCTTGTACCGCGACCACTTTCGAGCCGGCTTCAGCGAACATGCGGGCAGCGACGCCGCCCACGTTGCCGAAACCTTGCACGATGACTTTCGCGCCTTCGAGCGACATGCCGACCTTGGCGGCCGCATCGCAACCGACGACGAACACGCCGCGGCCCGTCGCATCGCGGCGGCCCAGGCTGCCGCCCAGCGAGATTGGTTTACCCGTCACCACGCCGGTCGACATATTGCCGCCGATCATGGCGTAGCTGTCCATCATCCACGCCATGACTTGTTCATTCGTGTTGACGTCCGGCGCCGGGATATCCTTGTTCGGTCCGATGATCATGCTGATCTCGCTCGTGTAGCGGCGGGTCAGGCGTTGCAGTTCGTTGCGCGACAGGGTTTTCGGATCGACACGGATACCGCCCTTGGCGCCGCCGTATGGCACGTTGACGGCTGCATTCTTGACCGTCATCCAGGCTGACAGGGCCATTACTTCCGACAAGGTCACGTCCTGGTGGAAGCGCACGCCGCCCTTGCCCGGGCCGCGCGACAGATTGTGCTGCACGCGGTAGCCTTCGTAGTGGGCAATGGTGCCGTCATCGCGCTCGATAGGCACGTCGACCGTCAGGATGCGCTTTGGACGCTTCAGCGTTTCCACCCAGCGCGACAGGTTGCCCAGGTACGGCGTAACGCGGTCGATCTGCTCGAGGTAGACGCCCCATGGGCCCAGGTCTTCAGGATTGAGGTAGGAAGGAAGTGCGTGCTTGCTGGTCATGCTTGATAAGCTCCTGACAATACGAATACGTTAGAGGCACAGCCGAGATGCAGCTGCGCGCAGCGGAACCGCATCGTAGGCGATAGCCTCATGCCCCGGCCAATGCTTTGTGCGCATCCGGTTATGCATTTATTGCATAGTTAGAGGTCAGGAGGGACTTGTGGTGACAGCCGCGCGCCGGCGTTTTTTTCCGCTGCGCGCGGCGTTTTCCTGCGCCTGCACCAGGTACTGCCACAGGCTTTCGACGATCTGCTTGCCAGGGCGCAGGCTGGACGGGCGCTCGCGGTACAAGCGGATTTCCAGCTCGATTTCCCAACCTGGTGCACCGCCGTCGGCGCGTGCCAGATGCTTGTATTTGACGTCGCGCATGACGGCTGATTCGGGCAGGAAGGCGATGCCGCGTCCCTCCAGCGCCATCATTTTGAGGCCTTCGGCCATGTCCGTTTCATAGCAGGTTTCCAGGAACAGCGGTGCCTTGGCGTCGGCCACCAGCAGTTCCACCATGCGTCCCAGGTAGGCATTGCTGGTGTAGGAGAGGAAGGGCAGCGGCTCCTTGGCGCTGCCGGGCAGGACGAAGTCGGGCACCTTGTCCTGGCCGCAGCGCGCATACGCGCGCAGGGTTTCGCGGCCCATCACCAGCATGTCGTAGCGGCCCGGATCGAGCTGCACCGGCTGGCGTGGATGGTGATAGCACAGCAGCAGGTCGCAGCCGCCATCGACCAGCTGCAGCACGGCGTCGTGCACGTTCAGGGCCATCAAACGGCTGTTGATCGGCGCAAAACCTTCTTCCAGCGCCGTCAGCCATTTCGGCATGAAGGTCAGCGACAGGGTATGCGGCACGGCGAAATCGACGCTTGTTTGCGTGGCCGCGCGCTTGCCGCGCAACAGGGCGCGCACGCCATTGATCTGCCCCAGCATTTCCAGTGCCTGCTCGTAGAACACGGCGCCGGCTGGCGTCAAGCGCGTGGGGTATGAGGTGCGGTCGACCAGGTCGATGCCGAGCCAGTTTTCCAGCGACTGGATGCGCCGCGAGAAGGCCGGCTGGGTGACGTGGCGCAGGGCCGCGGAACGGCTGAAATTATGCGTTTCAGCGAGCGAGATGAAGTCTTCCAGCCATTTGGTTTCCATCGCGGCAGCGTTCCGTTATCAAGGGCAGGGGCAAGGTGAAGTGGTCAGGGTGTCTCGGGCGATGCCGCCGGCTGGTACAGCGCAGCGGGCAGGCCGAAGAAGGACGGCGGGCCCAGGGTCGTGCCATCGAGCGAGCCGCCCGCATTCAAGCCCTTGTTGATGGCCGCCAGCAGGGAGCTGCGGTTGGCCAGGTTTTGTATCAGCGCGCGGGGACCGTTGTGGAAGGTATGCTGGGCGATGTCCGCGGCGACGACAAAGATCGGCTCGCGGCGCAGGGGAAACTCCACCCATTCGCCGTCGTCGTCCTGCGCGCAGAAGGTATCGGGCAGGGTCATGTTTTCGGCGCCGGGAAGGTGCGACGCCAGCACCAGGCCGAAGGCTTCCGGCACCACGTCGGCCAGGCGGCGCACGGTGAGGTCGTCCTGCACCAGGGCGCGTATTTGCGCTTCCACCGCATCTTCGGCGTCAGGCTGGGCGCCGAGGATTTTCACGGCCTGATAAATCAGGTCGGACGAGAGTGCTTCCATCAAATCTTCCATCAAATCATCTCCAGGATCATGGCGACGATTTCGTCGCCGTACGAGGCCAGTTTTTTCTCGCCCACGCCGCTCACGCCGCGCATCTGCTCCAGCGAGGTAGGTTTGGCCTTGGCGATTTCGCGCAGGGTGGCGTCGACAAAAATCACGTACGCCGGCACGTTGTGCGTGCGCGCCGTCTCGACGCGCCACCAGCGCAGCTTGTCGAAGATCGCCTGCTCGCTGATGGACAGATCCGTCTCGACATAGCCCTTCGCCACGCTGGTGCTGCGCTTGCTGGTTTTCACCGGTTTCTGGTACTGGCGCAGCTGCACTTTCTGGCCGCCCTTGAGCACGGGGCGCGAGGCGTCCGTCAGTTTCAGCGAGCTGTATTGTTCATGGTCGACCGAGACGAGGCCCAGGGCGATGGCCTGGCGCAGGATAGCTTTCCATTCCGCCTCGCCCAGGTCCGAGCCGATGCCGAAGACGGACAGGGAATCGTGGTGCCAGGTCTTGATGCGTTCCGATTCCACGCCGCGCAGCACGTCGATCACGTGACCGCCGGCAAAGCGCTGGTCGACGCGGTAGATGGCCGACAGCAGTTTTTGCACGGGCACCGTGCCGTCGAACGATACAGGCGGCACCAGACAGGTGTCGCAATTGCCGCACGGCGAAGCCGGTTCGCCGAAGTATTCGAGCAATCGCATGCGGCGGCAGCTGAGCGTTTCGCACAGGCCCAGCATGGCGTCGAGTTTCACGCTCAGCACGCGCTTGAAGGTGTCGTCCGCTTCCGATTCATCGATCATGCGCCGCTGCAGCACCACGTCCTGCAAGCCGTAGGCCATCCAGGCGTTGGCGGCCATGCCGTCGCGGCCCGCGCGCCCCGTTTCCTGGTAATAGCCCTCGATGCTTTTCGGCAGATCCAGGTGGGCGACGAAGCGCACGTCGGGCTTGTCGATACCCATGCCGAAGGCGATGGTGGCGACCATGACGATGTTTTCTTCGCGCAGGAAGCGCGCCTGGTTGGCGCTGCGCTTGGCGTACTCCATGCCGGCGTGATACGGCAGGGCGCGGATGCCGCTCTGGTTCAGAAATTCCGCCGTCTCTTCGACCTTTTTGCGCGACAGGCAGTACACGATGCCGCAGTCGCCCGTGTGTTCCGTGTTGATGAAGTCGAGCAGCTGCTTGCGGCCATTTGCCTTTTCCACGATCTGGTAGCGGATGTTCGGGCGGTCGAAGGACGAGACGAACTGGCGCGCGTCTTCCAGCTGCAGACGCAGGGCGATTTCGGCGCGTGTCTGCGGGTCGGCCGTGGCCGTGAGCGCGATGCGTGGCACGTCGGGAAACTGCTCGTGCAGCACCGACAGCTTGATGTATTCGGGACGGAAGTCGTGACCCCATTGGGCCACGCAGTGCGCCTCGTCGATGGCGAACAGGGAGATCTTCGAGGCCTGGAACAGGTCCAGGCAACGCTGCGTCATCAGGCGCTCTGGCGCCACGTAGACGACGTCGATGCCGCCCGTGCGCACCAGGCGTTCGATGCGGCTCGCTTCTTCGTAGGTTTGCGTGGAATTGAGGAAGGCGGCGCGCACGCCGACTTCCTCCAGCGCGTCCACCTGGTCCTGCATCAGCGCGATCAATGGCGAGACGACGACGCCGACGCCATCGCGCAGCAGCGCGGGAATCTGGTAGCACAGCGACTTGCCGCCGCCCGTGGGCATCAGCACCAGCGCGTCGCCGCCGTGGCTGACGTGGTCGACGATGTCGGCTTGCTGGCCGCGGAAGGCCGGGTAGCCGAAGACGGTTTGCAGCAGGTGCAGCGCGCGCTGGTTAAGATCTTGATTCATAGTGCCTTATTCTGCCCAAACAACCCAGCCGTAGTGGGCGCTGGCCAACACCAGCAAGCCGAACACAATGCGGTACCAGGCAAAAAACGTGAAGTCGTGCGAGCTGATATAGCGCAGCAGCCAGCGCACGCACAGGAAGGCGGAGATGAAGGCGGCCACGGTGCCCAGGCCGAACAGGGGCACGTCGGTGGCCGACAGGATGTCGCGCGCTTTGTACAGCGAGTAGAAGGTGGCCGCCAGCAGGGTCGGGATGGCCAGGAAGAACGAGAATTCGGTGGCCGTCTTGCGCGACAGGCCCAGCAGCATGCCGCCGATGATGGTCGAGCCGGAGCGGCTGGTGCCGGGGATCAGCGCGAACGCCTGCGCGCAGCCCACTTTCAGGGCGTCGAACGGCGTCATTTCATCGACCGAGTTGACGCGCACGGTGACGGGATTGGTGCGCGCGCGGCGTTCCACCAGCAAAATCACGATGCCGCCGATGATGAAGGCCATGGCCACCGGTACCGGCTTGAACAGCGCATGCTTGATCATCTTGCCGATGGCCAGGCCGATGATGGCCAGGGGCAGGAAGGCGATGGCCACGTTCAGCACGAATTTGCGCGATTTGGCTTCGCTGCCGAAGGTGGTCAGCACGCTGCCGATGCGCTGGCGGTATTCCCAGCACACGGCCAGGATGGCGCCGGCCTGGATGGCGATCTCGAAGACATCCATGACCTCTTTCGAGACATCCTTGGTAAAGTCGAGCAGGCTGCCGGCCAGGATCAGGTGACCCGTGGAAGAAATCGGCAAGAATTCGGTAAAACCTTCGACCAGCCCCATGATGATGGCTTTTAACGCAAGAATGAGATCCATAGATGTATAAAAGGGTATAAGTACGGGTATAAGTGACAGGATGGGGTGACCGCGTGGCGCCAGCAATGTGCGCGGGGTCGAAGCTTACCATGCCGCAGGCCCGGCTAGCCGATTTGGGCGCTGGCGGACAGCGGTTTTTTGCCGCTGGCCGCCAGGCGAGGGGAGGCTTCAGGAAGCCTGTTTTGCTGGCGTCACCAGGCGCGCGCTGGCCGCCACCAGTAGCAAGGCGGCGCCCAGCATGGCGAAAGCGATATTCAGGCTGGTGGCGTGGGCCACGAAACCTATCACGGCCGGGCCCGCCAGGATGCCCGCGTAGCCGATGGTGGTGATGGCCGCCACCGCCAGGCTGGCTGGCATGGCATGCTGGTTGCCCGCCGCCGTGAACAGGATGGGCACGATGTTCGCCGCGCCCAGGCCGATCAGCACGAAGCCGAGCATGGCCAGGCTGGCGTGCGGCGCCAGGACGGCCAGGAAGAAGCCTGCGGCGGCGCACAAGCCGCCGAAAGTAAGCACACGCTTGCCGCCAAAGCGGCTGACCACCTTGTCACCCGTAAAACGGCCCACCGTCATCGCGATGGCGAAGGCGGCGTAGCCGAGGCCGCCCTTGGCTTCTTCCACGCCGCGCGTGGTGGTGAGGAACAGGGCGCTCCAGTCGAGGATGGCGCCTTCAGCCAGGAAGACGATAAAGCACAACAGGCCAATGAAAATGACGGCGCCGTGCGGCATGACGAACAGCGGTGTCTTTTCGCCGGAGGCGGAGGCCGTCGGCAGCAGATGGCCTTGCGCTGCGCCCAGCACGCCGCACAGCAGCAGCATCACCACCACGCAGGACCAGGCCGGCGTCAGGCCCAGCCACAGCAGCAGGGCCATGCAGGCCGCGCCGGCGAAGCCGCCCACGCTGAACAGCGCATGAAAGCCCGACATCATGGCGCCGCCGTTGGCTTTTTCGATGATCACGGCCTGGATATTGATGGCCACGTCGAAGGTGCCCATGGCCGCGCCGAACACCAGCAGCACCAGGCCCAGTTGCAGCGGCGTGGCGGCCAGCGCCAGGCCGGGCAGGATGGCGGTCAGCAGCAGGCCGGCGCCGGCAATGACCTTGCGGCAGCCGAAGCGTGCCGTGAGCATGCCCGTAAACGGCATCGCGCACAGCGAGCCGGCGCCCAGGCACAGCAGCAAAATGCCGAGAGTCGCTTCATCGAGGCCCAGGCGCGACTTGGCGTAGGGGACCAGAGGTGCCCAGGCGGCCATGCCGAGGCCGGCAGCGAAGAAGACCAGGCGCGTGGCGCGTTGTTGCAGGGTGCCGGTGAGATGCATGGGGGAGCTTTTCAAGAGTCGGGGTGGATAAAATCAGGCGCGGGCGCGCAACACTTGCACGCCCAGCCGTTCAAAGGCGGCGATGTGGACAGGGTCGGCATCGGCTTCCAGCACCAGGTGCTGCAGCAAGCCCGTGGCCAGCACGCCGAACGGTGCGGCCGTGCCCAGCTTGTCGCTGGTGACGGCCACCACCACCGCCTTGCTGGCGCCGGCAATGCTGCGCTTGAACTCGGCTTCATCGTAGTTGAACGCCGTCACGCCCGCGTCCGCATCGGCGCCGCAAGCGCCGAGGAAACACAGGTCGGGATGCATGCGCTCGACGGTGCGCAGCGCCTGCGGCCCCAGGCTGGCGCCGGCGCGGCGGTCGACCCGGCCGCCAGCCATGATCAGTTCGATTTCCGGACGTTCCATCAGGGTCATGGCAATGGCCGGCGCATTGGTGATGACAGTGAGCGCTAACTCTGGCAGTGCGCTGGCGATGGCCAGGTTGGTCGAACCCGCATCGAGAAACAGCACCTGGCCCGCGCGCACGAGGGACGCGGCCGCCTGCGCCAGGCGCGCCTTGCGTTCCGGCGCCTCCTGTTTGCGCTGGCTCAAGGTGCCGCCGTCCGGCGCCAGCGGCAGGGCACCGCCATACACGCGCTGGCACAGGCCGGCAGCGGCCATTTCGCGCAAATCGCGCCGTATCGTATCTTCGGAAACATCAAGCTGGCGTGCCAGGTCCAGCGCCAGTACGCGTCCATCGGCATGCAATTGTTGCTGGATCAGCGCGTGGCGTTGTTTGAGGAGCAGGGTGGCGGACATGGTGAGCTTATAAACGTGCATGAATGTGCATAAATATACGCAAACGTGCAAATTCGGTCAACAGTTATCTGTCAGCCGTCATCGCGCCGTTCAGGGCGCCGTCAGCCGTTCCAGCTCGGCCAGCCAGTGCACCGCGTGTTCGCGGCTGTCGCCGCACATCTCTGCCGATGGCTGCAAGCCGCCGCAAAACGCGGGCCGTGCCGGCTGGCCAAAGATATTGCAACGGTTGTCATCGGCCAGCTGCACGCAGCGCACGCCCGCCGGTTTTCCCTCCGGCATGCCGGGAATCGGGCTGGTGATGGACGGTGCGGTGCAGCAGGCGCCGCACGAGGGACGGCATGCCAGGGTGGCAGATGGTGACATGGGATTTCAGGCGAACAGGTGAGGAGCCGACAGTATAGCAAGCCGGCTCCCATGCGTCGCCAGGGCGCGTTTAGCGCACGATGCTGACGCGCCTGCCCGACAAAGTGCGGCGGGCCGGGTCGCCATGCACGGTGATGCGGCCGGAACCGCTGGCGCGGGCGTTGACTTCATTCTCGACGGTGACGTCGATGTCACCGGAACCGTTGCTCGCCAGATAGGCAACATCGCTGCGCAGGGCCGCCAGGTTGACATCGCCCGAGCCATTCACGTTGGCGTCGAGGCGCTGCACAACGCCGTTGGCGCTGATGCTGCCCGAGCCGTTGACGGCCACGTTGATGCGCTCGCCGCGCACGCTGCCCAACTGGATGTTGCCTGAACCGTTCTGCACCGCGTCCGTGTTGCCGCTGGAGAGGGCCGCCGCATTGATGCTGCCCGAGCCATTGTTGGCCACGTCGAAGCGTCCCACCGTGCCTGACAGTTCGCTCTTCATCGATCCGCGCTGCTCCAGGCTGAAATCGTCGCCATTGAGGCCGCTGACCACCAGGCGGCCCGAGCCGGAGATATTGATTTTCTTCAATTGCGGCGTCGTATAGATGACGTGGATGCCATTGCTGCTGCGAATGTTCGTATCGCTCCAGAGGCGCAGGGTATTGCCGCTCACGTCGCTGTGGATCTGCGGCTGCAGATTGCTGTCCGCTTCGATCACCAGCGATGCCGTCGGGCCGACGCGCACGTCGATCTTGATGTCGATGCGCTTCATGTTGTCGATGTCGAGCGCGCTGATGTTGCTGACCTGGCGCACGTCGCGGCTCACCTGTCCGTTGCCCTGGATGGCATTGCCGCTTGAATCGGCATAGCGCACTTCGCCATCGTTGGGGTTGATGACGATGGCGCAACCGCCAAGAGCAACGGCACAGCACAGGGCCAGCAAGGTACGCATGGTGTTTCCTTTATGATTGTTTTAAGTAAGTACCAAGAATTTATGCGTACTTGCTTAGTTCAGGACAAGAAAAAAGCCGGCTGCCGCGCTGCGGCTGCCGTGCTGTCGATAGCAAGGTAGCAAATCCGACACGCTTGCTGAGTGGAAATGCGATGAACTGCGCAAAACGGGGCCTGAAACGCATTCTGGTTCACCCGGCGCCACAGGTCCGGTGCCAGAGGGCGGTGCCGCCAACGCCGGCACGGAGGGTACAATGCCTGTGTTCGGGATGCCGGGCGATGCCCCGCGCTTGACCTTGACGGCAGACCGGTCTACCATTAATGACTCAAAAGTAAGTTACTTGGAAAGACACATGCAAGCCCCGATTGATACCAAGCCCCGCTGGGAGCGGCGCAAGGATGCCCGCCCGCAGGAATTGCTCGCCGCCGCCCTCGACCTGTTTGTCGAACGGGGCTTCGCATCGACGCGCCTGGAGGATGTGGCCAAGCGGGCCGGCGTGTCGAAAGGCACGCTGTACCTGTACTTTGAGAACAAGCAAGAGCTGTTCAAGGCCGTGGTGCGCGACAATATCGTGCAGTCGATCGGCGAGGCGGAAGACAGCATGGCCGCCTCGGACAGCAGCAGCGCCGAGTTGTTGCGCAAGGTGATGATGCAATGGTGGGAAGAGTTCGGCGCTACCAAGCTGGCCGGTTTGACCAAGCTGATGCTGGCCGAAGCGAACAATTTCCCGGAACTGGCGCAGTTTTACAACGAAGAAGTCGTCACGCGCGGCAATGGGTTGATCGTCAGCCTGCTCGAGCGGGGCATGCAGCGCGGCGAATTCCGCCAGGTCGATCCCGTGCTGGTCAGCACCATCCTCAGCGCGCCCGTCACCATGCTGATGATGTGGACGCACTCCTTCCTGCCGTGCGAGGTCAAGAACATCGATCCGATCGCCTACATGGATGCCTTTATCGACATGAGTTTGCGCAGTCTGCAGGTGGAGGCGCCCGGGAAAAGTTGACATGCGGAGCTTGCCTCTACCGTTCAGTTGCCCCTTTCCAAGGTTCGCCCCCCCAAATCTGCAGATCGTCGCAAATTTCCTCCATTCCCCGCCTTTATGGTTAACATGTGCTTTCAGCCAGTTCAACGATAAAATGGCGGATTATTACTTCACTTACCGAGTCCAAAGATGAATATCGAACAAGCCCGCTTCAATATGATCGAACAGCAGATCCGTCCATGGGACGTACTGGATATCGACGTATTGGAGCTGTTGAACGTGGTCAAGCGTGAAGATTTCGTGCCGGCCGCCTATAAAAACCTGGCCTTCGTCGATACCGAAATTCCACTGGGCGGCGGCGAATGCATGTTGACGCCGAAGCTGGAAGCGCGCATTTTGCAAGACGTAGCCGTCAAAAAGCATGAAAATGTGCTGGAAATCGGCACCGGCAGCGGCTACATGGCCGCTTTGCTGGCGCACAAGGCACGTCATGTGACGAGCGTGGAAATCGTTCCCCAATTGAAAACCCTGGCCGAGCAGACCCTGGCCGCCAACGGCGTGACGAACGTCACCGTGGAACTGGGCGACGGCGCGCAAGGCTGGAGCAAGGGCGCACCGTACGACGTGATCGTCGTGTCCGGCGCCCTGGCCGTGTTGCCGGAAGCACTGTTGCAACAAGTGAAAGTCGGCGGCCGCATCCTGGCCATCATCGGCGAAGCGCCGATCATGTCGGCGCATTTGATCACGCGCAGCTCGGACAAGGCTTACGACACGCGCAAGCTGTTTGAAACCAATGTCACGCCGCTGCAAGCCGTGGCACCGTCGCATTTCCAGTTCTGAGGCGACCGATTCGATGGAGCATTTGAGTGCACCGCAGCTGGCCGCCTGGCTGGCTGACCCTTCCCGCCCGCGTCCGCTGTTGCTGGATGTGCGGGAACAGTGGGAGTTCGACCTGTGCCACCTCGACGGGGCCACCCTGATGCAGATGAATTCGATTCCTGCGCGCATCGATGACCTCGATGAAGACGCCGAGATCGTTTGCATTTGCCATCACGGCATGCGCAGCATGCAAGTGGCGGCCTTCCTGGAGCGCAATGGTTTTGGCAAGATCAGTAATTTGACGGGCGGCGTGCATGCCTGGGCGCTGCAAGTCGACAGCGCAATGCCTACATACTAAGTTATTTTGCAGTAGATGCACCCAGGCATGTTTTCCTGCATGCCTGCGGAGGCCTGTACCCCGCTCACCCGGCGGGCGCAGGGCAAGCGGTAGCAGATTTTTGATTCCATCAACTTTTGACGACTCCAACGGAGAAATGCAATGCGGAAACCCCTTATCGCCGTGCTGATGACCAGCGCCTTTGTCTCGATGACATACTCGCTGCAAGCGCAGGCGGCCGATCTCATCCAGGTGTACCAGCAGGCGCTGGCCAATGACGCGCAGTATGCCAGCGCGCGTGCGGCCCTGTCGGCCGGGATGGAGCGGGTTCCGCAGGGGCTGGCCGGCTTGCTGCCGCAAGTTGCCGCGTCGGGAACGAACACGCGCGGCAATACCGAGCAGATCGTCCAGAACAATGGCGGCAACAAGATCACCTCGCCGTCCGTGAACATGCGTACGAATAGCTACAACCTGACCCTGACGCAGCCGCTGTTCCGCTGGGACCGTTGGGAAACCTATCAGCAAAGCAAGCTGGCGCAAGCGATTGCGGAAGCGCAATTTGCACAAGTCCAGCAAGATCTGATCACCCGCGTGGCGCAGGCGTATTTCGACGTGCTGAGCGCGCAGGACAACCTGGGCGCCACGCAGGCGCAAAAGGTCGCCACGACGGAGCAGCTGGCATCGGCCAAGCGCAACTTCGAAGTCGGCACGCAAACGATTACCGACACGCACGAAGCGCAGGCGGCCTACGATCTGGTGGTGGCGCAGGAATTTGCCGCCATCAATGACCTGGCCAACAAGCGCAGCGCCTTGCAAACCATCATCGGCGAAGCGCCGACCACCCTGGCGCCGATGCGCGCGGGCGTCGTCATCAGCGCGCCGGAACCGGCCGCCGTCGAGCCGTGGGTGTCATCGGCCGAAGAGCAGAATTACAGCGTCGTCACGGCCCAGTTCAATGTGGAATCGGCCAAGCGCGACATCGGCCGCAACCGCGCCGGCCACTACCCGACCCTGGACCTGATCGCCAACACGGGCCATACCTATTCCTCGGGTGGCGGCAACGGCAACGGCAATAACAACAATGCCATCGGCGTGCAGTGGAGCATCCCGATCTTCAGCGGCTTTGCCGTCACCAGCAAGGTGCGCGAATCGATCGCGCTGGAAAACAAGGCCCGCAATGACCTGGAAACGGCACGCCGCACGGCCTCGCAAGGCGCGCGCCAGGCTTTCCTCGGCGTCAACAGCGGGCTGGCGCAAGTCAAGGCGCTGGAAGCGGCGGAAGTGTCGAGCAAGTCGGCACTGGAGTCGAACCAGCTCGGCTATCAAGTGGGCGTACGCATCAATATCGACGTCTTGAATGCGCAGAAACAATTGTTCTCGACGCAAAAAGACTTGTCGAAAGCCCGCTACGACACCATCATGAACGGCTTGCGCCTGAAGGCGGCCGCTGGCACCCTGAAGGAAACGGATTTGATGCCCGTCAACGCCTTGCTCGACAAGTAAGCGCGGTCTTGCCCTGAATGAAAACCAGCCCCGGCAACGGCGCTGGTTTTTTTTCGTCTTGACGTGTTTTCACACGGTGCGTGTATTGGCCAATTGCGTCAGAATCACGCCCGCCACCACCAGTCCCGCACCGGCCCAATGCAGCGGAGAAATATGTTTGACGGCAAAGCCCAGCAAGCCGTAGCGGTCGATGGCCAGCGCGGCCAGCATTTGCCCGCCGATGACGGCCGCCATGAAGGGGCCGGAACCCATGCGCGGCGCCAGCATCAGCGCGGCCGTAATGTAAAACACGCCGGCCGCGCCACCCAGCCAGGACCAGCCCGGTCCCCGCATGGCGAGACCGACATCGGGCGCCGGTACCCGCCAGACCAGCATCACCAGTGAGGCGAGCACGGCGCTGACGGCCAGCGAGGCGAGCGTGGCCCACAGCGGGTGGCCCAGATTGCGGCCCAGCGCGGCATTCGCGCCCGCCTGGAAGGGGACGACGGCGCCGGCCAGCATGGCCAGCGGGGCAAATACGGTGATCCATCCATGCATGTGTGACTCCATCACTTTGAGTTGATGGAATCATCGTATTATGCTGTCATGATTAAATCCAATTCGTAGTTTGTCATCCAACTATGCACCAAATGAATAATCTGCGCGCTGTCGATTTGAACTTGCTGGTGATCCTGGAAGCGCTGCTCAGCGAGCGCCATTTGTCGCGCGCGGCGGAGCGCTTGCATATGAGCCAGCCTGCCGTCAGCCATGCGCTGGCCCGCTTGCGCCATCTGCTCGACGATCCGCTGCTGCTGCGCGGCAAGGGCGGTTTCCAGCCGACGGCGCGCGCCCTGGAGCTGGCACGGCCGCTGGCCGAAGCGCTGCAAAGCGTGCGTTCCGTGCTGGGCGGCGCCGTCTTCGAGGCGGCCACGGCGCAGCGCGTGTTTCGCCTGGCCATGTCGGATTACGGCGCGGCGCTGATCTTGCCCCGTTTGTTGCGCCGCTTGCGCGTGGAAGCGCCCGGCATCGACCTGGCCATCAGCTATGCCAGCCGCCCGGCCGTGATCGCTGGCGTGCAGGATGGCGAGATCGACCTGGCGCTGGGCGTGTTCCCGCAATTGCCCGAGCAGTTACATAGGGAAACCTTATTCGAGGAAACGTTCGTGTGTGCGCTCGACCCGGCCAGCCTGGCGTCCGGTGAAACGTTGAGCCTGGAAACCTATCTGGCGCGCCCCCATGTGCTGGTGGCGTCCAGCGAGGGCGGCATGGCGGCCGAAGTCGATGCGGCTCTGGCCCAGCTGGGCCAGGCGCGCCGCATCGCCGTGCGTGTGCCGTACTGGACGGTGGCACCGGATGTCGTTAGGGGGACGGACTTGATCCTGACGGTGGCGCGGCGCGCCTTGCAGGGCAGTGCCGCGCAGGGGCTGGCGCAGTACGCTGCGCCGTTTGCCATCGCGCCGTTTGCGTTTGAAGCGATACGGCATCGCCGCACGGACGGCGATGCGGGGATTGCCTGGCTGCGCGCGGCCATTGCACAGGCCGCCGAACCAGGCTGAGGTATTACAGGCCGCCGCCCTGGCCGTCGAACTTGCGCTCGATCAATTCGATCTTGTAGCCATCCGGATCGGTGATGAAGGCGATGACCGTGTTGCCGCCTTTCACGGGACCCGGTTCGCGCGTGACGTTGCCGCCATTCGCGCGCGCCGCGTCGCATGCGGCGACGATGTCGTCGGCCGAAATGGCGATGTGGCCATACGCCGTGCCCAGCTCGTAGCTGGTGGTGCCATAGTTATACGTCAGTTCCAATTCCGCGTGGTCGGGATTCGAGCCATAGCCGACGAAGGCCAGGGTGTACTGGTATTCCGGATTGTCGCTGGTGCGCAGCAGCGTCATGCCCAGGACCTTGGTGTAAAAATCGATGGATCGCTGCAGGTCGCCGACCCGTAACATGGTGTGCAAAATACGCATCGTAAATCCTTGATGATGATAGGGGAATGGCAGGATTTTATGCGTTTTACGGCTTTCTTGCCGAGACCGCCCCTGCCGCCCGCTGCAACAGGGGCGGCGGACGGTGACATGATTACTCCAGATGGGCATCCAGAGTGATTTCCGTGGCCAGCAATTTGGACACGGGGCAACCGAGCTTGGCGCGCAGGGCCGCGTCCTGGAAGGCTTCTTCCGTGGCGCCGGGAATGGTGGCCACGAGGGTCAGGTGCACGGCCGTGATGGCATAGCTGCCATCGATTTTCTCCAGGCTGACGTCGGCCGTGGTTTTCAGGGCCGTGGCGCGCAGGCCGACCTCGCCCAGTTGGCCGGACAGGGCCATGGTGAAGCAGGCCGCATGAGCCGCGCCGATCAGTTCTTCCGGATTGCTGCCGGGACCGTCCTCGAAACGCGTGTTGAAACCATAGGCTACATTGTCGAGCGCGCCGCTTTGGGTGGAAATAAACCCTTTGCCATCTTTAAGGCCGCCACTCCAGACGGCTGATCCTGTTTTTTTCATGATGTACTCCTTGCGTGGTTCGAGCGTCCATCATGCGCGTGCCACCCTTGCCCTTCCGTTCGTTGTGTCACACAGGGGGCGCATGCGTGGTGCAGGGCTTGGCTGCTCACGGCGCCGGCGTCACGCGCCAGATGACATTGCGCCCGGCGCGTCGCCGGCAAAGTCGCGGTGCCTGACAGTTCGATTCAGCGCGCCTTCTTTGGTTCCAGCTGCGCGTCAGGGCGCGCCTGTTGCGGCGCGGCCGGCTTGACCTTTTCCACGCCGGGCTGGGCGCGGCGGTCCGTGTCGACCAGGCCCTGTTCCAGGTCGCTGGCCGCCTGTTGCATGATCTTGCGCGGGCGCACGTTTTGCGCGTCGGGCGATTCGTCGCGCTCGTGCGGCAGGCGGTCGACGCCGTCATTTTTGACTTTTTCCTCGGTATTGATCTTGCGCTCGCTATGCTGGGTAACCATATGGCCTCCTGACAGTAAAGTGAAACCAGTGTCCCGCCGCGGCAGGCCGCCTGCAAGCGGATTTGTCCAGGCAGGGAGCGCTGGCGCACGCATGGACGATTCTTTTTCTGCGCTACACTGCGTGCAACACCAAGAACGCCCCTTGCGGGCACACGGCAGCCGCACTATACTGTGCATATATACAGTATCATGCGAAGCCGGCGTGCGATGCGACAGCCTGGGGCGGTTTGCCACCGAATTCACTACCGAGACTCTTATGCCCGTCGATACACCCGCCGAACAGCGCGCCGAACAGCCAGCCCCGGGCGAACGCTTCAACCTGGGCGCCAAGACCATCGCCCTGGTCGTGCGCCAGAATACGGATGGCATTGCCGAGCCCGTCAAAAGCATCGTCGATTTCCTGCAAGTGCTGGGCCACACGGTGGTCTTCGAGGCCGAGACGGCCGCGCATCTGAACCTGGCGTTTCCCGGCGTGCGCGCCATGTCGCCGGCCGAGATCGGCGCCGCCGCCGATTGCGCCATCGTCATGGGCGGCGACGGCACCATGCTGGGCATTGCGCGCCAGCTGGCGCCATTCGACGTCCCCTTGATCGGTATCAATCAAGGGCGATTAGGTTTCATGACCGATATCCCGCTCGAGCGCATGCTGCCCGTGCTGGCGCAAATTCTCGGCGGCCGCTTCAAGGCTGAACGCCGCACCTTGCTCGAAGGCAGCGTGCTGCGCGATGGTGTATCGATACACGTGGGCATGGCCGTCAACGATGTCGTCGTTTCGCGCGGCGGCGGCGCCGGCATGGCTGAATTGCGCGTCGAGGTCGACGGCCACTTCATGTACAACCAGCGTTCCGATGGCTTGATCATATCCACGCCCACGGGCTCGACCGCGTATTCGCTGTCGGCCGGCGGCCCCTTGCTGCATCCGACCCTGGGCGGCATCGTGCTCGTGCCGATCGCCCCGCACGCGCTGTCGAACCGCCCCATCGTCTTGCCCGACTCGAGCCAGATCGTCGTGGAAATCGTGCGCGGGCGCGATATCAGCGTCAATTTCGACATGCAGACCTTTGCCAGCCTGGTGCAGCAAGACCGCATCCTCATCCGCCGTTCGCCGCATACGATTACCTTCCTGCATCCGGAAGGGTGGAGTTACTACAACACCCTGCGTGAAAA
This sequence comes from Janthinobacterium sp. GMG1, assembly GCF_034427795.1. Taxonomy (NCBI): domain Bacteria; kingdom Pseudomonadati; phylum Pseudomonadota; class Betaproteobacteria; order Burkholderiales; family Oxalobacteraceae; genus Janthinobacterium; species Janthinobacterium sp. GMG1. Next base: position 207,352 of record NZ_JAXQNT010000001.1, read on the forward strand.
ATTGCACTGGAATGAGTACCCGTCGGGCGAGGGCAAGCTCAGCTAACATTTTTCTCCACGCTAACCCGCGGTGCGCCGCCTAACCACAGAAGCCATGCTCCATACACTGTCCATTCGCGATTTTGTCATTGTCGATACCATTGAACTGGAATTTTCCGCCGGCTTCAGCGTGCTGACGGGCGAGACGGGCGCCGGCAAGTCCATCCTCATCGATGCGCTGACCCTGGCGCTGGGCGGGCGCGGCGACGCCAGCGTGGTGCGCGAAGGGGCGGCCAAGGCCGATATCACGGCCGATTTTTCCGTCAGCGAAGTGGCGCAAGCCTGGCTGGTGGCCAATGAATTCGCCAACGACGATGGCGGCGCCCTGCTGCGCCGCGTGATCGACAATGCGGGCCGCTCGAAGGCGTACATCAACGGCATCCCCGCCACGGCCGCGCAGCTGCGCGAGCTGGGCGACATGCTGGTCGATATCCACGGCCAGCATGCGCACCAGTCCTTGCTGAAAAGCGAGGCGCAGCGCGCCTTGCTCGACGGCCAGGCGACGGCGCGCGAAGCGGGCGCGGAACAGGATGCGCGGCAAGTGGCGGCCCTGCACAAGCGCTGGCGCGCCCTCGTGCGCCAGAGAGAAGAATTCGAAACCAACGCCGCCAACGTGCTGTACGAGCGCGAACGCCTGGAATGGCAAGTGGGCGAACTGGAAAAACTGGCCGCCAAACCCGGTGAATGGACGGACATCACGAACGAGCACAGCCGCCTGTCGCACGCGGCCAGCCTGCTGGAAGGGGCACAGGAAGCCCTGTCCCTCATTTCCGAATCGGAAGACCACCCGATCGTGTCGCAACTGTCGGCCCTGAACCAGAAGCTGGGCAAGCTGGTTTCCGTCGATGCGGAATTGCAGCCCATCGTCGACCTGATCGAATCGTCGCGCATTCAATTGCAGGAATCCGTGTACGCGCTGAACAATTATCTGGACCGGGTCGAGCTGGATCCGGAGCGCCTGCACCAGCTCGACGCGCGCATGGAAGCCATGCACAGCACGGCCCGCAAATTCCGCGTCACGCCCGAAGAATTGCCGGAGGAACACGCGAAGCTGTCGGAAAAGCTGCAGCATCTGGCGGACGCTTCCGACATCGAAGGCTTGCTGCGCCAGGAAGCGAAGATCGAGGCGGAATACCGCGCCGTGGCCGAGCGGTTATCAGACACGCGCCGCGCCGCCGCCCTGGAGCTGGGGCAAGCCGTCACGCGCGCCATGCAGGAGCTGAGCATGACGGGAGGCAGTTTTGAAATCGCCCTGCACCCGTGCGAACCGGCCGCCCACGGCCTCGAGCAAGTGGAATTCCTCGTCGCTGGCCATGCGGGCACGGCGCCCCGCTCCCTGGCCAAGGTGGCGTCCGGCGGCGAACTGGCGCGCATCGCGCTGGCCATTTCCGTCATCACCTCGCATGCCACCACCACGCCGACCCTGATCTTCGACGAGGTCGACAGCGGCATCGGCGGCGCCGTCGCGGAAGTGGTGGGGCGCTTGCTGAAACGCCTGGGGCAGGGACGGCAAGTACTGTGCGTGACCCACTTGCCGCAAGTGGCCAGCCAGGCGAATCAACATTTCCAGGTGGCAAAAAGCACCCTGGACAATGGCAAGACGGCCTCGCGCATCGACATGCTCGATGCCAAGGCCAGGGTGGAAGAAGTGGCGCGCATGCTGGGCGGCCTGGAAATCACGGCCACCACGCGCAAGCATGCGCGTGAACTGCTGGCAATTTAAACGCAGGCTTAAATCCGGGGTCAGACCCCGGATGCGTTAGCGCTGAGCTTGACGTTAGCGGCATTGAGGGTCTGACCCCAGCACTTCGCTATTAACTCAATGCAACTATAATAACTGGCTAATCCATCCAACGCCTTCGAAGAGCCTTCATGTCATTTCAAACAGAACCTCCGTACACGCATGGCAGTATCGACCGCAGCGCCGTGGTGCTGGTTAACCTGGGCACGCCCGATGCGCCGTCGTCGTCGGCCGTGCGGCGTTATCTGAAGCAATTTTTGTCGGATCCGCGCGTGGTGGAGATTCCCCGCATCGTCTGGTGGTTCATCTTGAACCTGATCATTTTGCCCTTCCGTTCCGGCCAGTCGGCCAAGAAATACGCGTCGATCTGGACACGCGAAGGCTCGCCCTTGAAAGTGCACACGCAAAAGCAGGCCAAGTTGCTGGCCGGCGCGCTGGCCGAGCGGGGCCACGACGGCGTGACCGTGGCCATGGCCATGCGCTACGGTTCGCCTTCCTTGCCCGACGTGCTGGCCAAGCTGAAAAGCGAAGGCTGCGAGCGCATCGCCATCCTGCCTGCCTATCCGCAATACTCGGGCACGACGACGGGTTCCATCTACGATGCCGTGTTTGCCCATTACGCCACCGTGCGCAATGTGCCGGAATTGCGTTTCATTAAGCAATATCACGAGCACGACACGTATATCGACGCCTTGCGCGACTCCGTGCTGAACCATTGGGAAGCGCATGGCCGTCCCGAAAAACTGGTGATGAGCTTTCATGGCGTCCCCAAGCGTACCTTGCTGCTCGGCGACCCCTATCATTGCCAATGCCTGAAAACGGCGCGCCTGCTGGCGGAAAGGTTGAAATTAACTAAAGAGCAATACGTGGTGACCTTCCAGTCGCGCTTTGGCAAGGCCGAATGGCTGCAGCCGTACACGGCGCCCACTCTGGTGGCGCTGGCGCAACAGGGCGTCAAGCGCGTCGACCTGCTGTGTCCTGGCTTTACCAGCGATTGCCTGGAAACGCTGGAGGAGATCGCCATGGAAGCCAAGCATGATTTCGAGACGGCCGGCGGCCAGCAGTTTCACTACATCGCTTGTCTTAACGAAACGCCAGCCTGGATCGCGGGCTTGGCAGAAATTGCGGAGCAGCACATGATTGGCTGGCCGACGATGAAGACGGCGGCGCAGCGTGAGGCGGACAAGAAGGCGGGCGAACAGGCGCGCACGGCGGCCCTGGCCCTGGGCGCGCCGCATTAAAGATAATGATTTTTGACAATTAAAAGCCGCGCTTGCGCGGCTTTGTCACGTCTGGCGCGGTCAAGGAGTTTTCCAAATAGCAACACCGCCAGTGGCGATGGCCGTGGCGGGGCTGGTAGAATGCCCGCTTTGTCGTGGGAAGCCAGGAAATCAAGGGATGTGCGCACGGATCGCTGGTCAAAATGGATAGCGTTTTGTAATACGCTGTAACATGGACCGATGTAATTCTGGTTTTGCCATGCATACCCCTTGAAACAATAGGATATAGCCCCATCTGCCCGTTAGTGTTGTAAAGATAGTTAGACTAACTCATTTAAGTCATTGATTGTAGGAGCTTTTCAGATGCAAGATCAGGAAAACCAAGCTGTACCTAATCCGCAAGCGGACGCCGCGGCGACTGCCCCATCGACTCCCGCAGAGCCTACTTTGGAAGAGCAGCTGGCGAGTACCGAAGCGCGTCTTGCAGAGATGCACGATGCCTTCATGCGCGCCAAGGCTGATGGCGAAAATATCCGCCGCCGCGCGCAGGAAGATGTTGCTAAAGCGCACAAATTCGCAGTGGAAAGCTTTGCCGAAGCCATGGTGCCGGTGAAAGACAGCCTGGAAACGGCGCTGACGGTGGAAGCACCGACCATCGAATCGCTGAAAGAAGGCGTCGAGATGACCTTGAAGCAACTGAACGCCGCGTTCGAGCGCAACCGCCTGGTGGAAGTGCTGCCAGTGCAGGGTGAAAAGCTCGATCCGATGAAACACCAGGCTGTTGCCGTGGTGCCAGCGGAGCAGGAAGCCAATACCATCGTGTCAGTCCTGCAAAAGGGCTATATGATTGCGGACCGCCTGCTGCGTCCAGCCATTGTAACGACCGCGCAAGCAAAATAATCAGAGTGCGGCATCAAGCAAGCCTTGAAACCATGCCGCTTTGCCACATATAAGAACCATCTGAAATCTAGCAAATAAAAGGAAATAAATCATGGGTAGAATTATCGGTATCGATCTGGGAACCACGAATTCCTGCGTTTCCATCATGGAAAACGGTCAACCAAAGGTAATCGAAAACGCTGAAGGCGCACGCACGACGCCGTCGATTATTGCTTATCAAGAAGATGGCGAAATTCTCGTCGGCGCGCCAGCGAAACGCCAGGCCGTGACCAATCCGAAAAACACGCTGTACGCAGTCAAGCGTCTGATCGGTCGCAAGTTCGACGAAAAAGAAGTCCAAAAAGACATCGCACTGATGCCGTACCAGATCATGAAAGCCGACAACGGCGATGCATGGATCGGCGTACGCGACAAAAAACTGGCGCCGCCGCAAATTTCGGCTGAAGTGCTGCGCAAGATGAAGAAAACGGCAGAAGACTACCTCGGTGAAGAAGTCACCGAAGCCGTCATCACCGTGCCTGCGTACTTCAACGACTCGCAGCGTCAAGCTACCAAGGATGCCGGCCGTATCGCTGGCCTGGACGTCAAGCGCATCATCAACGAGCCAACCGCGGCAGCGCTGGCGTTCGGCCTGGACAAGACCGAAAAAGGCGACCGTAAAATCGCCGTGTATGACTTGGGTGGCGGTACGTTCGACGTGTCGATCATCGAAATCGCGGATGTTGATGGCGAGAAACAATTTGAAGTGCTGTCGACCAACGGCGACACCTTCCTGGGCGGCGAAGACTTCGACCAGCGCGTCATCGATTACATCATCGACGAGTTCAAGAAGATCAACGGCATCGACCTGAAAAAAGATCCGATCGCTCTGCAGCGCATCAAGGCTTCGGCCGAGCGCGCGAAGATCGAATTGTCGTCGTCGCAACAAACCGAGATCAACGAGCCGTACATCGCCATGGCGAATGGCGCACCGGTCCACTTGAACCTGAAGATGACCCGCGCCAAGCTGGAATCCCTGGTGGAAGAGCTGATCACGGCCACGATGGAACCGTGCCGCATCGCTATCAAAGATGCTGGCGTGAAAGTGTCGGACATCGATGACATCATCCTGGTCGGCGGTATGACGCGTATGCCGAAGGTGCAGGAAAAAGTGAAGGAATTCTTCGGCAAGGATCCACGCAAGGATGTGAACCCGGACGAAGCCGTCGCCGTGGGCGCAGCGATTCAAGGTTCGGTCCTGTCGGGCGAACGCAAGGACTTGCTGTTGCTGGACGTCACCCCTCTGTCCCTGGGTATCGAAACCCTGGGCGGCGTGATGACCAAGATGATTCACAAAAACACGACGATTCCGACCAAGTTTAGCCAGGTCTTCTCGACGGCCGACGACAACCAGCCTGCGGTGACCATCAAGGTCTTCCAGGGTGAGCGCGAAATCGCCGCCGGCAACAAGGGTCTGGGCGAATTCAATCTGGAAGGCATCCCGCCAGCATCGCGCGGTACGCCACAGATCGAAGTGACCTTCGACATCGACGCCAACGGCATCTTGCATGTCGGCGCGAAAGACAAGGCCACCGGCAAGGAAAACAAGATCACGATCAAGGCCAATTCCGGCTTGACCGAGGCTGAAATCCAGAAGATGGTGAAAGACGCCGAGTTGAACGCGGAAGAAGACAAGAAGGTCAAAGAATTGGCCGAGTCGCGCAACCAGGCCGATGCTCTGGTACACTCGACCCGGAAATCCTTGACCGAATACGGCGACAAGCTGGATGCGGGCGAGAAAGAGAAGATCGAAGCGGCGATCACCGACCTGGAAGCAAGCATCAAGGCGGGCGACAAGGCTGAGATCGACGCCAAGGTGGAAGCACTGTCGAGCGCATCGCAGAAACTGGGGGAAAAAATGTATGCCGACATGCAAGCGCAGCAAGCTGCCGGCGGCGCGGAAGGTGCACAGCAAGCTGCTGGCGCATCGGACGCAGGCGCCAAGCAAGACGACGTTGTTGACGCTGACTTCAAAGAAGTCAAAGACAGCAAGTAATGTCTTGCGCTCCCATGAACTGGGGGCAGCCGGGCTGAACGCTACATCGCGGGATTAGCCGCGAAGACCGGCCGAGCCGAGTCGTTGCCCAGTGCAGCACTCGACTCGGCTTTTTCGTGTAATTTTTACATCAGTAGATAGACTGCAAGGTGCCGACAACATGGCAAAGCGTGATTTTTACGAGACACTCGGTGTCGCAAAAAATGCTTCGGAAGAAGAGATCAAAAAGTCTTACCGTAAACTGGCGATGAAATACCATCCGGACCGTAATCCGGATAGCAAGGAATCGGAAGAAAAGTTTAAGGAAGTCAAAGAAGCCTACGAGATGCTGACCAATCCGGAAAAGCGCGATGCGTATGACCGTTATGGTCACGCTGGCGTGGACCCGAACATGGGCGGCGGTGGCGGCTTCGGCGGCGGTGCTGGCGGCTTTGCCGACAGCTTCGGCGATATCTTCGGCGACATCTTTGGCGGTGGCGGTGGACGCAGCCGCAATGCGGGGCCACAGGTGTACCGTGGCGCCGACTTGCGCTACAACCTGGAAATTACACTGGAGCAAGCTGCTCACGGCTTCGACACGACCATCCGCGTGCCGAGCTGGGACAAGTGCGACACTTGCCACGGCAGCGGCGCCAAGCCAGGCACCTCGCCAACCACCTGCGGTACCTGCGGTGGTCACGGTCAGGTGCGCATGCAGCAAGGTTTCTTCAGCATCCAGCAAACCTGCCCGAAATGCCATGGCAGCGGCAAGGTCATCACCGACCCGTGCACGCCGTGCGGCGGCGCCGGTCGCATCAAGCGCAACAAGACCCTGGAAGTAAAAATTCCAGTCGGTATCGACAACGGCATGCGTATCCGTTCGTCCGGCAACGGCGAACCGGGCACGAATGGCGGTCCGTCGGGCGACCTGTATGTGGAAATCCACATCAAGCCGCACGCCGTGTTCCAGCGCGAAGGCGACGACCTGCATTGCGAAATGCCGATCTCGTTCACCAAGGCGGCCCTGGGCGGCGAAATCGAAGTACCTACCCTGAACGGCAAAGTGTCGTTCACGATCCCGGAAGGCACCCAGTCGGGTAAAACCTTCCGCCTGAAAGGCAAGGGCATCAAGGGTGTGCGCTCCGGTTACGCGGGCGACCTGTTCTGCCACGTGGCCATCGAAACGCCCGTGAAACTGACGGAAAAACAGAAAGACCTGCTGCGCGACTTTGAAAAGTCGACGACCGAGGGCGGTGCCAAGCACAGTCCGCAAAGCAAGACCTGGAAAGACAAGGTCAAGGATTTTTTTGAGTAAGCACACGTAATACCATGCGCCGGGATGCTTCAACATCCCGGCGTTTTTTTCATCACGACTGAACAATGTGCGCGCATCGCCGGCCTATGGGCGCGATCTGCCGCCAATTCAGTCGTACGTACACAATGGGAGCGATATGACCGAACAGAAAAATGGCCCGGCCCTGGCGGAACTGCTGCAGCGTAACCGCCGCTGGGCCGACTCGATGGTGGCGAAAGACCCGAACTTCTTCAAGAACCTGGAAGCGCAAACGTCGCCCGAATACCTGTGGATCGGCTGCTCCGACAGCCGCGTGCCCGCCAACGAACTGCTGGGCATGGCGCCTGGCGACGTGTTTGTGCACCGTAACATCGCCAATGTGGTCGTGCATTCCGACCTCAATTGCCTGTCCGTCCTGCAATTTGCCGTGGACGTGCTGAAAGTCAAACATGTCATCATCGTCGGCCATTACGGCTGCAAGGGCGTGCATGCCGCCATGACGGGCACGCGCATCGGCCTGGTCGACAACTGGCTGCGCCACGTGCAGGACGTGGGCCAGAAGCACGAACGCTACCTGGGCGACGTGCTGACCAGCCGCCAGCGCGGCGACCGCCTGTGCGAACTGAACGTCGTCGAACAAGTTTTGAACGTGTGCCAGACCACTGTCGTGCAAGATGCGTGGGAACGGGGCCAGGAACTCAGCGTCCATGGCTGGGTCTATGGCTTGAAAGATGGCTTGCTGAACGACCTGGAAGTGACCGTCACGGCTGGCCACGAGCTGGCGCCGCGCATGGCGACCCGCCTGGCCCGCTACGAAGCAATAGCGTAAACGATGCTGGCGCCGTGCTTACGGCGCCGCATTGTCCAGGCGGCCCAGGTAATCGGCCGCCTCCCGCACGCCCTCCTGCGCCGCCTGGCGCAGCCAGGTTCTGGCTTGGGGAATGTCTTGCGGCGTGCCCCGGCCTTCGGCCAGCGCCACACCATAGTGGTAGCGCGCCAGCCGCGCATAGGCCGCGTCGTCATTCGTATGCGCACCGCGCTGCATCAGCGCCGTCGCCTGCTCCAGGTCTTTAGGCACGCCGATGCCCGTTTCATACAGCTGGGCCAGCCAAATCATCGAATACACATCGTTCCAGCGCCGGATGCAATCTTCAAAGATGGCGACGGCGGCCGCATGGTCGCCCGTCTTGTCGGCCGCGTAGCCGTACAAACACTTGATGCGCTTGTCGCTGTGCACATAGGCTTTGTAGCTGAGATCACTTTCACCTTCGCTATTTTGCGCGTGGACGACAGCAGGGAACAGCAAGGCGAGCAGCAGGGCATAGGTGGGCATGGCTTTCCTGGACGATGGTTGAAGCTTGGTAGATAAGCAAGTTTCGTGCCAGCTCCGTTCCCCGGCAAAGCCGGCGCAGTTGCGCCATTGCGTGGCAGCCTGTGTGGCAACCTGGCGCAACGCGCCGCGCATATCCATATAGTAAATGCTTCGTTTGCAAGCAAGGCTGGCCGACATACAGTGGACTTCCCCTGACTCTAGTCGAGTTCCCATGTCGGCCGTCCTGAAACCCGTGCAGTCCACCAGCCATTTCCGTATCGAGACATTCGATGCGCCCCTGGGCGCGCAAGTGCTGGGGCTGGACCTGGCGCAGCCGCTCTCACTGGGCGACTTCCAGCGCCTGCACCATGCCCACCTCGACCATCACGTGCTGGTGTTCCGCGACCAGCGCATCACGGCGCGGCAGCAAGTTGATTTCAGCCGCCGCTTCGGCCCGCTGCAAATCCACGTGCTGCGCCAGTTTCAGCTGCCTACGCAGCCGGAAGTGCTGATCATCTCGAACATCGTCGAGGATGGCCAGCCCATCGGCCTGGGCGACGCCGGCCATTTCTGGCATTCTGACCTGTCGTACAAGGAAGTGCCCAGCCTCGGTTCCATGCTGCATGCGCAAGAGTTGCCGCAGGACGGTGGCGATACCGTGTTTGCGAATATGCACCTGGCGTGGGAAAGCTTGCCGGCCGCGCTGCGCCATGCCGTACGCGGCGCCCGTGCCGAGCACAGCTATCTGAGCCAGTATGAGGAATTGCGCCGCCGCAACCCATGGCGTCCTGCCCTGACGCAGGCGCAGATCGATGAAGTCACACCCGTCAGCCATCCGGTGGTGCGCGTGCACCCGGAAACGGGACGCCGCGCCCTGTTTGTCAGCGAACATTTCACCACGCGTATCGTCGGCTTGCCCGACGACGAAAGCCGCGCCCTGCTCGACGAACTGTTTGCCCACAGCGTGCGCCCGGAGCACCTGTATGTGCACCGCTGGCAGCCATACGACCTGGTGTTCTGGGACAACCGTTCCCTGATGCATCTGGCGACGGGGTGCCCGCCCGAGCAGCGCCGCAAACTCTACCGCACTACCATCGAAGGCGATGCGCCCTACTGATTTTTTCCTGTAAGCCTGACCCAAGGAGTGTCCATGTTGCCGATCGTTAGTTTTTCCCGCCGCCTGCTTGCCGCCATCGCCGTGCTGTGTATGGCCATGCCCATGGCCCGGGCAGAAGGTCAGATCCGCATCGCGGGCCAGCATGGCATCACCTTCTTGCTGCTCAATATTGCGCAGGAACAAAAGCTGATTGAAAAGCATGGCAAGCAGCAGGGCGTCGATGTCAAAGTCGAGTGGATCACCCTGTCCGGCGGGCCGGCCATCAATGACGCTTTGTTATCGGGCAATATCGATATCGCGGGGGCTGGGCTGGGGCCGTTGCTGACCATCTGGGATCGCACCAAAGGCCGGCAGAACGTGCGCGGCGTGGCCTCGCTGGGCAACTTCCCCTACTATTTGGTCAGCAATAATCCCAAGGTGAAAACCCTGGCGGACCTGACGGACAAGGATCGCATCGCCTTGCCTGCCGTTTCCGTTTCCGTGCAGGCGCGCATCCTGCAAATGGCCGTGGCGAAACAGTGGGGCGACAAGGAATTCGCCCGCCTCGATAAAATCACGCAAACCTTGCCGCACCCGGACGCGGCGGCCGCCATCATCGCCGGCGGCACGGAGTTGACAGGCCACTTCGGCAATTCGCCGTTCCAGGAACAGGAACTGGCGCAAAACCCGAACGCCCACATCATCCTGAACTCGTACGACGTGCAGGGCGGACCCAGCTCGTCGACTCTGCTGTATGCGACGGAAAAGTATCGCAAGGACAATCCGAAAACCTACCGTGCCTTCATCGCCGCCCTGGCGGAAGCGGCGCAGTATGCGAGCAGCAATCCGCAAGGCGCGGCCGACATCTACATCAAGGTGAATAAAAGCAAGGTGGACCGCAATCTGCTGTTGAAAATCTTTGCCAACCCGCAAGTGCAATTCAAGATCGCACCGCAAAACACCTATGGCCTGGCGCAATTCCTGCACCGCGTGAGCGCCATCCGCAACTTGCCAGACAGCTGGCGCGACTACTTCTTTGACGATCCTGCCATCACGCAAGGAGGCTGACATGAACGCACCCGCTTTTCACCTGGTACGTCCTCCGGTTGCCTTGCAGCCCTTGCTCAGCGTCAAACATGTCAGCCTGGAATACCGCACCGAGCAGCGTACCGTGCGCGCCACGCACGACGTCAGTTTCGACGTGTTCCGGGGCGACCGTTTCGTGCTGCTGGGGCCATCCGGCTGCGGCAAGTCGTCCTTGCTGAAGGCCGTGGCCGGTTTCATCGCGCCGCGCGCGGGCAGCATCGCCATGCAGGGCCAGCCCATCCATAAACCGGGGCCGGACCGTGTCGTCGTGTTCCAGGAATTCGATCAGTTGCCGCCATGGAAGACTGTTCTGGAAAACGTCATGTTCCCCTTGCTGGCCAGCAAGCGGCTGGACAAGCAGGCGGCTCGCGAGCGCGCCCATCACTGGATCGCCAAGGTGGGCCTGGCCGGCTTTGAAGATGCCCATCCGCATACCTTGTCGGGCGGCATGAAGCAGCGGGTAGCCATCGCCCGTGCCTTGGCCATGCAGCCGGAAGTGCTGCTGATGGACGAGCCGTTTGCCGCCCTCGATGCACTGACGCGGCGCAAGATGCAGGAAGAGCTGAGCCGTCTGTGGGAAGAGCTGCGCTTTACCCTTGTGTTCGTTACGCATTCGATCGAGGAAGCTTTGGTCGTGGGCAACCGCATCCTGCTGCTGTCGCCCCATCCGGGCCGGGTACGGGCCGAACTCAACAGTCATCAATTCGGCTTGCACAGCGCGGGCAGCGCGGAATTCCAGGCCGCCAGCAGCCGCATCCATGGTTTGCTGTTCGATGAGGAAGTCGCTCCCGTCGCGCAAGCAGAGCCTGTCCACCGGGAGGCCGTATGAGCGCGCTGCTGGAGCCGCCTATCCGCCAGGAATTCGTCTACGCGGCGCCGCCGCCGGCCGGCGTCACCGTCGAGCAGCCGCTGTCGCGCTGGCAGCGTCTGAGCCAGCACGCGCTGTGGCGCAAGGCTTTCATTTTGCTCAGCCTGGCCTTGCTGTGGGAAGGGGCGGCGCGCTGGACGCAGAACGATTTATTGTTGCCCAGTTTTCTGCAGACGGCGCAGGCATTTATCGGCGGCATCGCCAGCGGGGAATTGCTCACGCGCACGGCTGCGTCCCTGGTGGTGTTGCTGCAAGGCTATGCGGTGGGCGTGCTGGCCGCCTTCGTGCTGACCCTGCTGGCCGTGTCCAGCCGCATCGGGCGCGACCTGCTGGAAACCCTGACGGCCATGTTGAATCCCTTGCCGGCCATCGCCTTGCTGCCGCTGGCCCTGCTGTGGTTCGGCCTGGGAAGCGCCAGCCTGATCTTCGTCATCGTCCATTCCGTGATGTGGCCGCTGGCCCTGAACACGTATGCGGGCTTCCAGGGCGTGCCCGAGACCCTGCGCATGGCGGGCCGCAATTACGGCTTGAACGGCTTGCGCCTGGTGCTGCACATTCTCGTGCCGGGCGCCTTGCCCTCCATCGTCTCCGGCTTGAAGATAGGCTGGGCATTCGCCTGGCGCACCCTGATCGCGGCCGAGCTGGTGTTTGGCACGACGTCGGGGCAGGGCGGCCTGGGCTGGTACATCTTCCAGAACCGTAACGAGCTGTACACGGACAAGGTGTTCGCCGGCCTGGCGGCCGTCATCGTCATCGGTTTAATCGTGGAAAACCTTGGCTTTCGCAGCCTGGAGCGCGTCACGCTGAAACGCTGGGGCATGCAGCGCTAGTTCTCACGACAACTATTTCAGCATGCTGCGTGCCGCCGCGATGATTTGCCGCGACAGCTGCTCCATGCGCGGCGATTGCACTTTCCACGTGTGCCAGTACAGGGCCACGTCGGCCGGGGTCTTGGGTGTGAGCATTTCCACCAGTTCACCATCCGTGTTCGCCTTCAATAACAGTTCGGGCACCATGCCGTAGCCGAGGCCATAGCGGATGGCATTGAAGTGCGAGGTGGCGCCCGGCACGTAATGGCAGGGGTAAGCCCCTTCGGGCAGCCCCAGTGCTTCCTGCAGGAACGACGATTGCAAGGTGTCCTTGCGCGTGTAGGCGACGACGGGCGCCGTGCGCGCCGCCTTGCGCGTCAGGCCGTGCGCAAACCACTGCTGGCGGAACGCGGGCGTGGCCACCAGCCAGTAGCGCATCACGCCCAGCGGTTCGGCCGTGCAGCCGCGCATGGGCTTGGCTTCCGTGCTGATGCAGCCGATGGCCATGCCCGTCTCCAGCAAGGTATACGTGTGGTCCTGGTCTTCCACGGTCAGGTCCAGCAGCACGCGCTCGCGTATCAGCACTTCCGACAGGGCCGGGAAGAACCAGGTTCCCATCGAGTCCGCATTCAGCGCGAGCACCAGGGTCAGCGGGGCATCCTGCTGCACCGCCAGTTCCGCCTGCAAGTCCGCTTCCAGCAGCTTGGCGCGTTTCAGGTACTGCATCAGCCGCTGGCCCATGCGCGTGGCGCGCGCGGGACGGCTGCGCACGATCAGCGCATTGCCCAGCTGGCTTTCCAGCGCCCGCACCCGCTGTGAAATGGCGGGCGACGTCAGGTGCAGCCGCAGCGCCGCCTGCTCGAAGCTGCCCGTTTCGACGACGGCGCGAAACGCTTCCGTATGCTTGGGATTGAAATCCATGGCCACTGCCTAACATAAGAAAAATTTATCAATACTAAATAATACTTACTTTTCATAAGGATGGGTGTGTTGCAGTGCACAATGCCTCTTTGATGGAGTGCCGTGCGCCAGCGCGCGGCCTCCTGGCAGCAAGGAATACCACCATGGAAGCACAAGCGAACGACAGCACCACCCGCAAGCCCCAGTCCAAGCTGGCGCGCAATGTGAAATTCGGCCTGGGATTGACCCTAGGCCTGGGCATGGCCGCCGCCCTGGCGGGCGGCTGGTGGCTGCGCCAGGCGTGGCAGGATTTGCCCGCCGTCGAGCACCTGGCCCAGTACAAGCCCGCGCTGCCGCTGCGCATTTTCTCCAGCGAAGGCGAGCTGCTGGCCGAATACGGCGAAGAGCGCCGCGAATTCCTGCCTTTGAAAGACATCCCGCTGCGCATGCGCCAGGCCTTGCTGGCCATCGAGGATGCGCGTTTCTACGAACACGGCGCCGTCGATTTTTATGGTCTGACGCGGGCCACACTGGCCAACGTCGTCACGGGCCACCATGCGCAGGGCGCCAGCACCATCACCATGCAGGTGGCGCGCGACTTTTTCCTGTCGCGCGAAAAAACCGTGCAGCGCAAGCTGACGGAGATGCTGCTCGCCTACAAGCTGGAACAGCACTACGGCAAGGACAAGCTGCTGGAACTGTACATGAACCAGATTTACCTGGGCGAGCGCTCCTACGGTTTTTCCGCTGCCTCGAACATTTATTTCGACAAGCCGCTGGCGGACGTCAGCATCGCGGAAGCGGCCATGCTGGCCGGCTTGCCGAAGGCGCCGTCGGCCTACAACCCGGTCGCCAATCCGCAGCGCGCCACCGTGCGCCAGCATTACATCCTGCAGCGCATGCGCGAACTCGGCTACATCACGCCGGCCGAATACACGGCCGCCGTGGCGGAAAAACTGGCGCTGAACAAGGACCGCAACAGCTCCGTGCACGCGGCCGCGTATGCGGTCGAGGAAGCGCGTCAACTGATCCTGCAAAGCTATCCCGAAGGCGCTTACAGCATGGGCCTGGACGTGACGACGACCATCCGCATGGCGCCGCAAATCGCGGCCGACAAGTCGCTGCGCGATGGGCTCTTGAATGCGCAGGCACGGCGCGGCTACCGTGGCCCGGAAGCGCGCCTGGCCGCCTCCGAAGACAGCGTGGCGCGCCAGCTGGCCCCCTATCCGGATAGCGGAGAATTGCGCGCCGCGCTGGTGCGCAAGGTCGATACCGCCGGCAAGCGCCAGCTGACGGCGCAGCTGCGCAATGGCGACGAGATCGTGCTGACGGCCTCGGATGCGCGCCTGGGCGGCAAGCTGCAGTGGGATGGCAAGCGCGCCATCGTCGCGGGCAGCGTGATCCGCGTGGTGCGCGACGCGGCGAAAAAGGGCTGGCTGGTCAGCCAGCTGCCCGAGATGGAAGGCGCGCTTATCTCCGTCGAGGCGCACAGCGGCGAAATCGTCGCCATGGCGGGCGGCTTCGATTTTTACCGCAACCACTACAACCATGCCATGCAGGCCTACCGCCAGCCCGGTTCCAGCTTCAAGCCTTTCGTGTATTCGGCGGCGCTGGAAAAGGGATATTTTCCCGGCACGGCCGTGGACGACACGCAGCGCTTGCTGCTGCCGCAGGAAACGGGTGCGCAGCCGTGGCGTCCGCGCAATTACGGCAACAATTATGAAGGCTTCATCAGCGTGCGGCGCGGCCTCGTGCGCTCGAAAAACCTCGTGGCCGTCAGTCTGATGCAGGCGGCCGGCCCTGGCTACGTGCAGCACTACGCCACGCGCTTCGGCTTCGAGGGTGCGCGCAATCCTGTCTCCCTGCCGCTGGCGCTGGGCGCGGGCGCCGTCACGCCGCTGCAGCTGGCGCAATCGTATGCCGTGTTTGCCAATGGCGGCATGCAGATGCCGCCAAAACTGATCAAGGAAGTGCGCAGCCGCAGCGGAGAAGTGCTGTTCAGCGATGCGGCGCCACACGCCAAGGGCGAGCCGGCACGGGGCACGCAAGTTATCTCCACGCGCAACGCCTATGTCATGGACAGCATGCTGCGCGACGTCGTCAAGAGCGGCACGGGCCGCGGCGCGCTGGCGCTGGGGCGCGGCGACGCGGCCGGCAAGACGGGCACCTCGAACAATGCATATGACGCCTGGTTCGCTGGCTATTCCTCGGGCCTCGTCTCCGTCGTGTGGCTCGGCTACGACCAGCCGAAAAGCCTGGGTAACGCCACCGGGGGGACGTTGGCGCTGCCCGTCTGGCGCGACTACATGCAGGTGGCCGTGCAGGGCCGGCGCGAACAGGTGCTGGCGGAACCGCCTGGCCTGGCCCTGCTCGATGGCGACTACGTGTATGCCGAATACCTGGCCGGCGACTGCCTGCAGGATAACTTTGCCTTTATCCACAGCAGCGTCAGTTGCGGCAGCGGCGGTGCGGACACGCGCATGGCGCACGGTGACGCTGGCGATGGCGGCTCCAGCACGGGCACGAACGAAGCGCGCACCTTGAACGAAGCGCGCGAACGCGAACAAATTCTCAAATCATTTTCGGAAGAGTAAGAGCATGCTGTTATATACGATTTACCTGGTGGCGATTGTCGCCGAAGCGATGTCCGGCGCCATCATGGGCATGCGGCGCGGCATGGACTTGTTCGGCATTTGCATGATCGGCACCGTCACGGCGCTCGGCGGCGGCACCGTGCGCGACGTGCTGCTGGGGCACTACCCGCTGGGCTGGATCGCGCATCCCGAGTACCTGCTGTTTACTATCGGCGCGGCCGTCGTCACGGCTTTTGTCGCGCGCTATCTGCACCATCTGCGCGCCGTCTTCCTGCTGGTCGATGGTCTGGGCCTGGTGGCGTTTTGCGTGATCGGCTGCGACATCGCCATGTCGGCCAAGATGCATCCGGCCATCGTCGTGCTGGCGGGGATGATCACGGGCGTCTTCGGCGGCCTGCTGCGCGATATCCTGTGCAATCAGATTCCGCTCGTGCTGCAGCGTGAAGTATATGCCACCGTGGCCCTGTTTACGGGCAGCCTGTACGTGGGCCTGCTGTACTTCAAGGTCGACAGCTCGGTGGCGCAGCTGGCATCCATCGGCGCCGGCTTCCTGTTCCGTTTCCTGGCTTTGCACTTCGAGTGGCGCCTGCCGAATTTCAATGGCGACCGCATACGCGGGTTCGAGTAAGACGGCAGCTTCCTGAATATTTTTATGCGCATTTAACCCCTTTCTCCGCGCCGCTGCGTTTCATGTTGGACAACCCAGCCAAACCGGAGAAGAAGCGATGTCCAGCGCCCTTAAGATCACATTGATACTGTCCCTGCTGCTGTCGGCAGGCAGCCACGCCGCCGGCACGGCACCGCGCAAGACCCTGGCGCCGTTCGCCAGCGAGCAGGCCTTGAGCAGCTATCTGCAGCAGTTGCAGGCGCGCCAGGCGGTACTGCAAAGGGAACAGCAGAAACTGCAGCGCGCCACGGCGCAGTCCATGTCGGCGCCGCCGGCACCTCCCGCGCCGATGGTGGCGAAGGCCGCGCCGGCAGCATCGGCAGAAGCGGCGGAATCCGTCACCAATGTGCAGACGGCGGGCGTGGACGAAGGCGGCATCGTCAAGCTGCATGGCAAGCACCTGGTGATGCTCCGGCGCGGCAAGCTGTTTACCGTGCAGGTGGGGGGCAATGCCCTGCAGCCCGTGTCCTCGCTCGACGCGTTCGCGCCGGGCAGCGACCCGTCGGGCAGCTGGTATGACGAAATGCTGATCGATGGCGACACGGTCGTGGTGATCGGCTACAGTTACAGCCGCGGCGGCACGGAGATCGGCCTGTTCGACGTCAACGCCGACGGCAAGCTGGCCTACCGCTCCACGTATCACTTGCGCTCCAACGATTATTATTCGTCGCGCAATTACGCGAGCCGCCTGGTCGGCAGCAAACTGGTGTTCTATTCGCCCCTGTCGCTGAACTTGCGCCGGGGCGACCCGTTCGGCGGCTTTCCCGCGCTGCGCCGCTGGCGTCCTGACGCCGTACCATCCGACTTCAAGCGCATTGCCCCTGCCACGCGCATCTACCGCACCGATGAAGAACCGGAAACGGGCTTCGGCCTGACCCTGCACACGGTCACCGTGTGCGACCTGGCGCAGCGCGACATGCGCTGCGAAGCGACCGCCGTGATGGGGCCCCAAGGCCGCGTGTTTTATGTGTCGGGCGAATCCGTTTTCGTGTGGACGACGCGCCGCGGCAGCGACTCGGGCGTGTTCCGCATTCCCCTCGACGGCAGCGCGCCCAGCGCACTGAAGGTGGCCGGCGCGCCCGTCGATCAGTTCTCATTCCTCGAAAGCCCTGACGGCCACCTGAACGTGCTGCTGCGCGCCGAAGGCCAGGGCGACGCCATGTGGGATGGCGCGCGTGGGCGGGGCGACATGGCCTTGCTGCGCGTGCCATTGGCCACATTTTCCGATGGCCGCGACAGTGCGCCGGCCAGCAGCTACAAGGCGCTGCCCGGTGGTGGCGGCTACGGCTTGCAGAACCGCTATGTGGGTGCGTACCTGTTGTACGGCAATCCGGGAAATGCCGGACGTCGCAAGGCCGACCAGGCCTGGCCACGCCAGCCGCTGTATGCCATGCGCTGGGCCGATGCGGGCAGCGTGCAAGCCTTGTCCCTGCCGCATGGCGTGGAGCGCATCGAAGCGCTGGGCGATGACGCTGTGGTGATCGGCGCGCAAGGCAAGGATCTGCACTTCAGTAGCATCCGCCTGGGCGCGCAGGCGACGATCGCCACGCGCTATATCCGCGCCGACGCGGCGCAGGGAGAGTCGCGCAGCCACGGCTTTTTCTACAAGCCGCAAGCGGCGGGTGAGGGCATGATCGGCCTGCCCATTCTGGGCGCGGACGAGCGGCCTGGCCTCAACAAGTCAGCCGCCTCCGTCCTGTATCTGCGCAACAGCGGTTTGCAGTTGACGGAGCTGGGCGCGCTGGCGGCGCGGCCGGGCCAAGCGCCGGACGACGGCTGCCGCGCTTCCTGCGTGGACTGGTATGGCAATGCGCGGCCCCTGTTCCTGCAGGGCCGGGTCTTCGCCCTGCTTGGCTATGAATTGGTGGAAGGGGCGCTCAGGGATGGACAGATCCGCGAAGTACGCCGCGTCAGTTATGCGCCTGCCGCACGCTGAAGGGGCAGGGAAATTGTCGCTGCCGCGTAGTTCGGCTACACTGGTCCGTATGCCCGACACTTTACTGACCGCGACGGATGAAGACCTGATGCTGCGCTACAGCGCCGGCGACCTGCCGTCGTTTCGCGAATTGTACCGGCGCCATAGCCAGGGCCTGTACCGCTTCGTGGCCTGGCGTGCGCCGCGCCGCGCGTGGGTCGACGAGATCGTGCAGGATGCGTGGGCCAGCCTGCATGTGGCGCGTGCCGGTTACCAGCCGCAGGCGGCGTTCCGCACCTATCTGTACCAGATCGCGCGCAACCGCCTGATCGACCTACTGCGTCAGCGCGAAGGACAGGAACACGATGACGTGGGCGAACTGGCGGACGGGGGCGCATCGCCGCCGCAATCGCTGGAGCAGAAGCAGCAGCATGCGCTGCTGCATGCGGCTATCGCCGCGCTGCCGGCCGAGCAAAAGGAAGCGCTGGTGCTGCAGCAGTTCAGTGGCATGAGCATCCTCGAGATCGCCGTGGTGACGGGGGCGGAAGCGGAAACCGTCAAGAGCCGGCTGCGCTACGCCATGAAGAAATTGCGCGCGGGCTTGGACAGCGCCGCTGGCGCGGGAGGACAGGCATGAATACGCACGATCAAGATAATGAGGAACCGAACGACGCACCGAATGACGAGGAATTGAACGCGCTGCTGGCCAGCCTGCCGCAGCCGGCGCCATCCAGTGTGCTCGATGCGGCCATTCTGGCCGACGCCGAAAAGGTCTTGGCAAAACCCGTTGCCGCCAACGACAGCGCCGATGGCGTGCTGCGCACCTTGCCGACCAAAAAATCACCGGACTACCTGCAGCGCTGGCGCGTTCCGCTGGGACTGGCGGCGGCCGTGCTGTTGACGGTGAACCTGATCGGCGTGGACTGGTTCGGCTCGAAGCCGGCGCAATTTCCCGTGGTAGGGGAGCCGGTCACGCAGGAGGTGATGCAGGAAGCCGCACCGGCCGCTGCATCCGGGACTGTGTCTGTGCCGCCACCGCCGGCACCGCGTGCCATGGCCAAGGCGGCACCGAGGCCGCCGGCGCCAGCCGAGCCGGCGCCAGCACCCGTGTCAGTACCCGTACCTGCGCCAGCGCCACCGGCCCCGCCACCGCCTCCGGCAATGCGGGAGGCGATGGAGCAGCAAGCTGCCATGCAGGCCGAGGCCAGCATGAAGCGCCAGGCACCGGTGCAGCGCGCGCTGGCCATGCCCGCGCCCGTCGCGGCCCGTTCCGCCCCGTTGCCGCCGCCGGCCAGGCTCGACGCTTCCGTGTGGCTGGTGAAGATCGACGCGTTGCTGAAGGCCGGCGAAGGCAGCTTGGCGCACGAGGAGTGGACGGCGTTCCGGCAGGCGTATCCAGATTACCCGGTGGCCGAGGAACTGCGGCTGCGGCTGGAGAGTAAGTAAAAAACGCTAGACGATCCCCTTCCTGCGTTCCCACACGGCGCTGCCCACGAAAATGGCGGCGCATACCCACATCACGGCCGGCAGGGCGTTCACGCCCACCGATTGCATCAGAACGCCCGTCAGCAGTGGTCCGCCGCCGCTGGTGACGCCCCAGGTGGCGTTGACGATGGCGCTGGCGCTGGTCAGCGACAGCCCCGTGAAACGTTCGCCGCAGGCCACCAGCGCCAGCATGTAGATGCCGCCCGCCGCCGCGCCCAGCAACAGCAGCAAGGTCCACCACAGCCACGGCGTGCCGACGGCAAACGGCAGCAGCGGCAGCAGCAGGCAGACGGCCACGCCGCATGCCGCGTGGACTTTGGCGCGGCCGAAGCGGTCGGCCATCCATCCCAGCGCGAATTGCAGGCCCGTGTCGCCCACCAGCACCACGGTGGCCGACAGCAGGGCCAGGTCCGTGCCGATGCCGTGCTCCATCGCGTACAGGGGCAGCAAGCTCAATGCCAGGGTGTCGAACAGGGCGAAGAAGGCGGCACCGAGCAGTATCATCGGCATGCGCGGCAGGATCAAGGTCCACTTCACGCCATGTTCTTCCGGTTCCTTTTCCGGGCCGCTGTTCGAGATCAGCATCAATCCCGGCACGGCCAGCAAGAACAGCAGGCCGCAGGCGGCGAAGCTCCAGCTGATCTTGTCATTGAACAGCGCCACGAGGGCGGGGCCGATCAGCTGGAAAAACGTAAAACTGGTGGTGTACATGGCCACCACGCGTCCCCGCGAATTATCGGGCGCCAGGCGGTTCACCCACGCTTCGCCGATGGTAAACAGCACGCCCATGGCGCCGCCGAACAGGAAACGCAGCACGCTCCACGCCAGCAGGTGGTCGGTGAACTGCATGGCAATCGTCGCCAGCGAGGCTACCCACACGGCGCCCAGCATGGTGGCGCGCGCGCCGAAGCGCCCCACCCAGCGCGAGACGAACGGCGAGGCGGCCAGGATGCCGAGGGCGCTGACGGCCGTGATCATGCCGATGATGTCCGTGCCCACCCCGCGCTGGTGCAAGGTCAATGCGGTGAGCGGCATGGTGGCACCCAGACCCAGGCCGACCACGCCGATGCTCACCACGAGGGCGAAGAAGTCGCGCCACGGCATGTGCTTCATGGCTGCCCCCGCAGAGTGAAAAAGGTACTTGAAAAGGCTGTAAAGCGGTGTGGATGCATGGGAAAGTAAGGAGACTTTGCCGGTGGCGCTGGTGTTTGGCGGCGGACCGGCATATGATGATTTTAATAGAGGCAATATTGCAAAGCCGTAGTGTAGGCGATGTGTACCGCCGCTGGCCACGTCCATCGGTGTGGCCGCCCCTGCCGGCTCTGCTGTACAGTGAAGCGAGCGGCAGCGCTGTCATGGCGCTGTCATTGGATCGTCACGCCAGCGAGGTAGCTCCATGCGCCGTCCCATCGTTCTCGTTCCCGCCTGCCAGCGCCAGCTTGGCAGCCACGCCTGGCACATGGC
Source organism: Janthinobacterium sp. GMG1 (assembly GCF_034427795.1). Lineage (NCBI taxonomy): Bacteria > Pseudomonadati > Pseudomonadota > Betaproteobacteria > Burkholderiales > Oxalobacteraceae > Janthinobacterium > Janthinobacterium sp. GMG1. The sequence continues at coordinate 228,756 of NZ_JAXQNT010000001.1, forward strand.
GCAGGACAAATACCTGCATGCCGTGCTGCGCGGCGCCGGCTGCATGCCGCTGCTGCTGCCCGCACTGGGCGCGGATGCGGACCTGGAAGCGGCACTGCACGTCGCCGATGGCGTCATGCTGACCGGTTCCGCCTCGAACGTCGACGCGCGCCTGTATGGCGAAGACATCCTGCATCCCGATCTGCCGCAAGACCCCGCGCGCGACGCCACCACCTTACCCCTGATCCGCGCCGCGCTGGCACGCCAACTGCCCTTGCTGGCCATCTGCCGCGGCTTCCAGGAAGTCAATGTGGCGCTGGGCGGCAGCCTGCACCAGGCCGTGCACGCGGTGCCGGAGATGCAGGATCACCGGGAGAATGTGCTCGACCCGCTGGCGCGCCAGTATGCACCAGCGCACCGTATCAAGCTGATGCCCGATGGCCGGCTTTCACGATTGCTGGGCGGCGAGAGCGAGATGATGGTCAATTCCCTGCATGGCCAGGGCGTGGCGCGGCTGGCCGATGGCTTGCTGGTGGAAGCCCTGGCCGACGACGGCCTGGTGGAAGCGTACACAGTAGCCAGCGCCGCCGGTTTTACGCTGGCCGTTCAATGGCACCCGGAATGGCAGGTGGAAGACAATCCGCAGTCGATGCGGCTGTTCGATGCCTTTGGCCAGGCTTGCCGCGATTACCAGGAACAGCAGCACAAAAAGAAAGAATAAATGACAGGCGCGCCGCCCGCAGTACATGGCGTTTGATCAAGACCAGCGAGAGGGAAACATGGCAATACGCGAAAATTTCACCTATACGGATATGGATTTGTGGCTCAATGAAAAGCGCGTCACGGAAATCGAATGCCTGGTCCCCGACTTGACGGGCGTGGCGCGCGGGAAGATCCTGCCGCGCGGGAAATTCACCCAGGAACGCGGCATGCGCATCCCGGAAGCGGTACTGGGCATGACGGTGACGGGCAATTACCCGGTCGACGATGGCGGCTACGACCGCGCCATTTCCAGTACCGACCGCGACATGATCTTGAAGGCCGATCCCACCACCATCACCATGGTGCCGTGGGCCACGGACCCCACCGCGCAAGTCATCCACGACTGTTATTTTTCCGACGGCGCGCTGGTCGATTTCGCTCCAAGATCCGTGCTGCGGCGCGTGCTGAAACTGTATGCGGACAAGGGCTGGAAACCCGTGGTGGCGCCGGAACTGGAGTTCTACCTGACGGCGAAAAACACGGACCCGGACTTGCCCTTGAAGCCGCCCATCGGCCGCAGCGGCCGGGCCGAGACGAGCCGCCAGGTGTACAGTATCGACGCCGTCAACGAGTTCGATCCCCTGTTCGAGGATATCTACGATTACTGCGAATTGATGAACCTTGACGTCGACACGCTGATCCATGAAATCGGCGCAGGGCAGATGGAAATCAACTTCCTGCACGGCGACCCATTGGGCCTGGCCGACAAGGTGTTTTTCTTCAAGCGCACCCTGCGCGAAGCGGCCCTGAAACACGATATGTACGCCACCTTCATGGCCAAGCCGATGGCGGGCGAACCGGGTTCCGCCATGCACGTGCACCAGAGCGTCGTCGATGCGAAGACGGGCCTGAACATCTTCAGCAACGAGGACGGTTCGGCCGCGCCCATCTTCAAGCATTACATCGCGGGCTTGCAGCGCTACATGCCGTCGGCCATGGCCATCGTCGCGCCGTACGTGAATTCCTACCGCCGCATCGTGCGCCACACGGCGGCGCCCATCAATATCCAGTGGGGCCTGGACAACCGCACGGTGGGATTCCGCGTGCCCGAATCGGGCGTGCAGGATCGGCGCGTGGAAAACCGCATTATCGGCGCCGACGCCAATCCCTACCTGGCCCTGGCCGTCACCCTGGCCTGCGGCTACCTGGGCATGACGGAGCAGCTGGAAGCGACGCCGATGATGGTGGGCAGTGCCTATGACATGAAGTTCGAACTGCCGCAAGGCTTGCCGGAGGCCCTGCAGCTGCTGCGCGCGGAAGACAAGCTGCGCACGGTGCTGGGCGAGCGCTTCATCGACGTGTATGCGGCCATCAAGGATCTGGAACATCAGGAGTTCATGACCGTCATCAGTCCGTGGGAGCGCGAACATTTACTGTTGCATGTCTAGGAAAGGAACAGCATGAGTACAACAAACAATCCGCTGGTGCCAAGCGCCGCTTTTGTCTCTTCCGTCGCGCAGAAAAACGCGGCGCCGCAGGTGTATGACACGGCCGCCATCCAGCAGATGGACTCGGCCCACTACCTGCATCCATTCACCGATTTTAAGGATCTGGCAAGCAAGGGCGCGCGCGTGATCGTGCGCGGTGATGGCGTCTACCTGTGGGATAGCCAGGGCAAGAAAATCGTCGATGGCATGTCCGGCCTGTGGTGCGTCAACGTGGGCTATGGCCGCACGTCGATCTCGCAAGCCGTGTACCGGCAGATGGAGACGCTGCCCTTCTATAACAGCTTCTTTGGCACGACGAACGTGCCGGCCGCGCAGCTGGCCGCCAAGCTGGCGAAAATCTCGCCGCCGCAGTTCCAGCACGTCTTCTTCACCAGTTCCGGCTCCGAAGGCAACGACACGAATTTGCGCATGGTGCGTCGCTACTGGGACATCCTTGGCTACAAGGAGCGCCACACCATCATCAGCCGCCACAATGCCTATCACGGCAGCACGGTAGCGGGAGCGTCCTTGGGCGGCATGGATGGCATGCATGCGCAGGGCGGCATGCCGATACCGGGCATCGCGCATATCGGCCAGCCCAATTACCTGGAGTCGGGCCATGGCTTGACACCCGATGCCTTCGGCTTGAAGGCGGCTGGCTGGCTGGAAGAGAAAATCCTGGAAATCGGCGCCGACAAGGTGGCTGCCTTCATCGGCGAACCGGTGCAGGGCGCCGGTGGCGTCATCATCCCGCCATCGACGTATTGGCCCGAAATCCAGCGCATCTGCGACAAGTACGGCATTTTGCTCATCGCCGATGAAGTCATCTGCGGCTTCGGCCGCCTGGGGCGCTGGTTCGGTTCCGAACTGTTCGGCATCAAGCCCGACCTGATCACCTTTGCCAAGGGTGTCACGTCCGGCTATGTGCCGCTGGGCGGCGTGCTGGTGGGCGACAGGGTGGCCAAAGTGCTGATCGAGCAGGGTGGCGAATTCACGCACGGCTTCACGTATTCGGGCCACCCCGTGGCCTGCGCGGCGGCGCTGGAAAACATCCGCATCATCGAGGACGAGCAACTGGTGGCCAAGGTGGCCGAGGATACGGGGCCTTACCTGCATCAGTGCTTCGCCAGCCTGGCTGAACATCCGCTGGTCGGCTATGCGGACAGCTGCGGCCTGGTCGCGGGCCTGAACCTGGTGCGCAGGAAGGGCGCCACCGTGCACGAGAATGAGCTGTTCGACGAGGACCAGGGCGTGGGCATGATCTGCCGCGGCCACATGTTCGACAATGGCGTCATCATGCGCGCCGTGGGCGAGCGCATGATCGTCGCCCCGCCGCTGGTCATGACGCGCGCGCAGATCGATGAAATGGTGGGCTTGATACGCCTGTGCCTGGACAAGACGTACGCGGACGTGAAAGCGAAGGGCTGGGTGTAGGTTTTTTCCCCATTTTGCCGCCATCCGCGCATTTTTTGGACCGCAATGGCGGCAGTTCCGCTAAACTTCCATCCTGGCCGCTCATTGTAGCGGCCAGTTTTTCATTTTGACACCCACTTACCCAAAGCACCCACATGACGATAGCAACACCAGCCGCGTCGGCCAGCGACGCCCCAGCGCCTTTCTTGCTGATTGATCAACTGGTCAAGGAATTCGATGGCGTGCGCGCCGTCAATGATATTTCCGTGACGATCAACAAGGGCGAGATATTCGCGCTGCTGGGCAGTTCAGGTTGCGGCAAGTCGACCCTGCTGCGCATGCTGGCCGGTTTCGAGACGCCGACGTCGGGGCGCATCGCTCTGGCGGGCAACAGCATCGTCGATGTGCCGCCACACCAGCGCCCCATCAACATGATGTTCCAGTCGTACGCGCTGTTCCCGCACCTGTCCGTGTGGGACAACATCGCCTTCGGCCTGCGCCGTGATGGCTTGCCGAAGGCGGAAGTGGCGGCACGGGTCGAGCAGATGCTGGCGCTGGTGCAGCTGGGCCAGTACGCGAAGCGCAAGCCGCATCAGCTGTCGGGCGGGCAGCAGCAGCGCGTGGCGCTGGCGCGCAGCCTGGCCAAGCGGCCGCAATTGCTGCTGCTCGACGAGCCGCTGGGCGCGCTGGACAAGAAACTGCGCGAGCGCACGCAGATGGAACTGGTGAATATCATCGAGCAGGTGGGCGTCACCTGCGTGATGGTCACGCACGACCAGGATGAAGCCATGAGCATGGCCACGCGTATCGCCGTCATGAGCGAAGGGCGCATCCTGCAGGTGGGCGCGCCCGGTGAAATCTACGAAACGCCGAACTGCCGTTTCGTGGCCGACTTCATCGGCAGCGTCAACCTGTTCGATGGCCGCATCACGCAGGACGAAGCCGATCACGTGGTGATCGCCACGCCCGACGGCGAGCACTATGTTTCGCACGGCATCACGGGCAACCTGGGCATGGATGTCTCGGTGGCCGTGCGCCCCGAAAAAATCGGCATCCAGATCGCGCCACCTGCCCTGGACGAGCGCGCGTCACCAAAGGAACACGGCTACAACTGCGCCCAGGGCGTGATCGTCGCCATGGCGTATTTTGGCAATGAAACCAGCTATCACGTGCGCCTCGACAGCGGCACGGTGGTGAAAGTCTCGCGCACCAACGCGGCCCGCCACGACGCCGCGCGCCTCGAACGCGAGCAGCGCGTGTGGCTGTGGTGGGATGGCGCCGACATCGTCGTGCTGACCAGCTGAGGCCACCATGACGTCCATTCTGCAAATGCTGCGCAACCTGGTGACCTTACGCTGGCTCACTGGCCGCAACGCCGTCATCGCCGTGCCGTCGCTGTTCCTCACTGCCGCCTTTTTGGTACCGTTTCTGATCGTGCTGCGTATCAGCCTGTCCGACATGGACACGGCGGGCAGCCCGTTCGGCGGCTTGCTGTCGTATGTCGACGGCATCGTCGTGCTGAAGGTGAAAATCGCCAATTACCTGTTCATCGCCGCCGATGAACTGTATCTGCTCACCTACCTGAGCTCACTCAAATACGCGGCCATCACCACGGCCATCTGTCTGTTCATCGGCTATCCGTTCGCCTACTTCATGGCGCGTGCCAAACCGTCCATCCGTCCCGTGCTGATGATGCTGGTGATGCTGCCGTTCTGGACCTCGTTCCTGCTGCGCGTGTATGCGTGGAAGGGCATCCTGGCCAACCACGGCTTGCTCAACGACCTGCTGATCGCGCTGGGCATCGTGAGCGAGCCGCTGCACATGATGAACACTTCGTTTTCGCTGGTGGTTGGCATGGTGTACGCCTACCTGCCGTTCATGATTTTGCCCCTGTATGCGAACCTGGTGAAAATGGACATGCGTTTCCTGGAAGCGGCGGCCGACCTGGGCGCCACGCCTTTGCAGGCGTTCTGGCGCATCACGGTGCCCCTGTCGAAATCGGGCATCATCGCCGGCGCCATGCTGGTCTTCATTCCGTCCGTGGGCGAATATGTGATTCCCGAGCTGCTGGGCGGCCCGGAAACCCTGATGATCGGCCGCGTGCTGTGGGATGAATATTTCACCAATAACGACTGGGCCATGGCTTCGTCGGTGACGGTGCTGGTGGTCTTGCTGATCCTCGTGCCGATGGCGATTTTTAACAAATACAAAACGGACCAGGACGCGGAGGAGCGCACATGAACGGACGTAATTTCCTGCAGCGCTGGTTCGGCCGCGGCTGGCTGTCGCTCGGCTATCTGTTCCTCTATCTGCCTATCATCGTGCTGATCGTCTTCTCGTTCAACAGCTCGCGCCAGGATATGGTGTGGAGCGGCTTCTCGCTGCGCTGGTACAGCGAGTTGATGAGCGATACGGAGATCATCTCGGGCTTCGGCCTGTCGCTGAAGATCGCCTTCCTGTCGGCCACCTCGTCCGTCATCCTCGGCACGTTCGCTGCCTTTGCCTTGACCAGCTACCAGCGCTTCCGTGGCCGCACCGTGTTTTCCGCCATGGTCAGCGCGCCTTTGGTGATGCCGGAAGTGATCATCGGCCTGTCTCTGCTGCTGATGCTCGTGTCCATGCAAAAGGTCTTCGGTTTTCCCGAGCGTGGCGTGCTGACGATCTGGCTCGGCCACACCTTGCTGGGCATGGCGTATGCGGCCGTGGTGGTGCAATCGCGCCTGCAGGAAATGAGCAAGTCCCTGGCCGAAGCGGCGATGGACCTGGGCTGCCGCGCGCACCAGGTGTTCTTCCTCGTGACCCTGCCGAACATCACGCAGGCGCTGGCCTCGGCCTGGCTGCTGACATTTACTTTGTCGCTCGATGACGTGGTGCTCTCGGCTTTCCTGTCCGGCCCCGGATCGACGACGATGCCGCTGGTGATCTTTTCGCGCGCGCGCCTGGGGCTCGACCCGCGCGTCAATGCGATTGCCGCGCTGACGATCCTCGTCGTGACGCTCGCCGTGATCGCGTATGCCGTGATGCTGGCGCGCGCTGACCGCAGACGCCGCAAGCAACTGTCTGCGGCGTATTTGGCGGACCAGGAGTAAGCTGCTCTTACACTGACACAGGAGACGACCATGACGGAAAACACCAGCTGGCATGCACGGGCCGCAGCGCTCACGATCGATGGACGCGCCTTCATCAATGGCGAACGGGTAGGGGCCAGGTCAGGCCAGACCTTCGACAATCTGTCGCCCATCGACGGGCGCTTGCTGGGGCAAGTGGCGCGCTGCGATGGCGCCGACGTGGATGCGGCCGTGCAAGCCGCCCGCGCCGCCTTTGACGACCGCCGCTGGGCAGGCAAGTCGCCCGCGCAGCGCAAGCGGATATTGATCAAGTTTGCCGACCTGGTACAGAAATACGGTCCCGAACTGGCCCTGCTGGAAACCCTGGACATGGGCAAGCCGATCAAGTACAGCCAGAGCGTGGACGTGGGCGCCACGGCCAACTGCCTGCGCTGGTATGGCGAGGCGATCGATAAAATCTACGATGAAATCGCACCGACGCCCGCCAACAGCCTGGCCCTGATCACGCGCGAACCGGTGGGCGTCGTCGCCGCCATCGTGCCGTGGAACTACCCGATGATCATGGCCGCCTGGAAGATCGCGCCGGCCCTCGCGGCCGGCAACAGCGTGATCCTCAAACCCTCCGAAAAATCCCCGCTGACGGCCTTGCGGCTGGCCGATATCGCGCTGGAAGCGGGTGTGCCGGCGGGCGTCTTCAACGTGCTGCCCGGTTACGGCAACGAGGCGGGCGCCGCGCTGGCGCTGCACATGGATATCGATTGCATCGGCTTTACGGGTTCCACGCGCACGGGCAAGTTGATCGTGCAGATGGCGGGCCAGTCGAATTTGAAACGGGCGTGGACGGAACTGGGCGGCAAATCCGCCAACATCGTCTGCGCCGATTGCCTGGACCTGGACAAGGCCGTGGCCGCCGCCGTCGGCTCCATCTTTTTCAACCAGGGCGAAAGCTGCAACGCGCCTTCGCGCCTGTTCGTGGAAGCATCGATCAAGGAAGAATTCCTGGCCAAGGCGTTGGCCATGCTGCCCCGTTTCCAGCCTGGCGACCCGCTCGACGAAGCCACCGTCATGGGCGCCATCGTCGACGCCACGCAGATGCAAACGGTGATGGGCTATATCGCGGCCGGCAAGAGCGAAGGCGCCCAGTTGCTCGGTGGCGGCGAGGCCGTGCGCGCGGAGACGGGTGGCTACTATGTGCAGCCGACCATCTTCGGCGTGGATGCGAGCATGACGATCGCCCGCGAAGAGATATTCGGGCCTGTCTTGTCCGTGCTGGGCTTTACGGATATCGCCGAAGCGGTGCAACAGGCCAACGCCACGCCGTACGGCTTGCAGGCGGCCGTATGGACATCCGACATCACCAAGGCCATCCAGACGGCGCGCGCCCTGCGTGCCGGCACCGTGCACGTCAACCAGTACGACGGCGACGACATCACCGTGCCGTTCGGCGGCTACAAGCAGTCGGGCAACGGGCGTGACAAGTCGCTGCACGCACTGGACAAGTACACGGAGCTGAAGACGACGTGGATACAGGTGGGCTAGTGTGCGTCGATTATCGCGATAATTAGCTCCTATATGATCTAATTATTGGCAAAAATATGCTAAATTAGGCGTTATAGGGACTATTTTGGGGGCGGTATGGAGTGTCATTTTCAAATCTTTCATGAGGAAGTATGGAAAGATTGTGCATTGCTTACCCTGCTCAAACCCGCCGGCGGCAACCCCCGTACTGCCACGCTGTTTGAATACGACCTCGATTATGCCTTCGAGAAAAAAGTCGAACCCGTATCGCTGCGCTTTCCCGTCACGGCAGATATGCAGAAGCTGGCGCAATGGCCAGCCTTTGTGTTTGACCTGATCCCCCAGGGGAGCGGGCGTGCGTATCTGCTGGGGCAGCTGCAACTGGCGGATGGTCCTGCCGCCGATTTTCCGTTGATGTGCGCCGGCGCCTTCAATCCCATCGGGTGTGTCCGCGTTGCCGAGGCAGTGCAATACTATGAACAGCATCTTGCCCGCCACGAGACCGACACACCCATGCACGGGTTGTCATTGGAAGACATCATTGGCCGCGGCGAGGTATTTCACGAACGCATGCTGGTACACAGCATGCTGGCAGCAGGTAGCCTCGGTGTCCAGGGCGCGGCGCCGAAATATTTGCTGACGACGGACCATGACGGAATGTGGCATGCGGATGGCGCATTGGCCGACGAGCTCGCGGCAGCGCATTTTATCGTCAAGCGGGCGCGGGGCAAGACCCCGAGCGATGACAAGGTGCTGAGAAATGAAGCGGCCTACATGCGCGTGGCGAGCGCGATGGGCTTGCGCACGGCTGGCGAGCTTCGCTACCAGGAAGATACCCTGTTCATTCCACGCTTTGACCGGATAGTCCGGGATGGCAAGGTACTTCGCCTGCATCAGGAAAGTGCGGCTTCGTTAGCCGGCATCGTGGGATTTGAAGCTTCGCCCAGCCAGTTCGAGCTGTTGCAGGCATTGCGCGCCGTCGTCAGCGACAAGACCACCGAGACCGTTGAATTCCTCAAGCGCGACATATTGAACCTGGCCATGCGCAATACCGATAACCACGCACGCAATACCGCCGTTCAAAAGATCGGTGCCAACGTGCGTCTCACGCCCTTGTTTGATTTCGCGCCCATGTATCTGGACCCGGCAGGCATTGCGCGGGCAGCGCGCTGGTACCATCCGATCGGTAAAAAAGAGCTGCATGCATGGCCTGCCATTCTGGCCGCCATGGATATTGCCGACGTGGAGCGCAATCACATCCAGCTTGAACTTTACCGCTTCGGCCAACGACTCGTCGAGCTGGAGCGGCACATGCTGCAAGCAGGCGTGGATGACGATATCGTCGCCTTTCTCAGGCCTCACATCGCCACACAGATCGAACAATTGAGCGCGCTGGGGGAGCACTGAGATGGCGCGCACCCATATCGACAAGGAACAGCTCAGGCAGCGCAGGGCGGTGCTCTACGACGCCATCGCGCGCGGTGAAGTCACGCTCCAGCATGCGGTGAAGGAGATGCGCGCCATCTCGCGCCTGACGCAGGCGCAATTTGCGGAACACCGAGGGGTCAGCCTGAAAACCATCAAGGAAATCGAGAGCGGCAAGGGTAATCCGACCATCCAGTCACTGAACCGGATAGGGCAGTTTTTTGGACTGGAGGTGGCGTTTGTACGGACAGAAACGCTACGCGCCAAGAAAATCGCCCCGGCAGTTACCGAGGCGATATCATCTGAATAGCAGCAATCAGAAGCCGTGTGTCAGAAGCAGTGTTCCAGCGCCGGGAAGCTGCCATCCTTGACTGCTTTGACGTAGCCGGTGACGGCGTCGTCGATGCTGGCCGCGCCTTCCATGAAGTTGCGCACGAAACGCGCCTTGCGGCCTGGGAAGACGCCCAGCATGTCGTGCATGACGAGCACCTGGCCCGAGCAGTCGGGACCTGCGCCGATGCCGATGGTGGGGATCGTCAGCATGTCGGTCACTTCCTTGCCCAGTTGCGTCGGCATGGCTTCCATCAACACGATGGCGGCGCCCGCGTTTTGCAGCACCAGCGCGTCGTTCTTCAGCTCCGCCGCGCTTTCCGTGCTCTTGCCCTGCACTTTATAGCCGCCCAGCTGGTGCACGAATTGCGGCGTCAGGCCGATGTGGGCGCAGATGGGAATGCCGCGCTCGGAAAGGAAACGGACCGTCTCGGCCAGCCAGGCGCCGCCTTCGATCTTGATCATGTGCGCGCCAGCCTGCATCAGGATGACGGCGTTGGCATAGGCTGTCTCGGGCGTGCCGTACGCGCCAAACGGCAGGTCGGCAACGATCATGGCCGACTTGCTGCCGCGCGCCACGGAAGCCGTGTGATAAGCCAGTTCGGCCACGGTGACGGGCAGGGTGGAATTGTGGCCATTGCAGACCATGCCGAGCGAATCGCCGATCAGCAGGATCTCCACGCCGCAACGGTCCATCAGGGACGCGAAGCTGGCGTCATAGCAGGTCAGCATGGTGATTTTTTCGCCGGCGGCGCGCAGCGTGGCCAGCGTGTGGATGGTCACGGCCTTGTTGGCGACAGGCTTGGATGGCGCCGGCGCCGGTGTGGCGGCCTTGTCTTTTGCGGCCAGATCTGTTCCTTGCAAATAAGCGGACATAGGTATTCTCTAGAGTGAAAGGGGGTGATGCGATTGCGACGCCGCTAGTGTAGTACTTTATGCGGCGTGCTGCAGGGACGGCATTGTAGTGTATGTCTGGCGCCGTGGCTCAGAGCTTGCTGATGGCCTGGTCGGCCACGCCCGGCAGGTAGTCCTGCGCCGGCCCGAGTCCGGGCACGACGATGGCGGGCGCCAGGGCCAGCAGCGGCACCAGCACGAAGGCGCGCTCGGTGATGCGCGGATGCGGCACCGTCAGGGTGGCGCTGGCGATCCGTTCCTCGCCGTACAGCAGCAAGTCCAGGTCCAGGGTGCGCGGGGCGTTGCGGTAGGGCCGTTCGCGCCCGTGCGCCGCCTCGATGGCGTGCAGGGCCTGCAGCAATTCCTCTGCCGGCAGGGTGGTGCTGATGCGCGCCACGGCGTTGATGTAGTCGTCACCGCTGGAATCGATGGGCGCCGTGCGGTAGCTGGCCGAGGCGTCCACCAGGGACGCGCCGGGCAGGCGCGCCAGGCGCGCCAGCGCATCGTGCACATTCGCGCGCGCGTCGCCCAGGTTGGCCCCGATGCCGATGTAAGCGGTGACCAGCGCAGGTGCGTCCATCATTCCTCGCTGCTGCTGCCGGTGGTCGAACCGCCCGTGCCCGTCTTGCTGCGCGTGCTGCGGCGTGGCGGGCGCTTCTTCTTGACGGCGCCCGGTGCGGCATTCGCGCTGACGAGCAGCGCTTCGCGCGTTTCCTCGTCGCCTTCATAAAAGGCCGTCCACCATTCGCCGATGTCCATGTCGATCTCGCCCGAGGCGCAGCGCAGCAGCAGGAAGTCGTAGCCGGCGCGGAAGCGCAGGTGCTCGAGCAGTTTGTACGGTGCCTTGCCGACCCGGCGCTCGAAGCGCGGCTGCATCGACCAGATGTCGCGCATGTCGGAACCGATCTTGCGCTGCAAGGCCAGTTTTTCCGTCTGCGAATCGAGCACGTCGTCGGCCGCCAGGTGCAGCGCGGGAATCGTCGATTCGCCGGCGGCGCGGTAGGCCGTCCATTTTTCCAGCACCTGGTGCCACAGCAGCGAGGCAAACAGGAAGCCCGGCGAGACGGTCTTGCCGGCGGCGATGCGCTGGTCCGTGGCGTCCAGCGCCAGGGTGACGAATTTCGCGCCCAGTGGCTGCTCCAGCACCACGTCGAGCAGCGGCAGCAGGCCGTGATGCAAGCCTTCCTTGCGCAACTGCTGCAGGCAAGCCAGCGCGTGGCCGCTCATCAGCAGTTTCAGCATCTCGTCGAACACGCGCGGCGCCGGCACGTTGTTGATCAGCGGGGCCATGATGGGAATCGGCGCGGCCGTGTGCGGCTCGATGGTGAATTTCAGCTTGGCGGCGAAGCGCACCACGCGCAGCATGCGCACGGGGTCTTCGCGGTAGCGCTCTTCCGGTTTGCCGATCATGCGCAAGGTCTTGGCGCGGATGTCTTCCACACCGCCGTGGTAATCGAGCACTTCCTGCGTGGCCGGGTTGTAGTACATGGCGTTGATGGTGAAGTCGCGGCGCAGCGCGTCTTCGTGCTGCAAGCCGAAGGTGTTGTCGCGCAGGACGCGGCCATGTTCATCCTTGGGCGCGGAGTCGGCGCCGGCGCCGCGGAAGGTCGTCACTTCCAGCAAATCCTGGCCGAACATCACGTGCACGATCTGGAAGCGCTTGCCGATGATGAAGGCGCGGCGGAACAAGCGCTTGACCTGTTCCGGCGTGGCGTTGGTGGCGATGTCGAAGTCTTTCGGTTTCACGCCTAGCAGCAGGTCGCGCACGGCGCCGCCGACGACAAAGGCCTCGAAGCCCGCTTCCTGCAGGCTGCTGGTGACGCGGATGGCATTCGACGACACCAGTTTCGGGTCGATTCCGTGTTGCGCAGGACCGAGCACGATGGGTGCCGTGGTGTCGCGCGCTGCCTCTTTTTTAACGCCGAGGATCTTGCGGATGAATTTTTTAATCATTGAATAAGTGGAGTGATGGCCAGCCGTGGAGGGATGCGTGTGCGCTCAAAGCGGTGTTGGGATTGGTCGCGACAGGGTGGGTCACGACCGACAGCAAGGGAATGTCGTTATGCGAATCGCTGTAAAAATAGCTGCGCTCGAACTGCCCCAGTTCCTTGCCCATCTTTTCCAGCCAGGCATGGGTGTGGGTCAGCTTGCCCGCGCCCAGGGTAGGCGTACCGACCAGCTTGCCCGTGACATTGCCTGCGTCGTCATACTCGGGCATGGCGGCCAGCAAGTGCTCGACGCCCAGCGCATCGGCGATGGGTTTGGTGATGAAATGGTTGGTCGCCGTGACGATGGCCAGCAGGTCGCCCGCGTCCTGGTGCTGTTTCAGCAGGGCTACGACTTCGGGGCGGATGGCCGGCAAGACCACTTCGGCCATGAATTGCTTGTGCAGCGCTTCCAGGCGTTCGCGCGGGAATTGCGCCAGGGTGCCGAGGGAAAATTCCAGGTATTCCACCGGATCGAGCGTGCCGGCCTGGTATTGCGCGAAAAATTCGTCGTTGCGGCGGGTGAATTCGGCGGCGTCCACGGCACCGATGCGTACCAGGAATTCGCCCCACTCATGATCCGAGTCGATGGGCAGCAGGGTGTGGTCGAGGTCAAACAGGGCCAGATTCATCATTCTTTCGCTTCCGCCTGCAACAACTCGCGCAACAATGGCAAGGTGATCGGGCGTTGGGTTTCAAGGGAGTAGAGGTCGAGAGAGTCCAGCATCGTCGACAGCGAACGCATGTCGCGCCGGAAATGGGACAGCAGATAGGGTAACACGCCGGGCGACAAGGTCAAGCCGCGGGTGGTGGCCGCCTGGGTCAGGGCGGCGATTTTTTCATCGTCGGTCAAGCCGTGGATCTGATAGATCAGGCCCCAGCCCATGCGCGTGCGCAAGTCTTCGCGCACGGGCAGCACGGCGGGCGGCACGGCGCCGCTGCACACCATATAGGCCTTGTTGGCGCGGATTTCATTGAACAGGGCAAAGGCGTCGATCTGCGCCAGCGGCGACAGTTTTTCGCAGTCGTCGAGCAGGTACAGGTCGACGTCGGGCGAATACACGAATTCGGACTCGATCGAGAATGGCGAAATATAGCGCGCGCGCTCGGTGCTGGCCAGGGCCTTGAGCAGGTGGCTCTTGCCGGCGGCCAGTTCGCCCCACAAGTAGGCGAAATGTTCGCGCGACGTGCGCGCGGCGAACTGGCGCATCAGCTGCGCCACTTCGGCATTCTGTCCCACCTCGAAGGTATCGAGGCTGTGCGCCTGGTCTGTGCCTAAATCGAGCACCAGTTGTTTCATGGCGTACGCCTTGTCCTGTTTTTCATTACTGCATGTGCATCGTGGTATTGCTAGGTTGATATGATATCCGCTTTTACTAGGTATTATAGAAGCTGCTGGAGAGGTAGTGGCGTCTTAGATGCTTAAAAGCGACCATCAGCACGGCAGAAGCGGGTAAAGCGAGCAAAACGCCGACGAAACCGAACAATTGTCCGAAAGCCAATAAGGCGAAGATCACGGCCAGCGGGTTCAGGCCGATGCGCTCGCCCACCAGGCGGGGCGTGAGGAAAAAGCCTTCGATGACCTGGCCGCAGCCGTAGATGACGGCCACGGCGATCACGCCGCTCCAGTCGGCAAACTGCAGCAGGGCGGCGATCAGCGCCAGCATCAGCCCCAGGCCGAAGCCCAGGTAGGGAATGAACACCAGCAAGCCCGTGATGATGCCCACAGGCAATGCGACTTCAAAACCGGCGATGGCCAGCGCCGCCGAGTAATAGGTGGCCAGCACCAGCATGACGAGCAACTGGCCGCGCAGGTATTGCGCCAGCAGGGTGTCGACTTCCTGCGCCATGCCCACCGTGCGGCCGACCCAGCGGCGCGGTACGGCGCCGGCGATGCGCGCCAGCATCGGATGCCAGTCCAGCAACAGATAGAACAGCACCACGGGAATCAGCACCACGGTGGCCAGCCAGCCCAGCACGGCCGTGCCGCCGATGCGGGCCGAGGCGAGTACCGTGCTCCAGATTTCATCGCCGCTGGTGGCCATCTGCTGGCTCAACATGCGTTTGATGCCCGTGCCATCGAGGCGCACGCGGATGCCCAGATCGCGCAGTTTCGGCGCCAGGAACTCGTTCGCCTTGCTGAGAAATTGGGGGATTTGCGCCTGCAACAAGGGGATTTCCTTCTGCAACACGGGCACGACGATTAGCACGAGCGCCGTAATGGCGAGGAAAAACAACACTACGACGACCAGCACGGCCAGCGGACGGGGTACATAAAAACGCTTGTAATGCAGGCGCTGCAATCGGTCCACGCCGGGATTGAGCACGTAGGCGAGGATGGCGGCGGCCAGGAAGGGCGTCAGGATGGGACCGAGGCTGACGAGCAGCAGCAAGAATGCCAGCCAGACCGCGATCCAAAATGCTGTTTGCTTCTGTTCGGCGGTGATGGCGAATGGCATGTAGTTTGTGCTGTTGCGTTAAAAAAAGGCAGTTAATTACGAAATGGCGGGGCAGTTTGATAAAATAGCGACTTGATCGACCGAATTCACCCGCTGGCGTCCTGCCGCACGATGTTGAAAAACATGCTTGCGCGCGCGTGCCGGCGGGTATCCGCCTTCTATTTTACCGCCTCCGCTGCCACCACACCATGAACCAGACTTCTAATGTTTCCCTTTCCTACCGTGACGCTGGCGTCGATATCGACGCAGGCGACGCTTTAGTCGAAGCAATCAAGCCGTTTGCCAAGCGCACCCTGCGCGAAGGCGTGATGGGCGGCCTGGGCGGTTTTGGCGCCATGTTTGAAATCAGCAAGAAGTACAAGGAACCGGTGCTGGTCTCGGGTACCGATGGCGTCGGCACCAAATTGCGCCTGGCGTTCGAACTGAACCGCCATGACACGGTCGGCATCGACCTGGTCGCCATGAGCGTCAACGACATCCTGGTGCAAGGCGCCGAGCCCCTGTTCTTCCTCGACTACTTCGCTTGCGGCAAGCTGGACGTGGCCATCGCCACCGACGTCATCAAGGGCATCGCCCAGGGTTGCGAACAAGCCGGTTGCGCGCTGATCGGCGGCGAAACGGCGGAAATGCCGAGCATGTACCCGGCCGGCGAATACGACCTGGCAGGTTTTGCCGTCGGCGCCGTGGAAAAATCGAAAATCATCGACGGCACCAAGATCGCCCCGGGCGACGTGGTGCTGGGCCTGGCCTCGTCGGGCGTGCACTCGAACGGTTACTCGCTGGTGCGCAAGATCATCGAAGTGGCAAAACCAGACCTGGAAGGCGACTTCCACGGCCGTAAACTCGCCGACGTGCTGATGCAGCCGACGCGCATCTACGTCAAGCCGCTGCTGGCGCTGATGGATGCGATGGAAGTCAAAGGCATGGTGCACATCACCGGTGGCGGCCTGGTGGAAAACATCCCGCGCGTGCTGCAGCCTGGCCTGGTGGCCGAGCTGGACTCGAAGGCATGGACCATGCCGCCACTGTTCACGTGGCTGCAACAGCACGGCGGCGTGGCTGACGCCGAAATGCACCGCGTCTTCAACTGCGGCATCGGCATGACCGTCATCGTCTCGCAGGAAAACGCGGACGCCGCCATCGCCCAGCTGCAAGCGGCCGGCGAAACCGTTTCGCGCATCGGCACCATCCGCGCCCGCGTGGGCGATGAGCATCAGACAGTTGTTATCTAAGCTGTAGCTTGAACAAACAAGGCAGGCACTCGCGAGAGGCCTGCCTTTTTTACGTCCGCAGGTCTTACCTTGCGTGCGCCGTCTTCATGCGGCCATCCGGTTGCGGGCCTCCTTTCCCGATCATGGCCACGCTGACGGCCGAGACGAGGGAGGCGAACAGGATGTAGCCGACGATGTGCCATGGCTCGCCATTGCCAGTCTTGAGCAGGTAGGTGGCGATGATGGGCGTCAGGCCGCTGGCGAAGATGCCGGAGAACTGGTACACGAAGGAGATGCCCGTGTAGCGTACCTTGGCGTCGAACAGGTCGCAGAACAGGGCCGCTTCCGGGCCGTACACGGCCGAATACAGCACGCCCAGCGGGATGATCACGGAACACCACAGCAGCAAGGGATTGTCGGCGTGGTTAAGCATGATCCAGAAGGCGGGAATCGACGATACGCCCGTGATCAGCGAACCCCAGAAAAACACCTTGGTACGGCCGATGCGGTCCGACAGGCGGCCGAAGAAGGGGATGCAAAAGCACATCACGACGGCCGACGCCATCACGCCCATCAGCGCTTCCGTGCGGTCGATCTTGATGGTGTTGGTCAGATAGGTGATGGAAAACACGCCGAAGATATTGAAGAACACGCCGTCGATATAGCGCGCGCCCATGCCCTTCAAGACGTTGCCCGGATAGCGTTTCAGCAGGTCGAAGAACGGGATTTGCGTCTCCGCGTTCTTCTCCTTGACGGCCTGGAATTCGGGCGTTTCCATCACGTTCAAGCGTATCCACATGCCGATGAAGACGAGGGCGGCCGACAGGATGAAGGCGACGCGCCAGCCCCAGGACAGGAACTGCGCATCGCTCAAGCTATAGGAGAGGATGGCCACCACGCCGGAAGCGAGGCACAGGCCGATGGCCAGGCCGATCTGCGGCAGGCTGGCGTAGAAACCGCGCTCCTTCGGCGGTGCATATTCATACGCCATCAGCACGGCGCCGCCCCATTCGCCACCGAGGCCGATACCTTGCAGCACGCGCAGAAACAGCAGCAGGCCAGGCGCCCAGTAGCCGATGTGCTCATACGTCGGCAGCACGCCGATCAGGAAGGTGGAGACGCCCATGATCATCAGGGTCATCACCAGCATGCTCTTGCGGCCGATCTTGTCGCCGAAGTGGCCGAAGATCACGCCGCCGATGGGGCGCGACAGAAAACCCACGGCAAAGGTACCGTAGGCCAGCATGGTCGAGACGAGTGGATCGCCGCCCGGGAAATACAGCTTGCTGAACACGATGCCGGCCACCACGCCGTACAGGAAGAAGTCATACCACTCGATGGTGGCGCCGATCACGCTGGCCATCACGACTTTCCGTAGCTCTTTGGCCTTTTTCGGATTGTTCGTATTGTTATCCATAATATCTAGTCTCCAATCGATATCGATTATGTGTTTTTTTCTGATGCTTGGCTTGTCGCCGAGTCATTGGAGGCGGGGCCGTCTGCCCGCCGCTGGCATCCTCCTTGCAGGGAATGGGATGAAAAGGGGCGGGTCAGGCTGCCTTGGGCAGGCGCACGGCGTCCGCCAGGATCATGTCGGCCGCTTTTTCGGCGATCATGATGGTGGGCGCGTTCGTATTGCCCGAGACGATTTCCGGCATGATCGACGCGTCGACCACGCGCAGGTGCTGCAGGCCGTGCACGCGCAGGCGGTCGTCGACGACCGCCATGGCGTCATGCCCCATCTTGCAGGTGCCGCTCGGGTGGTAGATCGACTGGCTGAAGCGGCGCGCCGCGTCCAGCAGCTGCGCATCCGTCTCGAACTGCGGGCCGGGCACGAACTCGGCAATGATGTGCGGCGCCAGCGAGGGGGCGGCGGCGATTTTTCTCGCCACGCGCAGGGCGGCAATCGCCGTTTGCTGGTCGCGCGGGTCGGACAGGTAGTTCGGGTAGATGCCCGGATACGCAAAGGGATCGGCGGACTTGATCGATACGTGGCCGCGGCTGTGCGGGCGCAGCTGGCACACGGACGATGTAAACGCGGAAAACGGATGCGCGCCTTCGCCCGGCTTGTCGGCGCTCAGCGGCTGCATGTGGAACTGGATGTCGGGCCGCTCCACCTCGGGCGACGACCTGGTAAACACCGTCACCTGGCTGGCCGCCAGGGTGAGTGGCCCCGAGCGGGAAAACACATATTGCATGGCCACCCACAGCTTGCCCCACAGGCTGTTGACTTCATCGTTCAGGGTTTTCAATCGCGTCTTGAAGACGAGGCGGATTTGCAGATGGTCTTGCAGGTTCTGTCCCACGCCGGGCAAGTCGTGCACCAGCGGCACGCCCACTTCATCGAGCAGGGCGCGCGGGCCCACGCCCGAACATTGCAGGATTTGCGGCGAGCCGATGGCGCCCGCGCAGAGTATCACTTCACCGCTGGCGCGCGCCTGGCGCAGCTGGCCATCCTGCCGGAATTCGATGCCGACGGCGCGCTTGCCCTCGAACAGCACGCGAGTGATTTGCGCGCGCACTTCCACGCGCAGGTTGGCGCGCTTGCGGGCGGGCCGAAGGAAGGCTTTCGCCGTGCTCCAGCGCAAGCCCTTGCTGGCTGTCTGCTGGAAGTAGCCGACGCCCTCCTGCGTGGCGCCGTTGTAATCGGCATTGAAGGGGATGCCGCTTTCCGTGGCGCCGGCAATAAAGTGTTCCGCGATGGGACGGCGCAGGCGCAGGTCCGACACTTTCAATGGACCGCCGACGCCGTGGTAATCGCTGGCGCCCCGTTCCTGGTCTTCCGATTTCTTGAAATAGGGCAGCACTTCGGCATAGCTCCAGCCTGCATTGCCCAGCTCGGCCCAGCGGTCGTAATCTTCCTTCTGGCCCCGCACGTACAGCAAGCCGTTGAGCGAGCTGGAGCCGCCCAGCACCTTGCCGCGTGGCCATTGCAGCTGGCGCCCCGCGATGCCGGCGTCCGCTTCCGTGCGGTAGCACCAGTCCAGCTTGGGGTCGTGCATGGTCTTGAAATAGCCGACCGGCACGTGTATCCACGGATTGTTGTCCTTGCCGCCCGCTTCCAGCAGCAATACCTGGTTGTTGCTGTCATGCGACAGGCGGTTGGCCAGCACGCAGCCGGCGGAACCGGCGCCGACAACGATGTAATCGTAGTGTGTTTGCAACATTGCTCTTGTCTCCTGCGTTGCGGTATCTAGCTGCCTCGACGGGCATTTTTTGCGATACACTGGTCTTTATTGGTTATTTTTGGAACGTCTGGTTCCATTTATAAAAGACGTGCAGCACCGGGACAAGCGGAAACAGCCGCATACGCGAGAGGTGAAACAGAACATGCATGATGCGTTTCAAAAACGGCCGGCCGAGGCCGAAGAAGGCAGCCAAGCGGGTGGGGGCACGGCGGCCAGCCATGGCGACGAGGCGCGGGGCTTGCGCGTGCTGCGGCTGATCGAGCACCTGGCCAGCGCCAGCCAGCCCTTGACCCTGTCGCAGCTGGCCGCGCGCATGCAGGTACCCAAGGCCAGCATGATGCGCCTGCTCGATACCCTGGAACAGCATGGTTATGTGCTGCGCACGCCCGTGGGACGCGGCTATGTGCCCGGCGCGGCGTCCACCAACCTGGCGCTGGCGACCCTGCGCAACAATGCCCTGATCCGCGTGAGCCGCAGCATCCTGGGCAGCCTGGTGGCCGTCACGGGCGAGACCTGCAATCTGGCCATTCCCGAGGGCAATGCGATCGTCTACGTGGACCGCGTGGAAACGCAGGAACCGCTGCGCCTGCACCTGGTGCTGGGTTCGCGCGCGCCCATGCATTGCACGGCGAGCGGAAAATTATTTCTGGCGCACATGACCCTGCTGGAGCGGCGCGAATTGCTGGCCATGCTGGGCCTGGAAGCGCGCACGCCGAAAAGCATCACGGATCCCGCGCTGCTGGAGCGCGAGATCGTGCGCATCGCCCGGCTGGGCATCGGCATCGATGACGAGGAATTCGTGCACGGCATGGTGGCCGTGGCCGTGCCCATCTGCGCGGCGGACGGGCGCATCGTGGCGGCCGTGGCCTGCCACGCGCCTGTGGCGCGCAAGTCCGTGGAGCAACTGCTGCAGCACGTGCCGCAGTTAAAAGAAGCGGCCGTCAAGCTGCGGCCGCTATTGCTGGCGGAAAACAGCTAAGGTTTCAAGACCTTCGCTACTTTTGCGGCGCGCAGGCGGAACGCATCGGGCATGCCCGAACCCAGCAGCGGGCGCAGATATAACCTGAAAGCATCGGTCACGTCCGTGCCGCTGGCGCTGATGAATTCGTCTTCCATGGTGCGCGTCTTGCCCGCCACCTCGGTCAGCGGCAGCAACTCGTAATCGACGGAATAAAAGCCCGTGCGCTTGATGGCGACGGAACCGTCGCGCTCGCCCCACATGGCGAACTGCACCGCCTTCTCTCCCACTTCGCGCGCCTCGCGTTGATCTACATCAGAGACGCAACCGATGAAGGAGCGCTGCAGATAGCCAAAGGTATCGCCGCGCACGCGCTTGATGCCCAGCTTGGCCTTGATTTCGTCGCACAGCAGGTCGGCCAGCGCGCCCGTGCCGGACAATTGCACGTTACCGTGTGCATCGCGCTCCACTTCGTTGCCCACCTGTTTGGCCAACAAGCTGGCGATCGGTTCGCCCGAAGCGTCGTGGATGCCTTCCGAGACGGCGATCACGCAGCGACCGTATTTTTCATAGGTTGCCTTCACGTCGGCAAGAAAATTCTCCAGCACGAAGACGCGCTCGGGCAGGTAGATCAGGTGCGGGCCATCGTCGGGGAACTTCTTGCCCAGCGCCGAGGCCGCCGTCAAAAAGCCCGCGTGGCGGCCCATTACGACGCCCACGTAGACGCCGGGCAAGGCCGCGTTATCGAGGTTGGCGCCGGCGAATGCTTGCGCGACGAAACGCGCGGCAGAGGGAAAGCCGGGCGTGTGGTCGCTGCCCACCAGATCGTTGTCGATGGTTTTCGGGATGTGGATGCAGCGCAGCGGATAGCCGGCCTTGTGTGCTTCCTCGCTGACGATGCGCACCGTGTCGGACGAGTCGTTGCCGCCGATATAAAAGAAATGTTCGATCTCGTGTGCGCGCAGCACTTCGAAGATTTGCTGGCAGTAGGCGATGTCGGGCTTGTCGCGCGTGGAACCGAGGGCCGAGGACGGCGTGGCGGCCACCAGTTCCAGGTTGTGGCTGGTTTCCTGCGTCAGATCAACAAATTCTTCATTGACGATGCCGCGCACGCCATGCAGCGCGCCATACACGCGCGTGACATGTTGAAAGCGCCGCGATTCGAGCACCACGCCCACCAGCGACTGGTTGATGACGGCGGTCGGGCCGCCCCCTTGGGCAACAAGAATTTTTCCAGACGGCATAGGATTTCCTCGTAAGTGGAACGGCCCTCCAGCCTACTCCTTTTTTGCCGGGGCGCTGACTTTTCCGATCGTTCTGTCGAAGAATTGTTGCACGTCACCCAGTCTTTGCTGCGTTGTTATTCCGGCGCCCGGATATGCTCGACCAGCCCCGTGCTGCGGCGTCCCGGCGCCGGCGTCAGCCAGCTGACCAGGATGGCGGCGGCCAGGCCGGCCGGCACGCCGAAGATGCCGGCGGAGATGGGC
This sequence comes from Janthinobacterium sp. GMG1, assembly GCF_034427795.1. Lineage (NCBI taxonomy): Bacteria > Pseudomonadati > Pseudomonadota > Betaproteobacteria > Burkholderiales > Oxalobacteraceae > Janthinobacterium > Janthinobacterium sp. GMG1. The sequence goes on from NZ_JAXQNT010000001.1 coordinate 250,860, forward strand.
GCGATATGAAACCATTGACCACTGGCATTACCTCCCAGCATGGTGCTCGTGTGCAGCATGTAATACAGGCATACGCCAAAGCCCGTCAGCATGCCGGCCAGCGCGCCCTGGTAGTTGGCGCGTTTCCAGAACACGCCCAGCACCAGCGGCGGGAACAGGGTCGAGGCGGCCAGGGAAAAGGCCACGCCCACCAGCGACAAAATGTCCGCCGGCTTTTGCGAGGCCGCATAGGCGGCGATGAAGGCCACGGCCAGCAGCAGCAATTTTGAAATCGTCACGCGCTTTTGCGTCGAGGCGGTCGGGTCGACCACCTTGTAATACACGTCGTGCGACAGGGCGTTGGAGATGGCCAGCAGCAAGCCGTCCGCCGTCGACAGGGCGGCTGCCAGGCCGCCGGCCGCCACCAGGCCGGAAATCACGTAGGGCAGGCCGGCGATCTCGGGCGTGGCCAGCACCAGCACGTCGGCATCGATGGAAATTTCCGCCAGTTGCACGATGCCGTCGCGGTTGACGTCGACGATGCTGATCAGGGGGCTGAGCTTGTCCACATTGGCCCAGTACGACACCCAGGTGGGCAGGTTCGCATATTGCGTGCCCACGAGCGCCGAGTAAATGTCGTATTTGACCAGCACGGCCAGCGCGGGAATCGTGAGGTAGATCAACAAGATGAAGAACAGGGTCCAGAAGACGGAGACGCGCGTTTCGTGCACGGACGGCGTGGTGTACGATCGCATGAGGATATGCGGCAGGGCGGCCGTGCCCAGCATCATGCAGAACACGAGAGCCAGGAAATTGTTGCGCTTGATGTCGGACTGCTCCCGGTCGGCGGCGGGAAACGGCTGCGCGTGCGGAATGATGGGTTCTGCGCGTTTCTGATTTTGCGCCTGCGCCGCCTGCCACAGCACGCGTGCCTCGTCCGGACTCTTCGGATAGGCGATCAGGTAGCGCTCCGCGTTACGGATGTCGAACAGCGAGGCATTGCGCTGGCGCAAACTATCGAGCTGGCGCTGGGCCGTCAGATGGCCTTGTTCCCAGGAAGTGGGCAAGCCGGCTATGCGCGCCTGGTAGCTGATGGCGCGCTGGTGGAAGATGGCGCGCACCTCGTTTTCTTTCGGATCCGTTTCCAGCACGTGTTCGCGCGCGCTCAATTGCGGCAGCACCTTGCCGTAGGCGATCTGCGGCACGGGATTGTCCGCATGCTTGACCGATAGCCATATGGCGGGAATCAGGAAGGCGACGAGGATGATGATGTACTGCGCCACCTGCGTCCAGGTGATGGCGCGCATGCCGCCCAGAAAGGAGCAGACGAGGATGCTGGCCAGGCCCAGGAAGATGCCGACGGAAAAATCCACGCCCGTGAAGCGCGAGGCGATCAGGCCGACGGCGTAGATCTGCGCCACCACATACGTAAACGACACGATGATGGTGGCGGCCACGGCCACCACGCGCACGCTGGCGCCCCGTTTGTCGGTGCCGCTGCCATAGCGGGCGGCGAGGAAATCGGGAATCGTGTACTGGCTGAACTTGCGCAGATAGGGCGCGATCAGCAGTGCGACCAGGCAATAGCCACCCGTCCAGCCCATGATGAAGGCCAGGCCGTCGAAGCCGTTCAGATACAGGCCGCCGGCGAGGCTGATGAAGCTGGCTGCCGAAATCCAGTCGGCGGCCGTGGCCATGCCGTTGAACATGGCCGGTACCCTGCGCCCCGCCACATAGTATTCGGTGACGTTCGAGGTGCGGCTGATGACGCCGATGGTGGCGTACAGGGTGATGGTGACGAGCATGAACAGGTAGCCGATCCACGCGCGCGGCATGCCTTCCTGTTCCAGCACCGACAAAGCCAGCAGGAAGGCGGCGAAACCGGCCGTAAACAGCAGGTAGTAGCGGCACAGGCGGGCAAAGAAGCTGCGCTGGGTGCTCATGCCTGCTCCTCGGCATGAAAAGCCTGGTCGAGGCGCCGCATGCGCCAGGCATAGAAGGCGATGATGGCCAGGTACACCAGCGAGGCGCCCTGAGCCGCCATATAAAAGGGCAGCGGCCAGCCGAACAGATTCAGATGCAACAGTTCGCGCGCATAAAACACGGTCAGGAAGCCCGTCAGCAGCCAGACCAGCAGCAGGATGGCCGTCAGGCGCCGCGTCTTGCGCCAGTGCACATCGCGGCGCGCCTGCAGCTCGGGGCCGGGCGTGCGCGCCGGCCGCGCCGGGGGAGCGCTTGGGCTCGGCTTATCCATACGTGACCTCATCCTCTTCTGGCGCGTCCGGCAACAGCAGGGCGATGCTCAGGCGCAGCAGGGTGCCCGGCAGCTTTGGCGACTGCGCGCGCGGATTGTTAAAAATATCGACTTCGGCGCCATGCTGCTGGGCAATTTCGCGCACGATGGCCAGGCCCAGGCCGCTACCGTCGACATTGCTGCCGAGAATGCGGTAAAAGCGTTCGAACACGTGCGCCCGCTCGGCCGGCGCAATGCCGGGGCCCGTATCTTCCACTTCCAGGATGGCCAGTTCCAGGGTGCTGCGCACGCGCACCGTGACGCTGCCGCCGGCCGGCGTGTAGCGCAGGGCATTGTCGATCAGGTTGCTCAGCAGCTCGCGCAGCATCATGGCATTGCCGGAAATCATGATCGAATACGCGGGCTGCTCGAAACCCAGGTCGATATGCTGGGCAAACGAGGCTTGCACCCAGTCCTGCACCACGCCGCGCGCCAGCTCGCTCAGCTCGATCGGCTCGAACGCCGTGCCCGCCTGCGGCTGGTTTTCCGCGCGCGCCAAGGCCAGCAGCTGGTTGACCAGGCGCGTGGCCGCTTCCGAACTTTTCGCCAGTTGCAGCAGCGAGCGGTGAATCTCGTCGTGGTCGGTCTGGCGCAGGGCCAGTTCGGATTGCATGCGCATGCCGGCCAGCGGCGTCTTCATCTGGTGCGCGGCATCGGCGATGAAGCGTTTCTGCATGTCGATCGACAGCGACAGCCGCGCCAGCATCTCGTTGAGCGATCCGACCAGCGGCGTGATTTCCTCGGGCACCTGGCCCGATTCGATGGGCGATAAATCGTCGGGCGGCCGGGCGCGTATGCGTTCCTGCAATTGCGCCAGCGGCGACAGGCCGCGCGCCAGGGCAAACCAGACCAGGGCCAGGATCACGGGCAGGATGATGAACTGCGGCAAAATCACGCCCTTGATGATTTCATTGGCCAGCTGGGCGCGTTTTTCCAGGGTTTCCGCCACTTGCACCAGCGCGCGGCTGGGCTCATCGTCATTGCCGGAAGGAATGTCGAGATAGCTGAACGCCACGCGCACGGGCGTGCCATGGATGGTGTCGTTGCGAAACAGCACCATGCCGCTGCGGTATTTGTCGGCGTCCTGTGGCGGCGGCAAATCGCGGTCGCCGTCCAGATATTCGCCGCGCGGACCCACTACCAGGTAATACAGGGTGTCGATATCGTCGCCGCGCAGGAAGTCGCGGCCGCTATTACTGCTGTTCTTTTCCGGCACGCGGCGCAGCATGGCGCCGTCGGCCTGCTTGACCTGCTGCGTCAGCACCGTCACGCTGTCTTCCAGCGCATGGTCGAACGGCTGATTGGCGATGCCCTTGGCCACCAGATAGGTAATGGCAATGCTCATCGGCCACAGCAGCAGCAAGGGCGCCAGCATCCAGTCGAGGATTTCGCCGAACAGCGAATGCTCGATGGTGTCATCCTGTTCCGTGGTGGGCGGCTCGAACCAGTCGTCGTCTTCTGGCTCGTCCGCTGGCGCCTCGCGCGCCTTCACTTGCTGGCGGGTCCGCTGGCCGGGCTTGCCGACTCGCCCGCTTCAGCGTTCAGGCGCGCCGTTTCCGAGTATTTTTCCAGGCAATAGCCGAGGCCGCGCACGGTGGCGATGCGCACGCCGCCCACTTCGATCTTCTTGCGCAAGCGGTGGACATACACTTCGATGGCGTTGTTCGACACTTCTTCGCCCCATTCGCACAGGTGGTCGACCAGCTGCTCTTTCGAGACGAGGCGGCCGGTACGGCCCAGCAAGATTTCCAGCAAGCCCAGTTCGCGCGCCGACAGGTCGAGCATCTGGTCGTTGATGTAGGCGCTGCGCCCCACCTGGTCGTAGCTGAGGGGGCCATGCTTGATGATGGCGGCGCCGCCGCCGGCGCCGCGGCGCGTCAGGGCGCGCACTCTTGCCTCCAGTTCCGACAGGGCGAACGGCTTGGCCATATAATCATCGGCACCGAGGTCGAGGCCATTCACGCGTTGCTCGATGGAATCGGCGGCCGTCAGTATCAGCACGGGCAACAGCGAGGCGCGCGCGCGCAGGCGGCGCAGCACTTCCAGGCCGGACATCTTCGGCAGGCCCAGGTCGAGGATCAGCAAGTCGAATTCCTGGGTGGACAGGGCCGTATCGGCCTCCTGGCCCGTCTTGACGTAGTCGATCGCATAACCGGACTGGCGCAGCGAGCGGGTCAGGCCATCGGCCAGCACGCTGTCATCTTCGGCAAGTAAAATACGCATGGTGCACTTCCTATGCTTGCGGCGGTAGAAGTTTGTATTGTGTTTCATTTTCCGCAAGGTGGCGAGTTTTTGTGAGAAACCAGGCTTGTATTGATCTGTTTCAAAACAAATCCACGTTCCGCTTGCATTGATCACTGTTTTTTTATACAGTACTGTCTGTGTAAAGAATTTAACCCACTGGCGCTATCGCAGGCTGCACGGTTCACGTAGATGCGTCACGTGAATCCGCACCTGTAGAACGGCTGAAAGAACATATGGACGATAAAAAAGCTGTAGTACCCGCATCGGAAAAAGCCAAGGCGCTCGCCGCCGCACTGGCGCAGATCGAGAAGCAGTTTGGCAAAGGTTCGGTCATGCGCATGGATGCCAGCGCAGCGATCGAAGAAGTGCAAGTCGTGTCGACCGGTTCGCTCGGCCTCGATATCGCGCTGGGCGTGGGCGGCTTGCCGCGCGGCCGCGTGGTGGAGATCTACGGTCCGGAATCGTCGGGTAAAACCACCCTGACCCTGCAAACCATTGCTGAAATGCAAAAACTGGGCGGCACTTGCGCCTTTATCGATGCCGAGCACGCGCTGGACGTCGGTTACGCGCAAAAGCTGGGCGTGAACCTGCATGAATTGCTGATCTCGCAACCGGACACGGGCGAGCAGGCGCTGGAAATCTGCGACGCCCTCGTGCGTTCGGGCAGCGTCGACCTCGTCGTCATCGACTCCGTGGCCGCACTGACGCCACGCGCCGAGATCGAAGGCGATATGGGCGACTCCCTGCCAGGCCTGCAAGCACGCCTGATGTCGCAAGCCCTGCGCAAGCTGACCGGTTCGATCAACCGCACGAATACCCTGGTCATCTTCATCAACCAGATCCGCATGAAGATCGGCGTGATGTTCGGCAGCCCGGAAACGACCACCGGCGGCAATGCGCTGAAATTCTACGCCTCCGTGCGCCTGGATATCCGCCGCACCGGCTCGATCAAGTCCGGCGATGAAGTGATCGGCAATGAAACCAAGGTCAAGGTCGTCAAGAACAAGATCGCGCCACCGTTCAAGGAAGCGCACTTCGACATCCTGTATGGCGCCGGCACCTCGCGCGAAGGCGAAATCCTGGACCTGGGCTCGGATGCCAAGATCGTGGAAAAATCCGGTTCGTGGTATAGCTACAACGGCGAACGCATCGGCCAGGGCAAGGACAACGCCCGCGCCTTCCTGCAAGAGCGTCCGGCGCTGGCCCGCGAAATCGAAAACAAGGTCCGCGCTTCGCTGGGCGTGCGCGAACTGCCGCCGCTGGCTGCTGAAAAGCCGGAAAAAGCCGATAAAGCCGCCGACAAGGCTGCCAAGGCAGAAGCCAAGGCTGCCGAGTAAGCTGCCGTCAGCCACCATTCGCACTGGCGGATGGTGTCTGGCAAGGTGTGACCATGATCGCCGTCCCGCGCTGTTGCGCCGGGCGGCGATTGTGTTTGGGTGCTGTGATCGTGGAATGAAAGACAAGGTGGGTGTATGGCCGCAGTACAACTAAGCCTGAAGGGCAGGGCGCTCCGCTTTCTGTCGATGCGTGAACACAGCCGCATGGAATTGCGGCGCAAGCTGCAGCGCCATGCGCAGGAGGGCGATGACGTGGAAGCCTTGCTCGACAGCCTGGAGCAAGCCAACTGGCTGTCGCAGGAGCGCTTTTCCGAGTCGCTGATCCACCGCCGCTCGGCCCGCTTCGGGAATAGTCGCATCATGGCCGAATTGCAAAGCCATGGCATAGCCGGCGAGGCGCTGCAGGAACTCAAGGCGGGCCTGGCCGAAGGCGAGACCGCGCGCGCCTGCGAAGTGTGGCGCCGCAAATTTGGTGAAGTAGCGCAAGATGCCGAGCAACGCAACAAGCAGATGCGTTTTTTGATGCAGCGCGGCTTTTCGCAGCGCGCCGTGCAGGTGGCCTTGAAGGGGCTGGACCCCGACGAGGAATAAGGCTGGCCATGGCGGCCCCGTCGTGCCGCCATGAACTGCGCTCTCAAACGCCATCTGTTTCCCGTATGGCGACGCCGCGCGATCGGGTATGCTGGCGCTCGAACGCTGTGCGATGCGCGCGGCACCACTGATCGTGACAGGATGCAAGATGAGCAACTGGAATGCCGGCTATATGGCCGAAATCGCCTATACCTATGGCTATTACGAAGAATTGAATCCGTTGCGCCTGCGGTTGCCCCTGCTGGCCGCCGGCCTTGCCTTGCCGGCCAGCGGCACGGCTTGCGAGTTGGGCTTTGGCCAGGGCATCAGCGCCAACATCCATGCGGCGGCGTCCGCCACGCGCTGGCATGGCAATGATTTCAATCCTTCCCAGGCCGCCTTTGCGCAGGAGCTGGCCAGCGCGGCCGGCGCCGGAGCGCAGTTCACGGACGAATCGTTCGCGCAGTTTTGCCGCCGCGACGACTTGCCCGATTTCGACTTTATCTGCCTGCACGGGATCTGGAGCTGGGTCTCGGCGGACAATCGCGCGCTGATCGTCGACTTCCTGCGGCGCAAGCTGAAAGTCGGCGGCGTCGTCTTCATCAGTTACAACACGCAGCCAGGCTGGGCCGCCATGATGCCGATGCGCGACCTGATGGCCGAACATAGCCGCGTCATGAGTGCGCCGGGCCAGGGCGTGCTGGCCAGAGTCGCTGGCGCCATCGATTTCGTCGACAGGATGATCGCCGCGCAACCGCGCTTCCTGGAGGCCAACCCGCTCCTGGCGGACCGCATCGACAAGCTCAAGGCGATGGATGGACATTATCTTGCCCATGAGTATTTCAATGCCGACTGGCAGCCGATGGCCTTTTCCAGCGTCGCGGCCATGCTGGGTGAGGCCAAGCTCGAGTTTGCCGCGTCCGCCACCTATACCGCTCTGGTCGACATGCTGAACTTGACGGCCGAGCACCAGCAATTCCTGGCCGAGATACCCGATCCCATCTTCCGCGAGACGACACGCGCCTTCCTCGTCAACGAGCAGTTCCGCAAGGATTACTGGGTCAAGGGCGCGCGCAGGCTGACGCCGCTCGCCCAGGCCAGCGCCTTGCGGGCCGTGCGCGTGATGCTGGCCGTGCCGCGCGACGAAGTGGTGTTGAGCGTGCATGGCGTGCTGGGCGACGCCGATATGGATGAGCGCGTGTATGCGCCCGTGCTCGATGCCATGGCCGACCATCGCGTCTACACGATAGGCGAGCTGGAGCAGCAACTGGCGGGCAGCGAAGCCAACCTGGCCGCCTTGCTGCAGATCATGCTGGTGCTGGTCAGCAAGGGTAGCGTGCTGGCTGTCCAGGACGAGGCTGACATCGCCGTGGCGCGGCCGCAGTCGGCGCGCCTGAATGCGCACCTGCTGGAACAGGCGCTGGCAAGAACCGATTTGAACATTCTCGCCAGTCCCCTGACGGGCAGCGGCGTGGCTGTACCGCATTTACAACAGCTATTCCTGTGGGCGAAACTGCAAGGTTGTTCAACGCCGCAAGAATGGGTGCGCGCGACATGGCCGGTGTTGCTGCGCTTGAACCAGTTGGTGACGAAGGACGGGCAGCCCTTGTTGACGGAAGAGGAAAACCTGGCCGAACTGCTGGCGCACGCACAGCATTTCTCTGCGCGGAACTTGCCCATTTTGCGCATACTGGGCGTGACAGACTGAGGCGCGGCGCCGGCCAGGTTGCCGGTGCCTGCCTACCTGCTTCCGGGTTATTTGCATTGTGAATGTTTGTCATTCATTTTGCGATTTTCATTGATAATTTGCGGCGGGCGGCCAGACCAATAAATAATTATGTTGCGGCGCAACTAGCGCCCTGTGTGCTACACTTTTAGGGTTTTTGCGGCGCCGCAGGTGCGGTTGCTGTTCGTAGAAGCTGCGAACAGAGTGCTTTAGGCACATGGCTGCTTACTAATTATGGCCGCGCAAGCGGCATCGGTCTTATGCCCCTGTCAACTCCCGTATCCCGGCGCGCCCTACGGCACTCCCGCGTTATCGACGTCCAAGCGTATGTGCGCGACGACGGCCTGTGGGATATTGACGCCCGTATCACCGATATCAAAAGCTATGACGCGACCCTGGCTTCCGGCCTCCGTCCCGCCGGCGCCCCTCTGCATGACCTCCATTTACGCATTACCGTCGATCGCGAACTGACCATTGTCGAGGCCGAAGCTGCCTCCGATGCCGTGCCGTATCCCGGTTTTTGCGATACCATCGGCCCCGCTTACAGGGCGCTGATCGGTCTGAATCTATTGAAGAATTTCCGCCGCGACTTGAAACAGCGCCTGGCGGGAATCGCTGGCTGTACCCATTTGACCGAACTGGCGCAAGTCTTGCCGACTGCGACGGTTCAGGCATTTGCCGGCGATGTCTGGTCGACCCGCGACGGTGCGAATGCTGACTTATCGCATGAAAAGCCGTTTCAACTCGACAAATGCCACGCCCTGCGCACCGATGGCGGGGCGGTGGCACAGTATTACCCGCGCTGGGTAGCCAAGGCGTGACCCCGGCGCTTTCCTGTTTTTTTTGCACCACTAACCGTATTTTTACACATCAGTATCAGAAGGGAAGCCAGCATGAAAATCCATGAGTATCAAGCCAAAGAAATCCTCCGGCAGCACGGAGTGACGGTACCACGCGGTATCCCGTGCATGTCCGTCGAAGAGGCAGTCAAGGCTGCGGAAACCCTGGGCGGCCCGGTGTGGGTCGTCAAGGCACAGATCCACGCAGGTGGCCGCGGCAAGGGCGGCGGCGTGAAAGTGGCAAAATCGATCGAACAGGTCAAGGAATACGCTGACCAGATCATGGGCATGCAGCTGATCACGCATCAGACCAGCGCCGAAGGCCAGAAAGTCAACCGCCTGCTGGTGGAAGAAGGCGCCGACATCAAACAGGAACTGTACGTTTCGCTGGTCACCGACCGCGTTACCCAGAAAATCGTCCTGATGGCGTCGTCCGAAGGTGGCATGGACATCGAAGAAGTGGCCGAGAGCCACCCAGAGAAGATCCACCACGTCACCATCGATCCGGGCACAGGCCTGACCGATGCCCAGGCAGACGACATCGCCGCCAAAATCGGCGTGCCTGCCGGCTCCATCGCCGACGCGCGCGTCAACCTGCAAGGCCTGTACAAAGCGTACTGGGAAACCGACTGCTCGCTGGCCGAGATCAACCCGCTGATCGTTACCGGCAGCGGCAAAGTCATCGCCCTGGACGCCAAGTTCAACTTTGACCCGAACGCCCTGTTCCGTCATCCGGAAATCGTCGCCCTGCGCGATCTGGACGAAGAAGATCCAGCTGAAATCGAAGCGTCGAAATTCGACCTGGCCTACATCTCGCTCGACGGCAACATCGGTTGCCTGGTGAACGGCGCCGGCCTGGCCATGGCTACCATGGACACGATTAAACTGTTCGGCGGCGAGCCAGCCAACTTCCTGGACGTCGGCGGCGGCGCCACGGCAGAAAAAGTGACCGAAGCGTTCAAGATCATGCTGAAAAACCCAGGCCTGAAAGCTATCCTGGTGAACATTTTCGGCGGCATCATGCGTTGCGACGTGATCGCTGAAGGCGTGATCGCCGCAGTGAAAGCCGTCTCGCTGAACGTGCCACTGGTCGTGCGCATGAAGGGCACCAACGAAGACCTGGGCAAAAAGATGCTGGCCGATTCCGGTCTGCCTATCATCGCAGCCGACACCATGGAAGATGCAGCCAAGAGCGTCGTTGCCGCTGCTGCCGGTCAAGCTTAATTAAGGAATCAACATGTCCATTCTGATCAATAAAGATACCAAAGTCGTTACCCAAGGGATCACCGGCAAGACCGGCCAGTTCCACACCCGCGGTTGCCGCGACTACGCGAACGGCAAAGCTGCCTTCGTGGCAGGCGTGAACCCGAAGAAAGCCGGCGAAGATTTCGAAGGCATTCCAATTTTCGCTAACGTGACCGAAGCGAAAAAAGAAACCGGCGCCAACGTTTCCGTGATCTACGTACCGCCAGCAGGCGCGGCTGCGGCGATCTGGGAAGCTGTCGAAGCTGAAATGGATCTGGCCATTTGCATCACCGAAGGCATTCCTGTGCGTGACATGATGGCTCTGAAAGACCGCATGGCTAAAGCCAACAGCAAAACCTTGCTGCTGGGCCCTAACTGCCCAGGCCTGATCACGCCAGACGAAATCAAGATCGGCATCATGCCAGGTCACATCCACAAGAAGGGCCGTATCGGCGTGGTGTCGCGTTCGGGTACCCTGACCTATGAAGCAGTGGGTCAGCTGACCGCACTGGGCCTGGGCCAATCGTCGGCAGTCGGCATCGGCGGCGACCCGATCAACGGTCTGAAGCACATCGACATCATGAAGATGTTCAATGATGATCCAGATACCGACGCGGTCATCATGATCGGCGAAATCGGTGGTCCAGACGAAGCCAACGCGGCTTATTGGATCAAAGACAACATGAAAAAACCGGTCGTTGGCTTCATCGCTGGCGTGACGGCCCCTCCAGGCAAGCGCATGGGCCACGCCGGCGCGCTGATCTCGGGCGGTGCCGATACGGCACAAGCCAAGCTGGAAATCATGGAAGCTTGCGGCATCACCGTGACCAAAAACCCGTCGGAAATGGCGCGTCTGCTGAAAGCCATGCTGTAATTTCAGCCTGGTCACCGCAGTACAAAAAAGGAGCTTCGGCTCCTTTTTTTTATCCGCAAGACAGGCCGATTCCCGGCCTGGGGCGACGGCGCTGGTCCGAACCTGCCCAAAAGTGTCGCTTTTCTTTCCATGTGTACTGCCGCTGCCCGGGCGCGCCGCTGGCATGGCGCTTGCAACGTATCTGGCGTGAGCAATGCACCATGGGAGGATACGATGCGCGCGCAAAGCGGATTTACCCTGATAGAACTGATGATCGTGGTGGCTATCGCCGGCATCCTGGCGGCCGTGGCCATTCCCCAGTATGGCGACTACACGATGCGGGCCAAGGTCAGCAATGTGCTGGCGGCCGCTGCCCCCTTGAAAACGGCCGTGGCCCTGTGCGTGCAGGAAAACGGCGGGCTGGCTACTGCCTGCAGCACGCCCACCCAGGCCGTACCCAGCGCCATCCCCGTGTTCAGTGCCACGCGCGAAGTGGCCAGTGCCAAGGTCGATAAAGGCAATATCGAGCTGACCCTGGCGGGCGATATGGGCAGCGGCATGGGCGGCCAGACGGTGAACATGGAGTTGCAGATTGGCACCAGCAGCCTGAGCTGGTTTAACAGCACCAGCGTGACGAATGCTGCAGCCAAGGAAGCCATTACCAGGAACAATATTCCGAAGGTGGTGGCGACGCAGTGAGCGGCGCCTGCCGCGCCAGTGTCAGACGATTTTTTGCCGGTCCGCGATCAGCGCTTCATAGGTGAGGTTTTGCAGCAGGGTGTAGTGGGTCGGTTCCAGGTCGATGAATTGCACGCCATACGTATAGATTTCCGCCACCTCGGCGGCATTGCCATTCGACGGCTTGCCCACGCTGACGTTCTGGATGCGGGCGCGCGTATTGACGCGCATCTGATGCTTGTTCGGCTGCACCAGCAGGGTAAAGCTCAGGGCCACGCCTTCGTCGTCCGGCGTGAGCATGCTGGGCGCTTCGATCAGCGCGCCCGAAACGCTGAGGTTGACGATGAACACGGGCACGGCTGCCACGTCGCGGTAGCTCAGCTGCGCCGGAATGTCCACTTTCACGCGCATGGCCGTGCGCAGGCTGGTGCCCTGGATGGCGTCGGGAAAGCTCAGGTGGGCATAATTGAGCGGGCGGCTGAAGATACGCAGCACGCTGCAGGAAAACGAGCAGACGGTGACGCCGGAAAACACGCGGATGGTCAGCTTATCGCCCTCGTTGAGCACGATGGACGCGCCGTTTTCCATGGGAATCTTGACGATCAAATACTCGTGTTTGACATAGCCGATCAGGGTCGAGAAATGCTGGATGGGTTTGATGGTGCGATGCGTGATGAACTGGATGCGTCCACCCACCTGCAGATTCATGGCCTCGAAGTCGAAGTCCTGGAGCTTGTTTTCCGCGGCGGGCTGGTTGCTTGTCATGCGATGCTCATCTGGATATGGTCGACTCGCAGTATGCATGATTTCTTGATGAAAAAGCATTTATATCAATGAAATTCATATTGGCGTCGAAAAATGCCAGGTGCACGTGGCGCCGCGCGGTGCAGGCTTTAAAATTGCATCAATATTGACGAATGTAAATCCTATGCCGCGCAGCTACTTCTGGACCATGTTGTTCCTGATCCTGCATCAAATCGATGCTGCCTACTGGAAAGAGTGGGAGATGTTCCATCTGCCGGGCGGCGTCCAGGGTTTCCTGGTGTTTAACCTGGCGGCCATTGCCCTGGTGCTGGTGGGCTACAAGCACGTGTTGCTGTCCAGCGCGCGGGCACCTTTTTATGCGAGCTGCTGCGCTGGCCTGGGCGTGGCCACCTTCCTGATCCATACCGGCTTTGCGCTGGCAGGACAGGAGCAATTCCACTTGCCGCTGTCCAAGGCCATCATCGCGCTGTGCCTGTCCGGCGGCGCCTGGCTAGTGTACGATTTGCGCCGCTTCCAGGAGCGGCTGGCGCGCCAGGCACAATAATTACACCTCGGCGTGCCAATCGCCCGATTTGCCGCCATGCTTTTCCAGCACGCGCACGTTGGTCATGACCATGCCCCGGTCGACGGCCTTGCACATGTCGTAGATCGTCAGCAAGCCGATCTGCACGGAGGTGAGCGCTTCCATTTCCACGCCCGTCTTGCCCGTCGTGTCGACTTGGGCGCGGCAGTGCACGCTGTTGGCCGCCTCGTCCACTTCAAAATCGACGGTGACGCGCGTGAGGGCCAGCGGGTGGCACAGGGGAATCAGGTCGCTGGTGCGCTTGGCGCCCATGATGGCGGCGATGCGGGCGATGCCCAGCACGTCGCCTTTTTTTGCATTGCCCGAAATGATCAATGCCAGGGTGGCGGGCTGCATGCGGATGGTGCCGGCGGCCACGGCGCTGCGGCGCGTGTCTTCCTTGCTGCCTACGTCCACCATATGGGCCTGGCCCGTCGCGTCGAAATGGGTCAGTTCCCCGGCGGGGGCTTGCTTGTCTGCTGTTGTCATGGCGTCAAAAATAGGTGAGGAGTGGGGCGCGGCACGCGTGGGAATGGGGGCCGCTAACAAGGTATGATAGCACCCGTGAATTCAAAAACTCCCCTCCAGACCGTACTTGAAAACGCCGCTGCCGCATGGCTGCGCCAGCCATGGCGTGCATCCCTGCTGGCCGCGCTGTGCTGCGCTGCCCCTTCTGCGCTGGCGCAAACCTATACCTCCGCGCCAGCGGCGCCGGCCGCCAGCGTGGTGGCCAAGCCGGCCGGCGGCTGGACGCCGCTGGCCGTGCCGCCGGCACCCAACCTGCCGAACCTGGGCGATACGTCGCGCGAAGACCTGTCGCCGGCGATGGAGCGCAAGATCGGCGAGGAAATCATGCGCGGCATCCGTGGCGACCGCGATTATCTCGACGACGCGCCCTTGCTCGAATACCTGAATACCTTCGGCAACGCCCTCGTGGCCGCGCGTCCCAGCGTGCGCGGAGAAACGAATTACGACTATTTCTTCTTTGCCGTGCGCGATCCCCAGTTGAACGCGTTTGCCTTGCCTGGCGGCTTCATCGGCGTGCACTCGGCCCTGGTGCTGGCAGCGCAAACGGAGGCGGAACTGGCTTCCGTGCTGTCGCACGAGATCGGCCACGTGGCGCAGCGCCATATCGCCCGCATGCTGGGCCAGCAGCGCCAGGATGCCCTGATGCCGCTGGCCGCCATGCTGCTGGCGGCGCTCGCTTCCCGGGCGGGTGGTGACGTGGCCATGGGCGTGTTTGCCGCCGGCCAGGGCCTGGCCATCCAGCGTCAGCTCAATTTCGGCCGCGACGCCGAACGCGAGGCCGACCGCATCGGTTTCCAGATCATGGGCGAAGCCGGTTTTGATACCACCGGCATGGTGGCCTTCTTCGGCCGCATGCAGGCGGCCAGCCGTTCGTACAGCGACCTGATGCCCGCCTACCTGCAGACCCACCCGCTGACGACGGAACGCATCGCCGACATCCAGGCGCGCATCCGCGAGCAGCCCTACAAGCAGCGTGCGGACAGCCTGAGTTTCCACCTGGCCCGTGCCCGTGCCCGCGTGCTGCAGGATGAAAGCGTGCAAGGCCTGTTGAATGCCAAGGCCATCTTCAAGACGCAGCTGGAACAGCAAAGCCGTTTCCAGGTGACGGCCGCCCACTATGGCTTGTCCTTTGTCGCCGTCAAGCAGGGCAAGCCGGCGGAGGCGCAAAAGGAACTCGATGCGGCCAATGCGGCCCTGCACCAGCCGGTCGGGCCGAATGTGTTGACGTCGGGTGGCACGCAGGGACCCAATTCCCTGCTGGCGGCGATGGGGCTGGAAGTGCTGTTGATGCCGGGGCAGAAGCCGGAAGTGGCGCAACAGGCCCTGAAGGCGGCGGACGCTGCGCGCCAGCAGTTTCCCCTCTCGCGCGGCATTGCCCACCAGTATGCGGAAGCGCTGATGGCTGCCGGCAAGCTGGAGCAATCGACCCTGTATTTGCGCGAGCAGGTGCAGCTCTACAAGGAAGAGCCGGAACTCTACGATTTACTGGCGAAAGCCTATGCGGACCAGGGCAAGATGACCTTGCAGCACATGGCGCTGGCCGAATCCTATGTGTTGCAGGGCGCCACCATGGCCGCGCTGGACCAGCTGACGATCGCCCGCAAATCGACGGACGCGACCTTTTATGACCAGGCCGTGATCGATGCGCGCGAGCGAGAATTGCAGGAAAAGCGCCGCGAACAGATCAAGGACCAGAAGGGCTGACTTTTATTCGGCTTGCGGCGCCTGCTGGAAGCCGAAGGTCTGCGCTACGCTGGCATAGGCCAGCGGTTGCACGGCAATCTCTTTGCCGGCATGCAATAACATCAAGTTGCCTTGAGCATGTTCCAGCCACGCCAGCAGGGCCTCGTCGCTCAAGGCTAGCCCATCGAGGCGCAGCGACGCCAGCACCTGGGCCATGTCGCGGTCATCCACCTGCGCCACGATGTCGCCATGGCGCAGGATCAGCGTGCCGTTGTCGCACAGATACGCTGCTTCGATGATCGCAAGCGGCGCGCCCGTCTGCAAGACAAAACCGTGCTGCGGGTCGCTGCGGGCGATATACGGCGTCGCTTCCAGATTCAGGTAGACGCGTTGCGGGCCATTCTGGAAAAACCAGCAGCCCTGTTCGTCATGGTCGTAATTGCGGTTGATAAAGCTCAACAGGGCCACATGGGCGATCTTGTCGCCCGGCAGTTGTTGCTGTTGCGCATGCTGGTCGCGCATGCGCCAGTGGCCGCGCGCGTCCAGGCCCAGCCAACCGTAGCAGTGGGGCACGTTCGGCCATTTGGCCAGGGCCTGTTTGACGAGTTCATCCATGTGTAGCGTTTTCCGTGTGAGTGCGCGCATCGCCAGCGTGACAGTTTTGCAGTGCCGATGGCGCCATGTTGCCGTTTTCAAAAAAAGAGAGCAGCCTTTGCGGCAGCCAGCGTGTGCTTCCCGGCAACTTGCCGGTGGCAAAGCCGACGTGGCCGCCGTGGCGCGGATACTCGAGCGTGACCGTCGGCGCGGCGCTGGACGGCAGGAAGCGCCCGGGCAGGAAAGGATCATTTTGCGCATTCAGTACCAGGGTCGGCACGGTGATGTCGTGCAAGACGTGCTTGGCGCTGGCGCGGTGCCAGTAATCGTCGGCGTCGCGGTAGCCGTGCAGCGGCGCCGTGACAACATTGTCGAAGGCGTGCAAGTCGCGCGCGGCCAGCATGGCGTCGCGCGCGAACAGGCCGGGAAATTGCTCGAGCTTGGCCAGGCACTTCGGTTTCAAGGTGTTCAGGAACATGCGCGTGTAGAGCCGGTTGGCGCCGGAAGACAGGGCCTTGCCTCCCTGTGCCAGGTCCAGCGGCGCGGACACGGCCGCTGCCGCATCGACGAAATCGGCCTGGTGCTGCGACTGGCCCAGCCAGCACAGCAGGGCATTGCCGCCCAGCGAGACGCCGGCCGCGTAAAACTTGCCCGTGGCGCGCGGGCGCAGTGTGCGCATCACCCAGTCCACTTCCTGCGCATCGCCCGAATGGTAAAAGCGGGGCGCCAGGTTGGTCTCGCCCGAGCAGCCGCGAAAATGCGGCACGGCGCCCGACCAGCCGCGCGCGGCCACCTCGGCCATCAGGGCGCGCGCGTAATGGCTGTTCGACGATCCTTCCAGGCCGTGGAACAGCACCACGAAGGGCTGGCCCGGTTGGCCATCGACCAGGTCGACGTCGACGAAGTCGCCATCGGGCGCTTGCCAGCGTTCGCGGCGGAAGGCCACGGCCGGCTTGGCAAGGCACACGGCCGGATAAATCGTCTGCGCGTGGCCGCCAGGCAGCCAGAGCGGGGCGGTATAGGGGGCGTTGTAGATAAGAGGCAAAGACATCAGTGCAGGATCTGCGCCCCGGTGGCATCGGCCGGTGCGCCGCCCGGCGCGATGGAGGCGTGGTGCAGCACGATGCGCCAGCCGCGCGGCGTTTTCACGTACACGTTCGTGGCCAGCAGGTGCGCCGGGCCGCCTTCTTCCTGGGTCACGCCTTCGATGACCGTGTGCACTGAACTCATCAGATTGTGCGTTTCGTGCAGCTGCGCCGGCACGATATGCAGGCCGCCGCCCGCCAGGATGGTTTCCCACGAGGCGCGGATGGCGGCGTGGCCGATCAGGCGCGCGCCGCCCGGGTGGATGCAGACGATCTCTTCATCGTCGGCCCACAGCGCCATCAGCGCTTCGAGGTCGGCGCGGTGCAAGGCATCGTAGAACGCCGCTTCGACTTCCGCGGCGCTGCCATTGAGTTCTTTCAGACGTTTCATGACGACTCCGGGCTGGTCGGTATAACTTGATACAAATAAAAACGGCGCGCTGGTGGCGCGCCGCTGGGCAGTTAATGGTGGCCGGCGCTGGCGCCTTCCTTCAGGGTGTAGGCCGTGCCGCAGTACGGGCACTTGGCGATACCGTCCTTGTTGAATTCCAGGAACACGCGCGGATGCGACGACCACAGCGGCATGGCCGGGTTAGGGCAGTGGGCTGGCAAGTCTTTACTGTCGAGTTCGACCGCTGGCTGGGTGGTTTTTGTCATCTTGTCATGCTCCGTGAGGCTGTATGGAAGGAAGTCGGCTGCTGCCAAAAGCACGATTTTAACGGATTCAGGCAGACAGCAAAAATCATGGCTAAAATGTCGGCTCGATCATCTTTGACTGCGGCGCGGTTTTTTGCGGAAATATGGCGGCTGCAGCGCCACACTGACTGGATTTGCCTTGCCGGTATTACCGTTGCGCCCTTGCGCCCCGCGCACCATTGTTGTGCAGTTACCACACTACCTCGGCCGGAGCGCCGCGTGAACGCCGTCCAGGCCGCCAAGGACGACGCCCTGCTGAAAGACGCCTGGCGCGCCGGCCTGAACCTGGGTGCGCCCACCCTGCTGGGCATCGCCGCCTGGGGCATGGTGGTGGGCGTGGCCATGGTGAAAAGCGGCCTGACGGTCGCGCAGGCAGGCGCCATGACCCTGTTTGTCTTTGCCGGCTCGGCCCAGCTCGCGTCCTTGCCCCTGCTGGCCGCGCAGGCGCCCGTGTGGGTGATCTTTGCCACGGCCCTCGTCGTCAATTTGCGTTTTGTTATCTTTTCCGTACTGCTGGCCCCGCATTTTTCCCATCTGCCCTGGCGCCAGCGCTTTGCGCTCGGTTATGTAGCCGGCGACATCACGGTGGGCCTGTTCCTGCAGCGCTACCCGCACGAAACGCCGGATCCGGCCAAGCTGCCTTTCCTGAAAGGCTTGATTTACCCCAACTGGCTGGCCTGGCAAATCGGTTCCTTCATCGGCATCGTGCTGGGCGCCGTCGTGCCGGCCGAGTGGGGACTGGGTTTTGCGGGTACCCTGGCGATCCTGTGCGTGACGGTGCCGCTGATCCTCAGCCGCGCCGCCCTGTGCGGTGTGCTGGTGGCCGGTACGGTGGCCGTGCTGGCCTTCAGCCTGCCGTATAAGCTGGGTTTGCTGGTGGCCGTCGTAGTGGGCATGATCAGCGCCATGGCCGTGGAAGAATTGACAGAAAAATGGACAAAACGCCATGTTTGACGGCATAGACTGGGGCAGGGCCGATGTGTGGATCGCCATCGCCGTGCTGGTGGTGGCGACAGCCGCCACGCGCAGCACCTTCTGGCTGATCGGCCATCACATCACCATTCCGCGCCGCGTGGGCGAGATGCTGCGCTATGCGCCGGCCTGCGCGCTGGCCGCCATCATCGCGCCCGACATGCTGATGGAGGGCCAGCAAGTGCACTTGGAATTATCCAATTTGAAACTGTTATCCGGTATTGCCGCCACGCTCTTTTTTGTAATCCGCCGCAATATGCTGCAAACCATCGTGTTTGGCATGCTGGTTTTCACGGGCTTGCGACTGTTGCACGTTTTTCAGTAAAGCAGGACAAATCGGGGATTTGGTCTGGTCATTGCGGTAAAATAGCGCACTTCCTTCCACTCGTCATCTGGATCGCCATGTCAGCTGTTCTCAACTTCATCCGTCTGCAAGATTTGATCGCCCAAAATGCACTGCAGGGCAAGCGCGTGTTTATCCGCGCCGACCTGAATGTCCCGCAAGATGACAGTGGCAAGATCACCGAAGATACGCGCATCCGCGCCTCGGTGCCGGCCATCCGCGCCGCCCTCGACGCTGGCGCCGCCGTCATGGTGACGTCGCACCTGGGCCGTCCGACGGAAGGCG
This sequence comes from Janthinobacterium sp. GMG1, assembly GCF_034427795.1. Taxonomy (NCBI): domain Bacteria; kingdom Pseudomonadati; phylum Pseudomonadota; class Betaproteobacteria; order Burkholderiales; family Oxalobacteraceae; genus Janthinobacterium; species Janthinobacterium sp. GMG1. The sequence continues at coordinate 270,137 of NZ_JAXQNT010000001.1, forward strand.
AGTTCAAGCCTGCCGACAGCCTGGCGCCCGTGGCCGCCCGTTTGTCCGAGCTGCTGGGCCAGGAAGTTGCATTGAAACAAAATTGGGTCGATGGCGCCGGCCTGGAATCCCTGGCTGCCGGCCAGGTCGTCCTGCTGGAAAACGTGCGCGTGAACAAGGGCGAAAAGAAAAACAGCGATGAGCTGGCGCAAAAAATGGCCAAATTGTGCGATATCTACGTCAATGACGCGTTCGGCACGGCCCACCGCGCGGAAGCGTCCACGCACGGCATCGCCAAGTTCGCCCCCGTCGCCTGCGCCGGCCCGCTGCTGGCTGCCGAACTCGATGCACTGGGCAAAGCTTTGCACGCCCCAGCCCGCCCATTGCTGGCAATCGTTGCCGGTTCGAAAGTATCGAGCAAGCTGACCATTTTGAAAGCCCTGTCCGACAAGGTCGATAACCTGATCGTCGGCGGCGGCATCGCCAACACCTTCATGAAGGCCGTCGGCTTGAACGTCGGCAAGTCGCTGGTGGAAGCGGAACTCGTCGAGGAAGCCAAGGCCATCATCGAGATCATGGCCAAGCGCGGCGCGCAAGTGCCGATTCCCGTTGACGTCGTGTGCGCCAAGGAGTTTTCGCCGACGGCCGCCGCCACCGTCAAGGACGTGGCCGACGTGGCGGACGACGACATGATCCTCGATATCGGCCCGAAAACGGCTGCCCTGCTGGCGCAGCAGATCGCCGCCGCCGGCACCATCGTGTGGAACGGTCCGGTTGGCGTGTTCGAATTCGACCAGTTCGGCAACGGCACCAAGACCCTGGCGCTGGCCATTGCCGAGTCGAAAGCCTTCTCGATTGCCGGCGGTGGCGACACCCTGGCGGCGATTGCCAAATACGACATTACCGATAAAATCAGCTATATCTCGACCGGTGGCGGCGCTTTCCTGGAATTCCTGGAAGGCAAGACCCTGCCGGCAGTGGAAATCCTGATGCAACGCGCCGCTTAAGGCGCTGCAGTCAGCAGTTTAGTACCAAGCGCAGCCTGATCGCTGCGCTTTTACCTTGCCGGGCGGTTCAGCCGCCAGGTCTTGCTCACCTTCGCTCGCGCACAAGGACTCCTATGCCACGCGGTACAAAAATCGTAGCAACAATCGGCCCCGCTTCCACCGACTTCGATATCCTGGTGAAAATGATACGTGCGGGTGTCGACGTGGTGCGCTTGAATTTTTCCCACGGCAAGGCGCAAGACCATATCGACCGCGCGGCGCTGGTGCGCCTGGCGGCCGCCGAGTGCGGGCGCGAAGTGGCCATCATGGCCGACATGCAAGGGCCGAAGATTCGTGTCGGCAAGTTTGAAAACACGCGCATCGAGCTGGAAGCGGGCGAGCACTTCATTCTCGACGCCAAGTGGGGCGAAAACGGCGAACTGGGCAACCAGGAGCGCGTCGGCCTCGACTACAAGGCCTTGCCGCGCGATTTGCACAAGGGCGACGTGCTGCTGCTGAATGACGGCCTCATCGTGCTGATCGTCGAGCGCATCCACGGCAGCGAAATCCACACCACCGTCAAGATCGGCGGCGAGTTGTCGAACAACAAGGGCATCAACCGCCAGGGCGGCGGCCTGTCCGCGCCCGCGCTGACGGCCAAGGATATGGAAGATATCAAGACGGCCATGAGTTTCCAGGCCGACTATCTGGCCATTTCCTTCCCGAAATGCGCGACCGACATGGAAATGGCGCGCCAGCTGGCCAATATCGCCGGCGAACCGTACCACCACAAGCCGATGATGATCGCCAAGATCGAGCGCGCGGAAGCCATTCCTGCGCTGCAGGAAATTCTCGACGCCTCCGACGGCATCATGGTGGCGCGCGGCGACCTGGCCGTGGAAGTGGGTAATGCGGCCGTGCCGGCCTTGCAGAAACGCATGATCAAGATGGCGCGCGCGTCGAACAAGCTTGCCATTACGGCAACTCAGATGATGGAATCGATGATTGTCAACGCCGTGCCGACCCGCGCGGAAGTGTCCGACGTGGCCAATGCCGTGCTCGATGGCACGGATGCCGTCATGACGTCGGCCGAGACGGCCTCGGGCAAGTACCCGATCGAGACGGTGGAAATGATGGCCGCCATCTGCGTCGAAGCGGAACAGTCCGAATACAACAAGCTCGATGCCGATTTCCTCAACGTCACGTTTACCCGCATCGACCAGTCGATCGCCTACGGCGCGCTGTTTACCGCCCATCACCTGCGCGTCAAAGCCATCGTGGCGCTGACGGAATCCGGTTCCACCGCCTTGTGGATGAGCCGCCACAGTATCGACACGCCGATCTACGCGCTCACGCCCAGCGTGACGACTTTGCGCAAAGCCGCGCTGTACCGCAATGTTCGGGCGTATCATCTGATGCAGAACGCCCCCAGCGCGCAAGTGCTGAAGCAGGCGGAAGACTTGCTGGTGGAACAAGGTATCGTCCGCAAGGGCGACATGATCGTCGTTACCTGGGGTGAACCGATGGGTCAGGTGGGCGGCACGAATGCCCTGAAAATTGTCAAGGTAGGCGACCTCGAAGCAGTGCTGATCTGATGTAAAGAATTCAGGCGCCGCCGCGGTTATTGACCGCGAAGCGCCGCAACGGTTTCTATTGTTATCTGGAGTATTACCATGTCTCTCGTATCCATGCGTCAACTGCTGGACCATGCTGCCGAAAACGGTTATGGCATTCCTGCTTTCAACGTCAACAACCTGGAGCAAGTGCAAGCCATCATGGCCGCCGCCGATGCGCTGAACTCGCCGGTGATCATGCAAGCGTCCGCTGGCGCGCGCAAGTACGCCGGTGAAGCATTCCTGCGCCACCTGATCGACGCGGCCGTCGAAGCGTATCCGCACATTCCTGTCGTCATGCACCAGGATCACGGCCAGTCGCCGGCCGTCTGCATGGCCGCCATCCGCTCGGGTTTTACTTCCGTGATGATGGACGGTTCGCTGGAAGCGGACGGTAAGTCGGTCGCATCGTACGAATACAACGTGGAAGTGTCGCGTGAAGTGGTGAAATTCTCGCACGCCATCGGCGTGACGGTGGAAGCGGAACTGGGCGTGCTCGGTTCGCTGGAAACCATGAAGGGCGACAAGGAAGACGGCCACGGCGCCGACGGCACCATGACCCGCGAGCAACTGCTGACGGACGTGGCGCAAGCGGCCGATTTCGTGCAGCGCACCCAGTGCGACGCCCTGGCGATCGCCATCGGCACCTCGCACGGCGCGTATAAATTCACGCGCAAGCCAACGGGCGACATCCTGGCCATCGACCGCATCAAGGAAATCCACGCGCGCATCCCGAACACCCATCTGGTGATGCACGGTTCTTCGTCGGTGCCGCAGGAATTGCTGGCCATTATCCGCGAATTCGGCGGCGACATGAAGGAAACCTACGGCGTGCCAGTCGAGGAAATCCAGGAAGGCATCCGTCACGGCGTGCGCAAGATCAACATCGACACCGACATCCGCCTGGCGATGACGGCCGCGATCCGCAAATACCTGTTCGAGAACCCGTCGAAATTCGACCCGCGCGACTTCCTGAAGCCAGCCCGCACCGCCGCCGAGCAAATCGTGCGCGCGCGCATGCAGGCTTTCGGCTGCGAAGGCCAGGCGTCGAAAATCAAGGTCATCACGATGGAAAAGATGGCCGAGCGCTACAAGGCCGGCGAGCTGTCGCAAATTGTGAAGTAAAATTCTGTCTGGAACGGGCCGGAAGCAATGCTCCGTGCCCGATTTTCTCGACCGGCGGGCACCCCCTGCCTGCCGGTTTCGTTTCATCCAACTATTCCCCCGCTATGAACAGCCTCTATCAGACTTCCATCCACTCCCTGCCATTGCTGGGCCACGGCAAGGTCCGCGACAACTACGCCGTTGGCGACGACAAGATTTTGATCGTCACCACGGACCGCCTGTCGGCCTTCGATGTCGTCATGAACGAGCCTATCCCCGGCAAGGGCAAGGTCCTCAACCAGATGAGTGACTTCTGGTTCGAGAAACTGGGCCATATCGTGCCGAACCACCTGACCGGCGTGGCGCCGGAATCCGTGGTGGCGCCCGAGGAAGTGGAGCAAGTCAAGGGCCGCGCCGTCGTGGCCAAGCGTTTGAAACCGATCATGGTCGAGGCGGTCGTGCGCGGCTACATCATCGGTTCGGGCTGGAAAGATTACCAGGACACGGGCAGCATCTGCGGCATCGCGCTGCCAGCGGGCTTGCAACAGGCGGAAAAATTGCCGCAACCGATCTTCACCCCGGCCGCCAAGGCCGAGTTGGGCGAGCATGACGAAAACATCAGCTTTGCTGAAATGGAAGAACGCATCGGTGCCGACCTGGCCGCCAAGATGCGCGACGTGGCCATTCAACTCTACAAGACGGCAGCCGAATACGCGGCCACGCGCGGCATCATCATCGCCGACACCAAGTTCGAATTCGGCCTGGACGACAATGGCGTCATGCATCTGATGGATGAAGTGCTGACGGCCGACTCGTCGCGCTTCTGGCCTGCCGATTCCTACCAGCCAGGCATCTCGCCGCCATCGTTCGACAAGCAATTCGTGCGCGACTACCTGGAAACATTGACCTGGGGCAAGACCGCACCGGCGCCAGCGCTGCCAGCCGATGTCATCGAAAAAACCCAGGCCAAGTACTTTGAAGCCATCGAACGCCTGACGGGCGAGAAGCTGAAGGCCTGAGATGAGCGAGCAGAATAAGCCGCTGGTCGGCGTCATCATGGGTTCGTCCTCGGACTGGGACGTGATGCAGAATGCGGTTGCCATCCTGAAACAGTTTGGCGTGCCATACGAAGCGCAAGTCATTTCCGCGCACCGCATGCCCGACGAGATGTATGCGTACGCGAAAAGCGCGCGCGCGCGCGGCTTGCGCGCCATCATCGCCGGCGCTGGCGGCGCGGCCCACCTGCCTGGCATGGTGGCGGCGATGACCATCGTGCCCGTGCTGGGCGTGCCCGTGCCGTCGAAATACTTGCGTGGCGAAGATTCCATGCTGTCCATCCTGCAAATGCCCAAGGGCGTGCCGGTAGCCACCTTCGCCATCGGTGAAGCGGGCGCGGCGAATGCGGCGCTGACGGCGGTGGCGCTGCTGGCCGCCAATGACGACGCGCTGGCCGACCGCCTGGAAGCCTTCCGTACCACGCAAACGGCCGCCGCCAAGGCCATGGTCTTGCCTGACTAATGTGTTTGAAAAATAATGAATAGTAAATTGACTTCCCCATTGCTGCCCGCCGCCAATCCACCGGCGTGGCTGGGCGTGATGGGTGGCGGCCAGCTCGGCCGCATGTTTGCCCAGGCCGCTCAGGGCATGGGTTATCAGGTGGCTGTACTGGAACCTTCCGATGCCTGCCCTGCGGGGCAGGTGGCGCAGCGCCTGGTCAATGCCGGTTACAGCGATGTGGCCGGCCTCGACGCCCTGGCGGCGCAATGCCTGGCCGTCACCACGGAATTCGAAAACGTGCCGGCCGACAGCCTGTCGCGCCTGGCCGAACGCGTGTTTGTTGCCCCCAACGCCCACGGCGTGTCGGTGGCGCAGGACCGCATCGCGGAAAAACGGTTCTTTGTCGACTGTGCAAGCAAATCCGGCGTGCTGCCGGCGCCGCACATGGTGATCGCCACGCAGGCCGATATTGACGCCATAGTCGACGACTTGCTGCCGGGCATACTGAAAACGGTGCGCATGGGCTATGACGGCAAGGGCCAGTTCCGCGTGCGTACGCGCGACGACGTGCGCGCCGCTTTCGCGGAAATGGGCGAAGTAACTTGCCTGCTGGAAAAAATGCTGCCGCTGGCGTATGAAGTGTCCGTGCTGACGGCGCGCGGCGTGGATGGCGAATCCGTCGTGTATCCGATCGCCGAAAACGTGCACCGCGACGGCGTGCTGTTTACCACCACCGTGCCGGGTCCGAACGTGTCGGACGACTGCGCCGCCAAGGCGCAGCGGGCGGCGCAAGCCATGGTCGCCGAGCTTGGTTACGTCGGCGTGCTGTGCATCGAATTTTTCGTGCTGGAAGATGGCAGCCTGGTGGTCAATGAAATGGCGCCGCGTCCGCACAACAGCGGCCATTACACGATGGATGCCTGCGTCACCAGCCAGTTCGCGCAGCAGGTGCGGGCCATGGCGCGCTTGCCGTTGGGCGACGTGCGCCAGCATTCGCCGGCCGTGATGCTCAATATCCTCGGCGACGCCTGGTTTGCCGACGACAGCGACGTGGCCTGCGAACCGGCGTGGGACCAGGTGCTGGCACTGCCGGGCGCCTGCCTGCATCTGTATGGCAAGGATGATCCGCGCCGTGGCCGCAAGATGGGCCACCTGACCTTCATCGCGGCCACCTTGCCGCAGGCGCAGCAGCGCCTGCGCGACGCTTGCCTGATCCTGGGAATCGCGCCGTGAGCGTACTTGCACAAGATCTGGCAGCGGCCGCTGCCGTGCTGGAAGCGGGCGGCCTCGTCGCTTTCCCGACGGAAACGGTGTATGGCCTGGGCGCCGATGCGGAAAACCCGGCTGCCGTGGCGCGCATCTATGAAGCCAAGGGCCGCCCTTCCGACCATCCCGTGATCGTGCATGTGGCGCCCGGCGCCGATCTGGCACACTGGTCCGACGACATTCCAGTCGAGGCCGAACAGCTGGTGGCCTCCTTCTGGCCCGGTCCGCTGACCCTGATCGTCAAGCGCGCCGCGCATATTCCCGACGCCGTCTCCGGCGGCCAGGATACGGTGGGCTTGCGCTGCCCATCGCATCCGGTGGCTATCGCATTGCTACGCACCTTCAAAGGCGGCAAGGGCGGCCTGGCGGCGCCGTCGGCGAACAAATTTGGTAACGTCAGCCCTACCACGGCGCAGCACGTGCGCGATGAATTCGCGGCGGAACTCGCCAGCGGCTTGCTGGGCCAGGTCCTCGATGGCGGGCAGAGCGACGTGGGTATCGAGTCGACCATCGTCGACCTGTCGCGCCTGGCCACACACGGTCCAGTACTCTTGCGCCCCGGCCATATCAGCAGCGAACAGATCGCCGCCGTCATCGGTCGCGCGCCAGCCGTGGCGGATGCGGCCGCGCCGCGCGCCTCGGGCACCCTGGAATCGCATTACGCACCGCACACGCCTGTTGCGATGCAGCACAGCGACGACGTGAGCGCCACCTTGAACCGCCTGCTCAATGACGGGCGCCGCGTGGCCCTGATCCATTACTCGGACCTGCCACCGGCCAGCGCCAGCGTGCGCCTGGCGGCGACTCCGGAAAATTACGCACATGCGCTGTATGCCTCGCTGCGCACGATGGACCAGGTCGGCGCCGAGCTGATACTCGTCGAAGCACCGCCCACCGGCCCCGCGTGGCTGGGCGTCAACGACCGTTTGCGGCGCGCCGCCTTCGGCTCAAGTGGTATCTTGCAGCAGTTTCTGTCCGCATCATAAAAAGCCCCGCAAGGGGCTTTTTCTTGATGCAGCGCAATAGAGATGCTTGCCACGAAACATCTTATATCCTCCATAATTCAGCTGATCGCCCGGTCGTGACAGGGCGCTGGCAGTGTTGTTATTTCGTTGATTTTTAAAACATATTTTCTATACAAGCCTGAGGAACGATGGCATATTAGTTGGGTAGCGAATAGCACGCCCGTTCGTTTAGAAACCAGAAAAAAGACCGAGGAGACAAAATGCATCAAACCAAATTCGCGCTGGCCGTGCTGGCAGCGGCTGTCCTGGCAGGTTGCGGCGGCGCCAGTGGCGGTGATCAAGCCTTGAAAGTCAAATACACGGCGCAGGTGTCGTTCGGCGACAGCCTGTCCGATGTCGGTTCGTATGCCGTCGCCGGCGTGGCGGCGAGCGGTGGCGGCAAATTCACCATCAATGGTGACAATACCAAGATCAATCCTGAACTGACGGGCAAGAACTGGACCGAGCACCTGGCCGCGCAATTCGGCTTGCCGGCGCCATGCGCCGCCGAAACGGGCCTGGAAGGCAGCATACCGAGCCTGGTTGCCCCGCGCGTCAAGCATGCCGGCTGTTTCGGCTACGCCATGGGCGGTTCGCGCGTCACCAACCCCGTCGGTCCGAACAACAAATTGGCGGGCGGTGTGCTGGGCGCCCTGACCGTGCCCGTGGTGACGCAGATCGCGAACCACCTGGCAGTGTCAGGTGGCAAGTTCAGCGGCACGGAAGCCGTTTTCGTGATGGCAGGCGGTAACGACGTGCTGTTCCTGCTGGGCCAATTGCAAACGGGCGCGACGGATGCCGGCAAGAAGGCGGGCGCTGCTGCGGGTGCGCAAGCTTTCGCGACCAACCTGGCGGTGGCCCTGGCGGCCGGCGCCACCAATCCCAACACGGCAGTGGTTGCCATTGGCGCCGCCATCAAGACAGCCAGTGCGGCGCCTGGCGCCACGTCGACGACCATCGTCGGTGCCGCCGTGCAAGCTGCCATGATTGCCGGTAATGCGAATGCCCAGACGCAGGCCCCGGCCCTGGCCGCCAAGGCACAAGCCGACGCGACGGTGACAGGCAATGCCGCCGGCGCCAAGGCCGGTGCCGATTTCGCTGCGGCCCAAGGGCCGCTGCTGGTCACCGCCATGGGACAAGCCGGCAAAGAGCTGGTAGTGCTGATCAAGGACCAGATCATCGCCAAGGGTGCCAATTATGTGGTGGTCAACAACCTGCCGGACGTGGCCGGTACGCCATCGGGCTTGAGCAAGGATGCCAATACCAAGGCACTCATCAATGCCATGGTCAGCGCCTTCAACGGCGAACTGAGCGCCGGCTTGAACGGTAATGCGAAAGTCTTGCTGGTCGACGTGTTTGCCGTCAGCCATGACCAGGGCGTCAATCCTGGTCCGTATGGCTTGACCAACGTCAGCGAGACGGCGTGCGACCTGAGCACGGCGAAGAATTTCCTGAGCAGCTCGCTCGTGTGCAATGGCACGAACCTGAAAGCGGGCGACGTCAGCCATTACTCGTATGCCGACGATGTGCACCCTACGCCGTTCAATAACCTGTTGCTGGCCCGCTACGTGGCCAAGGACATGGTCGTGCGGGGCTGGCTGTAAGGGAGGGCCGTACCTGCTGTGCCTGGGAGGCGCGGCCGGTGCCGGTAGCGACAAGACTCGAAAGCGGAACACTCCGCACATACTGAATCAGGAGACAAGATGAAGAATCGTTTGAATACCGCTGTACGCGTGCTGGCTGCAGCCGCCGCGATGGCCATGGCGACGGGCGCTTCGGCGCAAAGCGCTGGCACTTGGATGGTCAAAGCCGGCCTCAACAAGATCACGCCGCACGTGGACAGTGGCGACATTTCCGCGCCGGCACTGCCGGGCACGAAAGCCGACGTCAAGTCGGATACCAAGCCCATCCTTACCTTTGCCTACATGATCACGGACAATGTTTCCGCTGAAATGATCCTGGGCGTGCCGTACAAGCATGACCTGATCGGCGACGGTTCCATCAAGGGCACGGGCAAGCTGGGGACGGCGGAAGCCTTGCCGCCGACGGCCTTCATCCAATACCGTTTCTTCCAGCCCAATGCGATGATCCGCCCCTACGTGGGCGCGGGCTTGACGTATGCTTATTTCCAAAAGGAAAAAGGTTCGGGCCAGATGACGGCCTTGCTGGATCCGGGTGGAAAACCAGTGACCTACCGCATGGACAACAAGCTGACCGGCAGCCTGGTGGTCGGCAGCACCCTGGCCTTCAACGAGCGCTGGTTTGCCGATGTGGCCGTGGTCAAGACCTACCTGAAAACCAAGGCGAAATTCTCGACGGGGCAGACGCAGGACATCAAGCTCGACCCGGTTGCCGTGAGTATCAGCATCGGGTATAACTTTACCCTGTAAAACAAAAAATCCGCTTCGGCGGATTTTTTTTGTCCCGTTCACGCTCAGGCTGGCGGGGTATTGAACTTCCCATTGTGGAAGATCAAGGGCGGCTGCGCGGCAAACGCGCATTGTTCCACTTCGCCCACGAAAATGACGTGGTCACCTTCCGGATAGCGGCTGCGGTTGTGGCATTCGAACCAGGCCGATGCGCCTTTCAGGATGGGCTGGCCCGTGCGCGACAGTTCGTACTCGACATCGTCGAAGGGATTCGGCGTGCGGCGTGAAAAACGCGTCGCCAGTTCCGCCTGGTCGGCGCCCAGCACATTGATGACGTAATGCGAGTTGCCGCTGAAAATGGGCATGCTGTTCGCCACGGAACCGAGGCTCCACAGCACCAGGGGCGGCGACAGCGAGACGGAATTGAAGGAACTGGCCGTCAAGCCACGGAAACTGCCGTCGGCCAGGCGCGTCGTGATGACCGTCACGCCGGTGGCAAACTGTGATAGTGCCTGGCGGAAATGTGTCGTATCGAATTCTTGCGCTGGCGCGCGGGGAGAGCGTGTGTTCATGGGTGACCTGTCTATTTGCTGACATTATGCCAAAAATCGGCCGCACCAGTGCAATCGTGGCCGGCATGCCCCTATGTGCGGTGCCTAACGCGCCGTTTCAAGCGGCGCTGCAGGCCGTTGCGCTTTACGTTACAGTGGTGAAATGATACGTCGCAGAGGCGTTGCGGGAGGACATCATGAATCAACAGACGGAAGTGGCGGTACTGGGCGGTGGCTGTTTCTGGTGCCTCGCTGCCGTGTACGCGGAAGTGCGCGGCGTGACGCGCGTCGAGTCCGGCTACACGGGCGGCAAGGTGCCCGCCCCCACCTATGAACAGGTTTGCACGGGCGACACGGGCCACGCGGAAGTGGTGCGCCTGGAATTCGATCCCGCCGTCATCGCTTACCACGACTTGCTGGAAATCTTTTTTACGCTGCATGACCCCACCACCTTGAATCGCCAGGGCAACGATGTTGGCACGCAATACCGTTCCGTCATCTATTACCAGTCGGCCGCGCAGGAAAGCGTGGCGCGCAAGGTCGTGGCCGAGATGGCCGGCGTGTGGGATGCGCCCATCGTCACGCAGCTGGCGCCGGCCGCCACCTTTTATCCGGCCGAGGATTACCATCAGAATTATGCCGAGCAGCATCCCTTGCAGGGCTATTGCGCGCTGGTCGTCGCGCCCAAGGTGGAGAAATTCCGCGCCATGTACGCGGGACGCCTGAAGTGAACGCCCCGCGCGCCTGTCAGGGCGTAAGCACGGGCGCCGGCCTTGTCTCCTGCGTATTCTCCTGCGCATACATGTAGTTGCGCGACCAGGGCAGCGTGGAAGAGCGCCGGCCCGCCTTCACGCAGACGATCTGGTACAGGCTGATCAAATCTTGCTCGAAGGCATAGGCGCAGCCGGCCAGGTAGACGTGCCAGATGCGGAAGCGCCGTTCGCCCGCCAGTGGACGGATCTGCTCGGCATTGGCTTCGAAATTTTCCGTCCACAGGGCGCAGGTGCGCGCATAGTGGCGGCGCAGGTTTTCCACGTCCAGCACTTCCAGTCCCCCCTGCTGCATGGTTTTCAGGACATTGCCGATGTGCGCCAGCTCGCCGTGCGGAAACACATATTTTTCGATGAATTCGCCGCCGCCATACGGCGTTTCGCCATTCTCCGGGTCGGTCGAGGTGATGCCGTGGTTCATCGCCATGCCGTCCGGCGCCAGCAGCTTGTGGATGATGGAAAAGTAGTCGGGCAAGTGTTTCAGGCCCACGTGCTCGAACATGCCCACGCTGGTGATGCGGTCGAACTGGCCCGTGACGTCGCGGTAATCTTGCAGGCGAATATCGATCAAGTGTGACAGGCCGGCCGCCGCCACGCGCTCGCGCGCCAGCGCATACTGGTTTTCCGACAAGGTCACGCCCACGCAGCGGGCGCCATATTGCTGCGCGGCACGGATGACGAGCGCACCCCAGCCGCAACCGATGTCGAGCAGGGTCTGGCCCGGTTGCAGCTGGATTTTCTTCAGGATATGGTCGATCTTCTTGACTTGCGCCTGCGCCAGGGTTTCATCGCCGTGTTCGAAATAGGCGCAGGAATACACGAGGGCGGGGTCGAGAAACTGTTCATAGAACGCGTTCGACACGTCGTAGTGGTAGCGGATGGCTTCGGCATCCTTGCTCTTGTCGTGCGTAAAGCTGCGCACGATGCGGGCCAGCTTGCCTTCCGGCTTCAAGGTATTGCGGGCCAGGGCATTGCAGATGGCAATCATGTCCATCGCCGTGCCCTTGACCTCGATATTGCCTTCCACATAGGCCGAGCCCAGATTGGCCAGCGACGGGTTCAGCAGATAGCGGGCCGAGGCGACGGTCGGCAGGCGGATGGTGACTCTGGGCGCTTCGCTGGACAGGTCGACATGCTGGCCGTTCCACAATTCTATGCGTAGCGGCAAGGCGGTCTTGCTGCGAATGCTGGCGATCCACGACTTGAGTTGGTTTTGTACAAACAAAATGGCCTCCAATGCAGCGATTGCCGTAGCAACCGCAAATTGAGAAACAATGTCATTTAGTAACTTCTACCCTCATAGCCTACACCTATATTGACCAGCTTGCTTTGCGCCGCCTTGACTGGCTTGCTCAGGGTTGCAAGCGTTGCATGCTCCATTGCCCGTCAGCATCGCGGGTAAACACGATGCGGTCGTGGAAACGCGAACGGCGTCCCTGCCAGAACTCGATGCGTTCCGCTTGCAAGCGGTAGCCGCCCCAGTGGTCCGGGCGCGGTGGCTGCGCGTCGCCGACGGCGGCGGCCACGGCCGCGTAATTGCTTTCCAGTGCGGCCCGGCTGTCGATGGGCGCACTTTGCTGCGAGGCAATCGCCGACAGGCGGCTTTGCACAGGGCGCACATTGAAATACTCGTCGCTCTCGGCCGCCGTGGTTTTCACCACCGTGCCCTCGATGCGCACTTGACGTTCCAGCTCGCGCCAGAAGAACAGCAGGGCGGCGTTTGGATTGTGTTCGAGCTGCTGGCCCTTGTCGCTATGGTAATTCGTGTACCAGGTAAAACCCCGTTCATCGAACTGCTTGATCAGCACGATGCGCGAGCTGGGTTTGCCTTCGACGCTGACGGTGGACAGGTCCATGGCGTTCGGCTCCATCACCTGCGCGTTGACGGCCTCGGCAAACCATTTCTGGAACTGGGCGATGGGATCGGCCAGCACGTCCGTCTCGTTCAGGCTCGATTGCACGTAGTCGGTGCGCATGGCCGCCAGCACGGCGGCCGCGTCCGGTGCTGCGGGCACTTCCGGTGCATCGGGCGCGATGCCGCGGCGGCGCTGCATGGCCGTGCCCAGCCGCTCCATCTGTTGCGCGCTGAACAGGCGCTTGGCCATCGGCGCCAAGTGCCCCTCTTCCTTGCTCATGTGGGCCTGGTAGGCGGCGACATAGGAGGCCACGCCCTCGGCGGCCAGTTGCGTGCCCGTGCCTGCCGCGATGGCGTCCAGTTCCGGGCGCAGGGTCAGCCAGGCCTGGTCCATGCGCTGGTGGTCGGCCAGAATTTCCGGCACCAGCGTGGACAGCAGAGCGGCATCGTCGCCCGTGGCGGTCGCCTGCAGCATGGGCATCAAGTCCTGCTCTTCATCGTCATGGTGCAAATGGGCGGCTTTATTGAAATATTGCAACACCGCCTTGGCCGCCTGCTGCGCGTCCGCCGTGTTGCCGTGCTGCGCCAGGTGGCCCAGCAGGTTTTGCAAGGTCGTCAGCTGCTTGCGGATCTTGTCGTGGCAATGCTTGAGCACGGCGATGGGCTGGTCAAAGCCGGGAACGGAGTCGAACAGGGGAGAGGTCATGGCGAGTTCTCGTGGTGGGCGGTGTGGGGGCGTGGCGACAGTGCGGCTTGTCGCTGTGTCAATTCGGCTATTTTAGAATATCCGCCAGCGCAGTGTCCGTTAAAATGGCGCCATGCATACCTTCACCAATGAACAAATTTCCATGGACTTGACCGAGATCGATTTTGAGCGGCGTTTTGGCGGCATTGCCCGCCTGTACGGCGCCCCCGCGTTGGCACGCTTCCGCGCCGCGCATGTGTGTGTGATCGGCGTGGGCGGCGTCGGTTCCTGGATCGTCGAAGCGCTGGCGCGCAGCGCCATCGGCCGCCTGACCCTGATCGACCTCGATAATGTTGCCGAATCGAACATCAATCGCCAGATCCAGGCCATGAGCGACACCATCGGCCAGGCGAAGATCACGGCCCTGGCCGAACGCATCGAACTGATCAACCCGTTTTGCCAGGTCACGCAGATCGAGGATTTTATTACTCCCGATAATCTGGAGCAGTTGCTGGGCGGACGCGATTTCGACTACCTGGTCGACGCCATCGACAATGCCAAGGCGAAAGCGGCCGTGATCGCATATTGCCGCGCGCGCAACATTCCCATGCTGACCATCGGCAGCGCGGGCGGCCAGACGGACCCGACCCTGATCGCCGTGCGCGACCTGTCGAAAACGGAACAGGAACCGCTGCTCAAGCGGGTACGAAAACTGTTGCGTACTGAATATGGTTTCCCGCGTGGCGTGAAAAACAAATTCAACGTCGATGCCGTGTTTTCCATGGAACCTTTGAGCACGCCAGAAAGCGCGGAAGCGTGCGCCATCGATGGCACGCCCGCCGCCGGCGTCACGGGCTTGAACTGCGCCGGCTTCGGTTCCAGCGTGGTGGTGACGGCCAGTTTCGGCATGGTGGCGGCCGCCCATGCGCTGAAAAGCTTGCGCCAGGACAAATTAGCCGCCGTGCCGGACGCCGCCTAGCTTAATTTCCTACTGGCCAAGATGCGGTAGTCACCGCTGCTTTTGATCGATTCCACCAGCACCAGCTCGTCCGCCTGCCAGGCGATGGGCGCGAAGTCCCCGATGGCCGGTGGCGGCGCCTGGCGTGCCAGGGTGATGTGCGGCGTGAAGCGGTCGTGTTCGAAGCGCGGCGCCAGTCCCTGTTCCGCCAGGCGCTGCATGCAGGCCGCGCGCAAGTCCAGCAGGGCGGGCGACGGCTGCGCCAGGGCGGCCCAGGCCAGCGCCAGCTGCGCAAAATGGCTGGCGTGATCGAACAGCAGGGGCATGGCGCGCGCCGGCATGTGTTCCAGGATACCCAGCAGGGCCGGCAGATCGCTGGCCCGGCGCTGGCCCAGGAAGGCCAGGGTCAGGTGCAGCTTGTCCGCGCACACAGGTTTGCCGTCCAGACGCGCCTGCCAGGCGGCCAGGGCCGCGCGCGTGGCCGCATCGGGCCACAGCGCGTAAAACAGGCGGGGGCAATGGGTATCGGGCGACAAGTTTTTCCTATCGTTGCGGCGGTTTGCTATTATTGGCGTTCCCTGCCGGTTTGCTGGCGCAGGGATCTCACCGAAACTCACTGAAAGAATACATCATGACGCGTAGCTCCGTTTTGTTTGCCCTGATCTGCTCCGTCGCCGCGTCGCTGGCGCAGGCACAGGCGCCAGCGCCTGTTCCCGCCTCCGCCGTCTCGCTGAGCCCCGGCCCTGTCGCCGATAAACTGATCCTGATCGACAACAAGGTCGGCACGGGCAAGGAAGCGTCCGCCGGCAATGCCGTCACCGTGCACTACACGGGCTGGCTGTACCGTCCGCTGGCGAAAGATTCGCGCGGCAAGAAATTCGACAGCTCCGTGGGCCGTGGCCCGTTTGATTTCCCGCTCGGCAAGGGCATGGTCATCAAGGGCTGGGATCAGGGCGTGGCCGGCATGAAAGTGGGCGGCAAGCGCACCCTGATCATTCCAGGCGAACTGGCTTACGGTCCGCGCGGCGCAGGCAATGGCGACATTCCGCCGAACTCGGCATTGATCTTCGACGTGGAATTGCTGGACGTTAAGTAATTGTTCAGTTTCGGCAGCGCACCACGTGCGCTGCCGTGAAAAAGCGGTAGACTGGGATTTTCTGATATAGCTGTGGAGACTCCCATGAACATCGCCAACGACGTCACTGAACTGATCGGCAACACGCCCCTGGTGCGCATCAACCGCATCGCCGCCGGCAGTGTGGCCACCATCCTGGCCAAACTCGAATTCTACAATCCCGCGCACAGCGTCAAGGACCGCATCGGCCTGTCCATGATCGTTGCGGCCGAGGCCGCCGGCAAAATCCATCCCGATACCGTCATCGTCGAGCCCACCAGCGGCAACACGGGCATCGCGCTGGCCATGGTGTGCGCCGCGCGCGGCTACCGCTGCACCCTCGTCATGCCCGACACCATGAGCCGCGAGCGGCGCATCCTGCTGCGCGCCTATGGCGCCGAGCTGGTGCTCACGCCGGGCAGCGAAGGCATGCTGGGCGCCATCCGCAAGGCCGAGGAACTGGTGGCGGCCGACCCGCGCTACCTGATGCTGCAGCAATTCAATAATCCCGCCAATCCCGCCATCCACCGCGCCACGACGGCCGAGGAAATCTGGCGCGATACGGATGGGCAAGTGGACATCGTCGTCGCCGGCGTGGGCACGGGGGGCACGATTACCGGCATCGGCGAAGTGCTGAAGGAGCGCAAGCCCGGCGTGCAAGTGATTGCCGTGGAACCGGAAGCGTCGCCGATGCTGTCGAAAGGCACCAAGGGACCGCACCCGATCCAGGGCATCGGCGCCGGTTTCGTGCCGCAGATCCTCAACACGACCATCTACGACGAAATCATCTGCGTCAAGAATGACGATGCGTTCGCCACGGCGCGCCTGGCCGCCAGCGACGAAGGCTTGTTGGTCGGCATCTCGTCGGGTGCCGCCCTGTGGGCCGCCCTGCAAGTGGCGCGCCGTCCGGAAAACGCGGGCAAGACCATCGTCACCATCATCCCGTCGTTTGGCGAACGCTACTTGAGCACGGCTTTGTACGCGGGCCTGGGCGACTGATCTTTACTGTTAAACAGTAGCGACAGGTCTATCCCTTCCGCCAGCGAGCGGTTGCCCGCGTCGCCCGGATGCAGGTGGTCGCCCGAGTCGTAGGCGGGCAGCAGGCGCAGCGGGTGGGCCGGGTCGCGCGCCCAGGCGTCGAAGTCGAGTACGGCGTCAAACAGGCTGCTGGCGCGTATCCACGCGTTCAGCTGCTGGCGCAGCGCATCTTTATCAAGCTGATAATAGTCGCTCAGGGGCGTGCCGGGCAGGGCGTCTTCGAACGGCGTCAGGGTGGCCGCGATCACGCGCACGCCGCGGCTGCGGGCCTGGGCCACCAGCTGGGCGTAGCCGGCCGTTAACTCCTCCAATGTTGGCCGTTTTTCCCGTGGCGCAAACGCCGTGCCGGGCCAGCTGATGTCATTGATCCCCAACAAGACGATCACCGTGCGCACGCCAGGCTGCGCCAGCACGTCGCGCTCGAAACGCGCCAGGGCGTTGTCTCCCATGCCGTCGGACAACAGTCGCCCACCGGAAATGCCCGCATTGATCACGGCCACGCCGTGCGGCGCCAGGCGTTCTGCCAGGAAATCGGGCCAGCGCGCATCCATCCCCAGGCTGGCGCTGGCGCCATCGGTGATCGAGTCGCCGAGGATGGCCACAGCTTGCCCCGCCGCCGTCGCCTCCACCTGGATGGCCGTCAGTAAAAGGCGCGCCGTGGTGGTCTGCACGCCGGGCGCGTTATCAATGCGCGCGGCCCGCGTCTGGTCATGCGGCGCGATCCACGCCGTCTCGCGGCCATCCCAGTGAAACGTGGAAGTTGGACTGGCCTGTGGCAAATGGATGCTCACCGTCAGCCGCGCCAGGTCCGGCACGGACAGCTCGACGGGGTCGCTGACGAGCGGCGCGCCCGGCGCGACGCTGGCCGAGGGCTGGCCGGCAAAGGTCAGCGTGCGCAGGCTGCCGGGTTTGATGGTTGAACCGGACGCGGCCAGGGCCACGCTGGCCGCGCCGATGTGCAGCGGCACCTTGCCATACGCGTTCGACAGCACGATGCGCACGCGCGGGCCGCCCACGCTGAGGCGCGCCACCTGGCGCACGGTGTGCCCGTGCAGCACGGCGGGCACGTTGGGTGGGAAGAGGAAATCGCTGCCCCACACGGTTTGGGGGCTGGCCGTCCAGCTGGCCAGCCAGGCTTGAGGAGGTTCGGCCGCATGGGCGGAGGAAACACTCAGTGCCAGGCTCAGCAGGGCGGCGGGGAGGAGGGGAAATCGTTGCATGGCGGCTCGCTTCATCAAGGGGAATGTGTGCATGATGAAAGCAAAGCCATTTATGTACTAGACTATCTCATCGAAGAACATTTATGAGTTGAATTCACAATGGCCAGACTGGAAGTGAACCGTTCCGGCGAGCTGGAAGTGTTTGTGCGCGTGGTCGAGCTGGGAGGTTTTTCCGCCGCCGCGCGCGCCTGCGGCATGACGCCATCGGCCGTCAGCAAGCTCGTTGCGCGGCTGGAAGAGCGCCTGGGCGCACGCCTGCTGAACCGTTCCACGCGCCAGCTGCAGCTGACGGCCGAAGGCTGCGGCCTGTACGAACGGGGCAGGCATGTGCTGGCGGCGCTGGACGAGGCCGAGCGCTGCGCCGGCATGCAGGATGTGTCGCGCGGCAAAATACGGGTCAATGCGAACGTGCCGTTCGGCCAGCATTTTTTGCTGCCGCTGGCGCCCCTGTTCCTGGAACGCTATCCCGAGGTGACGCTCGACATCGTGCTCACGGATGAAGTGGTCGATATCCTCGAGCAGCGCACGGACGTGGCCGTGCGGGCCGGTCCCCTGAAAAGCTCCAGCCTGCTGGCGCGCAAGCTGGGCCAGACGCGCATGGCGATCGTGGCGGCGCCAGCCTACCTGGCGCGGCGCGGCACGCCGCTGACGCCCGCCGAGCTGGCATCGCACAATCTGCTCGACGCCAATTACGCGCGCGCCCGCTCGGGCTGGCCGCTGCGCCTGCCTGACGGCGACGTTGTCGTGCCGGTTATTGGCAATGCGCAGGCCAGCGATGGCGAAGCCTTGCGGCAACTGGCGCTGGCGGGACTGGGGCTGGCGCGCCTGGCCGCCTTCCAGGTGCGCGCCGATATCGCGGCCGGCCGTTTGCAGACCGTGCTGGAAGAGTTCAACCCCGGTGACAGCGAGGAAGTGCATGCCGTCTTCGTGGGCCAAGGCGGGCATGTGCCGTTGCGCGTGCGCGTCTTTCTCGATTTCCTGGCGCAGAACGTCAAGTTGAACTGATGCATTAGGCTACAGGCGGACACGGCTGCGCAGTACAATATCGGACGGGCCGCAATGGTTCGGCCCGTATTGTGCCTTTGAATGGAAATATGTTCCTGGTAAAACCTGAACGCCGCCGCCTGCTGCAGGTGGGCGCAACCGTGGCTGTCATCGCGCTGGGCCTGGCCTCGCGCGCCTATCCCCAATTCGTCCCCGCCGCGCTCGGCAAGTATCCGGGCGACGCCCTGTGGGCCATGATGATCGTCTTTGCGCTGGGCATCGTTGCCACGCGCATGCGCACGTGGCAACTGGCCTTGTGGTCTCTGCTGATCTGCTTTGCCGTGGAATTCGGCCAGCTGATCCAGGCGCCGTGGCTCGTCGCGCTGCGCGCGCATCCGCTGGGGCACCTGGTGCTGGGCTCTGCCTTCGGCTGGGTCGACTTGCTCGCCTACACGGCGGGCGTGACGATCGCGGCGCTGGTGGATAAAGCGGCGCTGTTCAAGCGCCGCTAATCCTGATCACTTCACGTTGCCTTCAGCATCGCGCAATTCCACGGGCGCCAGTTTGAGCTTGCTCAATTGCGGCGCGATCTTCGCCTTGTCGCCCACGCCGATAACGATCAGCTTTTCCGGCTGCAAGTATTTTTTCGCCACCTGCTGCACTTGCTTGTCCGTCACGCTGGCAAAGCGCTGCGGCAAGGTCGTGTAATAGTCGAGGCCCAGGCCGTAGATGTACGCGTTCGCCATGCTGGCGCTGATGCTGGCGTTCGTGTCGAACTGGCCGGGCAAGGACAGCACTTGCGAGTTGCGCGCATTCGCCAATTCCTTGTTGCTCAAGGGCTTGGCGATCATGGCGCGGATTTCCCTGACGGTTTCCGACACGGCCGGGCCTGTCACATCGGTGCGCACGCTGGCGGCAATCGAGAACGGTCCAGGCTGGTTGCGGTACTGGAATTGCGAGCGCACGCCATACGTATACCCCTTTTCTTCGCGCAAGTTGGTGTTCAGGCGGCTGGTAAACAAGCCGCCCAGCGCCGCGTTCATCACTTGCAGCGGCGCGTAGTCGGGTGTGGCGCGCGGCACGGCGATGGTCGACAGGCGCACGGCCGTTTGCGGCGCGCCCGGCTTGTCGACCAGGATCAATTTTGCTTTCGTCGTCTGCGGCGCGGCGGCCACGGCCGGCGCCACCGTGCCTGGCTTCCAGCTGCCGAACTTCGCTTCGGCCAGCGCCTTCAGTTCCGCTTCGCCGATATCGCCCGAGACGATCAGCGCCGCATTATTCGGCAGATAATGCTGCTGCCAGAAACCTTGCAGATCGGCGCGGCTGGCCGCTTTCAGCGCCGCTTCCGTGCCCAGCTGGATGTAGCCATACGGATGCTGCGGGCCATACAGGGCCGCCGCTTCTACGCGGGCCGCCACCGCGCCCGCGTTTTCGCGCTGCTGTGCCAGCTGTCCGATGCGGCTGGCACGCTGGCGCTCGACTTCTTCTTGCGGGAATTGTGGGTGCAGCACCACGTCGGCCAGCACGTCCAGCGCTTGCGGGAAGGTGGCTTTGAGCGACGTCAGCTGGGCGAACGAGGCATCCGTGCCGGAGCCTGTGCTCAGCAGGGCACCCAGCTGCGCCACATCGTCGGCGATCTGCGGCGCCGTGCGCGTGGCCGTGCCTTCCTGCAGCAATTGCGCCGTAAAGCTCGACAAGCCCGGCTGCGCCAGCGGATTGGCGCCCGAGCCGCTCTTGATCACCAGCTGGCTGGAAACGAGCGGCACGGCCCCGTTGTAGTGGTGGATCACGGTCAAACCGTTCGCCAGGGTGAACGATTTTCCTTGCGGTAAAACAATCTTCGGTGCGGGACCGGCCTTCGGCACGGCATTGCGCCATGGCTCGTCGGCATTGATGGCCGTACCTGGCGCAGGCTTGACTTTGCCAGGCGTCGGCGTCGGCACTTCCGCGCCCAGGTCCGGCTTGCCCGGCACGCCGTAGACGACGACGCGCGACTGGTTTTTCAGGTACGTGTCCACGGCGCGCTGCACGCCGGCTGCCGTCACCTGGCGGTAGCGCTCGATATCCTTGGCCAGGTAGCCGGGGTCGCCCACGTATTGGTTGTATTCGTTGAGCAAGTTGGCCACGCCGCGCCCGCCCATTTTTTCCACCTGGCTCAGCATGGTGGTCTCGATGCTGTTGCGCGCGCGTTCCAGTTCCTTCTCGGTGGGACCCTTGGCGCGCAATTGTTCCAGCTCCGCCTGCAAGGCTTGCTCGATTTCCTCGGGCTGGCGGCCCGGGCGCGCCGTCGCGTCGATGGTGAAGATGGAGGTGAGGGCGTTCGATCCCTGGCTGGCGCCCACGTCCTGGGCGATCTGCTTGTCGTACACGAGCGATTTGTATAAACGGCTGGACTTGCCGCCGGCCAGGATGTGCGCGGCCATCGACAGTTCCGCGTCATCCCTGGTGTAGGCGGACGGCGTCAGCCAGGCCATGAAGACGCGCGGCAATTCGACCCGGTCCTGCACCACGATGCGGCGTTCCTGCGTGATGGGCGGCGTCACGACATCGGGTTTCGGCACGGCCGGGCCGCTCTTGAAGCTGCCGAAATATTTATTCACCAGCTCCTTGGTTTTCGCCTTGTCGATATCGCCCGCGATCACGAGGCTGGCGTTGTTGGGGCCATAGTATTTGCTGAAGAATTCCTTGATGTCGGCCAGTTTCGCGTTCTGGATATCCGCGTGCGAACCGATGACGCTGGCGTAATACGGGTGGGTCTTGGGAAACAGCTGGTGGTACAGCGCTTCCTGCACGATGCCGTAGGGCGCATTTTCCACGCTCTGGCGGCGCTCGTTGCGCACCACGTCTTGCTGGTTCGTCAGCGCTGTCTGGTCGAGCACGTCCAGCAGGTAGCCCATGCGGTCGGAATGCGTCCACAGGGCCAGTTCCAGCTGGTTCGACGGCACCGTGTCGAAATAATTGGTGCGGTCGAAATCCGTGCTGCCGTTCGAATCCGTGGCGCCCGCGCCTTCGAGCAACTGGTCGGCCATGCCGCGCGGCACGTGCTTGGTGGCGGCAAACATCATGTGCTCAAACAAATGCGCAAAGCCCGTCAGGCCCGGCGCTTCATTCGCGGGACCCACGTGGTACCAGATATTGACGGCCGTGACGGGCAATTTATGGTCTTCCACGAGAATCACGTCGAGGCCGTTCGGCAAGGTGTATTTTTCGTAGGCGATATGCGGCACGGACGTCGCGCCCGTCGCGACTGCCGCATCGGCGGCGTGGCTCAGGCTCAAGGGGGCGCCGTACAGCGACAGCAGCAGGGCGGGGAGGGCCAGCAGTTTGATCGGTTTCATGCATGCTTCCAGGGTAGGTGGAGAAGACGCTGCGGCTCGCTCGTGGCTGGCGCAGCGCGACGATACTACGGTCGGTGCTACAGTTTATACAGCAGGGCCGCGCCGCCCAGCACCAGCAGCGCGCAGGCGACAGAGACGATGGCCGCGGCGCCCAGCAAGCGCCATTCGCGCGGAGAAAACCAAGGGGCGGACAGGGGCGCTTCCGGCGCAGGCAGGGGCATGGCCGCAGGCAAGCCGCCCGCCGCGCGCGCCTGGGCCGCCAGCGCCTGCGTGGCAGCATCGAGCAGGGCCAGCTGGCGCTCGACGGTTTCCGCCAGCACGGCTTCGTTCAGCGCCACGAGGGCGAATATCGGGTCATCGACGTCGATCTTGATGCCCGTCTTGTCGAACACGTGGCTGCGCAGTTTGTGCTGGTCCATCTACCACTGCACCTTGTCGAGCTGTTCGAAGATGTCGCGGTAGACGACCTTGATGCGCTGCTTTTCCATGATGTTGAACTTGTCGTTCTGCAGCACTTCCTGCATCGTCAGGCGCGCCGTGTTCATTTTCTTGACGTCCGCGCCAAAGGTGTCGGGATTGCGCTGGCTCAAGGTGATGCTGCCTTTGACGCGCGCGCGGTTGTCGGCATACGACTGCGATTCGACGAACTGCTTGCCCGACGCCGATTGCAGCAGGCCGAAGTGTTCGTTTTGCCACAGCACCAGCGGCACGGTCGTCGATTGGGCTGTCGCCACAAAACCCGTGGCCGTGTCGTGCAGGGTATCGCCGCCGCCGACGATGGTGTGGATGTAGACCTTGCGGCCCGATTCTTCCAGCAGCGAGAAGCAGTCGTTTTCCAGCAGGTAGCCCATCAGCGGCGAAAACGTGTTCGCGCCATTGTCGACCACGCAGTTGCCGTCTTCTTCGAGGATATCGATCATCAGCGCGTCGAAGCGTTTCGGGTCGATGTTGCGCGCATCCGTCATCACGGGCACATGCTTGACGTTCATCGCCTTGTAGCGCGAGAACGTGGCGTTTTCCTGATCGGTGTCATAGCAGCGCAAAGGCGCGCCATCCTTGCCGCCTATCCACTGGGCCAGCAGGGTCGAGACGAGGGTCTTGCCGATGCCGCCCTTGCCCTGCAGGATGAAATGTACCGTGTTTTGCATTGCGACTACTCCAAGTTGTTGCGTCAGTGACAATCAAAGATCCGTGACAGCGGCGCAGGCGCCCGGCCAGGCCACGACTGGCATTTTTACCACAATCCTTTGCAAATATGCCATGCGGAACAGCGAATCTGGTTATGATGTTAATCAGGATACCATTGATACAGAGCAAGTTTTGTGTGAAAAATCCACCCCAGAGTGTGAACGAGGACGCAGTGCCGATCTCCAGTCTCGATAAAGCCGACATTGACCGTCTGAATCAGCAAGCCCTGTCTTGCCTGGTCGGTAACCGCCGCCAGGCACGCCGGCTGGCGCAGATGGCGCTGGCGGCGGCGCAACGGCAACAGTATGCGCGCGGCGGCGCGTATGCGGAACTCAATCATTGCTGGCTGGCGTATTACGCGGGCGAGGCCGAACCGTCGTGCGAACGTCTGGGCGCGTATTTCCAGCACAGCGGCGACCTGGAAGGGGGCATGGAAGTGGCTGCCCTGCAGGGCGCGTATGCGAGCCGGCGCGGCGATTTTGCCGATGCCGAGCAGCATTTCCTGCAGGCGCGCAGCCAGGCCGCGCAGATACCCGATTCCTTGCACAAATTCATGCTGTACGCGCGCCTGGGCGTCGATGCCCTGAACCGTGGCGATACGCAGGACGGCCCGCGCAACTTTTTGCTGGCGCTCGACATTGCCGAGCGTTTCGGCAGCCCCGCGCACCGGGTCAACAGCCTGTCGAACCTGGCCTCGTCGCAGCATGACCTGGGCAACGATGAGGACGCGATTCCCCTGCTGGTCGAGGCGCTCGAGATCATCGGCACGCAAAAACTCAAATACCAGCAAACCATCGTCTCGGCCAACCTGGCCATGTGTTTATTAGCCACCGGCAAGCCGGCCGAGGCGCTGGCGCTGGTGGAGCCGTTTTACGAGTGGCCGGAAGAAGACCTGGCCGTGCGCGCCTTCCTGTTCTGCATCGCCGCCCACGCGGCCATCCTGCTGCGCCAGCCCGAGAGCGCCCTGCAATTGCTGCTGCGGGCCGAAGAATATGCGCGCCGGGGCCAGGACCTGGAAGAGCAGATGCATGCGTGGCTGGTGCGCGGCAAGCTGGACCTGCACGCGGGCCAGACGGCGCAGGCGCTGGCCTCGCTGACGCAGGCGCACAGCCTGCTGAGCTGGACGCGCAATCCGTTTCACCAGCAGCAGATTTTGCGCGGCTTGTCCGATATCAATGCCCAGCTGGGAGAATGGCAGGCCGCGTATGGCTATTTGCAGCAATACCAGGCCGCCTACGAGGCCAGCAGCAAGTCGGCGCGCGCCTCGCGCAGCCTGATGCGCAACCTGGAAAAGGAAATGCACAGCCTGAAGGCCGAGCGCGACAAGGCGCTGGAACTGCAGGCGGCGCGCGAGACGGAAAACGCCAAGCTCGAGCACCTGAACCGAGAGCTGGCGCACCAGATCCTGCACGTCAATTCCCTGCAGGACAGCCTGAAGGAACAGGCCATGCGCGACCACCTGACGGGCCTGTACAACCGCCGCCATTTTGAAACGTGTCTCAATGCCATCCTGCACGAGGCCGATGCGGATGCGCCCGTGGCCATCGCCATCATCGACCTGGATTTTTTCAAGCGCGTCAACGATACCTACGGACACAACTTTGGCGATGAAGTGCTGATCCAGTTCGCGCGCCTGGTGGAAGGCCAGTTGCGCGGCAGCGACATGCTGTGTCGCTATGGCGGCGAGGAATTCTGCCTGCTGTTGCGCGAAGCCGACAGCCTCATCGCGGCGCACAAGATCGACGATATCGCCGCGCGCTACCGCCAGTTGCTGATCCAGCAGGCGCCGCACAGCTTGACGGGCTGCACCTTTTCGGCCGGCATCGCGGAATACCCGCGCCACGGCGCCGGCCGCCACGAATTGCTGATGCGCGCCGACAGCGCCCTGTATGCGGCCAAGCAGGCGGGCCGCGACCGCGCCTGCATCGCCGATGCTACTGGATAAAGCGCAGCAGTTCGCGCAGGGCGTGCGCCACGGCCTGCTCGCGCACGGCTTGCCGGTCGCCCGCAAACACCAGCCGCTGCGTCTGCGCGCGCCCGTCCATGGCCCAGCCGAAACAGACGGTGCCGACGGGCTTGCCCGGTACGCCGCCCGTGGGACCGGCGATGCCCGTGGTCGAGACGGCCACCTGGGCTTCGCTGTGGGCCAGGGTGCCTTGCGCCATGGCAGCGGCCACTTCCTCGCTGACGGCGCCGTGTGCGGCGATCAGCGTGGCGGGCACGCCCAGCATGCCAGTCTTGGCCCCGTTGGAATAGGTGACGAAGCCCCGTTCGAACCAGGCGCTCGAGCCTGAAATATCCGTGACGGCTTGCGCCACGCCGCCGCCCGTGCACGATTCCGCCGTGGCCAGCAGCCAGCCCTTCGCCTGCAAGGCCAGGCCGACGGCGGTGGAGAGAGAGGCGAGTTCGTTGCTCATGGATGACTCCTGCATGCGGTGAAAATGGTGGCAAGACTGTAGCATGGTCAACGGTAAAAGAAACTTTCCCCGGTCACAGCGAAAATGCGTACACTCTTTTATACATTTGCTACCACTTCGGGCCGGCAGGCGCTCTGTCGCTGCGCCACCCAGGTGCGCATCGCTCGAACAGGCAAGCGGCATGGTGCCGCGCCTTCGGATTGCAATATCTTTACTCGGTTGTCATGGTAATTCTGAACTGGACCTGGTGGCGTCATCCTGGCCCCCTGCGCCGCCCCGCGCGCGGCGCTGGCCGCCGCTCTCTCCGCTTGGGCTGGTTATTGCTGCTTCTTGGCGTGCTGTGCGCCGATGCGCGGGCACAGGTGCCGGGGGAGCTGGAACGCCAGGTCAAGGCCGCGTATCTGTACAAGTTTGCCGGCTTTGTCGAATGGCCCGACGGCAGCTTTGCCCGGCCCGAATCTCCGCTGGTGATCGGCGTGGCGGGCGCCGATGCGCTGGCCGAGCAGCTCGAACAGAGCGTGGCCGGGCATAGCGTCAACGGCCGCGCCGTGCAGGTGAAAAAAGTGCGCCGCGGCGAAACGCTGGCCGGGCTGCACGTGCTGTACCTGGGCGCGCTGGAGAAACCGGCGCTGCAGGAGATGCTGGCCGCCAGCCGTGGCCTGGCGTTGTTGACGGTGTCCGATTCGGATGAGGTCTACGCGATGGGCAGCATGATCAATTTTGTAATGGCCGAAGACAAGGTCCGCTTCGACGTGGCCTTGAAACCCGTGGCGCAGGCGCATATCCGCATCAGCGCGCGCATGCTGCTGGCCGCCTACCGCGTGCAGACGGGAGGCGCCTAGATGATCAGACTGCGTTCCATCCGCCACAAGCTGATGTCGGTGGTCTTGCTGACGACCCTGGTGGCCCTCGTCATTTCGCTGGGCACCATCGTCGTCTACGACTTGCGCGCCTACCACCGCAACCTGGTGGCCGACATCAGTACCCAGGCCGAGCTGCTGGGGCACATGAGTTCGGCCGCGCTGGCCTTCGACGACGAGCGCCTGGCGCTGGAAAACCTCAACCTGATGCGCATCCGCCCGCGCGTGACGGCCGGCGCCCTGTACAAGGCCGATGGCAGCCTGTTCGCCAGCTACCGCGCGAATGAGCGTGTGGGCGAGCTGCCGGCGAAGGTGGGCAAGGAAGGCGAAAGCATCGCCGGCAGTTCGGTGGAGCTGTTCAAGCCCATCGTCGACAATGGCGAACTGCTGGGCACCGTGTATTTGCGCGCCGACTACGAGCTGGCCGGCCGCACGGCCGACTACCTGGCCATCGCCCTGGGCGTGACGGTACTGGCGCTGCTGGTGGCCTTGCTGCTGCTGCGCCGGCTTGATTTCGTCATCACGCAACCGATCCTCGATATCGCCGACGTGGCGCGCGAAGTGATTGAAACGGGCGACTATTCGCGCCGCGCGCGCAAGCTCAGCGTCGACGAAGTGGCGCAACTGGTCGATTCCTTCAACAAGATGCTGGCCGAGATCGAGCTGCGCACGCAGGCGCTGGAGCGCTCGAACGGCGAACTGGCGCGCGAAGGCGAGCAGCGCACCCAGGCGCAGCAGGAAGTCATGCGCCTGAACCAGGAGCTGGAAGTGCGCGTGCACGAGCGCACGGTGCAGCTGGAAATGACGAATGGCGAACTGGCCATGGCAATGGAAGAGGCGCGCAGCGCCAACTATGCCAAGTCGGCCTTCCTGTCTTCGATGAGCCATGAATTGCGCACGCCGCTCAACGCCATCCTGGGCTTCGCGCAAATCCTCAGTTCCGACCGCCTGCCGTCGACCCTGGAGCAAAAGAAGGAGTTCGCCGGGCATATCCTGAAATCGGGGCGCCATTTGTTGACATTGATCAATGAAATCCTCGACCTGGCCAAGGTGGAATCGGGCACCGTCAGCCTGTCGCTGGAACCCGTGGGCCTGGACGCCATCTTGCAGGAATGCCGCGACATGATCGCGCCGCTGGCCAGCCAGCGCGGCATCGGCATGGCCTTCCCCGATGCCTGCCCCCTGAACGTACTGGCCGACCGCACGCGCCTCAAGCAAATCCTGTTGAACCTGCTGTCGAATGCGCTCAAGTACAACCGCGAGCGGGGGCAGGTGGCCATCGATTGCGTGCCGCAAGCGGGCGGGCGGGTGCGCATCAGCGTGCGCGACACGGGCGTGGGCCTCGACGGCGAACAGGTGGCGCTGCTGTTCCAGCCTTTCAACCGGCTGGGGCAGGAAGGCGGCACGGAAGAAGGCAGCGGCATCGGCCTGGTGGTCACCAAGCGCCTGGTGGAGCTGATGGATGGCAGCATCGGCGTCTCCAGCGCGCCAGGCGAGGGCAGCACCTTCTGGATCGAGCTGCGCGTGGTCGATGCCTTGCCCGCACCCGCCACGCTGGCCTTGCCGCGGCCGGACCTGGCCGGCGCGCTGCTCGAGCACAGCGCGCCCGTGACCTTGCTGTACGTGGAAGACAATCCCGCCAACCTGACCCTGGTCGAGGAAATCGTGCGCTACTGCCCGCAATTGCAGCTGCTGACGGCCACGGATGGCCGCCTGGGCGTGGAAATGGCGCGTACACATTTGCCGCAGCTGATCCTGATGGACATCAACCTGCCGCACGTGAACGGCACGGACGCGCTGAAACTGCTGCGTGCCGATCCGCGCACGGCGCACATTCCCGTCATCGCCCTGACGGCCAACGCCATGCCGGGCGACGTCGAGCGCAGCCTGGCGCTGGGCTTCTACCGCTATCTGACCAAGCCGATCAACCTCGATGAATTTACCGAGGCGATCAACAGCACCCTGGCCTACGTGGCGCAGCAGCGCCGGCAGAAGGGAACAGGCGCGCCATGATCAGCCAGGCCGATATCTATGCGGCGAAAATTCTCATCGTCGACGACCAGGAAGTCAATTTGCGCCTGCTCGAGCATTTGCTGCAAAGCGGCGGCTACACGGCCATCAGCAGCACCCTCGACGCGCACGCCGTGGCCGGCCTGCACCAGCGCCAGCAGTTCGACCTGATCATCCTCGACCTGGTGATGCCTGGCATGAGCGGCTACGACGTGATGGATGCCTTGCGCCCGCTGGAACTGGAAGGCTATCTGCCCGTGCTGGTGATCGCCGCCGACCCGGACGCCAAGCTGGCGGCGCTGGAAGCGGGCGCGCGCGACTTCATCAGCAAGCCGTTTGACGCGCTTGAAGTGCTCACGCGCATCCGCAACATGCTCGAAGTGCGGTTGCTGCACCGCGCCGCGCGCCACTACAACACCTTGCTCGAACGCACGGTGGGCCAGCGCACGGCGGAACTGCAGCGCTTTCGCGGCGCCATGGACGCCACCACCGACGCCATCTTCCTCGTCGACGTGCTGGGCATGACCCTGGTCGACGTCAATGACGGCGCGTGCCGTTTGCTCGGCTATGCGCGCGCCGAATTGCTGGCGCTGGCGCCCGGCACCCTGCTGCCGTCACCGCCGGCCCCGCCCCTGGCCGCGCTGCCAGGCGGCCCGGCCCACCTGGCCACGGAAGTGACGGAATGCGAACTGGTGCGGCGCGACCTGAGCCTGGTGCCCGTGGAACTGGGCTGGCACTGGTATGCGCAGGCGCCCGTGGCGGGCGGCTATCCTGGCACCCCTGGCGCGGGCGGCCTGCTGCTGATCGCCGTGGCGCGCGACATCAGCGAACGGCGCCAGGCGCAGGAGCGCCTCAAGCACCTGGCCCATTACGATGGTTTGACAGGGCTGCCGAACCGCAGCCTGTTTTACCAGACGCTGGCCCAGGCCGTCGAACTGGCGCAAGAGAAAAGCTGGCGCATCGTGGTGCTGTTCATCGCGCTCGACCGTTTTAAAAGCATCAATGACACCCTGGGCGCGGCGCTGGGCGACGAATTGCTGCGCCAGTTCAGCAACCGCCTGGTCGAATGCGTGCGCCTGCGTGACACGGTGGGGCGCCTGGGCAACGACGAATTCGCGTTGATTCTGACCATGAGCCGCAACCAGCAGGAAGCCGTGGCGGTCGCCAACCAGGTGCGCGAAGCCTTGCGCGCGCCGTTCGATTTGCGCGGCCATGCGGCCACCCTGACGGCCAGCATCGGTATCGCCATGTATCCGGACGACGCCACCGACCCGGAAACCCTGATCAAATACGCGAATACGGCCATGGGCGGCGCCAAGCAGGCGGGCCGCGACGGCTACCGCTTTTTCACGGCCGGCATGAACGTGCAGGTGCTGGCGCGCCTGGACCTGGAACTGGCGCTGCGCCATGCGCTCGAACACGATCAGTTCATCCTGTACTACCAGCCGAAGGTGGATTTGCGCACGGGGCGTATCAGCGGCGTGGAAGCGCTGCTGCGCTGGCGCCGTCCCGGCTACGGCCTGGTGGCGCCGGCCGAATTCGTGCCCGTGCTGGAAGACACGGGCCTGATCGTGCGCGTGGGCGCCTGGGTGATCCAGGCTGCCTGCCGCCAGATCGCCGAGTGGCGCGACAGCGAAGTGGGACCAGTGCACGTGGCCGTGAACGTGTCGAGCCGCCAGTTTGCCGAAGGCGACCTGGAAGGCGAAGTGACGCGCGCGCTGGCGCAGTATGGCGTGGCGCCGGAATTGCTGGAACTGGAACTGACGGAAACGGCGCTGATGTCGAATGCCGAGCGCACCATTGTCGTACTGGGCAAACTGAAGAAAATCGGCGTGAAGGTGGCCATCGACGATTTCGGCACCGGCTACTCGAGCCTCGCGTATCTGCAGCGCTTCCCCATCGACAAGCTGAAAATCGACATCGCCTTCGTGCGCAACATCACCAGCAACCCGAACGACGCGGCCATCGCGCTGGCCATCGTCAGCATGGCGCACAGTCTGAAACTGAGCGTGGTGGCCGAGGGCGTGGAGTCGCGCCCGCAGCTGGAATACCTGCGGCGCAACCGCTGCGACGAGATCCAGGGCTTCTATTTCAGCCGCGCCCTGCCGGCGCTGGAACTGGGGCAGATGATCGTCGCCGGCGCCGGCCTGCCGCCCGGCCACGACCCGGCCGCCCAGCCGGCGCAAACCCTGCTCATCGTCGACGACGACGTCAACGTGCTGTCGTCATTGCACCGGCTGTTCCGTCCCGAGGGCTACCAGATCCTCACGGCCAGCACGCCGGCCGAAGGGTTTGAAATGCTGGCCCTGCACCGGGTGCACGTGATCGTCTGCGACCAGCGCATGCCCAGCATGAGCGGCACGGAATTTCTCAGTAAAGTAAAAGAGCTGTACCCGGAAACCATCCGCATCATCCTGTCCGGCTACACGGGCCTCGAAGCCGTGCTCGACTCGATCAACCGGGGCGCCATCTACCGTTTCTATACGAAGCCGTGGGATGATACCCAGCTGCGCGACAATATCCGCCTGGCCTTCCAGCACTACTGGATGGTGAACCAGCCGGGGCTGGCGCGGGTGGCGGTGCGCTAGCTCAATCGCTGAAGTGGTCGAAAGAGCTCAAGGCCAGATCCAGCGGTTGCCCCTTTGCATCCACCAGCCGCAAGCCGCTTTCCGCCTCTATGCGGCCCACGCGCGTGGCGGGCGTGCCGCAGCTGGCCGCCAGGGCGGCGATGGCGTCGCGCGAGGACGCTGGCGCCGTGAAGCACAGTTCATAGTCGTCGCCGCCGGCGGCCGTGTAGCGGCGGCGCAGGGCGGTGTCTTGCCGTGCCAGCACGGGGCCGGCCGGCAGGGCGTCGACGTCGAGTGTGGCACCCACCTGCGACGCTTTCAATATGTGACCGAGGTCGCCCACCAGGCCGTCCGAAATGTCGATGGCCGCATGCGCGAGGCCTTGCTCCGCCAATGCGCAACCGAGCGCCACGCGCGGCGTCGGCATATGCATGCGCGCGCCAGCGGTGGCCAGGTCGGCTGGCGACAATTCCTGTTCCATGCGGTAGCCGGCCAGCGCCAGGCGCGCGTCGCCCAGGGTGCCGCTGACCCAGATATCGTCGCCTGCCACGGCCGCGCTGCGGCGCAAGGCCTGGCCCGGCGCCAGTTCGCCAAACACCGTGATGCAGATATTCAAAGGCCCCTTGGTGGTGTCGCCGCCGATGAGTTCGCAATTAAACGCGTCGGCCAGCGCAAACAGGCCGTCGGCAAAGCCGGCCAGCCAGGCACGTTCGGCTTGCGGCAGCGCCAGAGCCAACGTGAATGCCACGGGGCGCGCGCCCATGGCGGCCAGGTCGGACAGATTCACGGCCAGGCTTTTATGACCGAGCATGCGGGCGTTGGCGCCGGCAAAGAAGTGCCGGTCCTCGACCAGCATGTCCGAGGAGATGGCGATCTGCTTGCCGGCGCCGGGCGTGAGCAGCGCGCAATCGTCGCCGATGCCCAGGGTGGCGCGGCCGGGGCGCTGGCGCACGAAATATTGTTTGATCAGGTCGAATTCGGAAAGCGCGTCGTGTGGGGCCATGGCGTAGTCTGTGCGTTGAATGAGGGTGTGGCCCGGCTATTATAGGCTGGCCTACAATAGGCGCCTTTGCCACTGCCGATCCGCTTGCCATGCCCATCTCCGATATTCACATCCTGTTGCAATCCTGGCTCGATCATGGCTGGTTGCGCGACCCGCAAGCCGTCGGCCTGAGCACTTTCGAGGCGCAGGAGCTGGTGGCGCACGGCTTCTATCCCGTCAGCGACGTCGACCAGCTGTGCCTGTACGAGGACGAGCGCCTGTTCCGCCGCGCCAGCCGGCCCGTGCACGTATTGTTCAAGGCGTTTCTGCAGCGCGGCCAGCTGGTCGCGAATGGCCTGGGCCTCGGTGATCAGGTGCACCTGGCCGGCTTCCTGCGCGCGGCGCGGCAGCCTTTGCCGGCGTTTCGCGTGCTGCTCGAGCAGGGGGGCCGCAGCGGCGCCCTGCTGTTCGAGAATGGCCTGGTGCTGCAGTTTTCCGCCAACTTGCGCGGCAAGCCCCGTCATTACTATCTGACCCTGGTCGAGGGGAACGTGGCCGACGCCCATGTTCCAGACCGCCGCGACAGTGATATCGACTTGCGCGCGGCCGCCGCGCGCCATGTCCAGGCCCTGTACGACAGCCGTGACCCTGCCGAACTGCAGCGCCTGGCCCGGCGCGGCAATGCGGCGCTGCGCGAGCTGGCGCGCCTGCTTTCCTAGCCTTTCTTCGCCTGCGCCATGCCGTGCAGCAGCTTGGCCAGCAACTGGTCGAGCTGGCGCTGCTCGTCCGCGCCGAGCGCCGACAGCATGGCGCGCTCGTTCTCCACGTGCAGCAACACCAGCTTTTCTATCAGTTCCAATCCTCTGGGTGTCAGGGCCACCAGCACGCCGCGCCGGTCCGTCGGGTGCTTCTGGCGTTCGATCAGGCCGGCCACTTCCAGCCGGTCGATGCGATTGGTCATGCCGCCCGAGGACAGCATGGCCGCTTCGTACAGGGCCGTCGGCGTCAAGCTGTAGGGCGCGCCCGAGCGGCGCAAGGTGGCCAGCACGTCGAATTCGCCCGGTTGCAAGCCGTGTTCGGCAAACAGCGGGTTGAGCCAGTCGCGCGCCATCAGCTGCGCCACCGTGCCTAGCTGGCCCACCAGCTGCATGGCACGGGTATCCATCTGCGGCAGTTCGCGCTGCCATTGTGCGGCGGCAAATTGTGCGCGCGTGTGTTCTTGCGGGGTCGTTGTCATCGGGGTTCCATTTATCTTGACCTCAAAATATATTTCTATCTTTATGTTAAGATACTTTTCATCGAGTCATATTTGATGACGCATTAAACCATGTGCCTCCCAGCGAGGCAAGGACTATCCCATGCCATCCGCACGACCTGCCGCTACCCCTTCTTCTTCTTCTTCTTCTTCTTCTTCTTCTTCTTCTTCCGCTTCCTCGGCCCTGCTGGTGGCCGCCATCATCCTGCTGGGCCTGAACCTGCGGCCCATCCTGGCCGCCATCGGCCCCTTGCTCGACAGTATCCAGGCCAGCACGGGCCTCAGCAATGCCGACGCGGGCTTGCTGACCACGGTGCCCGTCTTTGCCATGGGCGTGTGCGCGCTGGCGGGCGCGCAGCTGCAGCGCCGGCTGGGCGTGGCGCGTGGCATCGGTATCGGCATCGCCATCATCGCCACCGCCTGCGCGCTGCGCTGGCCCTTGCATGGCAGCGGCGGCCTGATCGCCACGGCGGCCCTGGGCGGCCTGGGCATCGCGCTGGTGCAGGCGCTGCTGCCTGCCTTCATCAAGCGCCATTTCCCCGCGCGGGCCGGCCAGCTGATGGGTTTTTATACGACGGGCATCATGGGCGGCGCGGCCATTGCCGCCGCCTCCGCTTCACCGCTGGCGCAAAGCTGGGGCTGGCAAGCGCTGCTGGCCCTGTGGGCGCTGCCCGCCGTGGCGGCCGGGCTGCTGTGGCGCCGCGCGGCCGCTTCGCGCGTGGATGTGGCTAGCGGCGCGGGCGCCAGCCTACCCGTGGGCAGTGGCCGTGCCTGGCTGCTGATGGTGTTCTTTGGCATCGGCACGGGTGCGTACACCCTGGTGCTGGCCTGGCTACCGCCGTTTTATACGGAACTGGGCTGGAGCGCGGCCGACAGCGGCTTGCTGCTCGGTGGCCTGACGCTGGTGGAAGTGCTGGCGGGACTGGTGATTTCCAGCGTCATCCACCGCTTTCCCGACCGCCGCATCCTGTTATTGTCGGTATTGCTGGCCGTGCTGGGCGGCTTGGCTTGCCTGATCGTGGCGCCCGTGCAACTGGCCATTCCTGCCGTGATATTGCTGGGCTGCGGTATCGGTTCGCTGTTCCCCTTGTCGCTGATCGTCAGCATGGACCACGTGCGTGACCCGGCCGGCGCCGGCGCGCTGCTGGGCTTTGTGCAAG
This sequence comes from Janthinobacterium sp. GMG1, assembly GCF_034427795.1. NCBI lineage: Bacteria > Pseudomonadati > Pseudomonadota > Betaproteobacteria > Burkholderiales > Oxalobacteraceae > Janthinobacterium > Janthinobacterium sp. GMG1. The sequence goes on from NZ_JAXQNT010000001.1 coordinate 304,907, forward strand.
GCGGCGGCTACATCATCGCCAGCAGCATGCCGTTCATCGCCGGCCTGATCCGCCAGCACTCGTCCAGCCTGGCCCAGGCGTGGATGGTGATGGCGGGCGGCGTGGTGCTGTTATTGCTGATCGCCGTGCGCTTCGCGCCGGGAGCGCGGCTGGCGTCGCCGGCGGCAAAAATCGCGTAGGCTGTCGGCTTGTCCTTGATAGAAAGATGCCGCCATGGCTGACCATCCCGCCACGCCACCGTCCCTGCTGCCCGCCAACCGCCGCATCGTGCTGTCCGGCGAGGATGCGCTGCGCATCCTGCGCGAGATCGAATTCCTGCTGCAGTCGCTGCATCACATCGGCCGCCATTATTATCCCGACGGCGACGATGACGGCGCCGATGCCCTGCGTCGGGCGCAGTATTGCGCGGAGACGACGCGCTTCATCGATGCGCAGCAAGCGACGACGCGTCTGGCGCTGATGCGCAGCATCCTGTCCGCACCGTTCGACGACACCCTGGGCGCGGACGACATGGACGATATCGAGCGCGCCGTCGAAGCGCTGCCGCTATGGCGCGCCTCCGATGATCCATCACAAAAACTAATTGAAATCTAAAATTTGATAGTTTTTCCTGTTCAGGACGTTTGTGTCGCCGGACGGCCTTACAATGCTAGGTTATGCGTTTTCGTGATATCAGACTGTGGCTAGCGGAAAATACCTAGCTAATTGAAAGAATCGGTCTGATAAAATCCGGAACACCCGATCGACCAAACAGGAAGGCAGCACAGCATGGATTCGTCATCTGATAAAAAAGAAGAATTGCGTCAACAATTGCGCTTGGCCGCACTCGAGTATCACGAGTGCCCGCGCCCCGGCAAAATCAGCGTGACGCCGACCAAACAACTGACCAACCAGCGCGACCTGGCACTGGCCTACTCGCCAGGCGTGGCGGCACCTTGCGAAGAAATCGTCATCGATCCGGCGAATGCCTATAAATATACGGCGCGCGGCAACTTGGTGGCCGTCATCACCAACGGCACGGCCGTGCTGGGACTGGGCAATATCGGTCCGCTGGCCGCCAAGCCGGTGATGGAAGGCAAGGGCGTGCTGTTCAAGAAATTCGCCGGCATCGACGTCTTCGACATCGAAATCAACGAGATGGACCCGGACAAGCTGGTCGACATCATCGCTTCGCTGGAACCGACCTTCGGCGGCGTGAACCTGGAAGACATCAAGGCGCCCGAGTGCTTCTACATTGAACGCCAGCTGCGCGACCGCATGAAGATTCCCGTCTTCCATGACGACCAGCACGGCACCGCCATCATCGTCGGCGCGGCCATCCTGAACGGCCTGAAAGCCGTCGGCAAGAAAATCGAGGACTGCAAGCTGGTCGTGTCGGGCGCGGGCGCCGCGGCGCTGGCCTGCCTGGACCTGATCGTCGACCTGGGCTTCCCGCTGAAAAATATCTACGTCACCGACCTGGCCGGCGTCGTCTACAAGGGCCGCACGGAACTGATGGACCCGGACAAGGAACGCTTCGCGCAAGACACGCCGCTGCGCACTCTGGCCGAGATCATCCCGGACGCCGACATTTTCCTCGGCGTCTCCGCCGGCGGCGTGCTGAAACAGGACATGGTGCGCAAGATGGCGCCGAACCCATTGATCCTGGCGCTGGCCAATCCGAATCCGGAAATCCTGCCGGAAGAAGTCAAGGCCGTGCGCAGCGACGCCATCATCGCCACGGGCCGTTCGGACTATCCGAACCAGGTCAACAACGTGCTGTGCTTCCCGTACATCTTCCGCGGCGCCCTCGATTGCGGCGCCACGACGATCACGCGCGAAATGGAAATCGCCGTCGTACACGCGATCGCCGACCTGGCGCATGCCGAGCAGTCGGATATCGTGGCCACCACGTATGGCATCAGCAACCTGTCGTTCGGTCCTGAATACCTGATCCCTATGCCGTTCGATCCGCGCTTGCTGATCAAGATCGCGCCAGCGGTGGCCAAGGCGGCCGAGGATTCCGGCGTCGCCACGCGTCCGATCAAGGATCTGCAAGCGTACGCGGACAGCCTGCAGCAATTCGTCTACCGCAGCGGCACCTTCATGAAGCCGCTGTTCCTGATGGCCAAATCCACGCCGGCCGAACTCAAACGCATCGTCTATGCCGAAGGCGAAGAAGAGCGCGTGCTGCGCGCCGTGCAAGTGGTGGTCGATGAAAAACTGGCGCGTCCCATCCTGGTCGGCCGTCCACCCGTGCTCGAAGCGCGCATCCAGAAGTTCGGCCTGCGCCTGAAGCAAGGCGTCGACTTCGACGTCATCAACCCGGACTTCGACGAGCGCTATCGCGATTACTGGAATACGTACTACGCCATGACCAGCCGCAAGGGCGTCACCGAGGAATACGCGAAGCTGGAAATGCGCCGCCGTCACACCCTGATCGGCTCGATGATGATCCACAAGGGCGACGCCGACGGCATGATCTGCGGCACCTTCGGCACCACCCAGCTGCACCTGAAATACATCGACCAGGTGCTGGGCAAGCGCGCCGGCAGCAATGTGTATGCGGCCATGAACGTGCTGATCATGCCGGAGCGTCAATTGGTGATGGTCGACACGCACGTCAATGAAAACCCGGACGCCGACCAGTTGGCCGAGATCACCATCATGGCTGCCGAAGAGATGACCCGTTTCGGCCTGTCGCCGCGCGCGGCCCTGCTGTCGCACTCGAACTTCGGTTCCAGCGACAGCGCTTCGGCGCAAAAGATGCGCGCCGCCCTGGCCATCGTCAAGGAACGCGCGCCGGACCTGGAAATCGACGGCGAAATGCACGGCGATACGGCCCTCGACAGCAAGCTGCGTCAAAAACTGATGCCCAATTCGGCACTGAAGAACGACGCCAACCTGCTCGTCATGCCGAATATCGAGTCGGCCAACATCGCCTACAACCTGGTGAAGACGGCGGCAGGCAACGGCATCGCCGTGGGCCCGATCCTGCTCGGCTGCGCCAAGCCCGTGCACATTCTGACGCCATCGGCCACCGTGCGCCGTATCGTCAACATGACGGCGCTGTGCGTGGTCGACGCAGTGGCTCAGCGTAAAGTCTAAGCCTTAGCTGCACATGAAAAGCCGCCCCGTCCGCAAGGAGGGGCGGCTTTTTTACATGGGGGGCACGGGCAAGGCCGTGGCCGGATGGCGGCGCAGGTAATAGTGGCGGTACAACATGATCTCGCCCCACACCAGCAGCAGCGCCGCCAGCGCGAACAGGCCCAGCGTGATCTTGAGCGAATTGAAATAGGCGCCGGCCTGGCGTTTGACGGCGTCGATGAAAATCATCGGCACTGATTTGTCGAGTTTGCTGAAGTCGGCCTGGCGCGCCACATCGGTGGTCAGGCGCACGGCCAGGTCGGTACCCAGACTGGCCAGTTCACCCGTCGCCTGGCCACGGAAGCCGGCGCCCTTGAGCGCTTCGCCCAGCACAGTTGCCCTGGCGATCAGTTGTTCCTGCAGCACCTGCGTCAGCAGCACGCTGCCGCGGCGCAGGATGAATTCATTGATCCAGCGCGCCTTGCTGCGTTCCCAGTAACTGCCTGATGTAGGCCGGTAATACATGTCTTGCACGAAGGGTTCGATCAGGCTGCGCATGCTGATAGCCTGGCCCGGGGTGATCAGCCTGACCTGCTGTTCCAGGTAGACGCGCAGCGCCGGCATTTGCGCTTCGACCACCGGCTGCAGGTCGCGCTCGAGGGCCTGGTTGACCACGCGGTGCACGCTGTGCACGGCGCCAAACCCGCCACCGAGCAGCGGCAGCGCGACGAGGATCAACACATAGCTGAGCTTGGCGGCCACATGCCAGGCGGGCGGACGGCGCACCAGCAGGCATTTTCTGGCCAGCTGGTAGCAGATGCCGACCGCCAGCACAAAGCCGATCACGCCATACAGCAGCATCCACGGCAGGACTGTCCACAGCAGGTCGCTGCCGAACGGCGCCAGGGTGCTACTCCAATTGAGCAGTTGTTGCTTCATGTACATTGCCTTGAGGTAAGTAATCAGGCAATTATAGCTATTTAGCAAATAAACATGGCGCGCTTGACGTCAATGCGCCATCAGCACCGGTACCGTCATCTGGCGCAGCACCGTTTCCGTCACGCCGCCCAATAAAATTTCGCGGAAGCGCGCGTGGCCGTAGCCGCCCATCACCAGCAAGTCCGCATGCACTTCGGCGGCCATGGCCAGCAGCGCCGCGCCGATGTCGCCCGTGGTGATGGCCGAACGCACTTCGACGGGCACGCCATGGCGGCTCAGGTAGGCGGCGATGTCGGCACCCGGGTGGCGCGCCGGTTGCGCGTGGCCGGCCGGCGGGTGCAGCAGGGCCAGCACCACCAGGCGCGCCGCGCGCAAGAGGGGCAGGGCGTGGCCGATGGCGCGCGTCGCTTCCATGCTGCCATCCCAGGCCACCACGACGGTGTTGTCCACTTGCGTGAATTGGCCGCTGCGCGGCACGATCAGCACGGGACGGGCCGCGTTCAGCATCACGTAGGGCACCAGGTCGCTCATGGCGCCGGGCAGGGCTTCGCTGTCGTCGTGCTGGCTGAGCACCGTCAAGTCGCTGTAGCGGGCGCTGACGGCCATGCCGCCATCTTCATCGTCTTCGATCAGGCGCCGCTCCAGCGAGGCGGCGCCAGCCTGGCGCGCCAGCGTTTCAAACTGGTCGAGCGCCTGATCCGCCTGCCCATGCAAGGCTGAAATCTGCGCCGCCACGGCGCCGCCGCGCATGCCGCGGTTGTTTTCCAGGTAAAAGCGCGACAGGCCCGTCATGGCCGCGCCGATCAGGTGCGCCTGGTGCGCGTGTGCCAGCCGTGCTGCGATGGCGATGCGCTGCGGCGCATGGCGCGACAGGTCGGCGTGGACGAGGATGGATTTGTAAGCCATGGTGTCGCTCGGTAGTCAGGATGGCAACAAGGCTAGAACGGCAACAGGGGCAAGTCCAGCATTGCCGTGCTGGCCAGGGCTTTTCTTTTGCTGGGCTTGATATGGGTCAAAAAAATCCCGGGCATGGCCATCTGCAAGGCCACAGCCCGGAAATTGCGAGCTGTTTGATGTGCATCAAAATGTCTGCCCCGCCGCCAGCCATAATGGCATTGAACTCCTTGCCCTTCCAGTGGTCTGCATCGGCGCCGGCGCCATCTGTCCGGCACTTGCTTGTGTGACGCAACAACGCTGGCTGTGGTGGGAGTTCACTCTTCAAGCCGGCGCGTGGTGTTCCTCTTTCTCTGCCCAGCGCAGCCGGATGGCGTCGATGGCGGGCAGTTCCTCGACAAACAGGTCGACCAGGCGCGCATCGAAATGGCTGTTTTTTTGCGCTTGCAGATAGCCCATGGCGTCCAGTACTGACCAGGCGCGCTTGTACGGGCGCACCGAGGTCAGCGCGTCGAAGACGTCGGCCACGGCGATGATGCGCCCGGCCAGGGGGATCGCTTCGCCCGCCAAGCCGTTCGGGTAACCGCTGCCATCCCATTTTTCATGGTGCGACAGGGCGATTGCGCGCGCCAGCGCCAGCATGCCGCCTTCGGCATGTTCGCCGATGATGTCGCCGCCGATGCGCGCGTGCGTCTGCATGATGGCCCATTCGTCGGCGTCGAGCTTGCCCGGCTTTTGCAGGATGCGGTCGGGAATGCCGATCTTGCCCACGTCGTGCATGGGCGCCGCGTGCAGCAGGTCGTCCGCGGCGGCCTCGTCCATGCCGGCGGCCACGCCCAGCAGGCGCGCGTAGTGGCTCATGCGGATCACGTGCAAGCCTGTTTCATTGTCCTTGTATTCTGCCGCCAGACCCAGGCGCTGGACGATCTGCAGCCGCGTTTCCTTCAGCTCGTCGATGCGCACCAGCGACAGGTGCGTGCGCACGCGGGCGCGCACGATGGCGGGGCTGAGCGGTTTGGTGATGTAATCGACGGCGCCCGCTTCGAAACCGCTGAGTTCATCGCGCATGTCGTTCAGGGCCGTGACGAAAATGACGGGGATGGCGGCCGTCAGCGGCGCCGCTTTCAGCTGGCGGCAGGCATCGTGGCCGCTCATGCCGGGCATCATCACGTCGAGCAGGATCAGGGCCGGGCGCTCCTGTTGCGCCAGTGCCAACGCCCGCGCGCCATCCTTGGCGAACAGCAGCGCGTAGTCGTTCTGCAAGATCTGGCGCAGCAGCTGCAAATTGGCCGCTTCATCGTCGACGACGAGAATCACGGGCCGGGCTGATGTATTCATGGGGACTCCGGGGCGTAGGTGTGCAGCAAGTCGTGCAGCAGCGACTGTGCCAGGGGGAAATCAAAGTCGTCGATGGCGTGCAGCAGCGGTACCAGGTCGTTCGCTTGCGCGCCCATGGCATGCTGCAACTGTGCTTGCGCTGTGTCATCGAGTTCGCCGCGCCGCAAGGCGCTTAATAGTGCACTGGCCGCTTGCCGGGCGGCGGGCGCGTCGATGGCAGCCGCTGATGCCGCTGCTGTCGTCGCGGGTAAGGCAGGCGGCGCCAGCCGGGCGATGGCGGCCAGGGCCGCCGGCCATTGCGTCAGCAGGGCGCCCAGCGTCTCGTCGAGCTGCTGTGCCGTGGCGGGACCGGGGCTGGCGCAGCATTGCTCCAGCGCCGCCAGGCTGGCGGCCAGTTGCTCCAGGCCGAGGTTGGCCGCCACGCCGCGCAGTTTGTGACTCTGAGGCAAGAGCGTTGCATGGTCGCGCGCCTCGATGGCGGCCAGCAGGGCAGGCGGCAGGCGGGGATGCTCGCCTCCGAAACGGGCCAGCGCCGCGCGGTAGGCGCTGTCGTTGCCGGCCCAGCGCTGCAGGGCGCCCGCATGGTGCAGCACCCGTCCGCCAGCGGGCGCCGGCGCGTGGCTATCGTCGGCCGGTTCCGCCGCCAGGCCCAGCACGCGGGCGATTTCCTGCGACAGCGCCTGCCATTCGACGGGCTTGGTGGCAAAACCGTCCATGCCGGCCGCCCGCGCCGCCTTGCGGTGCGCATCGAGCACGCTGGCCGTCATGGCGATCACGGGCACGCGCGGGCGGCCATCGCGCAGGGCGGCGGCGCGGATGGCTTGCGTGGCGGCCAGGCCATCCATGCGCGGCATTTGCAAGTCCAGCAGCAGCACGTCGAAGTTGTCCTGTTGCGCCAGCTGCAAGGCTTGCGCGCCATCGCCGGCCGTGATTACCGTGTGGCCGCGCTTGCCCAATAACAAGCTCAGCAGTTCCAGGTTTTGCGGCACGTCGTCGGCGGCCAGCACGCGCAGGGGCGGCAAGCGCACGCTGCGGCGTTCGCTGGCCGGCAGCGCCGCCTGGCGTGCCGGCAACAAGGGCAGCATGATGTGGAACACGCTGCCATGCGGCAAGGCGGCGTCGGCCCAGATGCGCCCCTGCATCAGGGTCACCAGCTGCCGGCTGATGGTGGTGCCCAGGCCCGTGCCGCCAAAGCGCCGCGTGGTCGAGGCGTCGGCCTGCACGAACGGATCAAAAATGGCGTCGCGCCGTTCCGCGGGGATGCCGATGCCGCTGTCCTGCACCAGCAGGTGCAGCTGGCCATCGTCGCGGCGCGCCGTCAGGCTGACGGCGCCGCCGGGCGTGAACTTGATGGCGTTGTCGAGCAGGTTGCCCAGTACTTGCCGCATGCGCAATTCGTCGCCATGCAGCATGGCCGGCAGTTGCGGGTCGTACTGCACCTCCATGCGCAAACCTTTGGCGCGTGCATGGATGCCATACGTGGAGGCCAGCTCATCGACCAGGGCCAGCAGGCTGTAGTCGCGCAATTCCAGCGCCACGGCTCCCTTGTCCAGCTTGGCCGTGTCGAGCACTTCGTTGAGCAGGCGCAATAGCGAGCGGCCGGACTGGCGCACGGTATCGAGGTGGCGCCGCTGTTCCGGCGCCAGCGGCGAGTCGAGCAGCACATCGGTAAAGCCGAGGATGGAATTCATCGGCGTGCGGATTTCATGGCTCATGTTGGCGACAAAGCTGGCCCGCGTGGCGGCTGCCAGCTCCGCTTTTTCCTTGGCCATGCGCAAGTCTTCCTCCATCTGCCGCCGCTCGCTGATGTCGAGGATGACGCCGTCGACCCAGCGCACGGCGCCTGCCGCATCGTGCACCACGGTGCCCCGCTCCCACAGCCAGCGCGCCGTGCCGTCGGCATGCAGCAAGCGGTATTCGAGCAGGTAGGGCTCGCCGCTGGCGACGCTGCGCTTGAAGACGTCGATGACGTAGGCGCGCTCTTCGCTGGCGATCAGGCCCGTGATGCTGCGGCGCGGCGCCGCGCCGAGAAAATCGGCGGGCGGATAGCCGGTGACGGCTTCCACGCCATCGCTGATGAACAGCATGGGCTGGTTTTCCGCCGTGGTGCAGCGAAAGGCGATGCCGGGAATATTGCCGATCAGCGAGCGCAACTGCTGCTCGCTTTCGCGCAGGGCGGCCAGCATGGCGCGCCGTTCGCTGATGTCCGTAATGAACAGCACATATAAATCCTGGTCGGCCAGGCGTGCGCTGGCCATCGAGCGCTGCACGGCGACCGGGGCGCCATCCTTGCGCAGGTAGATGATTTCCTCGCTGGTGCGGACCGCCTCGCCTTCGCCCGTGCGCAGGTAGTGCAGCAGGCCGTGCTGTTCCGACTGGCGCACGTCGCTGACCAGCACGCTGACATGGCGGCCGACAATTTCCGCCGACCTCCAGCCGAGGATGCGCTCGGCAGCGCCGTTGAAGTCGACGATGTTGCCGTGCCGGTCGATGGTGATGACGCCGTCGACCGTGCTCGTCAGCAGCGAACGGGTCCAGTGTTCGCTCTGGTTCAGGTGGCGAAACAGTTCGCGGTAGCGCAAGATGCCCACGGCCGAGGCGACGAGGATCGTCAGGGCGATGGTCAGCAGGGTCACGCTGACCACCAGCATGGGCCGGTTGGCATCGGCATCATTGCCTGGGGGAATCGTCCCCACGAAGCGGGCCGCCTGCATGCCCATGTAATGCATCCCGGCAATCGCAGAGCCCATGACGCAGGCGCTGATCAGCGTGCGCTGCGACGAGGCTACGCGGCTGCTCCAGCCGCGCAGACCGAAACGTATCCACAGGGCCAGGGTGGCCAGCGCTACGGCAACGACGAGCGACAGCGCGAACAGCAGCGGATCGTAGCGCAGTGACAGGCCCATGCGCATGGCGTGCATGCCCGTGTAATGCATGGCGCCAATGCCCAGGCCCACCAGCAAGCCGCTGCGCAGCAGCAGCGGCGCCGTGACGGCGCGCCGGCTGATGGTGGCCAGGGCCACGAATGAGGCCGCCACGCTGGGCACGATGGACAGCAAGGTCAGGCCGGGATCGTAGGCGACGCTGGTGCCCAGCTCGAAGGCCAGCATGCCGATGAAATGCATGGCCCACACGCCGCAGCCCAGCGCTAGGCTGCCGGCGAGCAGGCACAGCAAGTGCAAGCGGCGGCTGATGCTCGCCTGCGCGCGGCTGTACGCCGTCATCTGGAAAGCCATCCACGACGTGAAAATGGCGATCACGAGCGACAGCAGCACGAGTCCCGGCGCATGCTGGCCATGCTGCAACTGGGCCGGGTCGGCGGGAAGATGGAACAGGTGCTGGACGCTGGCAGGTATCATCGTAGGAAACAGGTGACGCGTTTGGCGCTGGCGTGGGCGCCTGCCGCCACGGCGGGTGATCGATGCGGATTACCTTACCAGATTTCCGGAAACAAATATCTTAATTGTAATTATTTTCCCTGTCGTGCATGGAGCAAGAGGGGCGGGAAATGCTGCGCGAGGCTTGCCTTCCCCCTGGAAACAGCTATTCCAGGAAAGAAGTTGCAGCTAGGAATTGTGTGGTTTTTTTGAAAAGAGCATCGTCCGCAATGTAAGACGGGCGGTGTCATCGGCGCGCGCCGGCCAACTTAATTGTAGGGCTGCAAGTCCAGCCACACGGCATATGACAGGCGCTTGCCATTCCACAGTCCGCCGCCGCGGATGACGGCGTCGCACGAGGTCAGCTGGCCTACCAGGTCCATGCGGCCCAGGTTGCGGCGCAGGCGCAGGGCGTCGTTGTGCGACAGGTAGCCGACCAGCTGGCCATCGATGAAGACGGCGATGGCCTTGTCCTGGAATGGATTGGCATCGTCGCAGACGAGCAGGGCCAGGCATTTTTCTTCCGCATTGCCGGGACCGTGCTCGCCGGCCAGCTTGGCGATGGCGGGCTGGTACATCGCTTCGTTTTCCACTTCCGATGCAAAGCGTCCCTCGTCGCGCCAGTGATGCGCGGGTGCGCCCGCAGGAATCGCCGGCACGTACTGGCGCACCGAGACGAGCGGCTTGTGCAGCGGTTTGACGGGCGTGCGGCCGCTGAAGACGTAGTACAGCAGGGCGATGACGATCACGATGGCAAGCAGGTAAAGCATGGTATCTCTCTGATTTCGAAGGGGGGAGCCGGGAGCGCGGGCTTGCCGCGCGGCGTTGCCGCTACTATAGCAAGTTCGCCGCCCGGTTCCGCGTAAATCTGGCCATCAGATGGCGGCGCCGGCGCAGTGCGCGTGGGTCGCTCAGCACGATGGGCGAGGCGCCCGTCAGGCCCGAGTAATACTGGCCGTGCTGGCGCAGGACGATGGCATAGTCGCGCGGCGCGTGGCCCTGCGCCAGCATGCGCGCGTCGCAATCGACCTCGATGGCAAAGCGCAGACGGTGCAATTGCCACCACAGGGGCAGGTTCCACGGCATGAGAATAATCAATGCGTACGCCAGGGCCAGCAGCAGCGGATCGCGCGCGGCCAGCCGGCATTGCGCGTGCGCCAGCAGCAGCGCCTGTTGCTGGGGCGAAATCAGTTGCAGCCACACGGGCATCACGATGCGCGGCCGCAGCAGCCCCGCCACGCAGGGGCCGATGCCGCCGCTCAAGTACACGGGCGTGCCCAGCAACGATGTTTTCTGCCAGCGGCGCTGGTGCGACAGCAGCCAGACGCTGCGCAGGGCCAACAGCAGCAGCATGCCGCTGGATAAGACAAACCAGCCCAGCTTCAGCTGCGCCTGTTCCGCCGGTATGGCGGCCAGCACGCCGGGCAGCCATGCCAGCGGCAAGATGGCGGATGCGGCGATGACCGCCAGCCACAGCCAGCGCGTCGTGCGTCCGCGCCGCTGCAGCAGGCGCTCGGCGCGCCAGGCAGCAGCGCTCAACAGTAGCGCGAATGCCATGCTGCATGCCAGCCAGGCAGGCATCGGGCGCCTAGCGCTTCAGCGCCATGCCGACGGAGGCGGGCGCCGTGTGCTTGAAACCGAATTGCGCGTACAGCGCTTGCGCCTGGCCATCGGCGATCAGGCTGACATATGCGCTCTCCGGCACCTCCGTCTCGATGAATTGCGTGATTTCGCGCATGATCAGCTTGCCCAGGCCCTTGCCCTGGTGAGCGGGCAGCACGGCGATATCGACCACCTGGAAGAAGCAGCCGCCATCGCCGATGATGCGCCCGATCCCCACCACCTCGTCGCCATGCAGGATTTGCACGGCAAACAGGGAATTCGGCAAGCCCTTGGCCGCCGCCGCCGTGCTTTTCGCGCTCAGGCCGGCGGCCACGCGCAGGTGCTGGTAGGTGGCGCTGGAAGGGATGGCCAGGCGGGTGGTGTAGGGCGATGCTGCGGTCAAGGCGGTCTCCTGTAAAAAATAGTTTGGAGCGGTAATTATAGGCGGCGACGGGCTTGCGGGGCGGCACGCTTTATTCGCCGCGCGCTATGTCGTCCGCGCCGCTTTTGCGCTATGGTGGCGTCATCCATCCATTTGTTGAAAGCACGCCATGTCCGCAGGATTTACCGCCACCGAGTTGTCCGTCATCAATGAAGACGACGCCCTGATCACCACCCTGGCCGCGCCAGCAGGAAAAGGCGAGCCCGTCTACCTGATGCTGCAGCGCGCCGAGGAATACGACGAGCAGGACGTGGCTATGGGCATGGACGAACCCTACATCGAATACTGCGGCCAGGAATTTGCCTGGTACGGCCACATGCACGCCGTGATCCTGCACCCGAACCGTTTATCCGTGCAGATGGATGCCGAGGCCGCCATGCAGATGGATGACGACGGCCAGATCGACGTGCGCTTCAACTTGACGCCCGAGCGCTACGCCCAGCTGCAGCAGGCGCTGCGCACCACGTTCGAAGGCTGCGATTATTATCGCGAGGAGCGTTGATTTGCGGGGAAGGCGCCGGCCATGATGTCGCGTGTGTTCGATAGCGGGTATTGACGGGGGAGAAGGCGATGACGGTGCTGATACTCGGTTTGCTGCTGTTCGGTTGTAGGGGAAATTATAAGATTCGGTTCTTGTGCCGATCATGTTATATGCTGCGATATTTCCAGAAATCATTCGGGAAATTGAAGTCAGAAGTGCCTTGTTGGCTATTAGCATGCTTTGAAGCACACTGGTGCTGCGAAAAGGTGTCTAATGTAACCTGAAGGAAAACGTCAATTATCTTGGCCGGCCAAGATAATTGACGTGAGTCAACTTGATGCGATTCGGGGCGACTCACTGACTGGATGCTTAACACCGGATTTTGGACTGGTTCAATCCTTGTCAAACACGAGGATTTGCTTGAGGTTGTCAATATCCCATTTCGAAAACGAAAAATTCCATCGTTGTTCTAAAAAACGTAACAGCTTTTGACCTCGCTTTTCGATATGCAAGGGCAGCCAGTCCGAGTACGTGCTCGCGACTTCAGTCTCAGAGAAGCTCCCGTTCGCAAAGCGTGGTCGCTTCGCTTTGTCATCTTGTTTGCCTTTATACGGGTTGTTCTGAAGCGAAGAGTTTTTGGCTCTTGACAGAAGCAGTAGATTCCCCAGCGAATGACAATAGCTGTTGCGTTTCCCCTTCTTGTTGCGTGTGCCCAGCTTTTCATTAAACGTCACCCACTGCGTCGAGTCTTGAGGGTAAATATGTTCGATGGTCTCGTTGGCGACCGATTCCCATTTGACCTTGCGGTCCCCTTTGTGCGTGCTGCGCAAGTGATCCTCGTACTCGTATAGGAGCACTTTGGTCAGTGGAAGTCCGTAGTAGCCGTCACCCGCTTGCAATTCGCGCTTGATTTGTATCGCGAAGGCTTCAATATTGATCCAACCATGCCAGTTGAATTCGGCGTCTTCATAAGTCCATTCGCCGTTCATCAACGGCCCGAAATTGTCCACACATGCGTTCACGTATCGGGCCGCGTAAGTAAGGGACTCTGCAATATCCATTGATACACCGTCGTCACGCAAAGTTCCTTTGTATAACAGATGGGCTAGCCGGTAGAAATCTTTGCGGCCGGTATGGCCGCGTCGGCCACTGACCAAATAGATCAACACAATAAATCGTTCGATCTGGATCAACAATTCTACAAGCTGCTTGTCCTGGCCCTCGGTCTTGCGTAAATCAATCGCTGTGTGTTTTCCCTCGACCATGCGCATGTAAGCGGCAAGGATAATCGGGTCAAATATAGGTCGGTGAACATGTTCGATTCGCTCCAGCCAAAGCAACTGTTGTGCTGGCATATCGCGGGGGCGACGAATGTGTGACCAAAGGAGCGCAGCGAGCCGCATACTGTTTAGATATCTTGTTAATTCTTCACCAGTGAGTGTGCCACCAGTAGCGTTGGCGATACTGAATTGGATCTTGAAAAGCAGATTTTCGAGCCATGCGCCCTCGGAAGTGTCAGCTTTGAAATATACAAGGCTATGGTTTCGAAGGAAACCGTCTTCATCTAGCGGTGTCTTGCCGCAGCGCCCAAGCCAATTGTAGATATCGCTCCAAGTCGAGTTGACAGCCTTCCTCAGCCCTGCTCGGTATAGTTCACCGGCCTCGGCATCAACGTTTGGGCTACGAATCATGGTCGTCAGGTAAATCAGCCGGTTTTTCAGTAATTCGAGGCGGGTCAGGCTGCGGCCCCGATGATTGATCGACTCAAAGGCGACGTGAATATTGAACTGCGCAGGGTCGACCTGGACAACGTTAAACAGGAGCTTGTTTTCTATCTTGTCACGGAGTTGTACGAGTCCGGCAGGCGAAAGGCTATTAACTCTCTCTCTAAGGGATTCCAAGGCACCTGACAGATTTTGGGTATAGGCGCTGTCGAATTTCGCCGCACGCGCGATATACGCAGGATCTTTGAAAACGTGAAAGGCCAGGTAGGGCCACGCGTCATGCGTGCTTCCATACTTGAATTTCGGTCGGTCGGCGGATCCGAGGAAGCAGGTTCGCACCTGTTGTGCTTCTCTAGAAAGCTTGCTGGCACAAAGTGCATCGGCGAGCGCTGAAATCAGCAATATCGTCGTCGTCAATCTCTGCTGGCCATCGACCACCAGTGCGCTTTTTCCACTTCCGACAACCTCAAGAATTAAGGTGCCCATGAAATGGCGTGGATTGTTCCCCGCAATACATTCCAGATCCGACCAGAACTCAAGCACGTTTTGATCTTGCCACGCGTACCCGCGCTGATAATCTGGTGTTTCAAAATTATGGAGTGAAAATAACTCTGCCAATGATACTAATTTCATTTCTTGCCTTGAGATATGTAAGCTCCATCATAATACCTCAGCAATTTCTGAGATAGGTATAAGAGAAGAGAGAATCCTGTCAAGGTGTTCCTAGGTGAGCACAATAAACTATTATGATTCTGACTGCCATAATTGGCATTCTGCTGCGTTGCGCAGCAACCGGTTCTCTGCATCATAAATTCACAATAATTTCATGAGGATTACATAGATAGCTCAGGTCGTAGGGAAAGCACCGGCTGCCATCGCTGCGATTGAGAAGCGGAGAGAGTTGTTTTAAGCGAGACCTACGTCTTGACAAGATATTTTCAGTAATTCTGTTGTGGGAAAATCAATTATGGTAGCTATTTTAAGATGATTCAAATCAAGCTGGCGAAGGTTGAAAGTTCAATTTTTATGATATTGAAAAAGGGCGGATTTTATCCTGAATGTCTCTGATCTGCAGGTGTCGAGCATGGTGACTTCCGCGCGCCAGCCACCTGAACATCGTTTGATCGATGCCATGATCGTTCCATTAGGCGTAATCGTGGTGTAACGCTTTTCAGCTTTTAGGGGGATGTGTATGGAGTGTTCGGACAAGAAAAAAGCCACTAAATCCTTGATTTTATTGGATTTAATGGCTTTATCGGTACTTCTTCGATTTGTCTGGTGGTGCCGGGAGCCGGAATCGAACCGGCACGCTGTTTCCAGCGCGGGATTTTGAGTCCCGTGCGTCTACCTATTCCGCCATCCCGGCAACGCGAGACGCATTATCACTGATTTATCGTGATCCGGCAAGTTTTTCGCTTTACATACTGTTTAGCGCATTTGCCGGGCGTCGTGCGATTCAGTTATGCACGGAGTTCAGCTGGCGCGCGATGATGTCGTGGTTGAGCCAGACGACGGGCGCTTGCGGTTCCGACATGGCGTGGAACATCAGCGGGCCCGTGCCTTCCAGGACCAGCGAGCTCAGGTGGTCGGTGATCAGTTCCTTGCGGTCCTTGTGCAGCTTGGTGATGTCGTCCGAGGTGCCGATCATGACGTCGGCCAGTTCCGGCGTGTTGTCCATCGGCCAGGCGGCGAAGTTGCGGAACTGCACGCTGGTGGCGTCGCCGTTGTAGGCGGCGATACGGTCGAGCAAGTCTTGCAGCGAGACGCCGTCTTCCAGCAAGCCCTGGCAG
This sequence comes from Janthinobacterium sp. GMG1, assembly GCF_034427795.1. NCBI lineage: Bacteria > Pseudomonadati > Pseudomonadota > Betaproteobacteria > Burkholderiales > Oxalobacteraceae > Janthinobacterium > Janthinobacterium sp. GMG1. Next base: position 320,560 of record NZ_JAXQNT010000001.1, read on the forward strand.
GTTTTCCATTGCTCTTCGGCCCAGGCTGCGCCGCCTTCTTTTTTCAGCGCGTCGAGCAGGGGGAACAGCGACAGTTCCACGCCAACGAAAATGTCGGACGAGTTCGTGCGGATTTCCGGGCAATTGAAGACGGTGGCCTTGATGCCCTTGTCCCACGCGGCCTTGGCCACGTTTTCCAGGCGCATCTTGGCCAGGCCCTGGGTGTAGTTGCTGTAGGTTTGCCACTGGTACTTGCCGTCGATCAAGATCTCGGTGCCGTGGTAGCCGTAGGCGCTGTAGCGCACCTGGCCGCCCGTTTGTTCGATGCGGGCGCGGATGGCGGCGCTGCCGTCGATCAGGTGCTGCAGGGTGTTGGCCGTGACTTCGTCGAAGTTCATCAGGATCAATTTACCCAGGTCGCTGTCGAGCAAGGCGCGCGAGGACATGAAGCGCTCGCCGCGGCCTTTATAGATGCGGTTGGCGATGGCCAGGAAGACTTTGACTTTCGGAATGCCGCCAGCCATGGTGTGGGCGAAATACACGTTGCTGCCGTCAGGAATCAGGCTGTCCAGCTCGGCCATGGCTTTCGCCACGGAAGCGCTGAAGCGGGCAATGCCGGCTTCGCGGCAGCGTTCGATCTGCGCCCAGTCCAGCTTGTCTTCCTGCCAGCTTTTCAGGGTCATGTCGGCCAGCAGGGCCGTCGGCGTCGGTTCGCCGGCTGGCGCGTCGAGGTCGAAACCGGCCATCAGCGGCACATTGATGATGCGGCCGCCCAGGTTGGCTTCGGCTTCGGCCAGCTCTTCCGCGTTCAGCGGGCGCAGCGCCATGTTTTCATCGCGGCGGCCGACCGTCATGCCGACGATATTCATGCCCGCCTTGCGCGCTTCGTCCAGCAAGCCATTCACATAGCCGCGGCCGAACAGCTCGCCGAACAGCACAAAGGTGTCGCCCTTGCGGAAGATATTTTTTTGCGGGATGTCTCTTAAGGACGTGATCTCGGTCATGGTATCAATTCATTCAAAAAATAGCAGGGGAGGCGCATACCGCACAGCCTGCTGGTTCAACATAGTGATAAATTATGCGCCCTTTCAGTGGCGACAATCATCTTGCGAACGATTCTCGTCTGGAGCGGCATCTTCTTCTTTGGAACAGCTCTTATTCTTTCGCCATGGCGTATTTTACGCTGCCGCGGCGCACAGCGCCCGCGGACTGGCCCGGCAGGCGCCGATATTACCCCAGCTTGGCCATGCTGGTCAGCAAAATTGATCTAAAACAAATCCTGCTGGCCCGATACAAGCCGTGAAAAATCATCGCCCAGGAAGGGCAGGATCGCGTCGGCCACCGGTTGCAGCTGGCGCGTCAGGTAGTGGTGGTAGTCGATGGGCGAGCGCTGCGTTTCCAGCGGCTCCGGCCCCGCCACCGTGATGACATAGCTGATCCAGCCGCCGTTCTGGTATTGCAGCGGCCGGCCCTGCGCCAGATTGTAGGCGTCGGCCGTGCGCGCCGCGCGCACATGGGGCGGCACGTTGCGCTGGTAATCGCCGAGCGGGCGGCGCAAGCGCTTGCGGTAGACCAACAAGGCATCGAATTCGCCGCGCACGGTGCGCGCCACGTAGTCGCGCACATAGTCCTGGTAGGCGGCGCGCTGGAAGATGCGCAGATACAAGGCTTGCTGGAATTGCTGCGCCAGCGGCGTCCAGTCACTGCGCACGGTTTCCAGGCCCTTGTAGACCATCTGTTCGCTGCCGTCGGGCTTGCTCACCAGGCCCGCGTAGCGTTTCTTGCTGCCTTCCTCCGAGCCGCGGATGGTGGGCATCAGGAAACGCCGGTAATGCGTCTCGAATTCCAGCTCCAGCGCATTTTCCAGGCCGAACTCCTCGCGCAGATAGGTATTCCACCAGGCATTCACATGCGCCACCAGGGCGCGGCCGATCTTGCCCGCCTCTTCATCCGTATGCGCCGTTTTGAGCCACACAAACGTGGAATCCGTGTCGCCATAGATCACTTGATACCCCTGTTCGGTGATCAGTTCGCGCGTGCAGTGCATGATGTCGTGGCCGCGCAAGGTGATCGACGAGGCCAGGCGCGGATCGAAAAAGCGGCAGCCGCTGGACCCGAGCACGCCATAAAACGCGTTCATGATGATTTTTAACGCTTGCGACAGCGGTGCATTGCGCTCGCGCTTGGCCATCTCGCGCCCTTGCCACACCTGTTCCACGATAGCTGGCAGGCAATGTTTCACACGCGAAAACTGCGCACCCCGGTAGCCGGGCACGGTATCGGCTTCATCGCCGCTGGTGCCCACCACAAGCCCGACTGGGTCGATCAGGAAAGTGCGGATGATGGACGGGTACAGGCTTTTATAGTCGAGCACGAGCACGGAATCGTACAAGCCCGACTGCGAATCCATGACGAAGCCGCCGGGGCTGTTTTCGCCGGAAATATCGCCCAGGTTGGGTGCCACGTAGCCTTGCCGGTGCATCAGCGGCAAGTACAGGTGCTCGAAGGCGGCCACGGAGCCGCCGCTGCGGTCGGCCGCCAGGCCCGTCACGCTGGCCCGTTCCAGCAAGAAGGTCAGCAGCTCGGTCTTGGCGAAGATGCGCGTGACCAGTTCGCAATCCTTGAGGTTGTAGCGGGCCAGCGCGGGTTTGTCTTCGCGGAAGCGCCGGTCGATCTCGGCCATGCGCTGGTAGGGATTGTCGATGGACTTGCCTTCGCCCAGCAAGGTTTGCGCCACGTTTTCCAGGCTGAACGAGGAAAAATTCCACGTCGCCGACTTCAAGGCTTCGATGCCGTCGATGATCAGACGGCCCGCCGCGGCCGCAAAATAGTGTTCCTGCTTGCCGCCATGTTCGCGCCATTCCATCACGGCGCCGCCGCGTCCCAGCTTCAACGGTACTTGATAGCGTTCGGCATGTTCCTTGAGCACGCGCAAGTCGAACTGCACCAGGTTCCAGCCGATGATGGCATCCGGATCGTGGCGCTCCATCCACGTATTCAGGCGTTCGAGGATCTGTGCGCGGCTGTCGCAGTATTCGAGGTCGAAATCCAAGGCGTCATCGCCACCGTTTGGCGGCCCCAGCATGTACACCTGGCGCTGGCCGCAGCCTTCCAGCGCCAGCGAATACAGCTCGCCATGCGCCGTCGTCTCGATATCGAGCGACACAAGTTGTAATGTGGGGCGATAGCCGGGTGCAGGTTTCAGCTGCACTTCCTGCAGTGTTTCTCCGCTGAACGTCACCGGCGCCGTGATGAAACGCTCCATCAGGTAGCGCTCGGGTGGGCGGATGTCGGCTTCGTAGACGTCGACGCCGTGGGCGCGCAACTGCTTTTCCAGCTTCAGCAAGTGCCGGTATTGCTTGCAGTACAGCCCCAGCACGGGGCGATGGTGGAAATCGCACAGCGACAGGGGACGCAGCTCCGCATGGCGCTCGCCGCGCAGCAGCTGTTGCGCCTGTTCCTGTTGCTCCATGGGAAGGAAGGCGACGGCCGTCTGCACGGGCAGGCGCACGTGGCGGGGACCGGCATCCGTTGCCAGCCAGAAATCGACTTCCGTGCCGTCGCGCGTGTCGCGCCAGTGGCGGGTCAGGATGAAGCCCTGTTCGAGCGGGTGCTGCGTGGTGCCTGTCATGGTGCCGTGAGTGTCTGGTGTACTGGCCTGCACATTACAGCAAGCTGACCCAGGGCGGGGGCGGTTGCGGCTATAATTTTCTGCATCGAAGACGATAACAAGAGCGCGTCGCGCCACACACCCTGGAGACAGCATGCAAGCAATGAGTTATGTACACGGCGCCCACGAGACGCCGTTGATCGGTGCTACCATCGGCGCCTACCTGGACGGCATCGCCGCCCGCTACGGCCAGCACGACGCCCTGATCGTCGCGCACCAGAACGTGCGCTGGACGTATCTGGAGTTCCATCAACGCGTGCACCGCCTGGCCGCTGGCTTGCTGAAACTGGGCTTGCAGCCGGGCGACCGGGTCGGCATCTGGTCGCAAAACTGCGCCGAATGGGTGCTGACGCAGTTTGCCACGGCGAAAGCCGGCTTGATCATGGTCAACATCAACCCCGCCTACCGGCGCTCGGAACTCGAATACGTGCTCGACAAGGTGCAATGCAGCGCGCTGATCCTGTCGCCCAGCTTCAAGTCCAGCGATTACCTGGCCATCGTGCAAGACGTGGTGCCGGAAATCGCCCGTTCGCGCGCGGGCGCCCTGCAGTCGCCGCGCCTGCCGCAATTGCGCCACGTCATCCGCCTGGGTGCGGCCGCCACGCCAGGCATGCACAACTTCGACGCCCTGATGGATGGCATTGCCGATACCGACTTGGCGCATCTGGCCGAAGTGAGCGCTGGCTTGCAGTTTGACGACGCCGTCAACATTCAGTTCACGTCAGGCACCACGGGCGCGCCGAAAGGCGCCACCTTGACGCATCACAATATCCTGAATAACGGTTTCTTCATCGGCGAAGCCATGCGCCTCACCGAACAGGACCGCTTGTGCATCCCCGTGCCCCTGTACCACTGCTTCGGCATGGTGCTGGGCAACCTGGCCTGCGTCACGCATGGTGCGGCCATGGTGTTTCCCGGCGAAGGCTTCGATCCGAAAGCCGTGCTGGAAACCGTGCAGGCCGAACGCTGCACGGGGCTGCACGGCGTGCCGACCATGTTCATCGCCATCCTCGACCATCCTGACTTCAAGCAATACGATCTGTCCCAGTTGCGCACCGGTATCATGGCCGGTTCGCCATGCCCGATGGAAGTCATGACGCGGGTCATCGAATTGATGCACATGGCGGAAATCACGATTGCGTATGGCATGACGGAAACGTCGCCTGTCAGCTTCCAGACGGCGATCGAGGATCCGCGCGAAATGCGCGTGTCGTCCATCGGCCGTGTCCACCCGCACCTGGAAGTGAAAGTCATCGATGCGGAAGAGCGCATCGTGCCGCGCGGCGAGAAGGGCGAATTGCTCACGCGCGGCTATTCCGTGATGCAGGGCTACTGGGGCGATCCGGAAAAGACCAGCGAAGCCATCGATGCGGCGCGCTGGATGCACACTGGCGACCTGGCCGTCATCGACGCCAACGGTTTTTGCAGCATCGTCGGCCGCTCGAAAGACATGGTGATACGCGGCGGCGAAAACATCTATCCGCGCGAAGTCGAGGAATTCCTGTACCGCCACCCGAGCGTGCTCGACGTGCAATGCGTGGGCGTGCCCGATGCCAAATATGGCGAAGAGTTGTGCGCCTGTATCATCCTGCGTCCTGGCACGCAGGCCACCAGCGACGACATCCGCGCCTTTTGCGATGGGCAGATCGCCTATTACAAGATTCCCCGCTATGTGCGTTTCGTCGAGGAATTCCCCATGACGGTGACGGGCAAGATCCAGAAATACCTGTTGCGCAAGCAGGTGGCGACGGATCTGGGCTTGAGCGTGGAATAAATTTTTCGCCAGCGCATAAAAAAACACCGGGACGCTCGCGCGGCCCGGTGTCTTGCATTGATTCAGCGTAAAGCTTAAGCCATCGCGACTTGTGGTGCGCGCGCTGGCGTGCGGCGGCGCACGAAGGCGAGCAGGCCCAGGCCGGCCAGCAGCATGGCGTAGGTACCTGGTTCCGGCACGGCCGAGACGCTGACCGTGTTGAAGCCTGCGCCGTTCATCGAGACATGGCCATAATTGACCGAGCTGACCGAATTGGCGATCAACGTGCCGTTCATGCTGCCCGAACCGGAAAACGCGCTGTTCGGTGCCAGGATGCTGCCGTTGATGCCGACGTTGTTCAGGTTGGTGGTGGTGGCATTGGCGAAGTTGAGCAGCGTACGGTCGGCGAAGCTGCCGAAATTGTCGAAGCCGCCGCTCATGGTGATGTTGGTGGCTGTGCCATTGATGATGATGCTGGCCGTACTTTTCAGCGACGATACGTCCAGGGTCAGGTTATGCAGGTCGTTCGCCGCGATGGTGAAGACGTTGACGTCGGCGTTGACATCGCCGACCAGCTTGAAGCCGCCGTATTGCGAGATCACGGTGCCGTTCGATTGCAGCTTGGCCACATCGCCCGACAGGGTCGTCAGTTGCTGCTGGGCAGCTGCGAAGTCCAGGGTGGAAGCATTGCCCTTGCTGAAGGTGCCCGTTGGGTACCACGATGGCGCCGTTACGCTGCCGTTGGCATTGCTCACGCCATACACGCCCGTACCGTTGATGGTGCCGCTACCGATGTTCAGGTTGTTACCTGCGACCAAGGTGTTGACTGCGCTGCCCGGCTTCTTGTTCGAGCCGACGCTGTAGCTGTCCAGGTAGATATTGCCGCCAGCAGCCAGGCTGCCGCCGACGCTGGTGAAGCCACTGGCGTTGCTGCTGCCGATGTTGCCGAAGATAAAGGCCGAGTAGCCGTTGGCGACGCCGAGGTCAATCACGGTCGCCTGGGCCGAGGCGCTGAAGGAGAAGGCGAACAGGGCGGCGCTGATGAGCGGCAAGGTGCGGGCAGTAAATAATTTCATGGACAATCTCATGGTGAATGGGGGGACGAATAGGGCGGGAAAGCAAGACACCGCCATCGCGCAAGCCATCATTATAATCTAAAAAACAATTCTAGTTCAATTTATATAATTAACTATATTTAAAAGCAACACTTTTGCCGCTTTCGAAGTTTGCTTTGCGGGTAAGAAAAAACCGGGACAGGCCCGGTTTTTCGTGTGTTACCTGACGCGCTGGTACAGGCGGAAGCGTTCCACGTCATCCGTGGGACGGCGCCCTTCCCACAGCTTGATCCAGTCCGCCCCGTGGTGCTCGGGCAGCTGCTCCTTGCTGTCAGGCACCTTGATGCTGTCTTGCAACAGGAACACCTCGCATTGCTGCTGCCCCACCTTGGCAAATGGCAAGTGGCCGAAGTAGGCGAACGAGGCGCGCTGAGCGGCGCCGACGTTGCTGTTGATGCACTTGCTGCCTGGCGGCAGGTGGATGGAAATCTGGTGCGCCACGCTGGCGTAGCTCTTGCTGTAGTTCAGCGGCGGCAGGAACAAGGTCATGATCAGCACCCAGATCAGGATCAGGCCGCCGGACGACAGCACCACGGCGCGCCACAGCACGGCCGGCTGGCGCGAGATGCGCCAGTGCACCAGCGCCACCCAGCCTGCGCTGGCGCAGGCGGCCACGAAAAAGGCCAGCAAGTCCAGCTCGGGCTTGAAGCCTGGCATCAGTTTCAGGGCATTGTGCGACAGTTTTGGCGGCCAGCCCGTCAGGATGGCGAACCAGAACAGCCACAGCGCGAGGGCGCAGATGGTCAGCACCATCACGGAGAACCAGTCGATGGCGTTGATGGCGCCCCGTTTCATCGTCAGCAGGCCGAACGCGGCCATCACGGCCAGCGGCGGCAGCAGCGGCAGCAGCTGGCTCGGGTCGGGATCGGGATGGCACAGGCCCAGGATGGCCAGCATGGCAACAAAGGTCAGCGGCACGACGATGTGCAGCACGTGGTGCTGACGGCGCCAGGCATACACGGCCCAGGCGGCGAACGGCCACGCGGGCCAGAAGAACCAGATGCCGACACGCAAGAAATACTGCACGCTTTTCAGGCTTGGGGCGCTGAACTGGCGGCAATTCCATTCCATCCACGCTTGCAGCGGCGAGTGGCCGTACGGCTGCAGCCATTCGCCCGGCAGCAGCCAGACGAGGGTCAGCGCGACGCCGATCAATATGGTCAGCGCCAGGTGGCGTATGCTGCGCAGCAAGGGCAGGCGCAGGAAGATGGTGCACAGCAGCAAGGCGATGCTCAGTGCCGCCGGCGTGATCCAGCCGCGCGCCAGGGTCAGGCCGCCCATCGCCAGGCCCAGCAGGGCCGCATTGCGCACGGACGGGCCTTCCATGTAGCGCACGGCGCGGTACAGCAGATAGGCCATCAGGGACACGTACAGCGCTTCGGCCGTGATGTCGTGGCTGTGCTGCAGCAGGCCCAGGCAACCCAGGTAGATGAGCACGGCGGCATCGGCCAGGGTGCGGCCGAAGTCGTCCGGCTCGGGCTGGCCGCCGAAGGCCAGGCGCAAAGGCTGGGCGTCGTTGCGGCGGCCCAGGTTGAAAGCGGTGTACCAGACGGACAGGGTGCTGACGACGAAGATGCCGATGGTCGACATGCGCGCGCCAAAGACGTCGCCGTCGATCCAGCCGAACAGCTTGATGAAAATGGCGCCCAGCCAGAAGGCCAGCGGGCCTTCATCGGGCAGCGACAGGCCGGCCACGTTGGGCCACAGCCAGTCGTTCAGGCCGCCATGCGCCATGGTCCACATGATGCCGAAACTGGCGGCATCATCGTTCTTCCACGGTTCGCGGCCGATCAGGCCAGGCAGGATGTACAGCAGGCCAAGCGCAAACAAGGCCCATCGTGGCAGCGCGAGTGTGGCAGCGGCAGGAAGGCGGACTGGCTTCATCGATAATCGGTATCAGAATAGTGGCAAGACGCGACGAATGGCGTCGGGTATGCGCGAGTATAAAGTAAAGCGGCCAAAGACAAAAAAGGCAGCCGTAGCTGCCTTTTCTCTGGTAGCCGAAGCTGCCCTTTTTTGCCGCAAAGCGGCAAAAATCAGCCTGCTGCGACTGCGGTTTTCGAACCAACCGAACCGAACTTCTGACGGAACTTCTCGACGCGACCAGCGGTATCGACGATTTTGTGCTTGCCCGTGAAGAATGGGTGCGATTCAGCCGAAACCTCGATCTTCACCAGTGGGTATTCTTTACCGTCGTGGGTGATTTTTTCGCGGGTTTGGATGGTCGAGCGGGTGACGAATTTGAAATCGCACGACAGATCGTGGAAAACAACTTCGCGGTATTCTGGATGGGTATCGACTTTCATGGTCTTCTCTCTAGTTTGGTAGCCAAACAGCACTTCGTCGGTCGTCCTGCTTCTTGACCCGATTGCCGATCACTTGCCAGGGTTTAAAATAATGCAACCGTCGATTATATAGCGCTTTCGGGCCGCAGGCAATAAAAAAGCCGCTCAATGAGCGGCCTTGCGGGATGATCAGCGGACGGCTGGGGTCAGACGGGGTCGCCTAGACCCGTCGGGTCTGACCCCAAAAATCAGCCGCCGCGTCTCATCATATCGAAAAACTCTGCGTTGTTCTTCGTTGCCTTCATCTTGTCCAGAATGAACTCCATCGCCTCGATCTCGTCCATCGAATACAGCAACTTGCGCAAAATCCAGATTTTTTGCAGTTCGTTCGGCTTGATCAGCAGTTCTTCGCGGCGGGTACCCGATTTGTTCAGGTTGATTGCCGGGTAGACACGTTTTTCAGCCAGGCGGCGTTCCAGATGCACTTCCATGTTGCCGGTACCCTTGAATTCTTCAAAGATCACGTCATCCATGCGCGAACCCGTTTCGATCAGCGCCGTGGCGATGATGGTCAGCGAGCCGCCTTCTTCGATATTGCGCGCGGCGCCGAAGAAGCGTTTTGGACGTTGCAGCGCGTTCGCGTCGACACCACCGGTCAGGACCTTGCCCGAGGCAGGGATGACGGTGTTGTAGGCGCGTGCCAGACGGGTGATCGAGTCGAGCAGGATGACCACGTCTTTTTTCATTTCGACCAGGCGCTTGGCTTTTTCCAGCACCATCTCGGCCACTTGCACGTGGCGCGTGGCCGGTTCGTCGAAGGTCGAGGCGACGACTTCGCCGCGCACGGAGCGTTGCATTTCGGTAACTTCTTCCGGACGTTCGTCGATCAGCAGCACGATCAGGGTGATGTCCGGGTGGTTGGCCGTGATCGCATGCGCGATGTGCTGCAGGATCACGGATTTACCGGATTTCGGCGACGCCACCAGCAAGCCGCGCTGGCCTTTGCCGATCGGGGCGATCAGGTCGATGATGCGGCCGGTGATGTTTTCCTGGCCATTCATTTCACGTTCCAGGCGCAGCGGCTCGTTCGGGTGCAGCGGCGTCAGGTTTTCAAACAGGATGCGGTGTTTCGACATCTCCGGCGATTCGCCGTTGACCTTGTCGACTTTGACCAATGCGAAATAGCGTTCGCCATCTTTCGGGGTCCGTACCTCGCCTTCGATCGAATCGCCGGTGTGCAGATTGAAGCGGCGGATTTGCGAAGGGGAGATGTAAATGTCGTCGGTGGACGCCATGTAACTGGCGTCGGGCGAGCGCAGGAAGCCGAAGCCGTCAGGCAGCACTTCCAGGGCGCCGTCGCCAAAAATCTGTTCGCCGGACTTGGCGCGTTTTTTCAGGATAGCGAACATCAGCTCCTGTTTGCGCAAGCGGGCTGCGTTGTCAATGTCAAGACCGATCGCCATCTCAAGCAGGGCGGATACGTGTAGGGCCTTTAGTTCGGATAAATGCATATGTGTTGAGTGTCCCGAGACGGGATGTAAAGGTAGGGGAGGGGACTGCGTGGCGTTGATTAATTATTGGGGAAGGCTGTGCACGAATGAGGCAAAGCCGCTTCCCGGACGTTCCAGTCAGGCGGCGCTGCGGGCGCAGCGCTGCCTATCATACATTAAATGTTGCTGTCGACGAAAGCGGTCAACTGGCCCTTGGCCATGGCGCCCACTTTTTGAGCAGCCGCAACACCATCCTTGAACAGGATCAGGGTCGGGATGCCGCGGATGCCGAACTTGGCAGGCACTGCCTGGTTGGCGTCCACGTCCATCTTGGCGATCTGGATGCGGCCGGCGTATTCCTTGGCCACTTCTTCCAGGATCGGGGCGATGGCCTTGCAGGGACCGCACCATTCTGCCCAGAAGTCGACCAGTACTGGCAACTCGGATTTCAGGACGTCTGCTTCAAAAGATGCATCGCTAATGTGTTTGATATTTTCGCTCATATTTTCCTCAAATGAGGGTGGGATCAATAATGCCTGGAATTAACCATACGCTGGTTCGCCATCCATGCTTCCTGGAATGCAGTGAGAAGATGGGGACAATGGGCACGACTTCAATGTCTTGGAAGGTGCGACCAGAGGTATGCAGGCGGGGATGGCTGAAATAATAACCCATTTTTTCAAAGCGTGGCGATTATTGCAGAAAAACTTGAGGCATATCGTCCCCATGCGTGCCGGCAGGGCGGCAAAGCCGCATGCCTGCTGGCCTGCAGCGCCGTGTCCGCCCTCCCGTCCGGCCTGCGCGCTCAGGCTTGTACGCTGGCCTGACGCGCCGTGTGCTGCAGTTGCAAGTTCACCATCAGCTGCAATTCCGCGCTTTCCATCGGCTTGCGGAAGGTGCCCAATATATGCAGGCCGTTGGCCATGGCCAGACGTTCGGCCGCCAGGCGCACGGCCGAATGCAGGCCCGACAACAGGACCACGCCGCCGCGGAAGCCGTTTTCCGCCGCCATGCGCAAAAATTCGATGCCGTCGATGTCAGGCATGGACAGGTCGCAGATCAGCAGGTCGGGCTGGTGTTGCTTCAGGGTCGACAGCGCCTGTTCGCTGTGCGATTCGCAGCGGATGTCGAACTGGCCCATCTGCTCGAGCATGTCGCTGAGCACGTCGAGCATGAAAACGTCGTCGTCCAGCAGCAGCACGCGCAATGGCGCCAGGCCTGCTTCGTTGTGTTCCCGGCTTGCTTGGTTTGATACAGTGTTCATCGTCATGTCTTTCTGTTGATATGCATCGCTGTCGATGCCGATACCTTGCCGCAACCCAATTTGGCGATAGCTAATCGTCATTGGCAAAGCTGGTGTTATTCATGATTTGTTCGGTAATCTGTTCCAGCAGGGGCCACAGGCGCGTGACGATGTGCCGTGCCCGCTCTGCTTCGTCGTCCGGTTCGCCCGGCGCCAGGGTTTCCAGGTTGTGGCACAGCTCGGCCAGCCCCAGGGCGCCCACGGTGCGCGCCGACGACTTGATGCGGTGCCCCAGTTCGCGCACCTGGTGCACGTCGCCGCGCGCCAGGGCCGCATCGATGTCGCCAAAGCCATCCTGCGTGGTCTGCAGGAACTTGAAGGCGAACTTGCGCACTTTTTCCGGGTTGTAGCCCAGCAATTTGGCCAGGATGGACAGGTCGATCACTTGCGGGTCGCCTGCCAAGGTGGTCTTGAAGGCGGGCGCGGCGCGGCTGCGCGCCGGTGGCGGCGGCGTTTCGTGCGCCGGCAGCCAGCTGGCGATGGTCTGGTACATCATGGCTGGCTGGATGGGCTTGGAAATGAAATCGTCCATGCCCGCCTCCAGGCAGCGCACGCGGTCTTCGCTGGTGGCCGTGGCCGTCATGGCCAGCACGCGCAGGTGCGCCAGCTGCGGGTCGGCGCGGATGTGGCGCGTCGCCTGCAAGCCATCCATCAGCGGCATCTGCACGTCCATCAGCACGCAGTCGAACTGGGTCTGGCGCAGCAGGTCGAGCGCTTCTTCGCCATTGTTGGCCAGGCAGACGGAGGCGCCCGCTTCCTCCAGCAATTCCAGCGCCACTTGCTGGTTGAACGTATTGTCTTCCACCAGCAGGATGCGCGCATGCTTGAGCGTGCGCATCACCAGGGCCGCGTCGGCGCTGGCGCGCATGGCGGCCGCCGTCTGCACCATGCTGTCGAGCATGGCGGGCGCGGCCTGGTCGGAAATGCCCAGGTTGGCCGTGAACCAGAAGGTGCTGCCGGCGCCGGGACGGCTGTCGACGCCCACGTCGCCGCCCATCAGCTGCGCCAGCTGCTTGCAGATGGCCAGGCCCAGGCCCGTGCCGCCATATTCGCGCGTGGTGGAGGTGTCGGCTTGCTGGAAGGACTGGAAGAGTTTGCTCATTTCATCCTGCGACAGGCCGATGCCGTGGTCGCACACTTCAAAGCGCACCAGGCAGTGTTTCGCGTCCGCCACCACCCTGCGCACTTTCACGGTAATGCTGCCCTGTTCGCTGAACTTGATGGCGTTATTGGCGTAGTTGATCAGCACTTGCCCCAGGCGCAGCGGGTCGCCCACCAGCACGGCGGGCAATTGCGGGTCGATCTCGAACAGCAGTTCCAGGTTCTTGCCGGCGGCGCGCGGCGCCACCACCGTCATCAGGGTTTGCACGACGTGGTCGAAACTGAAGTTGACGTGCTCGATTTCCAGCTTGCCCGCCTCGATTTTCGAGATGTCGAGAATATCGTCGATGATGCCCAGCAAGTGTTCGCCGGCAAAGCGGATTTTTTCCAGGTAGTCGCGCTGGCGCGGCTCCAGGTCCGTCTTCAGGGCCAGATAGGCCATGCCGATCACGCCATTCATCGGCGTGCGGATTTCATGGCTCATGTTGGCCAGGAATTGTCCCTTCGCCAGGCTCGCTTCTTCGGCCACCTGCTTGGCCTGGTCCAGCTGCTCCGTGCGCTGCGCCACGCGCTCTTCCAGATGTTCATTGAGCTCGCGCAAGGCGCTCTCGCTGCGCTTGTGATACGTGATGTCCGTCAGGCTGGCCACCACCATGCCCACCTTGCCATATTCATCGCGGATGGCCTCGGTATTCACGGATAGCCACGACAGGCTGCCGTCGGGCTGCTGCACCCCCATCAGCACGTCGCGCATGGCTTCGCCCGTCGACAGGGTGATGTGCACGGGATGGCTGCGCTGGTCGAAGGCGGAGCCGTCTTCGCGGATGGCTTGCCACAGGCTGTTGCCGGCCGGACTGGCCGCCAGCATGCGCTCGGCGGCGGCATTGCTTTCCAGGATGTGGCCGTGGCTGTCCTGCACCACCAGGCCATTCGTCACGGCGCCGAACACGGAGGCCATGCGCTGGCTTGAGTTCGACAGCGCGATCGACGCCTGGCGCCGTTCGGTGATGTCGGTGATCATCGCCAGGGTGCCGCCCGGTTCGCCGTTGTCCGACTGGATGCTGGTGCTCGACAGCAAGCCCCACAGGCTGGACTGATCCTTGCGGAAGAAGCGGAAATCGACCTGGTCCGGCTGGCTGGCGAAGCTGCCGTGGCTGGCCAGGCGGCGCTGCATCAGCAACTGGCTGTCGCGGTCCATGAAATCGAGCAGGGGACGGCCCAGCATTTCCTGCACCGTGTAACCGAGCATGTGCGCCATCTTCGGGTTGACGAAGGTGGTCTTGCCGTTCGCATCCGTCATCCAGATGCCTTCGGCGGCCGTCTGCACGATCAGGCGGTAGCGTTCCGAACTGGCGTGCAGCGCTTCCTCGGCGCGTTGCCGTTGCGTCATGTCGCGCAGCGAGACGATGGAAAACACTTGCCCTGCCATGCGCAGCGGCGACAGGCTGACCTTGGCGGGGAAGTGCGTGCCGTCGCGGCGGCGCGCCATCATTACCCGGCCTGGCAGGCTGTGCCGCCCTTGCGGATCGCTCACGGAGTGGCTGGTCGTGCTTTCCGGTACCAATTGCTCCAGCGACATGCCCGTCAATTCGGCCAGCGGATAGCCGAAACAGCGCGCGCCGATCTGGTTGGCGTAATGCACCTTGCCCTCGACGTCGGCCACCAGCATGGCTTCGGGCGCCGCTTCCAGCATCGAGCGCATGCGCGATTGCTCGTCCTGCTTGCGTTCGCTGATATCGCAGACGATGCCGCTGGCCTGCGTGGCGGCGCCATCCGAGGCGCGCGACAGGACGGCACCGCGCGCCAGCAGCCAGCGCCAGTGGCCGTCGCTGTGGCGCAAACGGAATTCGCAATTGAAGGTGCCGGGTGTCTGGCCCTCCAGATGCTGGCGAAATGCAAGGCTCAGGCGCGCGCGGTCGTCGCGGTGGACTTCGGCCAGCCAGTCGGCCAGTGCATGGTCGAGCCTGGCATGCTTGTCGCCCAGGACGTCCTGGTACTGGGGCGCGAACTGCAGCCGGTCGGACTGGCGCCGCCAGGTCCAGCCGGCCATGGTGGCGCCGCGCAAGGCTTGCACGGCATCCTGTTCGGCCTGGGCCTGCGCGGGTTGGGGTTGGCGGTGCAACTGCTGGCGCAAGCGCCAGGCTTGCCAGCAAGCCAGTCCCGCCAGGGCGGTGGCGCTGGCGGCAGCATACGGCCACAGCAATGCCGGCGCCATGCCGTGCGCCGCCGCCTGCACCGGTAGCGAAAGCACCATGCCTGCCGCCAGCATCGTACGCGCGAGCCGGCGCAGCGCAGGGCGCCGTGGGCGTGGTGCGCCGAAACTCGTATGGCTGCAATACGACAAATGCATCCCTTTCTGGGGCGTGATTGGACTAGGCTGGCAGTACATGAGGCGCGCTCAAATAAACGCCTGCGGCGCTTTCTGGCGGCAACTATAGCATCGAATATTTACTCGGAGTATTTAAGTTCAGAAACGGCCAAAACGGGATTTTTTTCGCCCCGAAATGGCTGTTTTTTTCGCGATTTAGTGAGAATTCGTGAGAAAGTTTGCGCGAAATCGTGCTACGGAATCCAGCGATCTGTAGAACACCTGATAAAACCGTAGCGAGCGGCAGCGATTTGTGGCCGAGACGCGCAGCTGTGCTGAAGCACAGCGAGCATCACAGGCCGCAAAGCGCGACGCGCAGTAGGTTTTTCCAGGTGTTCTTAGGTAAAGCTGCCGGCGAACTGATAGCGGTGTCCGGGATGCCACATGGTGGCGATCGAGGCGATCTTGCCGCCCGAGCGCGTCTGGCGGCGCAGCACCAGGCAAGGCTGTTTGGTGTCGATGGCCAGCATTTCGGCGATGTCGCGCGGCGCCGACAGCGCTTCGATGCTGTAGGTGGCGCCTTGCAGGGGCGCGGCGGCCATCAGGTATTCGTTCGGCGTGATGCTGGAAAAATCCTGCGTCATGTAGTCGGGCGCGCATTCGGGATTGACCCAGCGGTCTTCCACCTGGATCGGCACGCCGTTTTCAAAATGCACGATCAGCGAATGAAACAGCGGGTGTTCCGGCGGCAGGCCGAATTGCTTGGCCAGCAAGTCGGAGGCCTTGGTACGTTCCAGCAATTGCAGGCTGCTGCGGTGGATATGTCCGCGCGCCCGCACTTCATCGGCGATACTCTTGATTTCCAACAAGGTCGCCTGGTATTTTTGCTGCGCCACGTAGGTGCCGGAACCCTGGCGTCGCGTCAACACTTGCTCGCTGGTCAGTTCGCGCACGGCACGGTTGACCGTCATGCGCGAGACGCCGAATTGCTTTACCAATGCTTGCTCGGAGGGAATCACGTCGCCTTCCTTCCAGCGTCCGGCGGCGATGCCGGCCAGCAGAAAATCCTTGATGCGCTGGAAAATGGGCGTATTTTCTTGTGTAGTGTGGTCGTCCAATGCGGTTTCTCCGGGGCACGGGCAGGGCGCGCCGCCGGCTGGAGGCGCGATGGCCGATTTTAGCACCGAGCACGATGCCTGCCGCCAGCCTTTTTGAATTCAAAAGCAAGCGCCGGAGTGTGGTGCGCATGGGCGCTGGCTATGCTGGTGACTTGTTATTGACTTGTACGGAGTTCGCCATGGAACACGCTTACCTGACCGACGATGAACGCTGGGATGCCCTGCAGCGGCGCGCGCCCGACGCTGACGGCGTCTTTTACTATTCGGTGCGCACGACGGGCGTGTATTGCCGGCCATCCTGCGCCGCGCGTCCCGCCTTGCGCCGCAACGTGGCTTTCCACGCCAGTTGCGAGCAGGCGGAAGCGGCCGGCTTTCGTCCCTGCCTGCGCTGCAAGCCGCACCTGCCGCCTCTGGCCCAGCGCCAGGCGGCCATCGTGGCCGACATCTGCCGTTTGATCGACGCCAGCGACGAGCTGCCTGACCTGGACAGCCTTGCCAGGGCCGCCGGCATGAGCCGCTTTCACTTTCACCGCGTCTTCAAGGCGCACACGGGCATCACGCCGAAAGCGTACGCGGCGGCGCGGCGCGGCGAGCGCCTGAAGGCCGGCTTGCAGGGCGCGGGCAACGTCACGGAAACGCTATATGCGGCCGGCTTCAATTCCAGCGGCCGCCTGTATGCCGCCACGCCGGGCTTGCTGGGCATGACGCCGGGCGCCTTTCGCGCCGGCGGCAGCGGCGCCGTGATCCGCTTTGCCATCGGCGCCTGCTCGCTGGGCGCCATTCTCGTGGCCAGCACGGACAAGGGCATTTGCGCGATTCTGATCGATGACGACCCGGAAGTGCTGCTGCGCGACTTGCAGGACCGTTTTCCGCAAGCCGAGCTGCGCGGTGCGGAAGCAGACTATGAACAGACGGTGGCGCAAGTCGTCGGCCTGGTCGAGGCGCCAGCTATCGGCCTGGATTTGCCGCTCGACGTGCGTGGCACGGTGTTCCAGCAGCGCGTGTGGCAAGCTTTGCGCGAGATTCCCGCCGGCAGCACGGTCAGCTATGCCGAGCTGGCGCGGCGCATCGGCGCCCCGCAAGGCGCGCGCGCCGTGGCCGGCGCCTGCGCGGCGAACGCGCTGGCCGTCGCCATTCCCTGCCACAGGGTAGTGCGAAACGATGGCGCGCTGTCCGGCTACCGCTGGGGCGTGGAACGCAAGCAGGCGCTGCTGGAACGCGAGGGCGAACGATGAGGGCGCTGGATTGGCAGCAGATCGAGGATGATCTCAATCAATACGGCTGCGCCGTCGTGCCGGGCTTGCTGAATGCGGACGCCTGCGTGGCGCTGGCGGCGCAGTATGACGATGCGTCGCGCTTTCGCAGCAAGGTGGTGATGCAGCGCCATGGCTTTGGACAGGGCGAATACCAGTATTTCGCCCATCCGCTGCCTGACCTGGTGGCCGCGTTGCGCATGGGCTTGTATTCCCCCTTGGCGGTCATCGCCAACCGCTGGCACGCCGCCATGGGCCTCGCTAGCCGCTTTCCGTCCAGCCACGCCGATTTCCTCGCGCGCTGCCATGCTGCCGGGCAAAACCGGCCCACGCCCCTGCTGTTGCGCTACCGCGAGGGTGACTACAACTGCCTGCATCAGGACCTGTATGGCGAGCACGTGTTTCCGCTGCAACTGGCCGTGCTGTTGTCGCGCCCGCAAGACGATTTCACGGGCGGCGAGTTCGTGCTGACGGAGCAGCGCCCGCGCATGCAGTCGCGCGCCGAGGTCGTGCCGCTGGCGCAGGGCGACGCCGTCCTCTTTCCCGTCGCGCAGCGTCCCGTCAACGGCACGCGCGGCAGTTACCGCGTGAACATGCGCCACGGCGTGTCGCGTTTGCGTTCGGGCTTGCGCCATACCCTGGGCATCATTTTTCATGATGCGAGCTGAACGGTAGTTGCGGCGCTTGAGTTTCCAGGATTACATGGCATGATGGCTGCTCCTTGTCACTCTTTCTTTTCTGCCATGTCCGCGTTGCTCCGCCTGTTATGCCTGTTGACCATGTTTTTGCTGCCCGCAGCCCATGCGGACGAGGGCGTGCCCGCGCTCGTTGCGGAGGCCGCGTCCGCCGTGGCGCCGTCGCAGCTTGCGGCCAGGACGGCGCCGCTGATGTTTGCCAACCGCAAGGTATTTGTCTTCCGCGCCGCGCTGGCCGGCTAGCCGCCCGATGAACGCGCCGTTGGCGCGCAGCGCCGCCTGGAAGGCGTGCTGGCGAAGAATGGCCCCCTGCAGACGAGCACGCGCATGATTCCCGAAGGCTCGCAAGTGCTGCTCGATGGCGTGCAACTGTTCGTCGTCGTGCCCGGCGACGTCAACCAGTTGGCCGGGGACACGACAGAAAGCGTGGCGAAAACGGCGGCCGGCGAGTTGAGCAAGGCCGTACTCGACTATCGCGAGCAGAGCAGCTGGCGCTACCTGGCGATCGCCGCCGCCGTGTGCGCTGCCGCCACCCTCGTGTTCTGGTTGGTGTGGCTGGGCTTGACGCGCTTTTACCGCTGGGCCAAGCGCCGCAGCGGCATCCTGCTGGCCTCGCGCCTGCGCGACGTGCGCCTGAAAAACGTGCGCGTGCTCGACGCGGAGCACTACATCGCCTTCGCCTATCAACTGCTGAGCGCCGTGCTGTGGGGCTTGCGTCTGATGGCCACTTATCTGTGGGCCGCCTTCGTGCTGGGCCGCCTGCCCTACACGCGTTCCTGGGGCGAAAGCCTGAGCGGTTATCTGTTCGACGTGGCCGCCGATGTCTTCCACGCCATCATCGGCGCCTTGCCGGGACTGGTGCTGGTCTGCGTCATCTTCGCCATCGCGCGCCTGATCGCCGCCACGGCCGCCTCGCTGTTCAAGCGCGTGGAAAGCGGAGAATTGCAAATCGGCTGGCTGGACAAGGACACGGCCCTGCCCACGCGCCGCATCGCCAGCGTGGTGATCTGGCTGTTCGCGCTGGCCATGGCGTACCCGTATCTGCCCGGCTCGCACACGGCCGCCTTCCAGGGCCTGTCCGTGCTGGTGGGGCTGATGGTGTCGATCGGCGCGTCGAGCATCGTGGGCCAGGGCGCCAGCGGCCTGATCCTGATGTACACGCGCGCCCTGCGCAAGGGCGAATATGTGCGCGTGGGCGACAGCGAGGGTACCGTGGTCGACGTGGGCATGTTCGAGACGCGCCTGCGCACGGGCCTGGGCGAAGAGGTCGCCTTGCCGAACGCGTGGGTGATGTCGCAAACGACAAAGAACTATTCGCGCGCCCAGCCCGGCGGCGGTTTCGTGCTCGACGCCACCGTCACCATCGGCTACGCCACGCCATGGCGGCAAGTGCACGCCATGCTGGAACTGGCCGCCTCGCGCACGCCGGAACTGTCGACCACGCCAAAACCGTACGTGATGCAGCTGGCCCTGCAGGATTATTATGTGCAATACCGCCTCGTCGCCTACGCCAGCGCCGAAGTCCCCCGCCAGCGTGCCGAAGTACTGAACCGCTTGCACCAGAACATCATCGACGTCTTCAACGAATTCGACGTGCAGATCACCTCGCCGCACTACATCGATGACCCGAAAGAGTCGCATGTGGTACCGCCGGAGCAGTGGTTCAGGGCGCCGGCGAAGCGGGGGGAGGAAGATAAATAACGTCGAATTATGGGTGTGATAGATGGGATGGACAGATTTCAGTGCGCCACTCCTGCATGTCGCTGCTAATAGGAATGACTTGCTGACCGCCAGCAGCCGTAGCTTTCACGCAGAATTTTCCTTGATAGCCATAGGTTGGATCGGATGGATCTTTGGGGCGGCCATTCAGGAATACGCTATAGAAATGTCCGGGTATCAGCTTTCCAGCGCGTATGCCCGTCGCACCGGTAGGCACGTTTCCGTAGCGGATGCATGTGCTGGCACGGATGGATAAGGGCATGTCTGGCGGTAGGGAGAACCCCCATACTTCCTTTACCGGTTGCACGGACATGTCAGAAACCATGAGTGCGCCAAGAAATGGCAGGCCATTGCGTGCCTCTTCTTTTTTTGTAATGGAGAAGCAGGGCATGCCGTTGACAGAGTGAATGAGGGCATCAGCGATGCGCGACCACGCCGAGGCATCGATAGCCGTCAGGGTGGCAAGCAGGAATAGCAGCGTGTGACGATATGGCATGGCGACCCTCGCACTATCTGATGAGCGAATGTTCTGGACAGATTTCATCTATCCAGGCTTGGCTATCGCTGTCGATACGGAGAATTTTTCGCTCCCCGGAGATGCTGGTGATTAAGCAAAATTTCCCCACGTAACCGCGAGTAGGGTCCGATGGATCGGCTGGCCCACCGTTCAGAAAGACGTCATACATGCGCCCCGTTTTCAGTGGCGGGGCTTTGGGTGGTTTGACCTCTGCTGTTGCTGGTGCAACTCCATACAGAAGACAGAACTTGGCATGCACAGGAATAGTCGCTGCGCCCGGTAAAAGAAAAGACCATACTTTGACTGCTGGCTTGACGGATACATCTGTCAGTACGACCGCACTAATCTGCGGAACCCCGTTACGCGCTTCTTCCTTTTCAGAAATAGAGAAACAGGGAGTGCCATTTTTTAGCTGTACTTCCGCGTATGCCATGCGGGACATGCCGAAAGCGTCATGGTATGTCAAACAAAGGCTCATGCTCAGCATTACGGCCAGGCAGATTTGCCTTGCTTTTCCTATCTTTAAAAAACTCATGTAGTACCTCTTCATAAAGTTTTAGTGAGTGTTGATATTTAGGTTGACGCATTGCGTCTGGATCTTTTAAGTACTTCAATGTGTGATAGTCGGCGAGCAGATCACCCTGGGCTTCCATGTTGTAGTCTGATAATTTTTTCTTCGGAAGTAGCACATACTTGTAATCCAAACCTAGCCTGACAAGTCCCCGTATCGCTACTGGATAATTCAATTGATGCTGCCAAACATGCACCATTTCATGCATGAACCAGTTTTTTTGGCCTTGGTTTCTCCTTTGAGAAGTCCTTTCGGAATTCCGACTCATGAAAATACATCTCCCCATCCGGTGTCATGGCCACATTTTTGGGCTGCAAGCCAAACCATAGATACGGCTCCCCATGCACCTTGACCTTGTCGTAGTCGATCGCATCCTGGAACAGCATCCACGCCATGTCGATCTCGCCCTTGGTCAGCGGGCGAACCTTGTCCTTCACTTTGACCTGTTTCACGGACGAACCGACATCCTTGTCGGTCGTCTTGATGCCTTCCAACTGGACGACCTTGACGGTTGGCGCAGCGTGTTTTTGCGCGGCGGCGCAGCATGGCGATTTATCCGCGTGCGGCAGGAATTCGGCCTGGGTGATTTGCGCTTCCTGCTTGCTGGCCACGCGCCCCGTGCGTCCCCTGGCATCCGTCGTCCCCGTCCACGTTTCGCCATTGCTCAAGGTGAGCCGGTAGTCGGCGTGCGCCAGCGGCACGTCGGCTTGCGAGACGAATTCCAGCTGCTCGTCATAACCGCAGCACCAGCATTCGTCGGGCTGGCCGGCCAGGCGGTGCAGTTCGCAGCCGCTTGTCGCGTTGCGCAGGGTGGCGCCCAGCACGGGCTGGCCACCGGCGCTGAAGGTGACGATCATGCTGTCGAAGCGCGCGCCCAGGCTGCTCTTCTGGTGCGCCACGAGCTTGAAGAACACGTCGCACGCGGTGGTGCTGATGACATGGTGCCTGGCCATGGGGTATTCCACCTGAAAACCTCAGCGTAGACCTGTGGAGCCTTGCAAGTATTGACTGGGCGCAAGGCCTGCGCGCTTGCGTTAAGATGCCGGGCGTTTCAATGAGAAGAAAGAGTCCCCATGTCCAGTCCATCCAACATCGAAGCCTCCCGCACCGCCCGCAGCTTGGCCGCCGCCCTGGTCGGCGACCCGTTCTACCGCACGGTCACGGTGGCGTGCGGCGAGGACGAAGTGGCGCGGCTGGCGATGCTGGAAGCCTACTTTGCGCTGGCGCTGGCCGAGGGCGAACAGGCGGGCCGCGTCGACCTGGCCGATGCGGTCGGCAATGGCGCGGCCATCTGGACCACGGATACGCCGGCACCACTGCGCCAGGCCGCGTATGCGCAGCGGGAAGCAGCGTTGCGCGTGCTGCTGGGAGAGCAGGGCTTCGCGCATTTCACGGCCATCGTCTGGAACATGGAACACGCGCTGGCGCCGTATGGTCTGCAGGACGCCTGGTATCTGTCGATCGCCGGCATTGATCCCGCAGCACAGGGCCGGGGACTGGGCGCGTCCGTACTTGCGCCTGGCCTGGCGGCCGTCGATGCGGCCGGCGCCGCGTGCTTCCTGGAGACGTATAACGAACGCAGCCTGCCGTTCTATGCCCGCCTGGGCTTCGTGGTGGCGGGGCGGTACGCGGAAGCTGTCACGGGCTGCGATTACTGGCTGATGGTAAGGGAGCCTCACGCTGCCTGATTGACCATTTTGCTAATTTCTATACACTCGTCTTTTTATTCAAGACCTGGAGATGGAAATGCCGACCCCGCGCCGCACCCTGCTCGTTCTCGCCTGCCTGGGCGCCCTGACCCACGTCTACGCCCATGCCGATACCGTCATCGATAACGCCAACGGCTACACGCTCAACGCAGCCGGCAAGGTGGTGCGCTTCAAGGCGCTGGCCTTTGACGACGCTGGCAAACTGCTCGCCGTCGGCAGCGCCGCGCAAGTGAAACGCAAGGCGGCCAAGGGCGCGACCCACGTCGACGTACAGGGAAAAACCGTGCTGCCTGGCCTGATCGACGCGCACGGCCACGTGTTCGGCCTGGGGACGATCGCCAGCGGCGTGATGTTGTACGGTTCGTCCTCGCTGCCGGCCGCCGTGCAGACCGTGGGCGACTTCGCGCGCGCGCATCCGGATCGCAGCTGGGTCGTCGGCAATGGCTGGAACCAGGAAATCTGGAAGCTGGGGCGTTTTCCCACGGCTTTGGAACTCGATGCGGCGGAAAGCGCGCGGCCTGTGTGGCTGCGCCGGGTCGACGGCCACGCGGGCTGGGCCAACAGCCGCGCGCTGGCGCTGGCCGGCATCACGCGCGATACGCCAGATCCGGCGGGCGGCAAGATCGAACGCGATGCGGACGGCAATGCCACCGGCGTGCTGGTCGACAATGCCATGGACTTGATGGACGCCGTGCTGCCCAAGCCCGGCGACGTGGAAAACCGCGCCGCCCTCGATGGCGCGCTGGCGCAGCTGTCGCAGGTGGGCCTGACCAGCGTGCACGATGCGGGCATCGGCCAGATGCAGGACCGGCTGTTCCGCGACTACGCGGACCATGGCAAGCTGACGGTGCGCGTGTACGGCATGATTGCCGACACGACGGACGACTTTGACGCGCTGTCGAAAAACGGCCCCTTAAATAGTTATGCGCGCGACCTGTACGCCCTGCGCGCCGTGAAACTGCTGTCCGACGGCGCCCTGGGCAGCCGCGGCGCGGCCCTGCTGGCGCCGTACAGTGACGATCCGTCCACCAGCGGCCTGCTGTTCTTCAAAGATGACGCCATGCGCGCGAAGATGGAAAAAGCCATGCGCGCCGGCTACCAGGTGAATGTGCACGCCATCGGCGACGCGGGCAACCACCAGATTCTCGACGGCTATGCCGCCTTGACCGCGCAATACCGCAGCGTGGGCCTGCGCCACCGCATGGAGCATGCGCAGGTGGTGAAACTGAGCGACATCCCCCGTTTCAAGAGCCTTGGCATCGTGCCGTCGATGCAGCCGACACACGCTACCTCGGACCAGAACATGGCGGAGCAGCGCGTGGGCCACGAGCGCATCAAGGGCGCGTATGCGTGGCGCACCTTCCTCAAGCAAGGCTCGCGCATCGCCTGCGGATCGGACTTTCCCATCGAGTCGCCGAACCCGTTCGAAGGCATCCACGCGGCCGTCACGCGGCAAAACAGCGAGGGGTTCCCGGCCGGCGGCTGGTATCCGCAGCAAGCGATGACGGTGACGGAGGCGCTGCGCTGTTTCACCCTCGACGCGGCGTGGGCGGCGCACCAGGAAAAGGTCATCGGCACCCTGGAAGCGGGAAAGTGGGCGGACTTCATCGTCGTCGACCAGGACCTGTTCAAGGTCGAACCCAAGGCCATCGGCAAGACGCAGGTGCTGCAAACGTGGGTGGCGGGCAAGCGCGTGTTCGAGAAAAAGTAGACTGTTTTCGCTTGCAAAAATCTGTTGACTTGGTTGTATAGACAACCTATGCTGGGAGCACCAGAGCGGGCCACGTAGTGGGCCAAGTATGCCCGCTCGCACCCTACGAGGAGACAGCATGAACAGCACAATGGACACCGATCCACGCTTTGATGCCAGCCGTACCATCCGCGCCCCGCGCGGTACGGTCATGGCTTGCAAGAGTTGGCAGGCCGAGGCGGCCTACCGCATGTTGCAAAATAACCTGGACCCGGAAGTGGCGGAAAATCCGCAGCACCTGGTCGTCTACGGCGGCATCGGCCGCGCGGCCCGCAACTGGGCCTGTTTCGACCAGATCCTCGCCTCGCTGCGCGAACTGGAAGACGACCAGACCTTGCTGATCCAGTCCGGCAAGCCGGTGGGCGTGTTCCAGACCCACGCGGACGCGCCGCGCGTACTGATCGCGAACTCCAACCTGGTGCCGAAATGGGCCAACTGGGAACACTTCAACGAACTCGATCGCCAGGGCCTGTTCATGTACGGCCAGATGACGGCCGGCAGCTGGATCTATATCGGCACGCAGGGTATCGTGCAGGGCACGTATGAAACCTTCGCCGAAGCGGGCCGCCAGCATTTCGGCGGCGACTGGGGCGGGCGCTGGATATTGACGGCGGGCCTGGGCGGCATGGGCGGCGCGCAGCCGCTGGCCGCCACCATGGCGGGCGCCGTCTCGCTCAATATCGAATGTCAGCAAAGCAGTATCGACTTCCGACTGCGCACGCGCTACCTGGACAAGCAGGCGGCCAGCCTGGACGAAGCCCTGGAACTGGTCAAATACCACACCGAACGCAAGGAAGCCATTTCCATTGGCTTGCTGGGCAACGCGGCCGAAGTGCTGCCGGAACTGGTGCGCCGCGCGAAAGCGGGCGGCCTGGTGCCCGACCTGGTGACGGACCAGACGTCCGCGCATGACCTGGTCAACGGCTACCTGCCGCGTGGCTGGAGCGTGTCGGACTGGAAGGCGGCGCAGCAAGACCCGCAGCGCCATGCGCGCTTGACGGTGGCGGCCTCTGACTCCTGCGCCGCCCACGTGCAGGCCATGCTCGATTTCCACGCCATGGGCGTGCACACCGTCGATTACGGCAACAACATCCGCCAGGCGGCGTTCGACCAGGGTGTGCAGAATGCCTTCGATTTCCCCGGTTTCGTGCCCGCGTATATCCGCCCGCAGTTTTGCGAAGGGCGCGGCCCGTTCCGCTGGGTGGCCCTGTCGGGCGATCCGGAAGACATCTATAAAACGGATGCGAAGATCAAGGAGCTGTTCCCGCACCACACGCAGGTGCACCACTGGCTGGACATGGCGCGCGAGCGCATCGCCTTCCAGGGCCTGCCGGCGCGCATCTGCTGGCTGGGACTGGGCGAGCGCCACATCGCCGGCCTGGCTTTCAACGAGATGGTGCGCACGGGCGAACTGAAGGCCCCCATCGTCATCGGCCGCGACCACCTCGATACGGGCTCCGTCGCCAGCCCGAACCGCGAGACGGAAAGCATGAAGGACGGCACGGACGCCGTTTCCGACTGGCCGCTGCTGAACGCCATGCTGAACACGGCCGGCGGCGCCACCTGGGTCTCGCTGCACCATGGCGGCGGCGTGGGAATGGGGTATTCTCAGCATGCGGGCATGGTCATCGTGGCCGACGGTACGGAAAGCGCGGCGAAACGCCTGGCTAGAGTGCTGGTCAACGACAGCGGCTCGGGCGTGATGCGTCATGCCGATGCCGGCTACGAAACAGCGGCCGCCTGCGCCAAGCGCAACGGCCTGATTCTTCCCATGCTTCCTTGAGACTTAGACGCGAATGACTATGACACAGCACTCCAAAAGTTGGACCCTGAAACCGGGCGCGATGACACTGGGCGACCTGCGCGCCGTCTGGGCCGCACCGGCCAAACTGATCCTCGCCGCCGAAGCCTATCCCGTCATCGAGGCGTCGGCCGCCGCCGTGCAAGCCATTGTCGCCAAGGGCGATGCGGCGTATGGCATCAACACGGGTTTCGGCCTGCTCGCCAAGACGCGCATCCCAGATGAAAAACTCGAGCAATTGCAGCGCAACCTGATCCTGTCGCACTCCGTCGGCACGGGCGAGCTGCTGTCCGACGCCGTCGTGCGCCTGATCATGCTGATGAAGATCGGCAGCCTGGCGCGCGGCTATTCCGGCGTGCGCCCGCTGATCGTCGACACCCTGATCGCCCTGTACAACGCGGGCATCATGCCGGCCATTCCCGCCAAGGGTTCCGTCGGCGCTTCGGGCGATCTGGCGCCCCTGTCGCACATGACCCTGGCCATGCTGGGCGTGGGCGACGTGCGCGTCAACGGCGAACTGATGCCGGCGCCCGAAGCGCTGGCGCAGGCGGGCATCGCCCCCGTGGTGCTGGCAGCGAAAGAGGGCCTGGCGCTGATCAACGGCACGCAAGTGTCGAACGCGCTGGCGCTGCATGGCTTGTTCATGGCCGAGCGCCTGCTGGAAGCGGCCATGGTCACGGGCGCGCTGTCGCTCGACGCGGCCAAGGGCAGCGACTCGCCGTTCGACGCGCGCGTGCATGCCGTGCGCGGGCAGCCGGGACAGATTCTGGCCGCGCAGATGTACCGCCAGCTGGTGGCGCACAGCGCGATCCGCGCCTCGCACCTGGAAGGCGACGAGCGCGTGCAAGACCCGTACAGCCTGCGCTGCCAGCCGCAAGTCATGGGCGCCTGCCTCGATTTGATCGGCAATGTAGGCCGCACCCTGCTGATCGAAGCCAACGCCGTCACGGACAATCCGCTGATCTTCCAGGACGGTCCCAACGGCCAGGCGGAAATCGTCTCGGGAGGGAACTTCCACGCCGAGCCGGTGGCCTTTGCGGCCGACACGCTGGCGCTGGCGATCGCCGAAATCGGCGCGCTGGCCGAGCGCCGCATCGCGCTGCTGATCGATGCGACCCTGTCCGGCCTGCCGCCCTTCCTCGTGCGCGATCCGGGCGTCAATTCCGGCTTCATGATCGCCCACGTGACGGCGGCCGCGCTGGCGTCGGAAAACAAGTCGCTCGCGCATCCGGCCAGCGTCGACAGCCTGCCGACATCGGCCAACCAGGAAGACCATGTGAGCATGGCCACGTTTGCCGGGCGCCGCCTGGACGATATGGCGCACAACACGGCCGTCATCGTCGGCATCGAACTGCTGGCCGCCGCGCAGGGCATCGATTTCCACCGTCCGCTGAAAACCTCGCCGCACCTCGAACATGTACACCAGCAGTTGCGCCAGAAGGTGCCGTTCTTCGACGCCGACCGCTTCTTCGCGCCGGATATCGAAGCGGCCAAGCAGATGGTGTTGCACGGTGAGTTGAGCAGCACGTGCAAGAATTTGTTCGCCCCGCTGTACGCTTGAGCGGGAGCAAGGAGACAGGCATGGATTTCCGCTTCAACGAAGGCAGCATCCCGCTGCTGGTGTCGATGCCCCACGTGGGCACCGACATACCCGACGATATCGCCGCGCGCATGACGCCGCAGGCCTTGATCAAGGCCGACACGGACTGGCATTTGCGCGAGCTGTATGGCTTCTTGCAGGAGATGGATGCGTCCGTGCTGTCGGCGCGCTGGTCGCGCTACACCATCGACTTGAACCGCCCGCAGGAAGACACGAATCTGTATCCGGGCCAGGATACGACGGGCTTGCTGCCCAACGATACCTTTCACCGCGAGCCGCTGTACCTGGCCGGCCGCGAACCCGATGCGCAGGACGTGCAACAGCGCTTGCAGCGCTACTGGGCGCCGTATCATGCGCAGCTGCGCGCGGAACTGGACCGCATGCTGCGCGTGCATGGCGCCGTGGTGCTGTGGGATGCCCATTCCATCGCCTCGCGCGTGCCGCGCTTCTTTGACGGCAAGCTGCCCGACCTGAATTTCGGCACGGCCGATGGCGTCAGTTGCGATGCGGGCCTGACGTCCGCGGTGATCGATATCGCGCGCGCGCAGGATGCCTTTACCGTGGCCTTGAATGGCCGCTTCAAGGGCGGGCATATCACGCGCCATTACGGCCAGCCGGCCGGCCGCGTGCATGCGATCCAGCTGGAGATGTGCCAGTGCCTGTACATGAATGAACCTGGCATGGATGAAGCGGCGCCATTTGGCTACCGGCCCGACCTGGCGGCAAAGGTGCAGCCGCTGCTGCGCCAGATGATGGAAGCGGCCGTGGCATGGGTGGCGCGTTGAGCGGCTGGCTGTTCGCGCTCCACGCGCTGCTGCCGCAAGGCTGGCGCCGCGACGTGCTGCTGGAGTGGGACGCGGCTGGCGATTTGATGGCGGTGACCGACAATGCTGCACCGCCGAACGGCGTGGAAGTGGCCGAATATGTCTTGCCCGGCATGGTCAACCTGCATTCGCACGCGTTCCAGCGGGCGCTGGGCGGCATGACGGAAGTCGCCGGTGATGGGCCGGACAGCTTCTGGACCTGGCGCGATCTGATGTACCGTTTCGCGCGCCATATCACGCCGGAGCAGATGGAGGCAATCGCCGCGCAGCTGTTTGCGGAATGCCTGCGCCATGGCTATACGGCCGTGTGCGAATTCCACTACCTGCAGCGCGATGCGGCCGGTGCGCTGTATGCGCGTCCCGCCGAAACGGCGGAACGGGTGCTGGCCGCGGCCCGTAGCAGCGGCATCGGCCTGACCATGCTGCCTGTGCTGTACAGCCATGCGGGTTTCGGCGCACAGCCCCTCAAACTCGAGCAGGCGCGCTTCCGCACCGATGCGGATGATGTGCTGCGCATCGTCGAGGCGCTGGCGCCGCAGCGCGGCGGGCAGGTGGAGGTGGGCTTTGCGCCGCACTCGCTGCGTGCGGCCGGCGTGGCGCAGATCCGCGAAGTGGCGCAAGCGCTGCCCGCGGGCCGCCCCATCCACATCCACATCGCCGAGCAGCAGGGCGAAGTGCGCCAGTGCCTGGACTACTGCGGCCGGCGCCCGGTGCAGTACTTGTACGACCAGGTCGGCGTCGATGCGCGCTGGTGCCTCGTGCATGCGACGCATGTGCAGCCCGATGAAGTGGCGCTGATGGCGGCCAGCGGCGCCGTGGCGGGCCTGTGTCCGACGACGGAAGCAAACCTGGGCGACGGCTTGTTCCCGCTGGCCGAATTCATCGCCGCCGGCGGGCATTTTGGCGTTGGCAGCGACAGCCACGTGTCGCAGTCGCCGGTGGAAGAATTGCGCTGGCTCGAATATGGCCAGCGCCTGCAACGGCAGCAACGCAATGTGGCCGCCACGGCAGATGAACGCCGCGTGGGAGATTACCTGTGGCAGGCGGCCCTGCAGGGCGGCGCGCAGGCGGCCGGGCGCAAGCTCGGTGTCCTGGCGCCGGGCTGCCGCGCCGACTTGCTGGTGCTCGACGACGCGCATGTGAACCTGTGTGGCGTGGCCATCGCCGATGTGCTGGGCAGCGTACTTTTCTGCGGCAACGACAACCTGGTGCGCGACGTGCTGTGCGGCGGCCAGTGGCAGGTGCGCGATGGGCGCCACGTGGCGCAGGACGCCATCGCCACCGCCTACAAGCGCACCCTGGCGCAATTGAGGGCACTCTGATGGCGACCTTCATCCCGCAGGAATGCCTGCGCGCCGCGCCGTGGAAAAACGGCGGCGGCAGCACGATGGAAATCGCCATTTCTCCGCCCGGTGCCGGCCTGACGGAATTCGACTGGCGTATCAGCCTGGCGACGATCACGGCCAGCGGGCCGTTTTCCAGCTTTCCCGGCATCGACCGCAGCCTGATGCTGGTCGATGGCGACAGCGTGCAGCTGACGCTCGATGGCGCGCGTAAGGTGACGTTGAGCGCGGTGCAACCGATGTTGTGGTTTCCCGGCGAGGCGGTCGTGGAGGCGCAAGTCAAGGGGACAACGACGGATTTCAATGTGATGACGCGGCGCGACCGCTGCCGCCACCAGCTGGAAAAAATCACGGCCCCGTGCCGGCTGGTGCGGCGCAGCGCGGCGACCTTGCTGTTTGTCGCCGGCGAAGGCCACGTGCTGGCCCGCGGCGGCGACCAGCAGTTCGCGCTGGCCCGCCATGACGCGCTGTTGCTGGACGCTGACGATGCGCAGGAATGGCGGCTCGACGCCTTGCAGCGTTCGACCGTATTGTGCGTCGACCTGTTCATCTAGGAAGGAAACACCATGCAAGACTGGGATCTGGTCATCCACAACGTCCACCTGGCCACCATGGAACACGGTTATGGCGAATTGCTCGACGCGGCCATCGCCGTCAAGGATGGCCGCATCGCCTGGTTCGGCCCTGGCGACGATCTGCCGGCCAGCGGCGCGGTGCTGCAGGACGGCCAGGGTTGCTGGCTCACGCCTGGCATGATCGACTGCCACACGCATATCGTCCACGCGGGCAACCGCAGCGACGAATTCGAGGCGCGCCTGAATGGCGCCAGCTATGAAGACATCAGCCGCGCCGGCGGCGGCATCATGTCCACCGTGCGCGCCACGCGCGCGGCCAGCGACGATGAATTGCTGCGGCAAAGCCTGCCCCGCGTGCTGGCGCTGCTGGCCGAGGGCGTGACCACCCTGGAGATCAAGTCCGGCTATGGTCTCGACGCGGACAGCGAAGCGAAGATGCTGCGCGTGGCGCGCCGCATCGGGCAAGAGCTGCCCGTGTCCGTGCGCACCACCTTTCTTGGCGCGCACGCGCTGCCGCCCGAATATGCGGGCCAGGCCGACGCGTATATCGACCTGCTGTGCGCGCAGATGCTGCCCCAGCTGGCCAGTGACGGCCTGGTCGACGCCGTCGACGCGTTTTGTGAGCGCATCGGTTTTACGCCGGCGCAGACCGAAAGGGTGTTTGCGGCGGCGCGCGCCTTGAACCTGCCCGTCAAATTGCATGCGGAGCAGCTGTCGGACCTGGGTGGCGCGGCGCTGGTGGCGCGCTACGGCGGCCTGTCAGCCGACCATCTGGAATTCCTGTCGGAAGAGGGTGTCGCCGCCATGGCGCAACACGGCACGGTGGCCGTGCTGCTGCCGGGCGCGTATTACTTTTTGCGCGAGACGCAGCCGCCGCCTGTCGCGGCCTTGCGCGCGGCCGGCGTGCCGATGGCAGTGTCCACCGATTGCAATCCGGGTACGTCGCCGATGACGTCCCTGCTGCTGGCGATGAACATGGCGTGCACCTTGTGGCGCTTGACGCCGCAGGAAGCGCTGGCCGGTGCTACCTGCCATGCGGCGCGCGCGCTGGGCTTGCAGCATGAAACGGGCAGCCTGGTGGTGGGCAAGCGCGCCGATTTTGCCCTGTGGCGCATCGCGCGCCCGGCCGACCTGGCGTATGCGCTGGGCCTGAACCCGTGCGCGGGCGTGGTGCATGGCGGTGTCTGGCGCGCGCCGGTGGTAAGCTTGCCGGATTGATCATCCGTCCTGGAGCGCCGCGTGCGTGTTGTTTACCTGTTGTTGTTGCTGGTCTTCGCCGCCGCGCCCATGTCCTCCCTTGCCATGGATGGGGGCACCCTGAAGGTGGGCTCGAAGCGTTTCACGGAATCGTATATTCTCGGCGAAATCCTCCAGCAGAGCGCCGCGCCGCACGTCAAGGCGCAGCACCGCCAGGGCCTGGGCAACACGGCCATCGTGCTGGCCGCGCTGCAGGCGGGCAGCATCGACGTGTATGCCGAATACATGGGTACCATCGGCAGCGAAATCCTCAAGCACGACAAAGCCATTGACCTGGAACAGATGCGGCGCGAACTGGCGGCGCTGGGCCTGGGCGTGGCCGTGCCGCTGGGCTTTAACAATACGTATGCGCTGGCCATGCGCAGCGACGAAAAATCGATTGCCAGTCTGGCGCAGCTGGCGCAACACCCGGCCCTGACATTCGGCCTGTCGCATGAGTTCATCGGCAGGGTCGATGGCTGGCCGGGCCTGGCCGCGCGCTATGGCTTGCCGCAGCGCCCGCGCGGGCTCGATCACGGCATCGCCTATGAAGCGCTGGCGCAGCGGCAGGTGGACGTGATCGACATCTATTCGACGGACGCGAAAATACGCCAGTACGGCTTGCGCGTGCTGGCCGACACGCAGCAGTATTTTCCCCGCTACGACGCCATGCTCCTGTACCGGCTCGACGTGCCGCAGCGTTTTCCCGCCGCCTGGCTGGCGCTGCAAGGCTTGCAGGGGCGTATCAGCGAGAGCGACATGATCGCCATGAATGCGGCCGTGGAAATCGATGGCAAGACTTTTTCTGACGTGGCGCGCCAGTGGCTGGCGTCCGGCACGCGGGCGAACAAACCGGCCGGCGCGCGCAGCAAGCTGCTCGATAAAATCATCGGCGACGATTTGTGGACACTGACGCGCCAGCATCTGACGCTGGTGCTGCTGTCGGTGGCATTGGCGTGCGTGATCGGCATTCCGCTGGGCGTGCTGGCGGCATTTTCGGCGCCGCTGCGGCAAACGGTGCTGGCCTTCGTCGGCGTGCTGCAGACGGTGCCGTCGCTGGCCCTGCTGGCGATATTGATCCCCGTGCTGGGCATGATCGGCACGGTGCCAGCCTTGGTGGCCCTATTCGTGTATGCCTTGCTGCCCATCGTGCGCAACACGTGCACGGGCATCTTGCAGGTACCGCAAGGCTTGCGCATGGCGGCGCTGGCGCTGGGTTTGAACAAGCGCGACCGCCTGCTGCATGTGGACTTGCCGCTGGCCTTGCCCGTCATGCTGGCAGGCGTGAAAACGGCGGCCGTGATGAGCGTGGGCACGGCCACCATCGCCGCCTTCATCGGCGCAGGCGGTTACGGCGAACGCATCACCATCGGCCTGGCGCTGAATGACAACGACATGCTGCTGGCCGGCGCGATCCCCGCAGCCGTGCTGGCCCTGCTGACGCAAGGTCTGTTCGAGCTGGTGGAGCGCTGGGCCGTGGCCGGCCGGCAGCACTGACGGCATCACGGTTACAGCGAGTGCAGTTTGGAGCGCACCGAGACGACGGCCTGGTGCAGGATGCGTTCAGCCTGGAAGTCGTTCTCGCGCTGTTCGGCGATGGCTTGCAAGTCGCGCGTGTAACGCTCCAGGCGGGAGCGCAGGTAGGCGCGGTAGATTTTCATGACGAGCGGTTTGGCAGAAACATTCATGATGTGGCTCCCAGGTGCGTAATGATGCGTTCATTTTGTGTGAGCGGAATGCCGCCACTTTGCGCCATATCAAATGCCATGACCCCGTCAAATTGGCGTGTTTGACATTGCACAATGCCCGCCAGAGCGAAGATGCCACACTGAATCTTCCCTGCTCGCCTGGTCATCATCAGCCGTCGCAGGCCCTGATTCCTTCAAGCATATTCAAGGAGCGTCGCATGGTCATTTTTGCCGTGGTTGCTGGCTGCACCGCCTGCCTGACAGTGTACCAAATCTATAAAAATGCGCAGGGTGGCAGTGGGGTTGCGCAACAACATATCGGTTTGCACGGCACATTGATTGAACCACGGAAATAATCAGTGTCTTTCGAGCGACACTCGGTGACACTTGGTTAGCGGATTTAAGTCAAATGTAAGGCCCGGTAAGCAAATGTAAAGGTCGGCGCCGTGGCAAGCGGCAGCGTTTATATTGATAACCGTTGATTGCATTCTCCCCCTCCCACTTGACAATGGGTTCACCCCGCGGTGCCGCTAGCCCGCGGGGATTTTTTTTGGAACTTACGCTTACAGTTCCCCTCCAATCAGGCAAGCTTTGGCGTACCCGCCGACAATTGCGTCAAGGCATCGCCAGCGACCCGGCAGATGCGCCAGTCCGGCATCACGTCCGCGCCCATGCCCTTGTAGAAGTTGATCGCGTTTTCATTCCAGTCCAGCACCGACCATTCGAAGCGGCCGCAATCGCGTTCGACGGCCAGTTGCGCCAGCGCCACGAGCATCTGCTTGCCATAACCCTTGCCGCGCACCGACTGTTTCACGTACAGGTCTTCCAGGTACAAGCCCTTGCGGCACAGGAAGGTGGAAAAATTATGGAAGAACAGGGCGAACGTCACCACTTCGCCATTTTCCTCGCCCACCAGCGCTTCGCATGCGGGATGGGCGCCGAACAGGCTGTCGTGCAGCATGGATTCCCTGGCGATCATCATGTGTTCGAGTTTTTCAAACACGGCCAGTTCGTGGATCATGCCAAAGATGGCGGCCACGTCGGATGCGGTGGCGGGACGGATGGCGAGGGAGGAAGAGGTGCTCATGTTGCCTTTGTGGATGGAGTGGTGGAAAGGGAAGCGATGGGATTCGTCTTGCGCGCCCCCGACGTCAGGGCCCAGGCCACGCTGGACAGGCACAGCACCATGCCCACCCATTCGATGGCGGCGGGCCGGTAGTGTTCGAACTGCACCGACAGCAGCACGGAAATGACGGGCGTGACGACACCGATGTACACGGTCTTTTGCGTGCCGATGCGGGCGATTAAGGTGAAATAGGCGCTGAAGGCGATCACCGAGCCGAAGATGGCCAGGTACACCAATCCCATCCAGTAACTGGGGCGCGTGGGCAATTGCCAGGACTGTCCCGTGGCGATGGCCCAGACGGCCACCATCAAGGTGCCCCACAGCATGGTCCAGGCCATGGTCAGCATCACGTTGCCGGAGTGTTCGCGCACTTTCATGACGAGGGCATTGCCCACCGTGCTGGACACGGTGGCTACCAGGGCCAGCATGAAGCCGAGCAGAAAATGGCCATTGCCGCCACCGAGAATATCGTGCAGCGCCGCGCCGATGGACTGGTAAAACAGCAGCACGATGCCGCAGATGGCGACGAACGCCGCGCAACACGTGCTCCAGGTGATCGGTGTGCCGAAAGCGATGCGGTTAAGCAACGGCGTCCAGAACACCATCAGCGCGAACAGCACGCTGACGAGGGCCGACACCAGGTATTGCTCCGAGCTGTAGGTGCATACATAGCTGAGGGCAAACGAGGCCAGGCCCTGCAGCAGCATCCATTTTTGCGCGCGCCATGGCAGGCGCAAGCGGTCGCCGCGCACGGCGCACCAGGCAAACAGGGTGGCGGACGCGAGGCCGAAGCGGTAGACCACGGAAACGGCGGGGGCGACATCGCCCAGCTGCAAGGTGATGGCCCAGAAGGTGGAGCCCCAGATCAGGCAGGCAATGATGAACAGGAGAGGAGATGACATCGCGCAAGTATACGGGCATCGCGCGTCCCGGTCGAGTTTGGCAAATGCGCAGGCAGGCATTGAGCCAGCGCAGTGCTTCTGGAAAATGTTGAATTTATGAAAATATTTACTTTATTATCAAGTAAATATTTTCTAAATCGCATCTTGGAAGGGGACGGCCATGCCAGCCTCACTGCAGATCAAAGTATGGAGCGTGCTTGTGTATGTCCTTGTGACGGCTGCGATTGCCATCTGGCTGCACCCTTCTGCCTTGCTCGCTGCCGGCGCCTTCGGCTGAGCGCATGCGCCGGCAAACGGATCAGTGCGTGACGCGGGTCTTGCGGCCATCGGACAGCAGGCGCACGCGCTCGCCCGGACGGAACAGCTCGTCCGCGTCTTGCACGATGGCGCGCATGTCGCCATTGTCCAGGCGCACGGTGATTTCCAGGCCGGGCTTGTTCGAGGCATTCGCTTCGAT
Organism: Janthinobacterium sp. GMG1; assembly: GCF_034427795.1. Lineage (NCBI taxonomy): Bacteria > Pseudomonadati > Pseudomonadota > Betaproteobacteria > Burkholderiales > Oxalobacteraceae > Janthinobacterium > Janthinobacterium sp. GMG1. The sequence goes on from NZ_JAXQNT010000001.1 coordinate 356,448, forward strand.
GCTCTTGCCGGCCATGCCGCCGGCGACGGCGCCGAGGATGCTGGCCGCGATGGCGCCCTTGCCACCGCCGACAGTCGAGCCGGCCACGCCGCCCAGCGCCGCGCCTGCCAGTACGCCGGTGCCCGTTTCACCCTTGTCGATGGTTACCTGGCGCACGGATTCAACCGTACCCATGCGAACCGATTGTTCATTCTGCGCCTGGCGCGCATTGTAGACATTTGCCGAGTTCGGTTGTACGGCGCAGCCGGCCAGGGTGGCGAGCAATGCCAATGCAATAATTGGTGCTTTCATGTAGGACTCCCTTGGACAAAAGTTGGTTGCCGATTGCGTCGACCGGCAGTTGATGACTTATCATAAGGACACTTGCCTCAGATAACTAGTTGTGAATAGTAAAAATCTGTTACCGGTCCTGTGTGACCACGGGGCCACCTGCCGCTCAATACGCCAGCCGCAGGCGCCGGTACAAAAATCCCAGCACGAACAGCGGCCCCACCAGTAAAAAGCGCACATCGTCGAGGAACGACGGTTTCTTGCCTTCGATCTGGTGGCCGATGAACTGGCCTATCCAGGCCAGCACGAACAGCGCCAGCGACACGGGCAGGATGGTCAGCGGCGGCATGAGCAACAGCAGGCCCAGCATGGCGGCCAGCATGACCAGCATGCCCGCCGCAAACGGGTGCGACAGCTTGTAATAATAGTATAAGGCCAGAATACTGCCGAGCAGCGCCACGCTGGGATGCACGCTCCACAGCAGCCCCAGCAAGCTGAAAACAATCAGCGGCACGCACACGATGTGCACCCATTCATTGACATGGTTGCGGTGGCTTTCGCCATACTGGGCCAGCAGGGTGTCGATGGTGCGCATGGGCGGTCTCTGGTGTAGGGATAGTTGTCCGGGAATTCTACACCGTCGCGTGGGCGGGTAAAATGATCCTTCATTTTCCCTTTCGGACCGCTCATTTGAATAGCCCAGCCTTCCTGCCAGAGCATGCCGCCGACCCGCGCAAGCGCTGTTTCGATCCCGTCGTCGACGCCGGCACGCGCCTGCTGATACTGGGCAGCCTGCCCGGCGAAAAATCGCTGGCGCACAGCCAGTACTATGCGCACCCGCAAAACAAGTTCTGGATGTTGCTGGGCGAAGTGCTGGGCGTGGAGTTGACCAGCCTGCCTTATGCGACCCGCTTGAGCACTTTGCTGGCGCACGGCGTGGGCCTGTGGGACGTGGTGGCGCAGGCGCAGCGCACGGGCAGCCTGGACAGCAATATCCGCGAACGCGACGACAACGACCTGGTGGCACTGGCCGCCAGCCTGCCGCAACTGCAAACGATCGCCTTCAATGGCGGCACGGCCGCGAAGCTGGGCATCAAGGTGCTGGGTGAACATGCGCAGCGCTACCGCATCGTCAGCTTGCCGTCGAGCAGCCCCGCCTACACGCTCGCGTATGGCGCCAAGTTGCTGCAATGGAAAACATTGCAGCCGTTGTAATAAGGTGAGTCAGTTGCTTACGCTGGGGCGTACGGCTGCGCTTCCAGCGGCTGTCCCTTGGCGTCGAATTTCAGCGCCACGGACAGTTGCGTCACGCCGATGGTGGCCAGCGCATCGCAGATGTCGTCGACTTCGTCCTGCAGGTCGGCGGCCAGGTCCAGCGGCTTGTCGGCGCTGTGCAGCAGCTCGCCGCCCGCCGTGCTGACGTTGACGCGCAACAGCATTTCGCCGTGTTCATCGGCCGGGCCGACGACGACTGATACATCGCCGGCGTCCACTTTGTTTTCCTCCAAGGCATGGTTGATGCCGGACATCATCTGCAGCATCGCATACTCGCTCATGCCTTGTTCCTTGCCGCCGTGGAACAGATCCTGATAGAGGAAACTCACTTCCAGGGCGTTGCCGGCTGGCGCCAGGCAGCGTTTCACCAGATCGCCCACTTCCGTCGTCCATTGCTGGTAGCGGGCCATGCGCGCGTCGAACCAGGCGTCGAGCGCCGCTTCGTCCTTCGGTTCCACATAGAACGGGTCGTCCACGCGTTTCAAGGCAAAGCCCAGCAGGAAGCGCAGTTCGACCGCCGTGTCCTTCGGGCCGAAGGCCGTTTCGCTCCAGCCGACGATGCTGCTTTCCAGGCCCGGCGTGGCAACGATTTTCTTGTCCGTCATGGACGAGTAGGCATCGCGCACCATTTCATGCAAATGGCTATACGTGATGCGGTCGATTTCATCGAGGTCGTAGGCATGGCTCATCAGGACCACCTTGGCCTTGGCGCTTTCCAGTTCTGCCTGCTGGAAACTTTTCACCAGTGCTTCGAAAGCATCCTGGTCCTGGAAGCTGTCCGCTTCCTTCAGGCCGCCCGTGCTTTGCACCAGCAGGGGCACGACGAAGGCGTTGATTTCCATCGCCGGGGCATTCTCGCGGCGGATCACGGAAATCGAGGCCGCTTCCTCGATATGGCTGCGCAAATACTGGTAGGCGCCAACGTCTTCGTATTTGGAACGCTCGATGGCGTCGTACAGGATTTCATCCTTCTTTTGATTCAGGGCCTTGCGGATCAGGCGGCCAAATTCCACGGCTTGCTCGGCCAGCACCGTGCCCTGCGATTCGCTGTCTTCCTGCTCCGCCAGGTTCAGGGCCATCGTGCACAGCATGCGCGTGACGGATTCATCCTTGTCTTCAGGCGTGTTGGCGGATTTACGGGGGACAGGACGCTTATTTTTGGGCATGGCGATCAACAGGTTAAGAAAGACGGGTCAGGTAAACGGAAACAGGCGCCGAGGCTCAGGCCAGGCGCCGGGACAGATCATACAGGCGGACGCGGCCGCCTGATACCTCAATGGTCGGTATCGAACATCTCGTGCAATTCGTCGAGCAGGTCGGCGGCTTCTTCCTGCGACAGGCCAAGATGCTGGCAGGCAAGTTCGCCGCCCTTGTCCCACTCCAGCGAGGTACTGTTGCCATGGTAGCGCTGAATGCCCTTTTCGGCCAGCAGCGACAGGGCGACGAGCGAGCGGATGGCGTCGTCCGTGGACGGGTCCGCCAGCACCGTGTAGTCATGGTGGTGCAGGATCGCCCAGGACACGTCGGAGGACAGGCCCCAGTTGCGCGCCAGCAAGCAGCCGATGGCCGCGTGGTTGGTCTGGTGGCGCGCGTCTTCCAGGGTCGTAAAACAATTGTGCGCATCGTTGGCCGCCGCCGCGTAGGTGTTGACGTAGTCGGGAAAGCGGTTCATCAGCAAGGGCACGCCGATATCGCAGAACAGGCCGAAGGTATGGGCGATGTCGGGCGGGGCGATGCGCAGCTTGCGCGAAGTAAATACCAGCGCGCGTGCGCGCTTGGCCGACACATCCCAGAAGTTGGTCAGTTCCACGCCTTCCGCTTCCAGCGCCTGGCGGGCCAGCAAGCCAGTCATCATGGCGCTGCACTGGTTGATGCCGAGAAAGTTGATACCTTGCTCGACGGACTTGGCCTTGCGCGCGGCGCCATAGAACGGTGAATTCGCCAATTTCAGCAGGGCGCCCGACATGCCGACATCGTCGGCGATGATGCGCGCGATGCGGCGCGGCGACGGGTCTTGTTCCGCCAGTTCGCGCTGCAAGTCGACCAGCAGGCTGGGACGCGGCGGGATGCGGATGGAACGCATCAAGGCGTCAACCGGATCTTCCTGCACTACCTGCTTTTGCGCTGCCGCTCTCATCATCACGCTTTCATCATCATTTTTTTTGCCCGGTGCTTATTTTGTCGCGCGCTGCCGCTGCTCGCCTCATGAGCGTCTGGCGCAGCGCCCGACGATTATCGCTGTTTATGCATGGCAATAGTTCATATCTGCAATATATTCTGGAAAAAATCCCCGTTTTGGCCTGGTCCGGCCGTGATTTTCGTCATTTTACGACGCCGTCCATTCCGACATTCATGATGGAAATATCAAGTTGTATTTGTTTTCAAGGCGGGGCAAGGCGTGCGGCGGGATGCGCGGCAGTACAATTGCCGGATGAAAAAAATCCTTGCGGGTATCGATTTTGCGGACGATTCCAGCAGCGTGGCGCACCAGCTTATCGGCGTGACGGTGCTGGTCGACGGTGTGGGCGGGCGCATCGTGGAAACGGAAGCGTATGACCGGCTGGACCCGGCCTCGCACACGTATGGGGGCATGACGCCGCGCAATGCGGCCATGTTCGGCCCGCCCGGGCACGCCTATGTCTACCGCTCGTACGGCATCCACTGGTGCCTGAACTTTGTGTGCCGGGAAGCAGGGCATGGCGCAGGCGTGCTGATCCGCGCCATCGAACCCGTGGAGGGACTCGACATCATGCGCGAGCGGCGCGGTGTCGAGGATGCGCGGCTGCTGTGCTCTGGGCCGGGCAAGGTGTGCCAGGCGCTCGGTGTGAGCCATCTGCAGAACCGGCTGGCGCTCGACGCACCGCCGTTCATGCTGTTGCCCCGCGAGGAAGAAGTGACGGTGCGCACTGGCCCGCGCATCGGCATTTCCAAAGCGATGGACACGCCTTGGCGTTTCGTGCTGGCCGGCTCGCGCTACCTCAGTAAACCGATGCGCGGGCCAGCCGCCTAGCTACGGCGGCGCTGCGGCGTCGTGTTTGCGCCGGGCAAGGCGGACTTGCCGCGCAACGGGCTATGCAGTGCGCGCCGCTCCTGTTGCGCACTGGCCGGTTGCCGGAACGCTTCTTCTTCGGTAGGGCCGCTCGGCGCGGCCGGGCGCTCGTCCAGGGTGAAAACGGCCACGGCCGCCGACAATTTGACGGCCTGGTCCTGCAAACTGGCCGCGGCTGCCGCCGCCTGCTCAACCAGGGCCGCATTTTGCTGGGTGACATCATCCATTTGCGTGACGGCCTGATTCACTTCCGTGATGCCCGACGCCTGCTCCGCGCTGGCCTGTTTCACGCGCTGGATGATTTCATTGACTTGCTGCACCGAGGCCACGATGGCACCCATGCTGTCGCCCGCTTGCTGCACGGCCACGCTGCCGCCATCGATGGTGGTGACGGAGGTGGCGATCAGGGTCTTGATCTCTTTGGCCGCCTGTGCCGAGCGCTGCGCCAGGGTGCGTACTTCGGACGCCACCACGGCAAAGCCGCGGCCTTGCTCGCCCGCGCGCGCCGCTTCCACCGCCGCGTTCAGCGCGAGGATATTGGTCTGGAAGGAAATGCCGTCGATCACGCCGATAATATCCACGATCTGGCGCGAATTGGCGCGTATTGTCGCCATCGTCGTCACCGCCTGCTGCATCGACGCGCCCCCTTGCACGGCCAGGGTGGAGGCTTGCCCCGCCAGCTCGCAGGCCAGCTGGGCATTGTCGGCGTTGTCATTGACGGCTTGCGTCAGCGCTTCCATGGCGCTTGACGTTTCTTCCAGTGAACTGGCCTGCATTTCCGTGCGCGCCGATAAATCCAGGTTGCCGGTGGCAATTTCGTGCGAGGCCGTGTCGATCGATTGCACGGCGCCCATGATGGTGCGCAAGGTCTGGTTCAGGTGGGCAATGGTCTGGTCCAGCACGCGCGAGGTGGCGGCGATTTCGTCATTGCCCTGCTTGGGCGCGCCGGCCGTCAGCTTGCCCGCCGCCAGGTCTTGCACGGCGTCGGCGATACCGCGGATTTCCACCAGCATGGCGCGGCGCACCAGCATGGTCACCACGATGGAGACGAGGATCGAGAGCAGGACCGTCAGCAGCATGCTCCAGCCCAGGGTGCGAAACTCGGCACTGGCCGTCGCATGGGCCTGGCTGCTGAGGGCGGTTTCCAGGGCCGACAGTTGCGCCAGCTGCGTATTGAACTGGCCGAATTGGGTTTCCGCCTTGAGCATGGAATTGGTGGCGATCGACTGGTCCATCTGCGCCATTTCCATGGTTTCCAGCACGGCCTTGCGATAGCCGGCCAGCGCCGCGATGGCTGCATCGACGAGGGTGCGTTCGGTGCCCGTAGCCGTGGAACGCAGCGCGACCAGCTGGGTGCCGATGGCCGCGTGGCGCGCCTTGATCTGTTGCTCTAATGCATCGAGGCGGGCCTTGGCGAAGCTGCCATTCGTCCACGACAGCAACTGGTACATATTGCCATGCACCTGCCTGGCCTCGCCGAGTACGTCGGCGGCCGCCTTCAAATGCGTGATGCGCACCCGCACCATGTTTTCCAGCGAGGCATTTTGCCGCACCATGCCATACCAGGCGCCGGTCGAGCTGAGTATCAGCAGCAGCAAGACCAGGGTGGGCGCCAGCAATAATTTTGGTCCGATGCGTAAGTGATTGAGCATGCTTGACTCCCGGCTATGGCTGTTCCAGGCGCAGGCGGCGCGCGGCGTGCGTGCGCCGCCCCTGCCTTATTTTTTGTAGATCCCCGCTTCCAGCACTACATCGTTGACGCGCAGGATGTACGTGGTCTTCGGCTCGATCTTGCCGCTGGTGGGATTCTTGTACTGGTAATCGACCCAGCCCTTGCCCTGCTTTTGCGCCAGCTCAATGATTTCACGGCGATATTTCTTGCCATTCGCGTCGGGCACATCCGTCAAATCCTTACCTACGATGGAAGGATTGATGGGGTGGGCCAGCACGATACCCGTCTTGATGTCGCGCATGTCCACGTATAGCGAGCCCTGCACGAAGTCCGGGTCTTTCGCCGTGATTTTCTTCATCATTTCTTCCTTGCCATGCGCCTTCATGAAGGCGGCGCCCCGTTCGGCCATGGCGATGGCGTCTTTTTCCGTTGGTTCGACGGCGGCGCTGACGTTGCCACCGGCAAATGCCAGGCACAGCAGGCTACCCGTGAATAAGCGTTTCATGAAAGCTCCTTGTGATATCGAGGGATGTGTTGCCAAGCCGTAATTTACGTCGCCGACGCTTTCCTCAAATTGCGATGGAACAAACTAAGGTGTTGCTTGTAGGCAGCATGCAACGTATCGACGGCTTGTTGATATGTAGCAATTTGGTTCCAAACAGCAAGAACTATGATGACTTTCACAGCATGCCGAGGTGACGTGGCATGGGAGGAAGAGGCTGGAATTGGCCGATATGGGGCTGGTTTCATGCAAGTTATCGTTATTTCCAGGCAAGGAGCCTACCGTGTCCGCACTCATTACCGAGCCGTTTCCACCCAAGTTCAAGCCGTATACGCGGCAAACCATACAACAGGCGCGGCAGTGGGAATGGCTGCCGGAAGAGCAGCGCGAAGCCGTGCAAGTGGTGTCGCACGTCTTGCCGTTCCGCACCAATGCCTATGTGCTCGATCAGCTGATCGACTGGAACAATATTCCTGACGACCCCATCTACCGCCTCGTCTTTCCCCACCGCGACATGCTGCCGCCCGAGCAGTACGCGCACTTGCGCGACCTTGTGCTGGTGCAGCGGGACAAGGCCGCCATCGATGCCTATGTGCATGGCTTGCGCCTGGGCATGAATCCCCATCCGGCCGGCCAGATGACGCATAACGTGCCAAAGGTCAACGACGTGCCCGTGCGCGGCTTGCAGCATAAATATGCGCAAACGGTGCTGTTTTTTCCCAGCGCGGGACAGACGTGCCACGCGTATTGCACCTTCTGCTTCCGCTGGCCCCAGTTCGTCGGCATGGACGACATGAAGTTCGATGCGCGCGAGTCGCATGAGCTGGCCGCCTACCTGAAACTGCATCCGGAAGTGACGGACGTGCTGATCACGGGCGGCGACCCGATGATCATGAACACGCGGCAACTGGCCGCCTACCTGGAACCGCTGCTGGCGCCGGGCCTGGAGCACATCCAGAACATTCGTATCGGCACCAAGGCGGTGGCGTATTGGCCGCAGCGTTTTGTCTCCGACCGCGATGCGGATGACCTGATGCGCCTGTTCGAGCGCATCGTCAAGGCGGGCAAGAACCTGGCCGTGATGGGCCATTACAGCCATGCCGTCGAGCTGCGCCAGGACATCGCCCAGCAAGCCGTGAAACGCATCGTTTCCACGGGCGCCACCCTGCGCATGCAGGGGCCGCTGATCCGCCACATCAATGAAGACCCGGCAAGCTGGGCCGAGCTGTGGCAGACGGGCACGCGCCTGGGAGCGGTTCCGTATTACATGTTTGTCGAGCGCGACACGGGGCCGCGCGGCTATTTCGAATTGCCCTTGGTAAAAGCGCACGAGATTTTCCAGGCCGCCTACCAGATGGTGTCCGGCCTGTCGCGCACGGTGCGCGGGCCTTCCATGAGCGCCTTTCCCGGCAAGATCGTGATCGACGGTATCGTCACCATCCACGGTGAAAAACTGTTTGCCCTACAATTTTTGCAGGCGCGCAATCCGGACTGGGTGCGCCGGCCGTTTTATGCCAAGTTCGATGCGGAAGCGACGTGGATGGATGATTTGAAGCCCGCGTTCGGCCACGATAAATTCTTCTTCGAGACGGATGAACCTGTGCCGCAGGTGCCGCATAAAATCATCCGCCTGGCACAGGCCGCCTGAGCATGTACGGCCCCGGTGCGCCTGCCCGCTCAGGCGTGGCCGTGTTTTGCCTCGTGTTCCTGCCGTTTGCGCTCGGGCATTATCTGTCGTGCCTGCTGCGCGGCGTCAATGCCGTGCTGACGGCCGAGTTGCTGGGCGCCATCGCCCTGACGCCAGCCCAACTGGGCCTGCTGACCAGCGCCTTTTTTCTCGCCTTTGCACTGGTGCAACTGCCGGTCGGCATGGCGCTCGACCGCTACGGCCCCCGCACGGTGCAACTGTGGCTGCTGGTGCTGGCGGCGCTGGGCGTGTGGCTGTTCAGCCGGGGCCACAGCTTTGCCGAGCTGATGTGGGCGCGCGCCTTGATGGGAGCGGGCCTGGGCGGCTGTTTCATGGCTGCCGTGAAAGCGGTCTCGTGCGCCATCGCGCCAGCTCGCCTGCCTTCCGTGCATGGCTACCTGATCGCCGTGGGCGGCCTGGGTGCGGCGACGGCCACCATGCCCGTCAAGCTGGCCCTGCACTACACGGACTGGCGCGGCGTGTTCCTGGGGCTGGCGCTGGCGGCGCTGTTCATCGGCTTGCTGATCCGCCTGCTGTCGCCGGCCATGCCCGCGCCCACCGTAACCATGAGCAAGGTCAGCGTGTGGAGTGTCTATCGTGACCCGGCCTTTCGCCGCACCATCGCGCTGATCCTGCTGCCGCACACGGTGTTCTTTGGCGTGCAGGGTTTATGGATAGGGCGCTGGCTGGCCGATGTAGGCGGCATGTCCGATGACAACGTGGCGTATTTGTTGTACCTGGGCATGGCGGCCGTCATCTTCGGCGCCATCGGCATGGGCATGCTGACGGAGTGGGCGGGGCGACGTGCGATTGAACCCATGCAAGTGGCGGGCGCCGGCATCGTCCTGTTTGTCGCCGTGCAAGTGGCGATGGCGTGCAACGTGGCGATCAGCCTGCCGTTGCTGTCCGTGCTGTTTACCTTGCTGGGCACGGTGACGGGGCTCGAGTATGCGATCGTCGCGCAAAGCATGCCGGCCAGCTTGACGGGCAGGGCGGCCACCTGCCTCAATCTGCTCATTTTCACGGGCGCCTTCCTGGTGCAGGCGGGTTTTGGCCTGATCCTCGGCTGCTGGCCCCTGAACAGCCAGCAGCAGTATCCGCCGCAGGCGTATCAGGCGGCGTTTGGCGTGCTGGCGGCCTTGCAATTGCCGGGACTTGCGATGTTTTTCATTCACCGCTACAGGCGTGCCGGGCCATCCGGTAAAATGGCAGCCTGCACAGCGGCAATGATCAACTCCAAGGAAGACTATGAAACTCGTTCGTTATGGACGTCCAGGCAAGGAAAAACCGGGCCTGATCGATGAAGAAGGCAAACTGCGCGACCTGTCCGGCGTGGTCCAGGATATTGACGGTGCGCAACTGTCCGACAAGGCCCTGCGCAAGCTGGCCAAGCTCGACGAAAAGACCTTGCCTTTGGTGCGCGGCAATCCACGCTTCGGCGTGCCGCTGGCGAAAGTCGGCAAGTTCATCGGCATCGGCCTCAATTACGCGGATCACGCGGCCGAGTCCGGCATGCCGATCCCGGCCGAACCGATCGTGTTCATGAAGGCCATTACTTGCCTGAATGGCCCGGACGACAATGTCGTGTTGCCAAAAGGCTCGAAAAAGACGGATTGGGAAGTGGAGCTGGGCGTGATCATCGGCACGCGTGCGCAATACGTGAGCGAAGAGGACGCCCTGAAATACGTAGCCGGTTACTGCGTCGTCAACGATATCTCCGAGCGCTCGTTCCAGCTGGAGCGGGGCGGTCAATGGGATAAAGGCAAGGGCTGCGACACCTTCGGCCCCATCGGCCCGTGGCTGGTGACGCGCGATGAAATCATTGATGAGCAGGATCTGGACCTGTACCTAGAAGTCAATGGCAAGCGCATGCAGACCGGCAATACGCAAACCATGATCTTCACGGTGGCGCAGATCGTCAGCTACCTGTCGCAATTCATGACACTGGAACCGGGCGACGTCATCGCCACGGGCACGCCGCCGGGCGTAGGCCAGGGCCGCAAGCCGCAGCGTTTCCTCAAAAAAGGCGACAGCATGCGCCTGGGCATCCCCGGCCTGGGCGAACAGCAGCAGGACGTGGTCGCCTGGACTGCCTGATGGCCGGTAGCGATATCGACCGTTTGCCGCCGCTGCCGCTGAACCAGCTCAACGCCCAGCAGCGCGCAGCTGCGCAAGCCATCATCGACGGTCCGCGCGGGGCGCTGTACGGCCCCTTCGTGCCGCTGATCCGCAGCCCCGAGCTGATGGAAACGGCGCAGCGCATGGGAGAATATTTGCGCTACCGCAGCGCCATCGGCACGCGGCTGTCGGAGCTGGCGATCCTGGTAACGGCGCGCCAGTGGGACCAGCAAGTCGAGTGGGCCATCCACGCGCCGCTGGCCGTGCAGAACGGCATCGCGCAAGCGGCCGTGGACGCCATTGCTGAACGGCGCTTGCCGCCTGCCCTGAAGGAAGATGAGCAAGCCGTGCACGACTTTTGCATCGAGTTGCAGCAGAACAAGAGGGTCAGCGACGCCACGTATGCACGGGCGCTGGCGCTGTTCGGCGAACACGGCGTGGTCGACTTGATGGGCATCAATGGCTATTACACCTTCCTGGCCATGGTGATGAATGGCGCGCAGACGGCCGTGCCGGCCTTGGGTGTGCCGCCCATGCCCGCCTGATTCGAGGGCTTATTCGGCAAAGATGGACAAAGTGTAATGAAGTTGCAATTATTCAATATATAATTTTACTTCCCTTCCATTGCCAACAAGCTCAATGAAAACTCGTCCGTGCTTCACCCTGATGGGCCGTATCTTGCTGGTACTGGCCCTTGGTCCCTTGATGACGGTGCGTGCGCTGGCCGCCGAGACGGCCGCCAGCGCCAGTGCTTCCGCCCTGGAAAACTCCGTCGTCAAGGTGTTTTCCACCCTGCGTGGGCCGGACCCGTACAAGCCGTGGAGCAAGGCGGCGCCGCAAGAGGTGACGGGTTCCGGCGTCGTCATCGAAGGCCGCCGCATCCTCACCAATGCGCACGTGGTCGGCTATGCCAGTCAGGTGCAGATCCAGGCCAATGGCGCCGGCGACAAGATCCCTGCGACCGTGCTGGCCATCTCGCGCGGCATGGACCTGGCCTTGCTGAAAATCGACGACGACAGTTTTTTTTCCAGCCACAAAGCCGTGCCGCGCGCCAATGTCTTGCCGGACGTGCGCGATGCCGTGCTGGCATATGGCTATCCGACGGGCGGCACGTCATTGTCGATCACCAAGGGCATCGTTTCGCGCATCGAATTCGTGCGCTACAACTTTCCTGTCTCCGGCCTGCGCATCCAGATCGATGCGGCCATCAACCCGGGCAATAGCGGCGGCCCCGTGATTGCCGGCGACAAGATGATCGGCCTGGCCTTTGCCGGCATGCTCAATGCGCAAAACATAGGCTACATCATCCCCAACGAGGAAATCGAGCTGTTCTTGCGCGACCAAGACAGTGGCGCGCCCAAGGGCAAGCCGGCCATGCGCGACGTGACGCAAACGCTGGAAAACCCCGCGCTGCGCACCTATCTGAAGCTGGCCAAGGGCGTCGAGGGCGCCGTCGTGATGTCGCCGGCCAGCAAGGATGCGGCCTATCCGCTCAAGGAGTGGGATGTCATCACGCATATCGGCGAATTTCCCATCGACAACCAGGGCATGGTCAAGCTGAACGCCAACAGCCGCGTGCGCTTCCAGTACCGGGTGCAGCAGCTGGCTAAAGATGGCGAATTGCCGCTGACGGTGGTGCGCCAGGGCGCGCCCCTGAAAATCAAGGTGCCCGTCTCGGCCGCGCATCCGATGCTGATCGCCGGCCTGCAGGGCAATTACCCATCCTATTTCATCTTCGGCCCCATGGTGTTTTCACGCGCCACCACGGAATTCATGGCGGCGCCGAATGGCAATCCAGCAATCTTGGGCGGCATGGCGTTTGCCGGCAATCCGCTGGCCACGCGGCGCGGCGATGCGCCCGACAGCGAACGCGAAGAGCTGGTGGTGATCGCCGCGCCGTTCTTCCCGCACAAGCTGATGAATGGCTACAGCACCCGTTTCTTCTCGGTCGTCGATTCCGTCAATGGCGTGCGCGTGCGCAGCCTGGCGCACCTGGTGGCCTTGCTGCGCGACCAGACAGATGAATTGCTGACGTTCCGCTTCCAGCAGCGCGATGCGGAAATGGTCGTCGTGCCCCGCAAGGACATGCTGGCAGCGACGGAATCGGTGCTGACGGACAATGGCATCCGCTCGGAAGCGTCGCCCGACATGCTGAAAATCTGGAATGAAAAAACGCCGGTAAACTGATCGTTCCCGGCGTTCCGCAAGACAACAGGCGCGGCGCACACTGCGCCTGTTTTACTTTATGCCAATACTTTTTTCAGCCACGCGCCGATGGCGTCGATCTCTTCCTGGCATAGCGAGTGCTGCATCATGTACTCGTGCCACTCCACTTTGTAGCCCATGCCGGTGAGCAAGTCGCGCGACTGCTGTGCGCGGCCGATCTGCACCACGGGGTCGGCCGTGCCATGCGCCATGAAGATCGGCGTCTGCAGGCTTGCCGGCGTGCGTTCCGCCGCCGTCTTGTCGGCCAGGGGCAGGTAGCCGGACAGGCACATCAGGCCGGCCAGCGGCTCCGCGTGGCGCAAGCCCGTCTGCAAGGTCATGGCGCAACCTTGCGAGAAACCGGCCAGGATGATGCGGCTGGCGGGAATGCCGCGCGCCTTTTCGCGCGCGATCAGCGCTTCGACCTGAGCCTGCGAGGCGCGCAAGCCGCCCTCGTCTTCGCGGCGCACGAGGTCGCTCACGAGGATGTCGTACCAGGCGCGCATCACATAGCCGTTGTTGATGGTGACGGGCATGGTGCCGGCGCTGGGGAAGATGAAGCGGATGGCGGGGCAGCCGCGCAGATCGAGTTCTTTCACCAGGGGAACGAAGTCGTTGCCGTCGGCGCCCAAGCCATGCATCCAGATGATGGAGACGGTGGGGTTCGGTGCGCTGTCGAGTTCTATGGTTTCCAGCAAAGTGCTCATGTATTTTCCTCAGGTAAAGGTTGCGCCGGACGCAGCGCCGATTTGGGACGGAAGGCCTTGCAGATGGCCGGGTCGGTTTCCATGTAAGGGCCTCCGATGAGGTCGATGCAATACGGCACGGCGGCAAAGATGCCGTTCACCAATTGATTTCCATCAACATCCTTCAAGCCTTCCAGGGTTTCCTTGATGGCTTTTGGCTGGCCCGGCAAGTTCATGATCAGGGCGGCGCGCTCCGGCGTCTCGCGGATCACGGCCACCTGGCGCGACAAAATCGCCGTCGGCACGAATTGCAGGCTGATCTGGCGCATCTGTTCGCCGAAACCGGGCATTTCCTTGGTTCCGACGCTGAGCGTGGCGTCTGGCGTCACATCGCGCCGCGCCGGTCCCGTGCCGCCCGTCGTCAGTATCAAATGGCAGTGGCTCAGGTCGACCATGTCGATCAGGGTGTTTTCAATCTGCGAGCGCTCGTCCGGGATCAAACGTTTTTCCAGGCGGAATGGCGTGCGGATGGCGGCGGACAGCCAGCTTTCCAGGGCCGGGATGCCCAGGTCTTCATACACGCCGCCGCTGGCGCGGTCCGAGATCGACACGAGGCCGATAATCAATTCGTCTTCTATCGTGGTCATGGGGCACCTGTCTATGTCGTAAAAAAACCGGGCAGATCCCGGTTTTTCGTAAATTTTGGGGGCAGACCCCAGCTGTTTACTCGTCTTCTTCTGGCTCGACGCCATCTTCGTCGGCATCTTTCTTGCCGCCGTTCTTCTTCTTGGCGATCTCTTTCAAGATCTGGAAGATTTCGCGGTAGGCTTTGGGCGGCTTGTTCTCGGCTTGCTCCTTGCGGGCATTGCGGATCAAGGTGCGCAGGTGCTGCACGTCCAGTTCCGGGTTTTCCGACAGCAAGACGGTCAACGCCTTGTCATCCGTCAAGAGTTTGTCGCGGCGGCGTTCCATCGCGTGCATATTGGCCGTGTCGGCTTTCGACAAGCCTTTCCAGCTATCGATGGTGCGTTGGATGGCGGCAACTTCTTCCTCATCCAGGGTGCGCATCTTCTTGCCCACGTATTGCAGCTGGCGGCGGCGGCCTTCGTGATCCTTGATTTGCTGGCATTCGAGAATGGCGTCGCGCACGTCTTCCGGCATCGGGACGCGCTTGACGCGGTCACGGGCCTCATTGACGAGTTCTTCGCCCAGCTTTTGCAGGACGGTCATCTGGCGCTTGAGTTCCGACTTCGATGGACGTTCATATTCCTGTTCGAATTCGGTCGATTGGAAGCCGCAAGCTCCCCGGTTTGGATTTGGCATGATAAGGCGGGATTGGCCGCGTAGGCCGCACCTGTAAACTGTAAACGACTGCTATGATAACCTTTTTAGCGGCTTTCCGAAGAAAACAGCGCATGAACGACTCCGTATTTACCCATAGTCAAGAGCAATTGCAGCAACTGGCCCGTGATGTGTTGTCTTTTGCGCGGGAAGCGGGCGGCACCGACGCAGCCGTCGAAGTCAGCGAAGGCGGTGGCCTGTCCGTTTCTGTACGAAAAGGCAAGATCGAGACGATCGAGCAAAACAAGGACAAGGGCATGGGCGTGACCGTGTTTGTCGGCAAGAAGCGCGGCAATGCCAGCACCTCCGATTTCTCTCCGGCCGCCTTACGCGCCACGGTGGACGCCGCCTACAACATCGCCCGCTTCACGGCCGAGGACGATTGCGCCGGCCTGGCCGACGCCGACATGCTGGAAATGGCGCCCCGCGACTTGCAATTGTTCTATCCCTGGCGCATTTCCACCGAGGAAGCCGTCGCACTGGCCCAGCGGGCCGAAGCGGCCGCGTTTGCCGTTGACCCGCGCATCACCAACAGCGAGGGCGCCAGCGTGCACGTGCAGCAATCGCACTTTGTATCCGCCAATTCGCGCGGCTTCATCGGCGGCTACCCGTTTTCGCGCCATACCCTGTCCGTGGCGCCCATCGCCGGCAAGGGTGCCAAGATGCAGCGCGACGACTGGTATTCGTCCGTGCGCGACGCCGCCAAGATGTCGAGCCCGGAAGCCATCGGCCGATACGCCGCCGAGCGCGCCCTGTCGCGCCTGAACGCGCGCAAACTGGGCACGCGTACTTGCCCCGTGCTGTTCGAGGCGCCGCTGGCGGCCGGTTTGCTGGGTACCTATGTGCAAGCGACCTCGGGCGGCGCCCTGTACCGCAAGTCCACGTTTCTGAACGATTCCCTGGGCACGCAAGTGTTGCCCTCGCACGTGCAGATATTTGAAGACCCGCACGTGATCGGCGGCGTCGGTTCCGCGCCGTTCGACGAAGAGGGCGTCAAGACGGTCAGCCGCGACGTCGTCAAGGATGGCGTGGTGCATGGCTATTTCCTGTCGACTTACACGGCCCGCAAGCTGGGTATGCAGACGACGGGCAACGCGGGCGGTTCGCACAATCTGTACCTGACCTCGAAGCTGACGGCCGTCAGCGACGATTTTAGCGCCATGCTGAAAAAGCTGGGCACGGGCTTGCTGGTGACGGAACTGATGGGACAGGGAACCAATTACGTGACGGGCGACTATTCGCGCGGCGCCTCCGGTTTCTGGGTGGAAAACGGCGTGATCCAGTATCCGGTGGAAGAAATCACCATCGCCGGCAACATGAAGGACATGCTGCGCAATATCGTGGCCGTGGGCGCGGACGCCTTGCGCCGCGGCACCAAAGAGACGGGTTCCATCCTCATCGAGAGCATGGTGGTGGCGGGCGGTTGAGTGCTGTGACTGCTTTCTGCAAAGGCGCCGCTGGCGCCTTTTTTCATGGGCGTGTGGTTTTTTGAACGGGGCTTCCATCGTCATACGGATGAAATATTGCCTTCGTATGATGTCGCCATCTGACGTTATCTGCGCTATTTAGATGCTTTTAATGTAAGTAAGCCGAACTTCGTGATATTTCATGCAAGATGCGAGTCTTGCCGTGACGCGTTGTTGTTGATTCAACCTGCATAGTGACCCTCTCCATGACCTACTCCCGTACCCGCATCGCCCGCGCGGTGGCCCTGTTGTGTGCCATGAACGCCCTGTTCGCCCATCCGGCCCAAGCCCATGGCGCCGCGCCCGCCGCGCCAGCTTCCGCCAGCGACGCCAGTGAAGCCCCGCAAGCCGTCATCGTCACGGGCACGCGCGGCAGCAACCGCACGCAGTTCGACACCATGGCGCCCGTTGATGTGTTCAACCGCGAAGATATCGGCGCCGTTGAATCGTCGGACTTGAACGATGTGCTGGCGCAACTCGTGCCTTCATATGTGGTGCAGCGTCTGCCGATGGCTGACGGGCAAGTGTTCGTGCGTCCCGCCACCCTGCGCGGCCTGTCGCCGGACCAGACCCTGGTGCTGGTCAATGGCAAGCGTTTCCACCGCAGCGCCTTGCTGGGCGCGCGCGGCGCGCAGGCGCCGGACCTGGCGCAGATTCCCGTCTCCGCCATCAAGCGCATCGAGGTGCTGCGCGACGGCGCTTCCGCCCAGTACGGTTCCGATGCGATTGCCGGCGTGATCAACATCATTCTCGACGATACGCTCGGCACGGAGGTCTCCGTGCACCATTCGCAATATTCGGAAGGCGACGGCAAGGGCAACGAAGTGAACCTGAAGACGGGCTTTGCCTTTGGCGAGACGGGCAAGGCGACGATTTTCGGCGCGCTGGCCAAGTCCGACCCCACGTCGCGCACGCGCCAGCGGGCCGACGCGATTGCTTTCCAGAATGCGCATCCGGAACTGAAGGTGCCGAATCCCGTGCAGCGCTGGGGCCAGCCTGAACTCGACAGCAAGCGCATCGGCTTCAATGCCAGCATGGCCCTGTCCGACACGACGGAACTGTACGGTTTCGGCCTGTTCAGCCGCAGTGACGGCACCTCGGATTTCAACTGGCGCAACCCGGACACGAGCACGGGCGCGTATAAAACCAGCAGCCTGTTCCCTGGCTGGGACTTGCGCAGCATCTATCCGCTCGGCTTCAGCCCCAGCTATTCGAACGAGCAGAATGATGTACAGGTGGTGGCCGGCGTCCGCGGCCATTTCAACGACCGCTTCGGCTGGGACGTGAGCGCTTCCTGGGGGCGCAACCGCATCGATTACAACCTGACCAATTCCATCAACGCCTCGATGGGGCCGGGCAGCCCGACATCGTTTTACCTGGGCCAGTTGTCGCAGGTGGAAAAGATTCTCAACGCCAACTTCAACTATGAATTGCCCGTGGCGTCCCTGCCGCAACCGGTCAACATCGCCTTCGGCGCGGAGGTGCGCAATGAAACCTATGGCGTGAAGGCGGGCGACGTGGCGTCCTGGACGGTGGGGCCGGGCGCGGCCATCGGCCTCGACGCGAATGCGAATGGCGCGCCAGGCTTCAGCGACCGCCAGGCGGGCAGCTGGGGCCAGGACAGCTATGCGGCCTACCTGGACGTGGAAGTGCCCGTCACGAAGGCCCTGAGCCTGGGGGGCGCGGCCCGCTATGAACATTTCTCGGAATTCGGCAGCACCGTCAACGGCAAGTTGTCGGCCCGCTATGCCTTGAGCGAAGACATGGCCTTGCGCGGTTCCTACTCGACGGGTTTCCGTGCGCCGACGCCGGGCCAGTCGAACACCAACAGCACGAATCAAGGCCTCGACACCAAGACCCTGCTGCTGTTTACCAGCGGCCGCCTGGCCAACAACGATCCGCTGGCCATCCTGCTGGGCGCCAAGGCATTGAAGCCGGAAAAATCGAAGAACCTGTCGCTGGGCTTTACGTGGAAGACATCGGCGGGCTTCTCCGGTTCCGTCGACGTGTATGACATCAAGGTCAGCGACCGCTTCAGCACGTCCGCCGCGTTTGCCGTGCCGGCCGGCGTGGCCAATCCGCTGCGCTATACCTCGGTCAGCTATTTCACGAACGACTTCGACACCACCACGCGCGGCATCGATATCGTCGGCAGCCACCTGAGCCGTATCGGCGACGGCAAGCTGAACCTGACCCTGGCCTACAACTACAACACGACGAAAGTCGACGACGGCAAGTCCAGCCTGGTGACGAATGCGGCCCAGCGCCAGGTCTTCGAGGAGCGCTTGCCGCGCCAGAAAGCCACCATCAGCGGCAACTATGACCTGGGCAACTGGAATACCCTGGCCCGCGTGCGCAATTACGGCGCGTGGACGGACAATTCCGGCAATGCCACGGGCGATATCTTCCAGCATTTTGGCGCCATGCAATTCCTCGACCTGGCGGCCAGCTACAAGATCAGCGACAAGCAGTCCGTGCGCGTGGGTATCGACAACGTGCTGGACAAGTATCCTGACGAAGCAACCTTCCAGGCCAGCCGCGGTCTGATCTATTCGCGCAATGCGCCGTACGACACGGACGGGCGTAACCTGTACGTCGAGTACAAAGTGAAATTTTAAGGGAGATGACGATGAATCCACAACGCCGCGCCCTGTTGCGCGCGGGTTCGCTGGCGGCAGCGCTGCCCATGGCGGCGGGCGCAGGATCGGCTGCGGCAGCATCTGCCGCCCTGCCTCCGTCCTTGCCATCGGTGCCGGCCGGCACCGCGCCGGAAGTCCTGGCCAGCAACCAGGCTTACTGGCAGGCCGTGGCCGCGCAGTACGACACGACCGATGCCATCGTGCAACTCGACAATGCTTTCTGGGGTTCGATGGCCAGGCCCGTGCTGCGCCATTACGAGCAGCAGCTGGCCATGGTCAACCGCGACAACGCCTGGTATGCGCGCATGCGCTTTCCCGCCGACTTCGAGGCGGCGCGCGCGGCGGCGGCCAGGGCGCTGGGCGTGGCCATCGATGAAATCGTGCTGACGCGCGGTGCGACGGAAGCGCTGCAAGTCCTGATCGCCGGCTACAACCGCTTGCGGCCGGGCGACACGGTGCTGTACGCGGATATCGATTACGACAATATGATCACCGTCACGCGCTGGCTGCAGCAGCGGCGCGGCGCCCAGGTCGTGTCGATTGCCATGCCGGAACCGTTTACGCATGACGGCGTCATCGCCGCCTATGTTGCTGCCATGGAACGGCATCCGGCGCTGAAACTGATGCTGCTCACGCACGTCAATCACCGCAACGGCATGGTCTTGCCCGTGGCCGAGATCAGCCGCCTGGCACGCGCACGGGGCATCGACGTGATCGTCGATACGGCGCACGGCTTCGGCCAGCTGGACATGACGATTCCTGACCTGCAGGCGGATTTTGCCGGCATCAACCTGCATAAATGGATAGGTGCGCCTGTCGGCGTGGGTGCTGCGTATATCAAGCGGGGCAGGGTGGCCGATATCGACCCGTACATGGGGGAACTGCGGGGAGAAAAGGCGGGCGATGATATCCGCACGCGCGTGCACACGGGCACGGTCAATTTCGCCGCTTATCTGAGCTTGCCGACGGCGCTGGACTTGCATGCGCAGATCGGCGTGGCCAACAAGCAGGCGCGGCTGCGGCTGCTGCGCAACCGCTGGGTGGAAGCGGCGCGCGCCATCGAAGGCATCGAGGTGCTGGCGTCAGGCGATCCGCGCCTGACGAGCGCCATCGCTTCGTTCCGCCTGAAGGGCAAGACGAGCGTGGCCGACAGCTATGCGCTGTCGAAAAAGCTGGTACAGGAACACGGCATCTTTGCCGTGCCGCGCGACGGCCTTGCCAGTGGCGCGTGCGTGCGCGTCACGCCAGGCATCTTTACGCCCGAGTCGCATCTGGACCGGTTGGTGGAAGCCTTGCGCAAGGTAGCCAAGGGCTGAGAGAAAAGCGCGGCCCGCCTGCGAGGTCGGGCCGCGTGACTGCGGTAAGGCTTAAGCGCGCAAGGTGGCCAGGATCGGTTGCAATACGGCAGCACCCAGGGCGGCGCTGCGGGCGCCGCTCCAGCCCGTTTGCGGGTCGGGATCGTTGGCATTGTCCTTGAACGGCAATTCCAGGGTCAACGACAGGCAGCCGAAGGCGTGCGTGATGTGGGGCGAACCCATGGTCAGCACTTCCGGCGTGAACGGGCCGTCTTCGTAGCCGTGCTCATCCTGGAAATCGGGGCTGGCCACCTTGAAGTCGGCGATGAAGCGGTCTTGCTCGGCTTTTTGTGCCGGCGTGAAATTTTCCAGCGCATCGCTGCCTGCGACGAACACATATGGCAGACCTTCGTCGCCATGCACGTCGAGGAACAGGTCGCAACCGATTTCATGCATCTTTTGTTTCACCAGGAACACTTCCGGGCTGCGCTCCATGGTTGGCGTCATCCATTCGCGGTTCAGGTTGGCGCCGGCCGCATTGGTGCGCAGGTTGCCATGCACGGAACCGTCCGGGTTCATGTTCGGCACGACGTAGAAGACGGCGTCTTGCAGGCACTGGCGGGCAAACGGATTGGCCTGGTCCAGCAAGGCTTCGAGCATGCCTTCGACAAACCATTCCGCCATCGTTTCACCGGGATGCTGGCGCGCGATGACCCAGACTTTTTTCTCGGCATCGGCGTCGCCGACCACCAGCAGGTTCATGTCGCGGCCTTCGACGGTGCTGCCCAGGTCGATCAAGCGTACCAGCGGCGACGCTTGCGCGCTGTCGATCAGGGCCAGATGACGGTCCCATGGATACGGTTCGAAGTAGGCGTAGTACACGCTTTCTTCTTCCGGCGTATGTTCGATGGTCATCACGGTGCCGTCAAAGCTGGTAGGCACGCGGAACCAGGTTTCGCGGTCATAGCTGGCGACAGCCTGGTAATCTTTCCAGCCGTCCGGGTAGGCTGACTTGCCTGCATTCATGAAGCGGATCGTGCACGCCTCGCCTTGCGCGCCTTGCAGGCGGAAGTAAAACCACTGCGTGATGTCGGCGTGGGAATCCTTGCGGATGTTCAGCTCGATGGATAGTGCATCGTCGGCGCGCAGCACCTCGATCGCGCCGGCGTCGAATTGCTGGCTGATTTTAATGGTCATGTGTGTTCCTGATAAAAACGTATGGGTTTTGCATCGTGTGCAATGGCGCGATGATACCCGTTTTAGCGGCGTCTTTGTGCTGGCGCAAACGACGCGGGACATGCTTTGCTAACGTGATAGCTCCAACATGAGGAGAGCATCATGGACGACAACGGCAAACACATACGCGAACTGGAAAAGAAAGTCAGCGCCCTCAGCGATGCGCTGGCGCACCTGGGCAAGGGCACGACCTTGCAGGAATTGCTGCGCATCATACGTTTCCCCGGCTATACGACGCCAGCCGAATTCACTTTCAACGTCGCCATCCTCGACACCATGCTGGTGCAGGCCAATGCGCTGGAAAAGCTGGGGCAGGATTTGCTGGCGGGAGCGAAGCAAGTAGTGGTGAAACAGTGAGCAGACAGTAACTTATTCCTGAACGCCTGAAAAATGTTCAGGGCAAGGCGCAGGGTCGCAGGCAGTACGAACGTACGCCCAGGCCCTGCAACGCCGCCATGGACGTTTTGTCAGGTGTTCAGACCGCCAAATCGTTCGTAGAACCACGGCTCGACATTCGGCGCCTGCTCATCCTCGCGCCGCAGGGTGGCCAGGATATGTTCCTCGGCGGCCGCATACGTGATGCGGTACAGGTCGCGCGCCAATGCGTAGGCTTGTGTGCCGGGCCACGGTTCGGGCAGCAGTTCGACGGGCAGTTGGGGGTCATGCAATTGCACGCGTCGGTAGGCGTGCGTCAGCAGCGAGCGGATGACGAAGGCTTGCTCGGCATCGAACACGGGCGCCTCTTGCAGCAGGGTCAGCAGGGGCTGGAAGCTGGCGATGAATTTTTCGTAACCGGCCATCACTTCCGACAAGTCCCAGCAGTCGCCCACCATGTCGCGCAGCGGGCGCGTGCTGACGCCCGGCAACTCTGTTGTGTGGCAGACATACAACTTGCCCTGCACCTCGTTGCGCACGAGGATATCTTCCAGCGCCTCCGTATTGCTGGCCGGATGGCCAAAGATGCCGGGAGAAATCAAGCCATAGCCGGCCCATAATAATTCCTTGCGCAGCGCGCCCCGCTCGGCGGCGCCGATGCTACCGGCCGGCCCGATCACCAGGGTCCAGCTGCCATCCCAGTGCACGACCAGCGGCGCATAGATGCGGCGATAGGCACGTTCGAAGCGGGCCAGCGCCTCCGGGCGTATCGTATAGGCGCTGCGGCGGCCGTCGCGCTGCGAGCTGAGCCAGCCTTCCTGCGCCAGGCGGAACACGCTGGTGCGCAACAAACGGTCATTGACGCCGAATGGCGCCAGCAGTTCGATCAGGCTGCCCAGCCAGATGGCGCCGCCGCGCGGCACGATGGCGTCGCCAAAGATGGTCATCACCAGGGACTTCGAGCGCGGTGGGTCGCTTTCCAGGAAATCGGCTATCCATGCCGTGCAGCGGGTGTTCTTCATGTGGTTCCGGTCTGGCCGTGTTGCGGTCGAATCAATAAAAGCAGCAGTTTACTTGGCTGCGCGGGTAGCGCGGCAATAATTTGCCGGAAGCGCTGGTGGCGCTCTGTAGTGTTTTCTCATCAGCAATATCATACGCACAAAAAAGCTGCACAAGATACGAATTTTTAAAATGATTCATATCAAGTGTATGCAAATCGTTTTTTGTATCGTATTATCTGTTCATCGCACCGCGTTGCTGCGCAAAATCAAAGACATGGGAGACAGATCATGTACGCACAAATGGTTGAAACCGGCCTCAAGAACGTCCGTTCCCTCGACGACATGGGCCAGGAAGAGCGCGCTTTCCAGGCACGCATCGACGAAGGCATCAAGATCGAGGCCAAGGACTGGATGCCGGACGCCTACCGCAAGACCCTGATCCGCCAGATTTCGCAGCACGCGCACTCGGAAATCGTCGGCCAATTGCCAGAAGGTAACTGGGTCACGCGCGCGCCTACCCTGAAACGCAAGTCCATCCTGCTGGCCAAGATCCAGGATGAAGCGGGCCATGGCCTGTACCTGTATAGCGCCGCAGAAACCCTGGGCGTATCGCGCGATGACTTGCTGGCCGCCTTGCACTCGGGCAAAGCCAAGTATTCCAGCATCTTTAATTATCCGACCCTGTCGTGGGCGGACATGGGCGCCATCGGCTGGCTGGTCGACGGTTCCGCCATCATCAACCAGATTCCCCTGTGCCGTTGTTCCTACGGTCCGTATGCGCGCGCCATGATCCGCGTCTGCAAGGAAGAATCGTTCCATGCGCGCCAGGGCTACGACATCATGATGTCGCTCTGCAAGGGCACGCCCGCGCAAAAAGCCATGGCGCAGGATGCCTTGAACCGCTGGTGGTGGCCTTCGCTGATGATGTTCGGCCCGTCCGACGCCGCTTCCGTCAACAGCGCCCAGTCGGCGCAATGGCGCATCAAGCTGTTCTCGAACGACGAATTGCGCCAGCGCATGGTCGACCAGACCGTGCCGCAGATTGAATACCTGGGCCTGACCGTGCCCGATCCCGACCTGAAGTTCAATGCGGAAACGGGCCACTATGAATTCGGCGAGATCGACTGGTCCGAGTTCAACAACGTCTTGAAGGGCAATGGCCCGTGCAACCGCGAACGCCTGCAAACGCGCGTGAAAGCGTATGAAGACGGTGAATGGTTCCGCGATGCCTTGGTCGCGTATGCAGACAAGCAAGCTGCTAACAAAGCGGCAGCGTAAATACATAAGACAGATAGGGGATAGCAACATGAGCAAAGAATGGCCATTGTGGGAAGTTTTCATCCGCAGCCAGCACGGCCTGGCGCACAAGCATGTGGGCAGCCTGCACGCTTCCGACGCCACCATGGCGGTCAACCATGCGCGCGACGTCTACACGCGCCGCAATGAAGGCGTGAGCATCTGGGTGGTGCGCGCGGCCGATATCGTCGCCAGCAGCCCCGGCGACAAGGGCGCCCTGTTCGAACCGTCGAACAGCAAGGTGTACCGCCATCCCACCTTCTTCCCGATGCCGGAAGAAGTCAAGAACCTGTGATGGGAGCGCTTGCAATGGATGACAAGGTCAACTACCTTTTGCGCCTGGGCGACAATGCCCTGATCCTCAGCCAGCAGCTGTCGCAGCTGTGCGGCAAGGGCCCTGCGCTGGAAGAAGACATGGCGCTGACCAACGTGGCGCTGGATTTGCTGGGCCAGACGCGTTTGTGGTTCAGCTATGCGGCCGAACTGGAAAACGCGGGCCGCGACGAGGACGACATCGCCTTTTTGCGCGACGCCCACGATTTCAAGAACTGCCTGCTGCTCGAACAGCCGAACGGCAATTACGCCGACACGATGATGCGCCAGTTCTTCTTCGACAGCTGGCACTATTTCCAGCTGCTGGAACTGACGAAATCGACGGATGCGCGCATCGTCGAGGTGGCGCAAAAGTCGATCAAGGAAGTGACCTATCACCTGCGCCGCAGCGGCGACCTGATCGTGCGCCTCGGCGACGGCACGGCGGACAGCCACGCCAAGACGCAGGCTGCCGCCGACAAGCTGTGGATGTACACGGGCGAGATGTTCAAGTACGACGCCGTCGACCAGGCCATGGTCGCCGTCGGCATCGCGCCGCCATCGGACGTGCTGCGCCGGGCTTTCCTCGAGCACGTGGCCGAGATCTTCGCCGAGGCGACGCTTGTCATGCCGGCGCCCGACGCCTGGATGCAAAAGGGCGGCAAGCAGGGCGCGCACACGGAGCACCTGGGTTTTATCCTGGCCGAGATGCAGTTTCTGCAGCGCGCCTATCCCGGGGCGGAGTGGTAATGAACATGGTCGCTGGCGCCGCGGCGCTGGACGCCGCCCAGGTCTGGACCTGGCTCGGTGACGTGCCGGACCCGGAAATCCCCGTCATTTCGGTGGTGGACCTGGGCATCGTGCGCGCCGTCGAAGTCACGGATAGTGATGCCTGCATCGTGACGATCACGCCCACGTATTCGGGCTGCCCGGCCATGCAGGTGATCGCCGATGCCGTCACGGATGCCTTGCGCAGCCATGGCGTGGCCAAGGTGACGCTGGTGAACCAGCTGGCGCCCGCCTGGACCACGGACTGGATGAGCGAAGCGGGCAAGGCCAAGCTGAAAGGCTATGGCATCGCCCCGCCGCAGCAGCAGGTGATCGACATCAGCGGTTTGAAAGGCGGTGTCAAGCGCCAGGCGATGCCAAAGCTGGACGTGATCTGCCCGAACTGCGGCTCGACGCATACGCAGCTGACCAGCCAGTTCGGCTCCACGCCGTGCAAGGCCCTGTACAAATGCCTGGCTTGCCGTGAACCGTTTGACTACTTCAAGTGCCACTAAAAAAATCAGGCACACGTTCCGAAGAAACTGGAGATGAAGCATGAGTAAATTTTATCCGCTGTGCGTAGCGAACGTGCGCAACGAAACGCGCGACACCATCGCCGTCACGTTCGACGTGCCAGCCGAGCTGCAGCAGCAGTTCCGCTTCCAGCAGGGCCAGCACCTGACCCTGCGCGCCCATATCAATGCAGAAGACGTGCGCCGCTCGTATTCCATCTGTTCCGCGGTGCAGGACGGCACCCTGCGTGTGGCCATCAAGCGCACGCCGGGTGGCGCCTTTTCGACCTGGGCGAACGACACCTTGAAGGCCGGCGCCACCATCGAGGTGATGCCACCCATGGGCCACTTCAACGTGCCGCTCGACTGCGTCAACCGCAAGCACTACCTGGCGTTCGCGGCCGGCAGCGGCATCACACCCATCCTCTCCATCATCAAGACGACATTGCTGACGGAACCACTGAGCCGCTTCACCCTGTTCTACGGTAACCGCGCCTCGTCGTCCGTCATCTTCAAGGAAGAATTGACGGACCTGAAGGATGTGTACCTGGAGCGTTTGAACCTCGTCTATGTGATGAGCCGCGAGCAGCAGGACATCGAACTGTTCAACGGCCGCATCACGCAGGAAAAATGCGAGCAGTTCCTGCAGCACTGGATCCGTGTGGAAGACTACGACAACGCCTTTATCTGCGGGCCGGAAGACATGATGCTGGGCGTCTCCGCCGCCCTGCAGGCAGCCGGCATGCCCAAGCAAAATATCAAGATCGAACTGTTCGCCGCCAGCATCCCGAAAAACGCCCACAAGCCGCGCGCCCAGCTCGATGCTGGCGTGGTGCAGGAAACGGAAGTGACTGTCATCATGGATGGCAATCACACCACTTTCACGATGGACAAGGACAAGGAATCCATCCTCGACGCGGGCCTGCGCCAAGGCATCGATATGCGCTACTCGTGCAAGGGCGGCGTGTGCTCTACCTGCCGCTGCAAGATCCTCGACGGCAAGGTTGAAATGGACGTCAACTACGCGCTGGAAGACTATGAGGTGGCGCGCGGCTTCGTCCTCAGTTGCCAGAGTTTTCCACTCACCGACAAGGTCGTGGTCGACTTCGATCAGGCTGAATAAAGCCGGTGCAGGGCTGGTGCCCTGCCGTACCCATTAAAAAGCGAGACGCCATGAGCTACCAAAACATCCTCTTTACCATCGAGCAGGGCATCGCCATCCTGACCCTGAACCGCCCCGACAAGCTCAATAGCTTTACACAAGCCATGCACGAGGAAGTGCGCGACGCGATTGCCAAGGTCAACGCCGACAGCGCCGTGCGCGTGTTCGTGCTGACGGGGGCGGGCCGCGGCTTTTGCGCGGGCCAGGATCTGTCCGACCGCGCCGTCGAACCGGGTTCGAAGGGTGTGGACCTGGGCGAATCCGTGGAAAAGAACTATGCGCCGCTGGTGCTGGCCTTGAAAGCCTTGCCGATGCCCGTGATCTGCGCCGTCAACGGCGTGGCCGCCGGCGCGGGCGCCAACCTGGCGCTGGCCTGCGACATCGTCATCGCCGGCAAGTCGGCCAGTTTTGTCGAAGTGTTCTGCAAACTGGGCCTGATCCCGGACACGGGCGGCACCTTCTTCCTGCCGCGCCTGATCGGTTCGGCGCGCGCCATGGGCCTGGCCATGCTCGGCGAAAAACTGACGGCGGAAAAGGCGGAAGACTGGGGCCTGATCTGGAAATGCGTTGAGGATGCGGAACTGGCGCAGGAAACGCGCAAGCTGGCCGTGCATTTTTCCACGGCGCCGACCAAGGGCCTGGCCTACACCAAGCAGGCGCTGGCCGCCAGCGGCGCCAATACCCTTCCGCAGCAGCTTGCGCTGGAAGCGCGCATGATGAGCGATCTCGGTAACAGCGACGATTACCGCGAAGGCGTGGCCGCCTTCATGGAAAAGCGCGCACCGCAATTCAAGGGACATTGATATGACCGCATTGGCAAATAACAGTATCGTCGCCGTCATCGGTAGCGGCGCCATGGGCGCCGGCATCGCGCAGGTGGCCGCGGCCGCCGGCTACAGAGTCAAACTGTATGACACGCGGGCGGAAGCGGTGAGCAAGGCCTTGCTTGACATCGGCAAGATGTATGCGAAGCTGGCCGACAAGGGCCGCATGACGCTTGACGAAGCCACTGCCGCCACGGCGCGCCTGCAGGCGGCCGGCAGCCTGGCCGATGTGAGCGATGCTGCCCTGGTGGTGGAAGCCATCGTGGAAAATCTCGATGTCAAGCGCGGCCTGTTCGCCGAACTGGAATCACTGGTGGCCGACGACTGCATCCTGGCGACGAACACTTCTTCGATTTCCGTCACGGCGATTGCCGCCAAGCTGCGCCGCCCTGAACGCCTGGTCGGCATGCATTTCTTTAATCCCGTGCCCCTGATGGCGCTGGTGGAAGTGATCAGTGGCCTGGCCACCAGCGAGCAGGTTGCCGCCACCGTCTACGACACCTCGATTGCCTGGGGCAAGAACCCCGTGCATGCGAAATCGACGCCGGGCTTCATCGTCAACCGCGTCGCCCGTCCGTTTTACGCGGAAGGCTGGCGCTTGCTGAACGAACAGGCGGGCGATGCCGCCACCATCGATGCCGTGCTGCGCGAGGCGGGCGGATTCCGCATGGGCCCATTCGAATTGATGGACCTGATCGGTCATGACGTGAATTTCTCTGTCACCCAATCCGTGTTCGGCGCCTATTTCAACGACCCGCGCTTCACGCCGTCCGTGCTGCAGCAGGAAATGGTCAACGCCGGTTTCCTGGGCCGCAAATCGGGCCGTGGCTTTTACCCGTATGGCGAAGGTGCCGTTGCCCCCGTGGCGCAGGCGGAAAGCGCACAGCCGAAGCCGGAATTCGTCGCCCTGTCGGCAGCCATCGGCGGCGATGGCCGTGGCCACAGCGGCATCATCCACAGCCTGGTGCAGCGCCTGGAGCACGCGGGCATCACCGTCAGCCGCCGCGTGACGCAGGAAGGCCAGACACACGATGAAGCGCCTGCCCTGCATTGCCATGGCGCCGCGATCTATCTGACAGATGGCCGCAGCGCCACCCAGCGCGCGCACGACAACCAGCATCCGGATACGGTGCTGTTCGACCTGGCGCTCGATTACGCCGGTGCCAAGCGCATCGCCGTGGCCCGTGCGGACCAGTGCAGCGATACCGCCTACGCGGCCGTCGTCGGCCTGTTCCAGGCGGCCGGTTTCATCGTCACGCGCCTGGATGACGTGCCGGGCCTGGCCGTCATGCGCACCGTCGCCATGCTGGCCAATGAAGCGGCAGACGCCGTCAACCAGGGCGTGTGCACGGTGGCTGCCGTCGATATCGCCATGCAGAAGGGCGTCAACTATCCACGCGGACCGCTGGCCTGGGCCGATGCCGTCGGCGTCCAGCACATTGTGACCGTACTGCAGCACCTGGCGCTGGGCTATGGCGAAGACCGCTACAGGGTCTCGCCGCTGCTGCGCCGCAAACTTGCCAATGGAGATCGCTTTCATGCCGAATGAAGACCATAACATGAGCGCGCAAGCCCTGGCCGAAGCGGCCGCCGCATCTATGCTGTCGCGCGATAACGCCACCGCCGCCATGGGCATCGCCCTGGCCGACGTGGGCCCCGGCCATGCGCGCATGACGATGACGGTGCGTGCCGACATGCTCAACGGCCACCAGACCTGCCATGGCGGCTTCATCTTCGCCCTGGCCGACAGCGCCTTCGCGTTTGCCTGCAACAGCTACAACCTGAACACCGTGGGCGCCGGCTGCACCATCGATTACCTGGCGCCTGGCCGCGAAGGCGACGTGCTGACGGCGCATGCCGTCGAACAGGCGCTGGCCGGCAAGAGCGGCGTGTATGACGTCAAGGTCAGCAACCAGGACGGGCGCGCCATCGCGCTCCTCCGTGGCAAGTCGATTCGCGTGGCGGGTGAAGTCATCAGCAATTGAAGTGACAAGAGCAGGCTTGAACTGCCGGAACGAATTACACAGTTATAGAACCGAATCAGGAGACAGAGATGGTCCAGAGAACCCCAGCACCGAATGACCTCGAACCGATCGAGCGCGCCAGCAAGGATGAACTGCAGGCGCTGCAGCTCGAACGCATGAAGTGGACGCTCAAGCACGCGTATGACAACGTGCCCCATTACCGCGCCGCTTTTGACGAAGCGGGCGTGCATCCCGACGACCTGAAATCGCTGTCCGATCTGGCCAAATTCCCGTTCACCGATAAAAAAGTCTTGCGCGACAATTACCCGTTCGGCCTGTTCGCCGTACCGCGCGAGCAAGTGGTGCGCATCCATGCGTCCAGCGGCACGACGGGCAAGGCCACGGTGGTCGGCTACACGCAGAACGACATCGATACCTGGGCCAACGTGGTGGCGCGCTCGATCCGCGCCGGCGGCGGCCGCGCGGGCGACATGGTGCACATCTCCTACGGCTACGGCCTGTTCACGGGTGGCCTGGGCGCGCATTACGGCGCCGAGCGCCTCGGTTGCACGGTCATTCCGATGTCCGGCGGGCAGACGGAAAAGCAGGTGCAACTGATCCAGGATTTCAAGCCGTCTATCATCATGGTCACGCCATCGTACATGCTCAACATCATCGAGGAATTCACGCGCCAGGGCCTGGACCCGGCTGAATCGTCGCTGAAGGTGGGCATCTTCGGCGCCGAGCCGTGGACGGACGCCATGCGTTCGGAAATCGAGGCGCGCGCCGGCATCGACGCCGTCGATATCTATGGCCTGTCCGAAGTGATGGGCCCTGGCGTGGCGTCCGAATGCATCGAAAGCAAGGATGGTCCCGTCATCTGGGAAGACCATTTCTACCCCGAGATCATCGACCCGGAAACGGGCGAAGTGCTGCCGGACGGCGAAGAGGGTGAGCTGGTGTTTACCTCGCTGTCGAAAGAAGCGCTGCCCATCATCCGCTACCGCACGCGCGACCTGACCCGCTTGCTGCCGCCGACTTCGCGCTCGATGCGCCGCATCGGCAAGATCACGGGCCGCTCGGACGACATGCTGATCATTCGCGGCGTGAACGTCTTCCCCACGCAGATCGAAGAGCTGATTCTCAAAATGCCGAAGCTGGCGCCGCAATACCAGCTGGTGGTGACGCGCGACGGCCACCTCGACAAGCTGGAAGTGGTGGCCGAGCTGCGCATCGACCTGACCGCCACCATCTCGGCCAGCGAAACGGATGCACTGGCGCGCGAGCTGGAACACCGCATCAAGACGCACGTGGGCGTGAGCACGCGCGTGCGCCTGGTGGCCGCCGCCGGCATCGAACGCACCCTGACGGGCAAGGCCCGCCGCGTGGTCGACCAGCGCCCGAAGATTTTCTCCTGATAGCCCGAACAAGGAAGCAAACATGAACGAAGCCTTTATCTGTGACGCCGTACGCACACCCTTCGGCCGTTATGGCGGTGCGCTGTCCAGCGTGCGCGCGGACGACCTGGGCGCGCTGCCGATTGCCGCGTTGATCGCCCGCAATCCATCCGTCGACTGGGCTGCCATCGACGACGTGTTCTACGGCTGCGCCAATCAGGCGGGCGAGGACAACCGCAACGTGGGCCGCATGGCCGCGCTGCTGGCCGGCTTGCCGGCGGCCGTGCCGGCCAATACCATCAACCGCCTGTGCGGCTCCAGCCTGGATGCAGTCGGCATGGCCGCCCGCTCCATCAAGGCGGGCGAGGCGGAACTGATCATCGCCGGTGGCGTGGAAAGCATGACGCGCGCGCCGTTCGTGATGGGCAAGGCCGACAGCGCGTTTTCGCGCGCGGCGAAAATCGAAGACACCACCCTGGGCTGGCGTTTTGTGAACGGCAAGATGAAGGCGCAGTACGGCATCGACACGATGCCGGAAACGGCGGAAAACGTGGCCGTGGAATTTGGCATCAGCCGCGCCGACCAGGATGCGTTGGCACTGCGCAGCCAGCAGCGCTGGGCGGCCGCTAACGCGGCTGGCGTGTTTGATCGTGAAATCGTGCCCGTCGCCGTGCCGCAGAAAAAAGGCGAGCCGAAGATGGTAACGATGGATGAACATCCGCGCCCGGACACTTCGATCGAGATGCTGGCAAAGCTCAAGGGCGTCGTGGAAGTGGACGGCAGCGTCACGGCCGGCAATGCCTCGGGCTTGAACGACGGTGCCTGCGCCATCCTGCTGGCGTCCGCGGCTGCCGTGGACAAATACAAACTGACGCCGCGCGCAAAAGTGCTGGGCATGGCCACGGCCGGCCTGGCGCCGCGCATCATGGGTTTTGGCCCTTCGCCGGCGTCGCGCAAGGTGCTGGCGCAAACGGGATTGACCATCGAGCAGATGGACGTCATCGAACTCAATGAAGCGTTTGCCGCGCAGGCGCTGGCTGTCACGCGCGACCTGGGCCTGGCGGACGATGCGGCCCACGTCAATCCGAATGGCGGCGCGATCGCCATCGGCCACCCGCTGGGCGCATCGGGCGCGCGCCTGGTGATGGCCGCATTGAACCAGCTGGAACGCACTGGCGGGCGCTATGCGCTGTGCACCATGTGCATCGGCGTGGGGCAGGGTATTGCTGTAGTGATTGAACGCGTATAAAAAGTAAAAAAGGCGCAGGCTTGTAAAAAAGCGCCAACCATACATTGACCGTAGTGCCAACCTGGTGGAGACCACAATGATTGCCAATATCTTCAAGAAAACCCTGATCGCCGGCGTGCTGGCCATGTCCGCCGCAGGCGCGTATGCGGCCGATAACATCAAGATCGGTTCTGTGCTGTCCGTCACGGGACCGGCCGCCTTCCTGGGCGACCCTGAATTGAAAACCCTGCAGTTGTACATCGAGAAGATCAATGCGACCGGCGGCGTCCTGGGGCGCAAGCTGGAACTGGTGCATTACGACGATGGCAGCGATGCCGCCAAGGCCAACGGCTTTACCAAGCGCCTGATCGAGTCGGACAAGGTCGACGTGCTGATCGGCGGCACCACCACCGGTGCGACGATGGCGATGGCGCCGCTGGTGGAGCGCGCCAGCATGCCGTTCATCTCGCTGGCTGGCGCCGTGGTCATCATCGACCCGGTCAAGAAATGGGTTTTCAAGACGCCGCACACGGACCGCATGGCGGCCGAGAAGGTGTTCGAGGATATGAAGAAGCGCGGCATCAGCAAGGTGGGCCTGCTGTCGGAAACGAGCGGCTTTGGCGCCTCGGGCCGCAAGGAATCGCAAATCGTCGCCTCCAAATACGGCATCACGCTGGTGGCCGATGAAACCTATGGCCCGAAAGACACGGACATCACGGCACAGCTCACGCGCATCAAGAACACCGCCGGCGTGCAAGCCGTCTTCGTCTTCGGCCTGGGCCAGGGCCCGGCGGTCGTGACCAAGAACTACGGCCAGTTGGGCATGGCTGCGTTGCCGCTGTACCAGTCGCACGGCGTGGCGTCGGACGAATACCTGAAGCTGTCGGGCAAGGCCGCAGAAGGCGTGCGCCTGCCGACGCCGGCCTTGCTGATCGGCGCCATGCTGCCGGATGCCGATGCGCAGAAAGCCATCGTGGTCGGCTACGACAAGACGTATAAGGAGCGCTACAAGATCGATCCGTCGACTTTCGGCGGCTATGCGCTCGACGCGCTGAACCTGTCGGTGGACGCCATCAAGCGCGCCGGCGGAACGGATCGCGACAAAGTGCGGGCGGCGCTGGAATCGACCAAGGGTTTTGTGGGGACGA
Organism: Janthinobacterium sp. GMG1; assembly: GCF_034427795.1. Lineage (NCBI taxonomy): Bacteria > Pseudomonadati > Pseudomonadota > Betaproteobacteria > Burkholderiales > Oxalobacteraceae > Janthinobacterium > Janthinobacterium sp. GMG1. The sequence continues at coordinate 389,876 of NZ_JAXQNT010000001.1, forward strand.
CGGGGGTGTTCAACATGTCGGCCAAAGACCACATGGGCCTGGACCTGTCGGCGTTCCGCATGGTGGAAGTGAAGAACGGCGAATGGCAATTGTCGAAGTGATGTAAGCCAGAAGTACCTGCGCGGGCCGCCCTCGAAGGCGGCCCGCGCATAGCCGAACATAATGGAGACACCATGGAAGCCGCACAATTTCTACAATTTCTGTATTCCGGGATGACGGTCGGTTCCGCCTATGCGCTGGCGGCGCTGGGCTTTACCATCATCTACAACACCAGCGGCGTGATCAACTTCGCCCAGGGCGAGTTCATCATGCTGGGCGGGATGCTGGCCGCCGTGATGTCCGCCGCTGGCGTGCCGCTGCCGCTGGCCATCATTCTGGCCGTCATCGCCACCGGTATCGTTGGCCTGCTGATGGAAAAAACCGTGATCGAGCCGGCGCAGAACGCGCAGGTCATCACGCTGTTGATCATCACCATCGGCGCCTCGCTGGTGCTGCGCGGCCTCGTGCAAATCTGGCTGGGCAAGGATACGCACTCGCTGCCGGCCTTTTCCGGCGACGCGCCGATCGAATTTTTGGGCGCCAGCCTGCTGCCGCAAAGCCTGTGGGTGCTGGGCGTGACCGTCGTCATCGTGCTGGTTTTGGGCTGGTTCTTCGGGCGCACCCTGATGGGCAAGGCCATGCTGGCCACTTCGCACAACAAGCTGGCCGCGCAACTGGTGGGCATCAACACGCGCAAGGTGCTGCTGTTCTCGTTCGGCCTGTCGGCCCTGCTGGGCGCTGCGGGCGGCATCCTTGTTGCGCCGATCACGTATACCTCGTATGACGCGGGCATCATGCTGGGCCTGAAAGGCTTTGTCGCCGCCGTCCTCGGCGGCCTGGGCGGTGGCGCGGGCGCGATTGCCGGTGGCCTGATCCTGGGCATCGCCGAAGCCATGACGGCCGGATATATCTCGTCGGCTTATAAAGATGCTGTCCCCTTCGTGCTGATTTTATTGATCCTGTTCTTCCTGCCGCAAGGCTTGTTTGGCGCTAAAAATTCGGAGCGTGTATGAAGAATTTCTTGACCCGCTCACGCCACGGTGGCTTGCTGGTGCTCGCCCTGGTGCTGGCCATCCTGCCCCTGTTCCTCACCAATGCGTTCTATTATGACGTGGCGATCCGCATTGCCCTGAACGCCATCGTCGTCATCGGCCTGAACCTGTTGATGGGCTACACGGGCCAGATCAGCCTCGGTCACGCGGGTTTCTATGGCCTGGGCGCGTATGCGTCGGCCGTGCTGACCACGCACTACAACTGGCCGCCGCTGGCTGCCTTGGCCGCCGGCGCTGTCGCCACCGGTCTGCTGGCCCTGCTGCTGGCCCGTCCCGTGCTGAAACTCAAGGGCCATACCCTGGCCATGGCGACCCTGGGACTGGGCATCATCATTTCCATCGTCATCAACAACGAGACGCAGTGGACGGGTGGCCCGGACGGTATCGGCGTCTCGGCCTTCAGTGTCGCCGGCCTGGAAATCGCCGGTGAAAAATCGTGGTATCTGGTGTGCGCCGTGCTGCTGTTGCTGGTGACGTGGCTGGCCCTGAACTTGATCGATTCGCCTGTCGGCCGCGCGCTGCAAGCGATTCACGGTTCGGAAGTGGCGGCCCGCGTGGTCGGCGTCGATACGACCCGTTTCAAGGTGCGCGTGTTCGTGCTGTCGGCCGTCATTGCCAGCATCGCGGGCAGCATCAGCGCCCATTACATCGGTTTTATTACCCCGAACCTGGCCGGCTTCTTCCACTCGATCGAGCTGGTGACGATGGTGGTGGTGGGCGGCATGGCATCGATCTTCGGCTCCATCATCGGCGCGGCGCTGCTGACGATCCTGCCGCAACTGCTGTCCAGTTTTGAAGGCTGGGAAACGGTGGTGTTTGGCGTGATCCTGATGGCGACCATGATCTTCATGCCGAAAGGCCTGGTACCGAGCCTGGCCAGCCGTTCGCGCAAGCGTTCTGCTACGCCGAAAGCACCGCCTAAATCTGCACAGGAGGTCTGAGATGCTGACGATTAATAACCTGAGCAAGAGCTTTGGCGGCGTGCATGCGGTGCAGGATGTCAGTTTTACCGTCAAGGAGGGCAATATCCATTCCGTGATCGGACCGAACGGCGCCGGCAAGACGACCCTGTTCAACCTGATCACCGGCGTCTACACGCCGACCAAAGGCGAGATACTGCTCAATGGCGAGAACGTGGCCGCCATGTCGCCGGACGCGCTGGCGCGGCGCGGCATGAGCCGCACCTTCCAGAACCTGCAAGTGTGCATGAACATGACGGCAATCGACAATGTGATGGTGGGCGCGCACCTGCGCCTGAACCAGAACCTGTTCGCGTCCATGCTGCGTTTACCGTCCGTGCGTCGCGCGGATGCGGCTTGCCGCGACGAGGCGGCGGGCTTGATGGAGTTTGTCGGCGTGGGCCGGCATATCGATGACGAGGCGGGACAGATGTCGTATGGCGCCTTGAAACGCCTTGAAATCGCCCGCGCGCTGGCGGCCAAGCCGAAAGTGCTGCTGCTCGATGAGCCGGCCGCGGGCTTGAACCACACGGAGACGGGCGAGATCGAAGCCCTGATCCGCAAGGTGGCGCAATCGGGCGTGACGGTGGTGCTGGTCGAGCATGACATGAAACTGGTGATGAATCTGTCGGACCATATTTTGGTGCTCGACTATGGCAAGAAGCTGGCCGAAGGGACTGCCGCCGAAGTGCGCGCCAATCCCGACGTGGTGGCGGCCTATCTGGGAGTGGCGGCATGATGAAGATGGAAAAACCTCAGACTCCGCTGGTGCTCGATATCGCCGGCCTGACCAGCCACTATGGCCGTATCCAGGCCTTGCATGGCATCGACCTGCAGGTGCGCCAGGGCCAGCTGGTGGCGCTGGTGGGTGCGAATGGCGCCGGCAAGACGACCCTGCTGCGCGCCATCTCCGGCGTGCAGCCGATCAGCGCCGGCAGCATCGCCTTCGCCGGCCAGGACGTCAGCCGCATGAGCGCCGACAAGCGCGTGCGCAGCGGCATCTGCCAGGTGCCGGAAGGGCGCCAGGTGTTCGGCCCCATGACGGTGGAAGACAATCTGCGCCTGGGCGCGTTTACACGTCCCGCACAGGACGTGGCGGGCGACATGGAACGCATGTATGGCCTGTTCCCGATCCTGAAGGAAAAGCGCCTGCTGCTGTCCGGGACCTTATCTGGCGGACAGCAGCAGATGCTGGCCATGGCGCGCGCGCTGATGGGCCGTCCGCAACTGCTGCTGCTCGATGAGCCGAGCATGGGCCTGGCGCCCCTGCTGATCGCGGAGATCTTCCGCATCGTGGCCGAACTGCGCGACCAGGGCATCACCATCTTCCTCGTTGAACAGAACGCGCATGCCGCCCTGTCGATTGCCGACGTGGGCTATGTGATCGAGACGGGCGCCATCACGCTGTCCGGCCCCGGTCCAGAATTGCTGCATAACGAGCAGGTACAAAGCGCCTATCTGGGCATGTAAGGAGTCAGTATGGTCAAAGTCTACGAAATCAACGGCGTTACCCCCGTCGTCCACCCCAGCGCCTATGTGCACCCGTCGGCCGTGCTGATTGGCGACGTGATCGTCGGCCCGCGCTGCTATATCGGTCCGCTGGCCTCGATCCGCGGCGACTTCGGCCGATTGATCCTGGAAGAGGGCGCGAACCTGCAGGATACCTGCGTCATGCATGGCTTCCCCGGCTGCGACACGGTGGTCGAAGTCGACGGCCATATCGGCCATGGCGCCGTGCTGCATGGCTGCCGCATCGGCCGCAATGCGCTCGTCGGCATGAACGCCGTGGTGATGGATAACGCCGTGATCGGCGAGGAATCCATCGTCGCGGCCATGAGTTTCGTCAAGGCGGGCATGATCGTCGCGCCGCGCAGCATGGTGGTGGGCACGCCGGCCAAGATCATCCGCGCGCTGACCGACGATGAAATCAAATGGAAAAGCTCGGGCACGGGCCAGTACCACGAACTGGCCGTGCGCTCCATGCAGACGATGCGCGAAGTGGAAGCCCTGACGGAAGTCGAGGCGAACCGCCAGCGCCTGAATTTCGAATCGGCCTTGCCGCTGCATTTGCACAAGAACGCTGCGGCGCAGTAAAAACCAACATAGGAGTAAACCACATGGCTCAAATATCCACCCTGCAAAGCCTGATCGCCGGCCGCTGGCTGGGCGAAAGTGCCGCCGTGCCCCTGCACAGCGCCTTGAACAACCGCGTCATCTATCACACGCATGCGGAAAAGATCGACTTCGACGAAGCCGTCACGTATGCGCGCAAGACGGGCGTGCCGGGTCTGATGGCGCTCGATTTCCAGCAGCGCGCCGCGCGCCTGAAGGCGCTGGCCCTGTACCTGGTCGAGCGCAAGGAAGAGCTGTATGCGATTTCGCATTTGTCGGGCGCCACGCGCGCCGACAGCTGGGTCGACATCGAAGGCGGCACGGGCACCCTGTTCGCCTACGCCAGCATGGGCAGCAACGAGCTGCCATCGTCGAACGTGCTGCACGAAGGCCCGGCCATCGCGCTGGGCAAGAAGGGCGGTTTCGCCGGCACGCACATCCTGGTGCCGCGCGGCGGCCTGGCCGTGCATATCAACGCTTTCAACTTCCCCATCTGGGGCTTGCTGGAAAAATTCGCGCCCAGCTTCCTGGCGGCCATGCCCTGCATCGCCAAGCCGGCCACGGCGACGAGCTATCTGACGCAGGCCGTCGTGCGCATGATGCATGAATCGGGCTTGCTGCCAGCCGGCAGCTTGCAGCTGGTGATCGGCTCCACGGGCGACTTGCTGGACCGCCTGAATGGCCAGGATTTCGTGACATTCACAGGATCGGCCGCGACTGCCGCCAAGCTGCGCACCAATTCCAACCTGATCGCCCAGTCCGTGCCGTTCAACGGCGAAGCCGATTCGCTCAATTGCGCCATCCTGGCGCCGGACGTCACGCCAGACGACGTGGAATTCGACCTGTTCGTCAAGGAAGTCGTGCGCGAAATGACGGGCAAGTCGGGCCAGAAATGCACGGCGATTCGCCGCATCATCGTACCCGAACACCTGATGGACGCCGTCGGCACGCGCTTGCGCGAACGCCTGGCCAAGGTGGTGGTGGGCGATCCGTCCATCGAAGGCGTGCGCATGGGCGCTCTGGCCTCGAAAGAGCAGCAGAACGACGTGGCCGAACGTGTCGCCACCCTGTCGCAGGGCAACGAGGTGGTATTTGGCGCGGCCGACGGTTTCAATCCGCTCGGCGATGGCGCGCAGGATGGCAGCTTCTTCTCGCCGACCTTGCTGCTGTGCCGCGACGCCTTCGGCAACGACGCCGTGCATGACGTGGAAGCGTTCGGCCCCGTCAGCACCATGATGGGCTATAACGATATCGACGAGGCGCTGGCCCTGGCCGCGCGCGGCAAGGGCAGCCTGGTGAGCACCCTGGTGACGCGTGATCCGAAGATTGCCGCGCGCGTGGTGCCGCAAGTGGCGGCCACGCATGGCCGCGTGCACGTGCTCGAGCGCGTGGCGTCCGTCGATTCGACGGGCCATGGCTCGCCCCTGCCGCAACTGAAGCACGGCGGCCCTGGCCGCGCGGGCGGCGGCGAAGAGCTGGGCGGCGTGCGCGCCGTGCGCCACTACCTGCAACGGGCGGCCGTGCAAGGTTCGCCCACCATGCTGGCGGCCATCACCGGCGAATACGTGCGCGGCGCGGACATCAACGAAAGCCCGATCCACCCGTTCCGCAAGCACTTCGAAGACTTGAAGACGGGCGACTCGCTGCTGACGCACCGCCGTACCGTCAGCGAAGCGGACATCGTCGCCTTTGGCGGCATCTCAGGCGACTTCTTCTACATGCACTTCGATGAAATCGCGGCCAAGGAATCGCAGTTCGGCAAGCGCATCGCCCATGGCTACTTCGTGCTGTCGGCCGCTGCCGGCCTGTTCGTCTCGCCTGGCGTCGGCCCCGTGCTGGCCAACTATGGCCTGGATAACCTGCGCTTCGTCGCCCCCGTCGCCATCGGCGACACCATCCGTGCGCGCCTGACGTGCAAGCGCAAGGTCGACCGCAACCGCAAGGATGTCTTTGGCGTGGGCCAGGGCGTGGTCGCGTGGGACGTGCAGGTGACGAACCAGAACGAGGAACTGGTGGCCAGCTACGACATTCTGACCCTGGTGTCGAAGCGCGAGTAAGCGTTTCCGGCAGGACTGGTTTGAACGGCGCCACCCGCGATCTTCGCGCGGGTGGCGCTTTTTTTATTCCGCTTCTTTTCGTCTTGAATTATCCATAAGTGTATGAAAAATATAGGCTAAGTGTGGTTTTGCACGGCGTGCTATTTAGATAAACCCCTCTAGAACGCGTGCTTTTTTCGTAAAAAGGGGCGAATTCGCTCATTGCCTCAAGAAAACCTTCCAACGTAAAACCTTTTCTCTGTAGCATGGTTTTACTCACTGGTCACGCCGCCAAGCACGCTCCTCGACGCGATGGCGGCGAGAAAAAACGGACCCGGCCTTTTACGGCCGGTGAGCCATCGACCGCGAGTCCCATTCCACGATTAACGTTCACCGCTACGGGTATTTAATTACTATGAATAAACACGTCCTGATTTTCCTGCTGGCCATGCCCCTGGCCATCAGCCATGCCTATGCCGAAGAGGCCACTGGTCCCGCGGTCAAGATCAGCGGTTACGGCACGGCCGCCCTGACCATGGCCGATACCGATAACGCGCAGTTCGCGCGCCCGAACCAGGCGGCTGGCGCCAGCAAGACAGCCCGGACGGGCGTCGATTCCAACCTGGGACTGCAAGCCAATGTCACCGTCAATCCCTGGCTGTCGGCCACCGTGCAGGGCCTGGCGCGCAAGGATGGCGAGGACGATTTCGGCGCCGAACTGGCCTGGGCCTTTGCCAAGGCCAAGGTGTCGGACAGCTTCAGCGTGCGCGTCGGCCGCATGGGCCTGCCCGTCTTCATGATTTCCGATTACCGTAACGTGGGCTATGCCAACACCATGCTGCGCCCGCCCGGCGAAATGTATTCGCAGGTACCCCTGAACAGCATCGATGGCATCGACGGCACCTACCAGTTCAGCGCGGGCGATACCAGCATCACCACGCAGCTGGCGCTGGGCCGGACCAAGGCCACCCTGGCCACGGGGCCCGCGTCGACCGTGCAGGTGGAAGGCAAGTCCATCGTCGCCCTCAACGTGGTGGCCGAGCATGGCCCCGTCACCGTGCGCTTCGGCCGTGCCGAGACCAAGCTGACGATCAACGATTCGCCCAGCCTGAATACCTTGATGGGCAGCTTGCGCGCGGCCGGCAGCGGCTACAGGATCGCCCAGCTGGGCGCTCTGGCCGATGCGCTGGAAGTCAAGGACAAGAAGGCGTCGTTCACGTCCGTGGGCCTGGGCCTGGACTGGAACAATGTGCTGCTGCAGTCGGAATATGCGAAGCGCAAGACGGACAGCTATGTCAGCGACAGCACCTCGTGGTACGTGATGGGCGGCTACCGCATCGGCGCCTTTTTGCCGTACTACAGCCACGCCAGCCTGAAGGCCGATGGCCGCGTGAACAACTCCGTGCCCGCATCCTGCCCTGCCGGCTATCCTGCCGCCTGCACGCCGACCCTGCGCGCCCTGTCGACCGGCGTCGATACCCTGGCTTATACGCGCAACCAGCTCGAGCAATCGACGGACAGCATCGGCGTGCGCTGGGATTTCCACCGTTCGGCCGCGCTGAAAGTGCAGATCGACCGCATCAAGCCGAAGAATGGTCCTGGCCTGTTCGTGCAAGCCAAGCCAGGCTTCCATGGCCCCGTCACGGTGGCTGCCGCTGCCATCGATTTCGTTTTCTAAGGAGCGCCGCATGAAACCATTGATCTTGAATGTGGCTGCCTTGCTGGCGCTGTCGACCGCCGTTCCCGCCATGGCCGAAGTGGTCGTGGTGGTCAATCCGAAGAGTGCCGCGGGCGCCATGACGAATGAACAGGTGGCGCAGTTTTTCCTCGGTAAATCGACGGCCATGACGCCGATCGACCAGCCGGAAAGCGCGCCCGTGCGCGCCGAGTTCTACAAGAAGGTGACGGACAAGGAACCGTCGCAGGCGAAGGCCTTGTGGTCCAAGCTGGTCTTCACGGGCAAGGCGACCTTGCCGAAGGAAGTGGCCAATAGCGCCGACGTGAAGAAGGCCGTGGCCGCCGATCCGAAAGCCATCGGCTATATCGAAAAGAGTGCCGTCGACGCCAGCGTCAAAGTGGTGCTGACGGCGCCATAAAGCCGGCCCGGGCCGCGCGCCATGCGGCGGCCCGATAATTCATCAAAATCAGGAGACAGCAATGAGCATCAAACGCAAGATATGGGCGCTGCCTGTCGTCTCGGCCGTGATTTTCGGGCTGGGGCTGGCCGTCAGCGCCTATCTGTCCACGGCCACGCTCAATTCCATCCACGCCACCGAAAGTGCCGACTATCCCGTGCTCGACTTGGCCAAGTCGCTGACCCTGGACGTGGCCGCTGTCGGCGATGCCCTGCGCGACGCCGTCAGCGAAGGCGACAAGGAGCGCATCGGACAAGTCGGCGGCCAGGCAGTCAAGCTGCGCGAAAAGTTGACCGCCTTTGCGGCGATCCCCGGCCAGCGCGAGCAGGGCCAGCGGCTGGCCAGGGAATTCGATGCTTACTATGCGCCGGCGCTGAGCGCGGCGCGCATCATGCTGGAAATGGAAGAGGGCGACCCGCAAGCGACCGTGGCGCGCATGCAGGGCGCGCTGGCGGTGCTCAACACGGACCTGGCCAGGACCAACGAACAGGCGCAATTGCAATTCAAGCAGGGCATCGAACGCAGCGCGGCCAATGTGCGCAATGCGCTCAATACCAGCATCGTCGTGGCGCTGGCCGTCATCGTCTGCCTGGTGGCCGTGTCGCATTTCGTCGTGCGCGCCATCTGGCAGCAGCTGGGCGGCGAGCCCGAATACGCGCGCCAGATCGCGCGCGCCGTGGCCGATGGCGACCTCTCGATGGAGATCGCCACCGAGGCAGGCGACCAGGCCAGCCTGCTGGCGGCATTGAAAGAGATGCGCGGCCGGCTGGCCGGCATGGTGTCCGGTATCAAGGCGTCGGCCGAAACCATCCAGGTGGCCAGCGCCGAAATCGCGCAGGGCAATGCGGACCTGGCCGCACGCACGGAATCGCAGGCGGGCAGCCTGGATCAGACGGCGCGCAGCATGGACAGCTTGACTTCCACCGTGCGCGACAACGCCGCCAACGCGGGCCAGGCGCACGAACTGGTTGTGTCGGCATCGTCGGTGGCCGTGAAGGGTGGGCAAGTGGTCAGCCAGGTGGTCACCACCATGGGCGAGATCAACGACTCGTCCAAACGCATCGTCGACATCATCGGCGTGATCGACGGCATCGCTTTCCAGACCAATATCCTGGCCTTGAATGCGGCCGTGGAAGCGGCGCGCGCGGGTGAACAGGGACGCGGCTTTGCCGTGGTGGCGTCCGAAGTGCGCAACCTGGCGCAGCGCAGCGCGGCAGCGGCGCGTGAAATCAAGCAATTGATCGGCGATTCGGTGGCCAAGGTGAATGTCGGCTCGAAGCTGGTTGACGAGGCGGGCCTGACCATGGGCCAGATCGTCGACTCCGTGAAAAAGGTGGCCGACATCATGGCCGAGATCAGCGCCGCGAGCCAGGCGCAAAGCGCCGGCATCGGGGACATCGGCGTGGCCATCGGCAGCATGGACCAGATGACGCAGCAAAATTCCGCACTGGTGGAAGAAGCATCTGCTGCGGCAGAATCGCTGCAGGAACAGGCCGTGCAGCTGGGCACGGCGCTGGCCGTGTTCAAGCTGGCGCAGGGTGGTTTGGTGCCGATTGCCACCGTGCCGGCGGCACGGCGGCTGGCGTTGACGAAGGCTTAAGCGCGCAAGCCGAACGGGTCGTCGATGCTGTGCGCTGGTTCGGTGAACCAGCGTGCGCCGTTTTCCGTCATGTAAAAATGGTCTTCGTGGCGGATACCGAATTCGCCGGGGATGCAGATCATCGGCTCGTTCGAGAAGCACATGCCCACGTCGAGCGGCGTCGTGTCATTGCCCACCAGGTAAGGCCACTCGTGGATATCGAGACCGATGCCGTGTCCCGTGCGGTGCGGCAGGCCGGGCAGCTTGTAGCCGGGGCCGAAGCCGTCTGCCTCCAGCGAAACGCGCGCGGCGCGGTCCACGTCGCCGCAGGGCACGCCCAGCCGGGCGGCCGCGAATGCGGCGGCTTGCGCCGCCTTTTCGCTGTTCCATACGCTGCGCTGGCGTTCGCTGATGTCGCCAAACACATAGGTGCGCGTGATGTCGGAGATGTAGTTCATCACCTGGCAGCCCGTGTCGATCAGCACCGTGTCGCCCGCCTTCAGGGTTTGCACGTAATTGACGCCATGCGGATACGCGGTCGCTTCGCCGAACAGCACGATGCAGAAATACGAGCGGGGTGCCCCCACCTTGCGGTGCGCACGCTGGATGAATTCTTCCACTTCCACCGTCGTGATGCCTTCGACCAGCATGCTGGCCGTGGCCACGTGTACGGCCAGGGTCATGTCCATCACGCGCTGCATCAGGGCGATTTCCGCCGCTGACTTGCGGCTGCGGCAGTACGCCGTGACGGCGCGGGCGTTTTCCAGCGCATAGCCGGGCGCCAGCGGTTTGACGCCGTCGTAGATGAAGAAGGCGGCGCTTTCGCAGATGCCCACGCGCGGGGCCGTAGCCGCATCCTGGGCGATCCCCATGCGCGCCAATACGTCAACGAACAGCTGGTACGGGCTTTCATGCTCTTCCCAGCAATTGACCTTGCCTTCAATGAGCATGAAGCCCGTCAAGGTGCTTTCCTCGAAGGCGGGGGCGATGTATTCGATGTCGCCGCTGGCTGGCAGGATGGCGCCCACCATGCGTTCGCTGGCATACCATTTGGTGCCCGTGAAATAGGTGAGATTGGCGCCCGCGTTCAGGTAGACCGCAGCGATGCCCTGTTTGCGCATGAACGCTTGCGCCTTGGCGATGCGTTGCGCATGTTCGTCCTTGCCGATGGCGACCATGCCGCCCGTCATGTCCGACAGCGATGCCAATGCCTGTTCGATGGAAGTGCCACCTATGCTCATGCCTGCTCCTTTGCTCAATGCGGAATATGGAATGCGGGCATGATATCAGTTCGCGCCTTTCGGCTTGAGTCCGGGCGCGCCGCCGGCGGCATCGGGCGGCGCGAGCACCAGGTCGTGCGGATAGGTGAAGTGCCAGTCTGCGTAGCGCTGCTTGCGGCGCAGGCTGGCGTCTTCGTCGAGAAAATTGTCCTGCTTGATGGGCAGCTGCGGCGACAGCGAATGGATGCCGACGATGCGTCCCTCCTGCCGCAGCACGCCCCATTCCGCCTTGCCCGTGACGGGATCCGCATACAGGCGGCGCAAATGCCGCCGGGCGTTGGCAAAGCGCGGGTCGCGCAGCAATTCCTGCAGGGTCAATGGATAGCGGGGCCGCCCGTCGCCCGGCGTGCTGTCGTAGTAGCGGCCCAGCGCATTGCGGAATTCATGGCCGATGAACAGCAGCTCGCGTTCCTTGTCGCGCCGCGCGGCCGTGGCATGCAATTCGCTGGCCAGCACCAGGCCGACGCCCATGAAGGCCACCAGCATCAGGGTCCAGATATACGCGAAGCCCCGTGCGCGGCGTCGAAAATCAGAGCTGCTCAAAGGGGATGCCCTCGCGCGTCTTGCCCTTGGCGCCGCTGCGCACGTCGGCCACGCCGCCGATCTCGCCATTCGGCGAAGGAATCAGCTGCCAGGTGGCGGCGGACTCCGTGACGGGATCGAGCGGCACGCTGCGGAAGTAATGGTGGGTCACCAGGTCGGCCAGCGCGGCCGGATATTCGCCCTTGTCGGCATAGTATTTATCCAGGCCACTCCTGAGCACCTGCAGGTTTTCCTTCAGCGCGACTTCCTTCGATTTTTCTACGGAGCCGAAATAGCGGGGAATGGCGATCGTCAGCAGCAGCGAGATGATGGCCAGCACCACCAGCAGTTCGACCAGCGTAAAACCGCGGCGAGGAGAAGAGACTGGCATCGGGTTCACCATTGATTGAGCGGCATGCCGTTCAGGCCCACCTTGGTCGAGCGCGAGGCGACGTCGAACACGTCTTCGCCTTCGCTGGGATTGTCGGGCGGCGAGGCATAGGCGCGCTTGCTCCAGCTATCGGCCGCGCTGCCTTCTTCCCTGGGCTGGAACGGGTCGCGCGGCAGGCGGCGAAGGAAATAGATGTTCTGCTTGGACGGGCTGCGCTGGTCGGGCACGCCCTCGACCAGTTCCTCAAGTTTTTTCGGATAGCCGGAAGCGCCCAGCGACAGTTTGATGCGGCCATTGTCCGAGGCGCGCTTGTAGGTATCGATCGCCTCGCGCATCTCGATCAGGGCGCTGCGCAATTGCTGTTCCTTCGCCCGTTGCTGCGCCACCTGCGCCATCGGCACGGCTACCGTGGCCAGGGTCGCCATGATGGCCAGGGTGGTCATCAGTTCGATGAAGGTAAAGCCCCGCTCTTTCACTGGCCACCCTTGACAGTGGCCTTGTCGCCGGCGGCGGGAGCCTCGTCGCCGCCCGTCATGGGCGAGCCGGTGCGCGCCGGGGCTTGCTCCGGCGCGGCGATAGCCTCTGGGGAGCCGCCCACGCTGGCGCGGCCGCCCACGGAGGCCTCGGTGCCGGAGTTGAATTCGGCTGTCGTCAGGTCCGGACGGCGTATGCTGCGCAGCAGGCGCGGTGTGATCGACAGCACGATCTCGCTGCGCATGGCGTCGTCCTTCTGGCTGCCGAACAGGCGGTTCAGCACGGGCAGTTCGCCCACGCCAGGCACCTTGTTGGCCGTGCCCCGGTCTTCATCGCTGATCAGGCCCGCCAGCACCTGCGTCTCGCCATCCTTCAGGCGCAGGACCGTGGAGGCGCTGCGCGTGCCGATCTGGTAAGCCTGCGTGCCCGTCTTGCTGATGACTTCCTTGACGACGTTCGACACTTCCAGGTTGATCTTGATGGCCACTTCGTCGTCCAGGTAGACGTTCGGTTCCACGTCGAGTTTCAAGCCCACATCGATGTAGTTGACACTGTCGGAACTGACGCCGTTATTCGTCGTCACGGTAATGACGGGCACGCGGTCGCCGATCAGGATCTTGGCTTTTTCCTTGTTGCGTACGCGGATGCGCGGGTTGGCCAGGATATTGCTGTCGCTGTCCGTCTTGTTGGCGTTCAGGGTGACGCCGCCGATGCCCAGATTGATATTGTCGCCATTGATGCGGTGCAGGTCCGCCACCTTCAGGCCGCCCAGGCCTCCCGTAATACCTGCAGCACCGGCCAGTGTCAGGCTGGCCTGGTCCGGCCAGCGCACGCCCAGTTCCATCAGGCGCGTGCGCTTGACTTCCAGCACCTCGACTTCCAGCATCACTTCCGGATCGGCCAGGTCTTGCACATTGATGATGCGCTCGGCCATGCGCACCATTTCCGGCGTATCGCGCAGCATGATGATGCCCAGGCGTTCATCCGTGACGACATCCTTGGCCTTGAGCAGGGTCTTGATGGAAAACGCCACGGTCTTGACGTCCGCATTGGCGAGAAAGAAGGTGCGCACCACCAGTTGCTGGTAATCCTTCACCTTTTGCGGCGTGTTCGGGTAAATCGTGATCGACTTGTCGCTGGTGACGCTTTGTTCCAGCTGGTTGGCGCCCAGCAGCATGGCAATCGCCTCTTCGATGCTGGTGTCGCGCACGGAAATGGTGGCGCGCAGGGCCGGGTCGACTTCCTTGTCGAAGACGAAGTTCAGGCCCGAGACTTTGCTGATGAAGTCGAACACGGAACGCAGCGGCGCGTCGCGAAATTCGAGGGTCACGGGTTTGCGGTAGGCGGCCGCCAGTTTGCCGCCGGCCGGCAGGCTTTTGGATTGCGCCTCGCCGATGCGGTTTTTCAGGGCCAGCGCCTCGCGCTGTGCGGGGCGCTCCTGCAGCACCTGGCGCAACGCTTCCTGCGCTTGCGCGATATTCGCCTCGCCGCCGCGCTGGTAGCTGGTCTGCGCTTCCTGCACCAGCTTGCGGTGCCGTTCATCCTGTGCCACGCCGGCCAGGCCCCGCTGTGCCACGTCGTTGCTGGCATCCAGCGCCAAGGCCTGCTGGTACAGCGCTTGCGCTTCGGGCAGCTTGCCTTGCTGGCGCAGCGCTTCCGCAGCGCCATTCAGCTTGTTCAGCGCGCGCATCCTGCCATTTGTGACGGCGATACGGTACTTGGCGTTGGTCGGCTCGGCCTGCGCCGCCTGTTCCAGCAGGGCCAGGCCCTGTTCCGTGCGGCCCGCACCGAGCATGGCCTGGCCATCGTTATACGCCTGGTTGCCGGCGCAGGCGGCCAGCAGGAACAGCATCGGCAGCAGGGTGATGCCAGTACGTGGTATGCGTTGTTTCAATTGAGATCCCCTACGGCGAGTGTCTGTTTCAGGTTGAGCGGCAGATAGGTAAATTGCAGAGAACCCTGCACCACGCCGTCGAAGCGGTAGCGCTCTTCGAGCGTATCGCCGGGACGCGCCACCACGTTGCGTTCGCCCGCCTGCAGGAAGTAGGCCGCCTTGCCTTCGTCGACAAAGCGGCCCAGGAATTGAAAGGGCAGCGGTGGCGGCGTGTTCGCATCCACGCGGGCAACGGGCAGCGCGGCCTGGGCCGCCTGCTGGTCGAGCATGATCTTTTTCGGGGTCTCTGGCTGCCAGCTTTGCTTGGCGAACAGGGTGGCCGCTTCCTCGTCTTCCAGCGCCCGGCGCGGTTCGATGGCCAGTGCGCGATTGGTTGGTGGAACGGTGGCTGCAGCGAGGGGGGCTGGCGCCACCCGCTCCACCTGGCGCGTGGTGGCCGTGGCCGGTCCCACGATGCTGCCTTCATCCTCGGGCGCGAAGAGGGCGGCAAGCAAGGTCGCCACGGCGGCGCCTCCCAATACGGCTTTTTTCATCTGCGCACCTCCGCCTTTTTTACCAGCAGGATGAACTGGATGCGCGCGTCGATCTCGCCCGCCTCGATCTGCTCGCGCTTGAAAAGCACGGAGTCCAAGGTCAGGGTGGGCAGCGCCTGCAGGGCATCGACGATAAAGGTTTGCAGCTGCGCGTATTCGGCCTTGACGGGCAGGGTGATCTGGTAGCGCAGGAAGGCCGTGTTGCCGTCTTCCTGCGGCTTGTAGTCGGCCTTGGCCAGGGTGACGCCGCTTTTTTGCGCCACTTCCAGCAAGGCCTTCAATTGGTCGGGAATGCTGTCATGCGCGGGCAGGTAGGCGTGAAAGGCGGCCAGGCTGTCGGCATCCGCATCGAGCGTGATGGGTGCCGGCGGCAGCGCCGCCTGTTTCGCCATTATGGCCAGCTGGGCGCGCAATTGCTGCTGGTGTCGGGCCAGCGCATCGCCCTGCTGCACGGCGAAAGCGGTCAGCGCCAGGCCGGCGGCGCCGAGGGCGCAAGGCCAGCCCAGGGTGCGCCACAGACGCGAAGCCTCCCACGCCAGGCGCGGGGGCATGCGCAGCTGCAGGCGCGCGCGGGCCACGGGCGTGCCGGCTTTGAATACGGGTTTTATTGCCGCCATTGCGCCTCCAGCTGAAAACGGTAAGGGTGTTCGGGGGCGTTCGCATTCATCTCGTGTTTGAGCAGATACACGGAGCTGAACATGGGCTGCTGGTTCAGGAAGGCCAGGTAGTTGAGCATGTCCTGCGGTGTTTCCGCCTCGGCGGCGATTTTCAGGACGCTGGCGCCATCCTGTCCCTGCTGCGCGTTCAAGTCCAGTCCCAGCAAGGCCACGCGCACGTCGCGCGGCGCCTGCACCGTCCTGACCAGGCGCGTGACGGGCAGGTTGAGCTGGCGCACGGCGGCGGCCACCTGTTTCAGTTCGAGGTCGCGTTCGCGTTGCTGGCTTGCCGAGAGGGGCGTGCGCACGGGACGCGCGGGTTGCAGCTGCGCCAGTTGCGCTTCCAGGCGCCGCGTTTCCTGTGCCTGCACCAGCCAGTACACGGCGGCCGGCAGCAGCATCAAGCCGCCCGCCAGGCACAGGGCCAGGCGCCAGCCCTTGAAGGTCTGCACCGTGCCGGGCGCCAGCAATTCCAGGCGGCTCAGGCCCATGCGGCCTCCCGCATCAGGTGGGCGGCGCCGGCCACGGGGAGGGGCTGAAAGCGCGCCGGCAACTCGTCCTGCGGCACGCCGCTCAGGTCGAGCAGCGCCACGTGTTCGATGGCGTCCAGTTGCGGCGCGCGCAAGTTCCAGCGCCGCCATGCCCGATCCAGTTCGTCGCCCCAGGCAGCGCCGCAGGATTGGCTGTGCAGGGCCGTGATGCGCCCGCCGCCCGTCGTCGCCAGCAGCAGCCGTCCCGCTTCCACCAGGGCGAAGGCGGCAGGCTTGCCGCCGGCGATGCTGCGCCAGGCCGGTCCGACGATGGGTTCGATGGACAGGCAGCGCCGGCCATGCGCGGCCGCCGCATCCTGCACGCCTTGCAGCAAGGCCGCATCGATGCCGCAGGCCAGGCGCGGCTTGCCGTAGGGCGCGTCGTCGGCAGCCAGGTGCCAGGCGCGCGCGCCATCGCCGTAGACGGCAGCGAACTGGCTATGCAGGAAGCGCTGCGCGCTGGTTCGGTCGAGCAGGGCGCCGCTCCACGGCACCATCAGCATGGCGCACCAGCGGCTGGCCAGGCTGATGGCCAACGGCAGTTTTTTTTCATTGTGCTGTTCGAGCCAGCCACGCAGGGCGGCCAGCGCCACTTCCCAGCTGGCGTCGGGGTTCAGGATCGGCAAATGGAATGCGCTGTCTGCCACGGGACGGCCGGCGCGGCGCTGCACGCCGTGCAATCCGTGCGGCGCCAGGTGCAGGCACAGGGTGGCGCGGGTAATACGTTCAATAAGTGACACGATTGAGCTCCGCTAAAGTGGTTTCGCCGCGCCGCACCAGGTCCAGGCCCGCTTCGCGCGCCAGGCGAAAGCCGTTGCGCGCCGCTTCTTCCTTCATCTGGCTCAGGGGCGCCCGCGTGCAGATCATTTCGCGCATCGCGTCGCTGAGCATCAGCACTTCGGCGACGGCCTTGCGGCCCTTGTAACCGGTGCCGCGGCAATGGCCGCAGCCTTTGCCGGCCATGAATTGCCAGTCCTGTACCTGGTGCAGGGCCAGGCCGCTGTCGCGCAGCTGCTGCGCATCGGCCAGCACCTCGGCGCTGGCGTCGATGGCGCAATGGGCGCAATTGAGACGCAGCAGGCGCTGCGCCACGATGCCGTTCAGGGCCGCCGCAAAGCTGTAGGCATCGACACCCATGTGCAGGAAGCGCCCCACCACGTCGAAGACGTTGTTCGCGTGCACGGTGGTAAATACCAGGTGGCCCGTGAGCGCCGCCTGCACGGCGATCTGCGCCGTTTCGTCATCGCGGATTTCGCCGATCATGATCTTGTCAGGATCGTGGCGCAGGATGGAGCGCAGGCCGCGCGCGAAGGTCAGTCCCTTTTTTTCGTTGACGGGGATCTGCAGCACGCGCGGCAAGCGGTATTCGACAGGGTCTTCGATGGTGACGATCTTGTCGCGCCCCGTATTGATTTCCGTGATGGCCGCGTACAGGGTGGTGGTCTTGCCGGAACCCGTGGGCCCCGTCACCAGCAGCATGCCGTGCGGCTTGGCGGCCAGGCGGCGGATCTGCTCGATGGCGTCCTCGTTCAGGCCCAGGCTTTCCAGGCGCAGCGCCTGCGCCGCCTCCGTCAGCGCGCGCCGGTCCAGCAGGCGCAGCACGGCGTCTTCGCCAAAGATATTGGGCATGATGGAAACGCGAAAGTCGATCTCTGCCCCTTTCACGCGCACCTTGAAGCGGCCATCCTGCGGGATGCGGCGCTCGGCGATGTCGAGGTCGGCCATCACCTTGATGCGCGAGATGATCTGTTCGGCCATCGCCAGTCCCTGCACCTGGCCTGCCTGCACCAGCACGCCGTCGACGCGGTACTTGATGACCAGGCTGGCCACGTCGCATTCGAGGTGGATGTCGCTGGCCTGGAATTTCAGGGCATCGTAGATGGTGGAGTTCACCAGTTTGACCACCGGGCTGCTGTCCTCGCTGATGCGGATCAATGAAATGTCCTCGATGCTCTGGTCGAGGCCCGGCACATCATCACCGTGCTGCATTTCCTGCATCGCCTGTTGCACGCTTTCCTGCTGCAGCAGATAGGCGGCAAGGTCGTCCGGGTGCGCCAGCGCCACCGTGAAGGGCGTGGACAGGGCGAAGTCGGCCCATTGCAGCAAGTCTTCGGCAAACGGGTTGCCGATGACGAGCACGGGCGGCGCGCCGGGAACGCCCGGCTGCAGCAGCACGCAGTCGCGCTGGGCGCAATCCGTGTAGGGCAGCAGGGCAAAGGCGGGCAAGGCGGCCTGCAGTTCGGCCATCGTCCAGGCCGGGTAGCGGAACAGGGCGGCCAGCTGGCGCAAGAAGACTTCGGGCGGCAGGGCTGCCGTTTCCTGCAGCACGGCCATCTGCGGGCGGCCCTGTTCCAGTGCGCTGGCGTGGGCCCGGCGCAGCATGGCCGCATCGAGCACGGCCCGTTCTTCGTCGCGTGCGTTCATGTCATGACTCTCACGATAAGCTCCCGGCCAGTTCAAAGATCGGCATGTACATCAGCACTACCACGCCGCCAATCACCACGCCGATGATGGTCATCAAGAGCGGTTCGAGCAGGCGCGACGCCCAGTCCACCCAGCGGGCGAATTCCTCGTCATGGAACTTGGCCGAGCGTTCCAGCATGTCGCCCAGGCGGCCCGTGTTCTCGCCCACTTTCAGCAGCGATTGCGCCACCGGCGTGGCCATGCCGGCGTGTTCCAGCGCGGTGGAAAACGGCATGCCTTCCTGTACCGCGCGGCGCGCCTGCGCCAGCTGCTCCTGCTGCGCCGGCAGCAGCATGGGCGCGACCATGGCCAGCGCCTTGTGCAGCGGGATGCCCGCATGCAGCAGCAGGCTGAGGGCACGGTAGAAGCGGGCCAGGCGAAATTCCGCTGCCTTGTCCGCCAGCACGGGCAGGCGCAGCAGGCGCAGGACGAGGGCCTGGCGCGCACCGGCATTGGCGATGCCAAAGACTACGGCGGCCACCACGGCGGCCAGCGCGCTGGCGCACAGCAGCGGATGCGCGGCCAGGGTCTGGCCAAAGCCCAGCAGCATTTGCGACATCCACGGGATGTCGCGCCCCGAACTTTCGTAGACGACGCTGAATTTGGGTACCACGTAGCCGAGCAGGAACAGCGTCACCAGGCCGCCGACGACGAGCAGCATGCACGGGTAGATGGCGGCGGAAATGAGTTTTTTACGGATGGCGTCGAATTGCAGCTGGTAGCCGACGAAGCGCGCCAGCGCCTCGGGCAGGTTGCCCGAGCGTTCGGCCGCATGCACGGTGGCGATGTAAATGTCGGGGAAGATGTCGGGGAAACCGGCCAGGGTGTCGGAAAAGCTTTGCCCTTGCTGCAGGGTGAGGACGATGGCGGCCAGGGTGGCCTTGGCGCCTGGGCGCGTTTCCTTGTTGTGCAGGGTCGCCATGGCCTCGCCCAGGTTCAGGCCCGCTTCGAGCAGGGCCAGCAGCTCCTGGCTGAATTGCAGCAGGGGCAGGCCCTGTTTGCCCGGTCGCGCCGGCGCGCTGCCTTCCCCGCTGCTGCTGTCGTCCACGGCCAGCACGCGCCAGCCGCCGCGCACGGCCGCGCGGATCGCTTCGGCCTCGCTGGCGGCGTCGATGGCCAGCGCCTGGCTGCCCGCCGGGCCCTGCACCTGGAGGTGGAACTGCATGACCGCGTCAGGCGAACATGACGAGGGCCTGGGGCGTGAAAATGGGGTGATGTGAAAAGGGGAATGCGCGTGCGGACAAGGTCGAAGTAGGCATCGGTCAGGAACAATCCAAAAAAAGTTCAATTCGTCGCGGGTACCGGCAGCAGGCAAGATGCAATCACTGCCTCAGGGTAGACTGAAATTGCCAGGAAATCAATCGTGCTGTGCGAGCAAGCCTTGCATCGATGGCTTGCCCGCATGTTCAGCCGCTTACTGGGTAACCAGGCTGACCTTGTCGATCACGAACGAGGTTTGCAGCGATGCGTCCTCGGTCGCGGCAAACGAGATCTGCACGGTCTGGCCCTTGTAGGCGATCAGGTCAAACGTGCGGATCTGGTAGCCGGCCGCCTTGTTCACGTTCGAGTACGAGGCCAGGGTGCCCAGCACCGTACCGGCGCTGTTCTTCACGGTGACGACCAGCTTGTCGTACACGGTATTGCCCGTTTCAGCTGTGTCGATATGCAGCGCGAAGGTCAAGCTGGCCGAAGTGGCGGCAGCCGGAATGGCCACGCTTTGCATCATCGATTCGCTGGCCGTGGCGCCATTGCCGCCCAGCCAGGCGTACTTCGTACCTTCGTATGCGGTTTGGCCCGTGAAGGTGCCGATGGCGCCCGTGGTGCCGCTCCAGCCCGTGGCGCCGGACTCGAAGCCGCCGTTCGTCACGCGTTCGGTGGCGCTGCTCGTGCCCACCGTCAGCGTGGCGTTGTTCGACGTGGCCGTCACGGCAGGCGACGAGGAATCCGTCACCGTGGCCTTGAACACGGCACCGCTGTCGGCCGCTACGGTCGTGAAGCTGTAGGCAGGCGACGTGGCGCCGCTGATCACGGCGCCGTTGCGGAACCACTTGTAGGTGTACGGTGCCGTACCGCCGCCCGCACCCACGACGAACGAAGCTGTGGCGCCCGGTGCGACGGTGATGCTGGCCGGCTGGCTGGTGATGGTCACCGCGCCACCCGTGGTCGATTCATCGACGTCGGCGCCCACGTTGATGGCCGCGTACGCGCGCTTGACGGCGGTCGCTTCGGCGCTGCCCACGCCATACAGCTCCTCGGCTGCCAGCAGCACCTTGTTGCGCGCGTCGGCGTAGTTGGTCGACGAGGTGAACTTGGTGGTGGCGGCCTTGAACCAGATGCGGTAAGCCTTGTCGCTGCCGATACCGGTCATGGCCAGCGGGCTTTTGTTCAGGTAGGAGCTGTAGTAGTCGCTGCTGGACGTGGAGTTCGAACCTTGCGACAGGAAGTAGAACATGCGGTTGTTCGGGCCGCTGCTGTAGTGGACGTCGAGGTTCTTGATGGTGCTGCTCCATGCATTCGGGCTGCTGCCATCCTTGCTTGGCTTGTACAGCCAACGCAGCGGCTGGCCATTCTTGGCGATTTCCTTGCCGGTCATCCAATCGTTGCCCGTGTTGGGGATGCTGGTGCCTGTGCCACCGGCGCGCGCATACGCTTCCACCATTTCACCGGCGATGTCCGAGCTCGATTCATTCAAGCCGCCCGACTCTTGCGAGTAGATCAGGCCCGAGGTGGCGTCCGTGATGCCGTGACCCATTTCGTGGCCGATCACGTCGATGGAACCGAGGTTGTTGAACGAGCTGCCGCCGTCGCCGATGTACATGCACTTGCAGCTGCTGTCGTAATAGGCGTTGTCGTAGGCCGTGTTGACGTGGGCGGCGATGTGGGTGGCCGTGTTGTTGCCGTCCAGGCTGGACCAGCCCAGCACATTCTTGTGCGTGTCGTAGGTGTTCATCAGGCCCCACATCGCGTTCACGGCCGCCGTCTGGCCGTTGGCGTTGGTGGTGCTGCCGCCGTTGATGTATTGCTGGCCGTCGCCCCAGGTGTTGCTGGTGCTGCTGTACACGCTGCCCGAACTGGTGCCGTGGTTGGCATTCGTGATGGCCATGCCGCCGAAGCTGCCGCCCGTGCCGCGGCTCGGGTCTTTCATGGTGTAGGTGCTGCCCGTGAGCGTCGTGTTCAGCGGTACCTGGCCGTTGTACTGGCTGTTGCCGATGCCGGCCACGGTTTTCAGGGCTTTCCATTGACGCAGGATGCGGCCATCCTTGGCGCTGACGATGGTGTCGTAGTAGACCGGCTTGTTACCGCTGATCATGCGCGTTTGCACCAGGTAGGCCAGCTCGTAGTGGTCGACCACATCCTGCACGTCGAGCGCGTTCAGCGCCGCTTCCGACTTGTTCTCGGCGCCGGCCACGCGCACCGTTTTCATCACGGGGTAGATCAGCAGTTGCGCATGCGGCGGCACGTGGTCGACGGCCTGCACGCCGATGCTTTTCACGGCGGCGGCGATGGCGGCGGCGGCGCTGACGGCCGGCGTGGTGTCGATATCGGTGGTGGCGCTGCGGGTGACGGAATTGACGCCGCCGCTACCGAGGCCGGAAGCGCGGTCCGACACGGATTCGCTGACGATGTCGCCGGCGTTGTTGCTGACCACGACCGTCTCGGAACCGAAGACGGGCAAGCCCTTGTAGGTGTGCTGTACGCGGCTCACGCGCGTGCCGCTGACGCCCGGATGCTGGGCGCCGACGGCAAAGCCATGCTCGGTATTCAAGCCGCGGCTGCGTGCCTGTGCGGCCAGCTTGTTGACCAGGCCGGCGTTCTCTTGTGGAGAGGCCAGGGTCACCGGGGCAGCCATCAGGGTCTGTGGCAGCGGCGTGGCGGCGTCCGCCGTGGTGGCCATCAGCGGCAGGGCGGCGATGGATGCGGCAACTATCGTCAAACGTAAATTCATTTCTGCTCCATGGTATCGGTTAAGGAAATGGTGAATGAGCTGGCCGCGATGCCTGATGGCCACCCCGGCGTGCCTGGCAGGCGGATAGCCTGCCGTTTTGTGGTGGCATGACACCGGGTAGGGGGACACTAAACTTGTCGAGATCGCCATGTCAAAAAATTCAAGAAATGGGTCACCAGGCGAATTTTTGTTAAGAATTGAACATTTATCGGCGCTGCATGAGCGCAAAGTTTGATCTACCACAAGCTGCAACTTTTGTTTTGGACTACTTCCCCTAATGGCGCGCTCTGTTGGAAAAACACTGTTGCATTTTCTAAATGTTGCGATCTACACTAGGTCTTCGCGTAGCCCCCAGCGGACCACGCGAAGACAAAAAAAGCGCACGCGGCAATGACCGCGTCCAGATACAGCGCATCGGGAAAAAAAATCGGGAGTTTCACATGACGTCAGTTCTGTTTTCTGCTGTTGGTTTCAGCCATTTCCCCTCTGGAGCGGCATTCATGCTGCATCCGCCTTCCTAGCCGCCGCCAACCGGCTCTTCCCCCGCGAGGGGGTTCTTTTCCGCGAGTCCGACCGCGCCGCCCGGCGCGGCCGCTGGCGCAGTGCATCCTTTTTTCAGGAAGGGTTGCCGGCTCCTGGTGCGTGCACCGGAATCCCCGGCCCGACGAACTATGCTTTCGATAGCGACCAAAGTGGAACAGATCGTGATGGAATCGGCCTTTCTCAGCGAGGGATTGGGCCGGGGCTTGCTGAACTTGTCGGAACTGGCGCGCCAGCTGCAGCCGCAATTGCAGAGCGACCTATGGAAACCGGTGGGGCAGGCTGCCGTGGTGATGGCCCTGCGCCGTCTGGCGGAACGGATGCCGCAGCAGAAAAGCGGCGAGATCGTGCTGGCGCACCGGGCGGGAGAGCTGTCCACGCGCAGTGAATTGATGATTTTTACCTACCGCTATTCCGACCAGACCTATGACTGCCAGCGCCAGTTGCTGGCGCTGGCCGCGCCCCAGCGGGGCACCTTCATCACGGTCACGCGTGGCGTCAACGAGGTGATGGTGATCTGCAGCCGCAGTCTGCATGCGCTGGTGGACGAGGTTTTTGGCGGCGAGCAGGAACTTGCGCGCCTCGAGCGCGTGACGGCCGTGACCCTGCACCTGGCACCCGAAACCTGCTACACGCCAGGCGTGTATCACGCCATCCTCAAGCGCCTGGCCTGGGAACGCATCAACCTGATCAACATTATCTGCACCTACACGGAGCTGACCTTGCTGCTGGAAGCATCGCAGACGGGGGCCGCCTTTTCCGTGCTGTCGAAAATCGTCGCCCAATGAAAAACGCCCCGCTGCAGCGATGCAGCGGGGCGTCCGGAGGCGCAGGTGCCGTTTATTTTTCCAGCTGCGTGCGCACGCGGGCGATTGCGGCGCGGACTTGGCGTGGCGCGGTGCCGCCCACGTGGTCGCGCGCGGCGACGGAGCCTTCCAGTGTCAGCACGGCAAACACGTCTTCGTCCGTCAACGGGGAAAACGCGCGCAACTGTTCCAGCGACAGGTCGGCCAGGTCGCAGCCGGCGTCGACGCAGGCGCGCACGGCCAGGGCCACCGCTTCATGGGCGTCGCGGAACGGCAAGCCCTTCTTGACCAGGTAGTCGGCCAGGTCGGTCGCCGTGGCGTAGCCCTGCAGGGCTGCTGCGCGCATGGCTTCCGGTTTCACCGTAATGCCGCCAGCCATGTCGGCGAAGATGCGCAGGGTGTCGATAACGGTGTCGACGGTGTCGAACAGCGGTTCCTTGTCTTCCTGGTTGTCCTTGTTGTAGGCCAGCGGCTGGCCTTTCATCAGGGTCAACAGGCCGGTCAGGTGGCCGTAGACGCGGCCCGTCTTGCCACGCGCCAGTTCAGGCACGTCCGGGTTTTTCTTTTGCGGCATGATCGACGAGCCGGTGCAGAAGCGGTCGGCGATGTCGATGAAGCCGATGCGTGGGCTCATCCAGATCACCAGTTCTTCGGCCATGCGCGACACGTGCATCATCAGCACGGCGGAGGCGGCGCAAAATTCGATGGCGAAATCGCGGTCCGAGACGGCGTCAAGCGAGTTGTGGCAGACGTCGTCAAAGCCCAGCGTTTTTGCCACGCGCAGGCGGTCGATGGGGAAGGTGGTGCCGGCCAGGGCGGCGGCGCCCAGCGGCAGGCGGTTGACGCGCTTGCGGCAGTCGGCCATGCGCTCGGCGTCGCGGCCGAACATTTCGACATACGCCAGCATGTGGTGGCCGAAGGTGATCGGCTGGGCCACCTGCATGTGCGTAAAGCCGGGCATGATGGTGTCGGCATGCTGCTCGGCCAGGTCCGTCAGCGCGCTGCGGAACGTCGCCAGCAGGGCGGTGATGTCGTCGATGGCGGAACGCACGTACAGGCGGATGTCGGTTGCCACCTGGTCGTTGCGCGAACGGCCCGTGTGCAGGCGCTTGCCGGCATCGCCTACCAGTTCGGTCAGGCGCTTTTCAATATTCAGGTGGACATCTTCCAGGTCCAGCAGCCATTCGAACTGGCCGGCGGCGATTTCCTGCGAGATTTGCGCCATGCCGCGCTGGATTTCCGCGTAGTCGGCTGGGCTGATGATGGCTTGCGCATGCAGCATTTCCGCATGGGCCAGCGAACCTTCGATGTCGAACAGCGCCAGGCGCTTGTCAAAAAATACAGAAGCTGTGTAGCGCTTGACGAGGTCCGAGACCGGTTCGGAAAACCGGGCCGACCAGGCTTCGCCCTTTTTGGAGAATTGATCAGTCATGAAAGAAGTCCTTTAGTGTAGGGCGATTATAAACAAGGTTGGCCGGCGGTAGGGCTTTTAGGGGCTTGCAGGGCGCTGAAATGGCCAGGAATGGGGCTGGCAAGCCTCAAATGCCACGGCGCGGGCAGGTTGTGCGTTCCATCCCGGCTTTTTGTATTCTGTCCCGCGAATCGTGCGTTTGGTCGCAATCCGATGGCAGTTCAGGGGGGATCGGCCTACAGTTCAATCATCGCA
Source organism: Janthinobacterium sp. GMG1 (assembly GCF_034427795.1). Lineage (NCBI taxonomy): Bacteria > Pseudomonadati > Pseudomonadota > Betaproteobacteria > Burkholderiales > Oxalobacteraceae > Janthinobacterium > Janthinobacterium sp. GMG1. The sequence goes on from NZ_JAXQNT010000001.1 coordinate 415,489, forward strand.
GCACACAACCAGCCACTCAAAGGACATCATCATGAACATCGCTAAAAACATGGAAGCCATCTTCGTCGCCATCATCGCCATCGCCGCTGCCACCAGCCTGGCCACCGCCGCCGTGCCGAAGTTCCGCGCCGCGCCGGCACCGATCGTCGCCAGTGCCGAGCAAGCCACCATGCATACCGTGTACGTCAGCGCCAAGCGCCTGAGCGCCGAAGAAAAAGCCGCCCTGTAAGCGTGGCAATGCCATGCAGGCAGTATCAGTAACAGCAGTAGCCGCACCGCATCTTGCAGCATCTTGCAGTATCCCATCATGGGCAATCGGAACGGGCGGCGCCCCCGGTTCTTTCCAGCCCAGGTGACAGCAGCAATACCCAACACATAGTAGCCGCAGGCAGAACGCGCGCTTCCAGCCAGGCAGCTTATTTTCACCACACAGCCCTCAGTGACCATCGGCATCGCGCCGGCGGCAGTGGACAGCCACGCCCTGGCGCATTTCGTTCAATGCCCAGCGCAGCGGCAGCCTCGGCGCGCACCGAGGCGTCGTGATCGGCCAGCAGCGCCGCCGCGGCGGGAGCCATTTCGGGAAAACGCATTTCACTGAAGGCCCAGACGGCAAGCTGGCGCACGACAGGCTGCGGGTCGAGCAAGGCCAGCAGCAGCGCGGCCAGCGCCGCTTCCTGCCTTTCATCGGGTCACTTGGTATTCTGTCCCTTCTTTTGGGCGGTTTGTCGCAATCCGGTGGAGATGGTGGGCCGATGCGCCTACAGTTCCATCATCGCAGCAGACAACCAGCCATCCAAAGGACACCATCATGAACATCGCTAAAAACATGGAAGCCATCTTCGTCGCCATCATCGCCATCGCCGCTGCCACCAGCCTGGCCACAGCCGCCGTGCCGAAGTTCCGCGCCGCGCCAGCCGCTTCCGCCGCCCTCGTTGCCAGCGCCGATCAAGCCACCATGCATACCGTGTATGTCAGCGCCAAGCGTCTGAACGCCGAAGAAAAAGCCGCGCTGTAAGCATGGCGGCAGCGTGCCAGTCGCAGCTACGGCAGCAGCAGGCAGAGTACCCCCGTCATCAGCAGTCAGAAGGGGAGGCAGCCCGATTCTTTCCTGCCCAGGTGACAGCAGCGCGCAAATCGCCGATGATCAGTTTTTCCCACGACAGGCGGACAGCGTGATGCCACACTTGAAGATCAGTAGCGACAAGGCGGAACTTGACGTTCCGGCCATTCACCATTTTCTCAGTACGCAATCGACATGGGCCATCGGCATCGCGCAGGCCACCGTACAGCGTGCCATTGACCATTCGCTATGCTTCGGCGGCACGCTGGACGGCCGTCAAGTGGCGTTCGCCCGCGTGGTCAGCGACTACGCCACGTTTGCCTATCTGGTCGACGTGTATGTGCTGGAAGAGTGCCGCGGCCGCGGCTACAGCAAGCGCCTGATGGAGGCCGTGATGGCGCATCCCGACTTGCAGGGTTTGCGCCGTTTCATGCTGGCCACCAGCACGGCGCATGGTTTGTATGCGCGTCACGGCTTTACGGCGCCACTCAGACCGGAGACGCTGATGGAGCGGTATTTTCCCGATATTTATCGGCGTTGAACAGCTGACGCGGTTTGTGCGCGCCCCCAGTCTTGGCCTGATATCGCCATTTTCCTGATCAACAACGCGACAGCTCCCTAGCGGATACTGACTCCATGACTTCTTATTTTCTCTGGCCTCTCCTTGTCGCATCGCTCACGGCGACTGCCGCGCCGATGCCGGAGGCATTCAGTCCGGCGCCTTGCGAGACGGGTATTTTTCGCCAGGACCAGACGGGCTTCGTCGCCCTCACCCAAGGGGGAAAAGGGTACGCCTATACCTTCAGCGACGGGACCGTCGGCAACACGCAGGATGCCGGCGCGTTGCTCGCGTGCGGAAAGGACGCCGTGCTTGTCAACGGCAAGGAACGCTGGCCGAAAGTGGCATTGGCCGAAGCGGATACGCGTTTTGAATCGCATGGCATCATGCTCGCGGGCCGTTTGCTGGAAGCGCCGGGCGCCGGCAAGGATACGCCGCTGGTCGTGTATGCCCATGGTTCCGAAAGCAGCGGCTGGATAGACCGCGCGCGCGACCCTTACCAGATGGTTGGACGGGGCGTGTCCGTTTTCGTGTATGACAAGCGCGGCACGGGGCTGTCTGAAGGCGAATATACGCAGAATTTCCCACGCCTGGCCGATGACCTGGTGGCTGCGTCGCGTGAAGCAAAACGGCTGGCGCAAGGGCGCTACGGCCGCTTCGGCCTGATGGGCGTGAGCCAGGGTGGCTGGATCGCCCCGCTGGCGCAGGCGCGCGCCAAGGCGCAATTTCTCGGCATTGGCTATGGCCTGGCAGTCGATATCACGGAACAGGATGCGGCGCAGGTCGCCAGGGAATTGCAGGATAAAGGCTATGGCGACGACGTCATCGCCAAGGCCAGGACGGTGACGGATATCACGGCCAGAATCGTCAAATCCAGCTACCAGGATGGACTGGACGACCTGTCGGCATTCCAGCAGCAGTTTGGCAAGGAAGCGTGGTTTGGCCTCATCAAGGGAGGCTACACGGGGGTGTTGCTGGGCATGCCGGCCGAGGAGTTGCGCAAGCATGGCATACCGCGGTTCGACAAGCTCGATATCGACTGGTCGCTCGATCCCGTGCAGGTTGTCAGTCAAGTCACGGCGCCGCAGTTATGGGCCCTGGCGGAGGACGACCGCCAGGCACCGCCGGCTGTCACCGTGGAGCGCCTGACGGCGTTACGTGGCCAGGGCCAGGCCATCTCTGTCTACGTTTTCCCGCAGGCCGATCACGGCATGCGCGGCTACGTTCAGGCGCCGGATGGAACGCGCAAGTCCACCGTCATCACGCCCGGGTTTTACGACCTGATGGCCGACTGGGCAAAGGGCGGCATCCATGGCGCCTACGGACAGGCGTACCGCAAATAAGAAAGCCACGGCGATGGTGCCGCCGTGCTTACTGCCAGTGCATCAGGCAGGGCGGAATCAGCAGCAGCAGCGCCAGCACCAGGTAAATCAGCTGCAGCGGAATCATCCACTTGGCCCACGTAATCCAGGGCACGCGCGCCAGCGCCAGCACGCCGACGGTGATGCCGGACGTGGGGATCATCGGCGTGGTGAATTCACCGAACTGGAAGGCCAGGATGGCGGTCTGGCGCGTCACACCCACCAGGTCGGCCAGCGGCGCCATGATCGGCATGGTGAGAGCCGCCTGCCCGCTGCCCGAGTGGATGAAGAAGTTGATCACCGACTGCATGAAGAACATCTTTTGCGCGGCGAAGACGGGGCTCGACGACGCCACCAGGGGCGTCAATGCATGCAGCATGGTGTCGATGATCTGCGCGTCGCGCGCCAGGATCATGGTGCCGCGCGCCAGCGCGATGACGAGCGCCACGCTGACCATGTCGCGCGCACCCTGCACAAAAGACGCCACCAGGCTGTCCATGTCGAGCCGGCCGACCAGGCCGACGATGATGGCCATCACCAGGAACAGGGCGGCGATTTCATCGATGAACCAGTCGTACTTGACGACGCCGATGACCATCGTCAGCAGGGTCGCCATGAAAATCCACAGCACGGCGCGGTGCGTGCGCGTCATGCCGGCAAAGCTGCTCAGGTCCAGTGTGTGCTCGCTGCGCTTTTCGATGTCGAGCAGGTAAGTGGGGCTTTTTTCCGGATGGCGCTTGATGCGCGCCGCGTACCACATCAAGAACACGATGCTGACCGCCGTGGCGATGGCCCACACGATCAGGCGGTAGCCGATGCCGGAAAAGATCGGCACGCCGGCGATGCCCTGCGCGATGCCGACATTGAACGGGTTCAAAAAGGCGGCGGAAAAGCCCACCTGCGAGCCGATGAAGGGAATCGACACGCCCGTGATGGTGTCATAGCCCAGGGCCAGGGCCAGCGGCACGAAGATCAGGATGAAGGGGATGGCTTCCTCGTTCATGCCGAAGGTGGCGCCGCCCAGCGAAAACATGGTGAAGAACACGGGGATGATGGCGGCGCGCACGAAGCGCGAACTGGTGTGCGCCTTGGCGATGGCCTTGATCAGCGAATCGAAGGCTTCCGTTTTTTGCAGCACGGCGAAGGCGCCGCCGACGATCAGCACGAAGCCGATGATCAGGCTGGCGTCGACAAAGCCCTTGATGGGCGCCATCATCAGGGCGGCGAGTCCCTGCGGCTTGTTGTCGACATAGTGGAAGGTGCCGGGAATGATCAGTTGCTTGCCGTTGACCAGCTGGGTGTCGAATTTCCCGCCCGGCACCAGCCACGTCGCCAGGGCGATCATGGCCAGGATGCCGCACAGCAGGACGAAGGTATTGGGGAGCTTGAATTTTCTCATGGGTGTCATTTATTGGCTCAGCAGGCTGCCGCCGCGGAAGGCGATGCTGCCCGCGACCTTGCCGACGTTCATGCCGCGCAGGACGTGGCGGTGGGCGCTGCGCGCAAAAAAGACACCGGCGACGGTGCAGCGCAAGGTCGTCGTTTCCCCGCTGACGGGATCGATCAGGTCGGCCACGGCGTCACCGGCGGCCAGCACCTCGCCCATTTCGCGCAGATACACCAGCACGCCGTGATGCGGCGCGAGGATCGGTTCCACGCCGGCCAGCGGCGTCGGTTCGCACTGCGGCGCGGGCAGGTCGTCGCCGGCGCCGGCTATCTCCAGCACGCCCTCGATGGCGAGAAAGCGCAGCAGGGCGGTGGCGTCGCGTTCGGCCAGGGCGTAGCTCACTTCCACTTCGCCGCGCAGTTCGACCGTGGTCGACAGGCAGGCGGCGGGAATCGGATAGCGGCCGCCGAAGTGCGCGTCGAGGTCCCACCACAAGCGGCTGCAGGCTTCGTCGAACGGCTCTTCGCCGGCCGCCAGTTCCAGCAGCACGGCGCGCGCGCCCAGGAGCGCGGACAGCGGCGCGATCTGCGCGGCCAGCGGCGTGCCCGTATAAATGTGCAGTGCCGCCTCGTTATCGCAATGCAGGTCGAGCACGATGTCGGCGTCGATCGCCATGCCCAGCAAGGTTTTCTTCAAGGTCTCCGCATCCGTGCCCGGCCGCCAGGCGGCGATGGCCGCGCGCGCATGCTCGCGTATCAGGGCCACGTTGGCCTGCGCATCCTGTCCCAGCAGGCCGTCGAGCGTGGTTTTCAGTTCATCGGCCACGTGGCGGTAGGCGCGGTTGAAGTTGATGCCGGTGGTCAGGTCGAAGCGGCCGAACGGCGCGCCATGGATAGCTTGCGCCAGGCCGATCGGGTTGGCGGCCGGCACCAGGATGATTTCGCCGTGGATCTTGCCCGCCGCTTCCAGCGCCAGCAGTTCGCGGCGCAGGAATTGCGACACCAGCATGCCCGGCACTTCATCCGCATGCAGCGCCGCCTGGATGTACACCTTCTTGCCGCTGCGGCTACCGGCGGCCGGACCGCCGAAGTGGAAGCTGCTCAATTGGCACGCTACGCTGGCGTGCGCGGTGGAGATGGGGTGCTGTTGTACTTGCATGGTGAATTCGCCCCAAAACGGGGCGCGGTTGATGGATTTCGGTCGATTATGTAGCAATATTTTCACGAAGTAAATCAATGAAAATCCTTTTACAAATATTTGTTGAGTTTTCTTTTTGATATGAGTACAGTAAGTTCCAGCGACCCGATTTCGCCTTCCGCCAGTGATCCGCAGTACCCCAGAATACAGGCCGCCAGTGATATGAGAGCATCCGCCAGTCCTGCACGCAGCAGTCCCCACACGCCACGGGTTGGCACGCTGTCGGCACCCGATGCCGCCTTCGCGCAGTCTCCGCTGGGGCAGGCGCTGATGCACGTGCTGGCCAGCGGCTCGGCTTCGCAGCGGCAGATCGCCGATTACCTGCTGCGCAACCAGATGCGGGTGACGGCGCTGGGCATCGAGGAACTGGCCGACAGCTGCCAGGTATCGACGGCCACCATCAGCCGCTTCGCACGCGATATCGGCCAGAAGAATTATTCGGCCATGCGCGGCGCCATGGCCGAAACCCTGCAATCGCTGTTGCAGCCGGTCGACAAACTGCGCCGCACGATAGAGCGGCGCGCGCGAGCCACCTCGCCCATCACGGAAAGCCTGGAATATGCGGCCGCGAACATTGCCGCCACGTCCGATGCCCTGTCGCCGCCCGCCATGCAGGCCGTGGTGCGCCGCCTGACGCGCGCCAAGGTCGTGTATGTGATGGGGTTTGGCCTGTCGGCCAACCTGGCCGGCATGCTGGTGCAGCATCTGCAGCCGTTTTGCCCGCATGTGGTGGAAGTGGTGGGCATCGGCGGCTCGGAAGTGGCGGCCGGCCATCTGGTCAACCTGACGGCGCACGACGTGCTGGTGGTGATCTCGTTCCCCCGTTACACGCTCGACTGCATCGGCCTGGCCAGCTTCGCGCGCGACCGCGGCGCCTGCATCGTGGCGCTCACCGATTCGCCTGCCTCCCCCCTGGCCGAACTGGCCGATCACGCGCTGTATGCGCAAAGCACGCATCCCGTCCTGCCCAGCAGCGCCAGCACGGCGCTGGCCATGATCGAGGCGCTTGCCGTGGCGCTGATGGTATCGAACAAGAAGAACGTTGAAAAAGCGGCCCGCCTGAGCGAAGTCATCGCCGCCTATCTGTACGGCGGCGAGCATGGCGTGTCGGGCACCCGGAAAACAGCAGCAAAGCAGCGCAAGGCAGTGCCGCAGTCATTATAAAAATCAGGGTTAACACCATCTGGGAGAGTTTGCATGCAAGCAGAAAAACAAGACGGCAGTTGCGTACTGCCACGCGAATCGGCGCTGGCGCAAGGCGTGCGCCTGGCGCTGGGGGCCTTGAGCGTGTCGGCTGCGCTGGGCATGCTGGCCGGCGGCGCGCAGGCGCAGGAGCAGACGCAGGATGAAGAGCCTGCACCAAAAAAAATGCAGCGCGTGGAGATCACCGGGTCGGCCATCAAACGGCTCGAATCGGAGACGGCGCTGCCGGTGCAGATCATCACGCGCGCAGAGATCGAAAAGGCGGGCGTGACGACGGCGGCCGAGCTGATGGCGCGCGTCTCGGCCAACGTGGGCGGCCTGACCGATGGCGCCAGCATCAATATCGGCGGCGACCAGCGCGGCTTCAACAGCGCCAACCTGCGCGGCGTGGGCACATCGTCGACCCTGGTGCTGCTCAACGGCCGGCGCATGGCCAATTTTGCCTCGCCCGGCGACGATGCGGGCGTGGACCTGAATAACATTCCCGCCGCCGCTCTGCAACGCGTGGAAGTGCTGCTCGACGGCGCCTCGGCCCTGTACGGCACGGACGCCATCGGCGGCGTCATCAATTTCATTACGCGCAAGGATTACCAGGGCGTGGAGCTGAACGTCTACGGCAGCCGCACCGATGAAGGCGGCGCGGGCAAGCGCACGGCCAGCATCACGGCCGGCACGGGCGACCTGGGCACGGATGGCTACAATATCTTTGCCGTGGTCGACCTGCAAAAAACCGACCGCCTCAGTTCCTCGCAGCGCAAGTTCATTCCGAACCTGCAGGTTCCGCAGCGCCTGGGGCATTTGCTGTCGAGTTTTACCAGCCCGGCGAATATCCGCCTGTCGGGGGAGCAGCGCGACTATTTGCAGGAGAATGGCTTCCTGCTCAATGGCCAGCCGATCAGCAACCGCCAGATCAATCCGTCGATCCCGAACTGTTCGCCGCCGGCCAACCTGTACCTGCGGGCGGGAACGGGCGGTGTCGATGCCTGTACCTATGACTACATGGGCGACACGGAACTGTATCCGAAGACGGACAAACAGAACCTGCTCACGCGCGGCGTGCTGAAACTGAGTAACGCCCACCAGCTGTACGCGGAAGTGGCGCTGAGCCGCTCGCGCAGCTATTACGTGGGCTCGTCGGCGCGTGTGATCGGCTATCTCGATTACAGCAAGGTGCCGCAGCTGGCCAATACCGGCCTCGATAGCATTGTCGACGAAGAAGGCAATCAGACTGCGCGCGAACTGGAGCTGCGCATGCGGCTGAACGAGGCGGGCATGCGCACCAGCCAGTTGACCAGCGAGAGCCAGCGCTTCGTGGTAGGCGCCAGCGGCACGCTCGCTGGCTGGGATTATGACGTGGGCTTCAATCACAGCGTCAATGTCGTGAAGGACCGCGATACGCATGGCTATGTCCTGTACGACAAGCTGTTGGAAGGCATCGCCTCCGGCGACATCAACCCGTTTGGCCCATCGAGCGCGAAGGGCAAGGCGCTGCTCGACAGCATCCAGGTCAATGACGAAGTACGGCATGCGCGCGGCACCATGGATGCGCTGGACTTCAAGGCATCGCGCGCGCTGATGGCCTTGGGGGGCGGCGACATGGCGCTGGCCGTGGGTGGCGAAGTGCGCCGCGAGCGCACCGAATTCCGTCCTTCGGCGTTGCTGATGAGCGATAACATCAACAACGACGCGGCGCCTGAAGGCGGCGTGGCCACCAGCGACAGCCGCAAGGTGCAAGCCATCTACAGCGAATTGCTGCTGCCGTTTACCAAGCAGTGGCAGGCGCAGTTGTCTGGCCGTTACGATCATTACCAGCAGGTGGGCGGCGCCCTCAGTCCGAAGATCGGCCTGACCTACATGCCCAGCAAGCAGGTGCTGCTGCGCGCTTCGGCCGGCAAGGGCTTCCGCGCGCCATCGATGTCCGACCTGCACCGGCCCACTGCCTACAGCAGCACGGCGACCCTGCCCGATCCCGTGTATTGCGCGAGCGAGAACAATGATTACTCCGTCTGCGCGGATAACTGGGATACGCGCCGCTACAGCAACGACAAGCTGAAACCGGAGCGCAGCCGCCAGTTCACGGCCGGTCTGGTGCTCGAGCCGAGCCAGCACTGGACCTTCAGTGCCGACTACTGGAACATCAAGCGCACGGACCTGATCAGCGAAATCGGCGACGACATCATCCTCGGCAACCTGGCCAAGTACGGCGACCTGGTACACCGCAACAAGGACAATGAGATCGACTACATAGAGCTGCGCAAGGAAAACCGCGGCGCGCAAAAAGCGACGGGCATCGATATCACGGCCGACCTGCATGGCGTGAAGACGGCCTGGGGACGTTTTGGCGCGCACCTGAGCGGCACGTACGTACTCGATTCGAAAATCCAGACCAGCCCTGGCGAGGTCTTTATCAGCAACCTCAATAAATTCGTCACGGACGGCGTGGTGCAGCGCTGGCGCCATACGATCACCCTCGACTGGGACAATGGTCCGTATTCGGCCAGCCTGTCGAACACCTATTCGAGCGGCTACGATGACCAGAATTCGGCCATCAATATCGACGATGGCAGCGTCGTCAAAGCAAACCGGGTGAAGGCCTACACGCTGTGGGATATGTCGGGCGCGTACGCCGTCAGCAAGCAGTTCAAGCTGCGCGCGGGCATACAGAATCTGTTCAATACCAGCCCGCCGTACTCGAATCAGGCCTACTTTTTCCTCTCCGGCTATGACCCGACCTACACGGACCCGCGCGGCCGGCGCTTTTATGCGAGCGCCAATTACAGCTTCAAGTAAGCAGTTTTACATAGAAACCCGGAGATACCGCAACAACGCTGTCATATGCAGCAAGTAGTATTGCAGTTTGATGCAGTTGGGTTGCAAGCAGCAGTATGGGCAGCAAGGGCGCGTTCCTGTATCAACAAGCGTGCGCCACTTTCCTTGTATTTGAAAGGCACCATGAAATCATCCGCAAGCCTGTATCACACCATCCGCGCCGCGCTGCTGTTCGCGCTCGCATTGTGCAGCGTCCATGCCGTGGCGGCGCCGGGCGGCAGCGCCATCGGCAGCGCGCCGCAGGGCACGCTCGTCATCATCGGTGGCGGCCTGCGCGCCGACAATGCCGAAGTCTGGCAGCGCATCGTCAAGTTGTCGGGCGGGCCAGGCGCGCGCATCGCCGTGCTGGCCTCGGCCGCGATGAACCCGGAAAAATCGGGCGAAAGCATCATCAAAAAGCTGAATCAATATGGCGCCGATGCCTTTTTCGTGCCGCTGGCCGTCAAGCTGGCCAATCGCGATTACCGCAAGGCCGCCGAAGACCCGGCCATCGTCACGCAGATCAAGTCGGCCAGCGGCATTTATTTTGCCGGCGGCGACCAGGGACGCATCACGCAAGCCTTGCTGCGCCCGGACGGCAGCCGCACGGCCGCGCTGGAAGCCATCTGGTCGGTCTACCGCAATGGCGGCGTGATTGCCGGTTCCAGCGCGGGCGCGGCCATCATGAGCACCACCATGTTCTACGATGCCAAGCCCGTGCTCGACATGCTCAAGATGGGCGTGACGGACGGCCGTGAAATCGCGCCAGGCCTCGGCTTCATCGGCAGCGATGTTTTCGTGGACCAGCATCTGCTGGTGCGCGGACGCTTTGCCCGCATGATTCCCGTGATGCTGAAAAAGGGCTATCACCTGGGACTGGGCATCGATGAAAACAGCGCCATGGTGGTCGACGCCATGCGCGACGTGGAAGTCATCGGCTACAGCGGCGCCTTGCTGATCGATCTGTCGGGCGCCATCAGCGACCGTGGCGTGAAAAATTTCAATATCAGCAATGCGGCCATCAGCTACCTGGACCGGGGCGACAAATTCAACCTCGTCACGCGCGTGTTTACGCCCTCGCCGGACAAGGCCGACAACAAGCTCGATCCGAACCAGCCCGACATGCGCGAACCCGTGTTCACCAACGATATCCTCGGCAATAACGCCGTGCTCGACCTGATGGGCAACCTGATCGACAATGCCCAGCAGGAGGCGATCGGCATCGCCTTCGGCAACCCGCGCGATCCGTACCCGGACCTGGGCTTCGAGTTCCGCTTCAGTAAAACAGTCAACAGCGTCGGCTACAGCTCGACCGAGGCGGAAGCGTATTCGGTGCTGAAGCTGCGCCTCGATATCCGTCCGATCCAGCTGCGCCAGCCCCTGTACCGCTACAAGTAAGCCGCGCGCTGGCGCCGCCAGCGCGGCCACGCGGCGATCGTCATGGCCCGCAACAGCCACTCGACGGGGCCATATGCATGGCCGCGCAACCACCAGCGGCTCAATGGCAGCTGCGCGCAAAAGATGATGGCGGCCAGCGCTAGCGCCCCCAGCGGCGACACACTCCCCATCAGCCGGGCGCCATATGCGAGGAACAGCACGGCGCAGATGGCTGACTGCAGCAGGTAGTTCGACAGGGCCATGCGGCCCGTGTCGGCCAGCAGGGAAAACAGCATGCCGTCGCGCAGACGCTCGAACAGGGCCAGCGCCAATGCCAGGTAGGCGCCCGCCAGCAGCGGCGCACTTGCCAGTCCCACGGCCAGTCCCGCCACCTGCCATGCCTGGCTATCCCCATATACGGAGGTCCACGCATAGAAGACGGCGCCAGGTAATCCCGCCAGCGCACCGGCCCACAGCAGGCGGTGGCGCAGCGGCAGATAATCGCTGGCGTGCAGCAGCATCTCGCGCTTGCCGGCGGCCAGGCCGCACAGGAACATGGCCAGCGCGCACGGTGCCTGCACCAGCAGCAGGACGATCCAGATTTCGCTCAGTTCGCGCAGGTGCTGATTGACGACGGCGGCCGGCGTGGCGTGGTAGGCGGCCAGCGCGCTTGCCGCCTTTTGCGCCATCGCCACGGCGTTGTCGGCGGTGTCGCCCGCCGGCTGCAGGCTTTGCAGCCAGGCCATGCCCGCCCAGAATGCCACGCAGACGGCAACGAGCATCAGCGCCAGGGACAGTGCCTGGCGTTCGCCGCAGCGGTGCAGCGCCAGCAGCACGATGCCCAGCAGGGCGTAGGTCGTGAGTATGTCGCCATGGAACAGGAACACGGCATGCAGGGCGCCGATCAGCCACAGGCCCGCTTGCCGGCGCAGCATGCGCGGCACGAACGGCGCTTCGGCGCGCGCAGCCGCCTGCATCTGCAAGGTGAAACTGTAGCCGAACAGGAAGGAAAACAGCAGGTAGAACTTGGTCTCGAACAGCAGCGCGACGAGGAAGTGCGTGGCGCGGTCCACGCCGCCGTGAAAGGCGGGATCGGTCAAGCCCAGGCCGAACCAGGGCGTGGCGAAGGCACAGATATTGACGACCAAAATGCCGAACAGGGCGCAACCGCGCAGGGCGTCGACGTCGGCGATGCGCGTGGGCCGGGTTTGCATGACGGCGCTCATGCCAGGGCAGGACGCAGGAAGCGCGCCAACAGCAGGTGCAGGCTGGCGCGTTGCGCCAGCGGTGCATAATCGGGATCGACGGCGACCCGGTTGAAGATGCCGTCGATCAGCGCGGCGATCCAGCTGGCCGTTTGCGCGGCGTCCAGCGCGGCGTCGACCTGGCCTCCTGCGGCGGCCTTTTCCAGCAAGGCTTGCAGGCCGCCGCGCAGGCTGGCGTCGTTGCGCGCCACCCTGGCCGCGATATCCGTGTCGCGCATCGCTTCGGCGGCAATGTCCAGCGCCAGTCCCGCAAAATCCGCGTCGGCCGCCAGCGCCAGCACCAGGTCCATGAAGTCGAGCAGGGCGCCGTAGGCATCGGCGCTGCCTTGCACGCCGGCGAAGTAGGCGGCTGTCTCGCTGCCTTCCTGGTCGACGATGGCGGCGATGATCGCTTGCTTGGTGGGGAAGTAATGAAACAGGTTACCGGGACTCATGCCTGCTTGCGCGCAGATGGCGGCGGTGCTGGTCTGGTGAAAGCCTTTGCGCGCAAAGCAATGGCGCGCGGCGGCGAGAATGGCGTCGCGGCGGGCCGCGTGTTTATCGGGATCGATGGTGCGCATGGACTTACCTTTAATTAATTGACTAGTCAGTCTAATATATGCCGATTGGCTCGCCTGGTCAAGCGAACCGGCTGAAAAGGGCGCTTTGCACGCTCGCTTCCTGTCGCTACAATGTGCCGCAGCGGTTTTTCCCGCGCCTGCCGGCAGGCCCGCCGATTGTTTGGAAAACCGTTCCCTTCACCTGTTTTTCTACCGTTTTAGGAATGACATGCAGCAGACTCCGATTCGATCCTTCCTCTGCGCGCTGGCGCTTGCCGCCGGCATCGTCCCTGCCGCGCACGCTGCCAGTGCCGCCCAGCCGGCCACCATGCGCCTCGATTACCAGCATAGCGGCAATGCGCTGGGCGAACACTATGCGGTCGAGCGCGTGCTGGTCGAGCCCCTGCCATGGCCGGGCAACCTGGCGCGTCCCATCGATGACAGCAATCGCGGCAACAACCTGCTGGAAGTGGTCGACATCAAGTCGGGCAAGGTGCTGTACTCGCGCGGCTTTTCCACCATCTTCGGCGAGTGGGCCAGCACCGATGAAGCGAAAACCACCACGCGCGCCTTCCAGGAATCCGTGCGCTTCCCGCAGCCCGAGCACCCCGTGCGCGTGCGCATCCTCAAGCGCGATGAGCGCGGCCTGTTTTCCGTGGTGTGGAGCACCGATGTCGATCCGGCCGCGCAGGACGTGATCCGCAAGCAGCCGCCGGCGCCCGTCAAGCCGATCCCGATCCGCATCAGCGGTCCCTCCAGCGACAAGGTCGACCTCCTGATCATGGGCGATGGCTACACGGCCGCCGAAATGGGCAAGTTCGAAGAGACGGCACGCAAGCTGGCTGACCATCTTTTCACCGTCTCGCCATTCCGCGAGCGGGCCAAGGACTTCAATGTGTGGGCCATGGCCGCGCCGACGCAGGAATCGGGCGTGTCGCGCCCTTCGACGGGCGTGCATCACGCGTCGCCGCTGGGCACGCGCTACGACATTTTCGGCAGCGAGCGTTATGTGCTGACGACGGACAACCGCGCGCTGCGCGACCTGGCGCAGTACGCGCCGTATGAGTTCATTGAAATCCTCGTCAATAATGATACCTATGGCGGCGGCGGCATCTTCGGCCAGTTCAGCACGGCGGCGGCGAACAACGACTGGGCCAATTACCTGTTCGTGCACGAATTCGGTCACCATTTCGCCGGCCTGGCCGACGAGTACTACACCTCGCCCGTGGCCTATCAGTCGAATGGCGAACGCCAGGAACCGTGGGAGCCGAACGCCACGGCGCTGCGCGATCCGGCCAGGCTGAAATGGAAGAACCACGTGAAGGCGGGCACGCCGCTGCCGACGCCATGGCCGAAGGAAGCGTACGACAGCCATGCGCGCGAATACCAGCAGCAGCGCGCGGCCCTGCGCGCGGCCAACCGTCCTGAAAGCGAAATGAGCGACTTGTTCAAGGCCGACCTGGCGTACACGCAGCAGCTGTTCTCGAAGGCGCCGCAGCGCCATGCGGTGGGCGCCTTCGAAGGCGCGAACTACGAGTCGTCCGGCTACTACCGGCCCGAGATGCAGTGCATCATGTTCGACCGCAGCGAGACGTTCTGCTCCGTGTGCCAGGATGGCATCAGCACCATCATCGACCTGTATTCGCGTCCCGCCCCGGCGCCGGGAAAATAAGACCGTCCAAGTCTGTCCTGTAATGCATGGTGGGCCATGTTGCAATGCAATAGCATGGCCCCCTTTTCTCCTCTCTCCTAGCGCCTGTCTTCCGCCACTGCCCAGCGCCGCTTGTTTTCCAGGCAATACCAATTGTCGCTCGCAGGCGCGCCTTTCTTTTTGCCAGCCCAGTGATATTATCAAATCAATATGCCCACACGCTTGCCTGAAAAATATTTCATTTAGATAATATTGAGGTAAAATTTGATTTACATCAATGTTGCATTGCCGCAATCGCACTTATAGTTGACCTAGCTCAAAGCGTCATGGAATGCGGATCGGACTCATCACGAATCACGCGTCTAAATGCTGTAGAGTAATTTCGCCCCGTACCAGTTCCTCGAGAATGCACTGGTGCTGGCCTCGAATTTCAGTGACGGAAGCCCGATTCATGAAGATGCAGATCCCCGCGCCTGACGCGTGCAGTACCTTACATCCCCACACTCCCATTGCCTTGCCGTATGCGCGCGCCGGTGGCGTTACGCTGGCCGCTTGCGCCGCCGCCATGCGCGCCGGCGGGGTGCGCTGCGTGCATGCGGCCACGCCGTGGCCCGCCCTGCGTCCAGTCCCGGCATGACGGCCGACTTGCGGCACTTGCCTTTGCAGGGCAAGCGGGGCTTGGTGGTGGGCATCGCCAACACGCAAAGCATCGCCTGGGGCTGCGCCAGCGCCCTGCGCGCGGCAGGCGCCGAACTGGCCGTGACCTGGCTCAATGACAAGGCCAGGCCGCACGTGGAGCCGCTGGCGCAGCAAGTGCAGGCGGCCATCATGGCGCCGCTCGACGTGGGCATGCCGGGTCAATTGGAGGCGCTGTTCGCGCAGATCGAACGGCAGTGGGGGCGGCTCGATTTCGTCGTCCATTCCATCGCCTATGCGCCGAAGCAGGACTTGCATGGCCGCGTGACGGACAGTTCGGCCGACGGCTTTGCGCAGGCGATGGATATCTCCTGCCACTCTTTCATGCGCATGGCGAAGCTGGCCGAACCGCTGATGCTGGACGGCGGCAGCTTGATGACCATGAGTTATCTGGGTGCGGAGGAAGTCATCGCCGACTATGGCCTGATGGGGCCCGTAAAAGCGGCGCTGGAAGCGTCGGTGCGCTACCTGGCGTCCGAACTGGGCCCGCAAGGCATCCGCGTCAACGCCATTTCGCCGGGACCACTGGAGACGCGCGCCGCTTCCGGCATCGCCCATTTCGACCGCCTGATGGCCGACGCCATCGAACGCTCGCCCATGCGGCGCCTGGCCACCATCGAGGACGTGGGCGCGCTGTGCGCCTTCCTCGCCGGCGACGGCGCGCGCGCCATCACGGGCGGCACCCTGTATGTCGATGGCGGCTACAACATTCTGAATTGACTGGAAGAAGATGACCATGGCTGTTTCTACTTTGCCCAACCGCGCCATGATGGCTGCGCTGGCCGCCACGCTGGCCCTGGCCGGCTGCGCCTCGATGGCGCCGCCGTATGCGCCACCGCCGCTGCCCGTGGCTACGCAGTATCCGGAGGCCGATCCTGCCGGCGCGCCCGCGCCCGACGTCGCCTGGCAAGCCTACTTTGCCGACCCGCGCCTGCAGGCGCTGATTGCGCAGGCGCTGGCCAGCAACCGCGACATCCGCATCGCCGCCCTGCGCGTGGAAGAGGCGCGCGCCGCGTATGGCATCCAGCGCGCCGAACAATTTCCCACCATCGCGCTGGGCGCCTCCGGCAGCCGCGCGCGTGTACCGGCTGACCTGAGCCCGACGGGCCGCGCCATGACGAGCGCGCAGTACCAGGCGGGCTTGAACGTGAGCGCCTGGGAACTCGATTTCTGGGGCCGGGTGCGCAGCCTGAAGGACAGCGCCCTGCAAACCCTGCTGGCCAGCGACGAGGCGCGTCGCGCCGTCGGCGTGGCCCTGGTGGCGCAGGTGGCCAATGGCTACCTGGGCTTGCGCGAACTTGATGAGCGGGTGGCGCTGGCGCGTGCCACGGTCGACAGCCGCGCCGAATCGCTGCGCATCTTCACGCGCCGCTTTGAAGTCGGGTCGATTTCCAAGCTGGACCTGACGCAGGTGGAAACCCTGCTCAGCCAGGCCTTGTCGCTGTCGGCCCAGCTGGAACAGGCGCGCGCCGTGCAGGCGCATGCGCTGGCCCAGCTGGTGGGCGGTCCCGTCGACCTGACGTCGGTGGCTGGTGAGGTGCACCGCTTCGACGACGCCAGCGTGCTGCAGCCGCTGCATGCGGGCTTGCCCTCGGCTTTGCTCACGCAGCGTCCCGACCTGATCGCGGCTGAACACCAGCTGCGCGCCGCGCAAGCGAATATCGGCGCCGCGCGCGCCGCCTTCTTCCCGACGATATCCCTGACGGCGGCCTACGGCACGGCCAGCGCGGAATTGAACGGCCTGTTCGATTCCGGCAGCGGCGCCTGGAATCTCGCGCCGCGCCTGGTGCTGCCGATCTTTGACGCGGGCCGCCTGCGCGCCAATATGGACCTGGCCGAGGTGCGCCGTGACGTGGCCGTGGCCAACTACGAAAAAAGCGTGCAGGGCGCCTTCCGCGAAGTGGCCGATGCGCTGTCGAACCGGCGCTGGCTGGCGTTGCAGGTCGACATCGGCAAGACGACGCTGGCCGCGCAGAGCGAACGGGCGCGCCTGGCCAAGCTGCGCTATGACAATGGCGCCGCGCCCTACCTGGAAGTGCTCGATGCGCAGCGCGACCTGCTGACGGTGGAGCAGCAGCTGGTGCAGACGCGCCGCGCGCTGCTCTCGAGCCAGGTCAGCCTGTATGCCGCGCTGGGCGGCGGCGCACCCGTCGCCTCCGCCGCCGCTTCCACCCACTAATTTGATCGCCCCGATACCATGAATGCTCAATTGAAGAAAAAACTCATCCCCGCGGCGCTGGTCGTGGCCGTTCTCGTGCTGGGCTATGTGGCCTGGCAAAAAATGCGCCCCACGGGCCCTGGCGAAGGTTTTGTCAGCGGCAATGGCCGCATCGAAGCGACGGAAGTCGACGTCGCCACCAAGCTGGCGGGCCGGGTCAAGGAGATCCTCGTGCGCGAGGGCGACTTCGTCAAGGCGGGCCAGCCGCTGGCCAGCATGCAGGTCGATTCGCTGACGGCCCAGCGCGACGAGGCGCGCGCGCGCCAGCAGCAGGCGCTGGACGCCGTGGTCGGCGTGCAGGCGCAGGTGGCCGTGCGCGAAAGCGACAAGGCGGCCGCGCTGGCCATGGTGGCGCAGCGTGAAAGCGAACTCGATGCGGCCAAGCGCCGCCTGGCCCGCTCGGAAACCTTGTCGAAAGAGGGCGCTTCCTCGGTGCAGGAACTCGACGACGACCGCGCCCGCGTGCGCAGCGTGGCCGCCGCCCTGAATGCGGCCAAGGCGCAAGTGACGGCGGCGCAGGCGGCCATCGACGCGGCAAAAGCGCAGGTGGTCGGCTCGCGCTCCGCCGTCGTGGCGGCCGAGGCGACGACGGCGCGCATCGATGCCGACCTGGCCGATGGCCAGCTGGCGGCGCCGCGCGACGGCCGCGTGCAATACCTGGTGGCGCAGCAGGGCGAAGTGCTGGCCGGCGGCGGCAAGGTGCTCAACCTGGTCGACCTGTCGGACGTCTACATGACCTTCTTCCTGCCCGAAACGGCGGCCGGCAAGGTGGCGCTGGGCGGCGAAGTGCGCATCATCCTCGATGCGGCGCCGAACTATGTGATTCCCGCGACGATCTCGTTTGTCGCCGCCAGCGCGCAGTTCACGCCGAAAACGGTGGAAACGGCCAGCGAGCGCCAGAAGCTGATGTTCCGCGTGAAAGCGCAGATCAGCCGCGAGCTGCTGCAAAAACACCTGGCGCTGGTGAAAGTGGGCTTGCCCGGCGTGGCCTGGGTGCGTCTCGATGCCAAGCAGGCATGGCCCGCTGAACTGACGGCCAAGGTCCCGCAGTGACTGTGGCTTCCACTTCCCCAGTCGTCAGCATCAAGGGCGTCAGCCAGCATTACGGCAAGACGGTGGCGCTAGCCGCCATCGATCTCGATGTGCCGGCCGGCTGCATGGTGGGCTTGATCGGGCCCGATGGCGTGGGCAAATCGAGTTTGCTGTCGCTGGTGGCCGGCGCGCGCGCCGTGCAGCAGGGCACAGTGATGGCGCTGGGCGGCGACATGCGCGATGCGCGCCACCGCGACGAGGTCTGTCCGCGTATCGCCTACATGCCGCAAGGCCTGGGCAAGAATCTGTATCCGACCCTGTCGGTCGAGGAAAACCTGCAGTTCTTCGCGCGCCTGTTCGGCCACGACGCGGCCGAACGCCGGCGCCGCATCGACCAGCTGACCCGCAGCACGGGCTTGCAGCCGTTCCTGGCGCGTCCGGCGGGCAAGCTGTCGGGCGGCATGAAGCAGAAGCTGGGCCTGTGCTGCGCCCTGATCCACGATCCCGACCTGCTCATTCTCGATGAACCGACCACCGGCGTCGATCCGCTGGCGCGGGCCCAGTTCTGGGACCTGATCGCCGGCATCCGCGTGCAGCGCCCGCAAATGAGCGTGATGGTGGCCACGGCCTACATGGACGAGGCGCAGCGCTTCGATTGGCTGGTGGCCATGGATGACGGCAAGGTGCTCGATACGGGCACGCCGGCCGAACTGCTGGCGCGCACGCAAAGCGATACCCTGGAATCGGCCTTCATCAAGCTGCTGCCCGAAGCCAAGCGCGCCGGCCACCAGCCCGTCGTCATCACGCCGCTGGACGCCGCCAGCGCGCAGGACGTCGCCATCGAGGCGCAGGACCTGACCATGCGCTTCGGTGACTTCACGGCCGTCGACCATGTGAATTTCCGCATCGGCCGTGGCGAGATATTCGGCTTTCTCGGTTCGAACGGCTGCGGCAAGTCGACCACCATGAAGATGCTCACGGGCCTGTTGCCGGCCACGGAAGGCAAGGCCTGGCTGTTCGGCAAGGAGGTCGACTCCAGCGATATCGACACGCGCCGCAGGGTCGGCTACATGTCGCAGGCATTCTCTCTGTACAGCGAGCTGACGGTGCGCCAAAACCTGGTGCTGCACGCGCGCCTGTTCCACGTGCCTGAGGGCGAGATACCTGCGCGCATCGACGAGATGGCGCAGCGCTTCGATTTGCGCGCGGTGATGGACGACTTGCCTGACAGCCTGCCGCTGGGGATCCGCCAGCGGCTGTCGCTGGCCGTGGCCATGGTACACAAGCCGGAAATGCTGATCCTCGACGAGCCGACGTCCGGCGTCGACCCCATCGCGCGCGACAATTTCTGGCGCCTGATGATCGAGCTGGCGCGGCGCGACCACGTCACCATTTTCATTTCCACCCACTTCATGAACGAGGCCGAGCGCTGCGACCGCATCTCGCTGATGCACGCGGGTAAAGTGCTGGTCAGCGATGCGCCGGCCGAACTGGTGCGCAAGAAGGGCGCGCCATCGCTGGAAGCGGCCTTCATCGCCTACCTGGAAGAGGCGGGCGGCGGCACGGCAGCGGCGACGCAGGAAAGCGAGGCGCCGGGCCAAAAGGCGGCAGTGCAGGCGCCACAGCAGAAGCACCAGCGCAGCCGCTTCAGCCTGGGCCGCATGCTCAGCTACATGTGGCGAGAGACGCTGGAATTGCGCCGCGATCCCGTGCGCCTGACCCTGGCGCTGGGCGGCTCCGTGCTGCTGCTGTTCGTCATCGGCTTCGGCATCAGCCTGGACGTCGAAGACCTCAGTTATGCGGTGCTTGACCACGACCAGACGACGTTGAGCCAGAATTACACGAACAACCTGGCCGGTTCTCGCTACTTCATCGAACGCCCGCCCTTGCGCGACTATGCCGATATCGACAAGCGCATGCGCAGCGGCGAACTGTCGCTGGCCATCGAAATCCCGCCCGGCTTCGCGCGCGACGTGCAGCGCGGCGCGCCGGCCCAGGTGGGCGCGTGGATCGATGGCGCCATGCCGATGCGCGCGGAAACCGTGCAGGGCTACGTGCAGGGCATGCACCAGCTATGGCTGGCCGACCAGGCCTTGCACCGTTACGGTATCAAGATGAACAATCCGGTCGCCATCCAGACCCGCTACCGCTACAACCCGGACGTGAAAAGCCTGCCGGCCATGGTGCCGGCCGTGATTCCCTTATTGCTGCTGATGCTGCCGGCCATGCTGGCGGCGCTGTCCGTGGTGCGCGAAAAGGAACTCGGTTCCATCATCAACCTGTACGTGACGCCCGTCACGCGCCTGGAATTCTTGCTTGGCAAGCAGGTGCCGTATGTGGCGCTGGCCATGTTCAACTTCCTCCTCATGGCGCTGCTGGCGGTGACCGCCTTCGGCGTGCCGGTCAAGGGCAGCTTGCTGACCTTGATCGGCGCCACCTTCATCTTCAATGTCTGCGCCACCGGCATCGGCTTGTTCGCCTCGACGTTTACGCGCAGCCAGATCGCGGCCCTGTTCGTGACCATGATCGGCACCATGATCCCGGCCATCCAGTTTTCCGGCCTGCTCAATCCCGTCTCGTCGATGGAAGGCGTGGGCAAGGCCATCGGCCTGATGTACCCGGCCACGCACATGCTCAATATCAGCCGGGGCGTGTTCAACAAGGCGCTGGGATTTGGCGACTTGCACGCCTCGTTCTGGCCATTGATCATCGCCATTCCCGTGATCCTCGGCGTGACGGTGGCGCTGCTGAAGAAACAGGAGAGCTGATATGCGGCATCTTGAAAATATCTACCGCCTGGGCGTGAAGGAAATCTGGAGCCTGATCCGCGATCCCATGATGCTGATCCTGATCCTCTACACGTTCACTTTGGCCATCTACGTGGCCGCCACGGCCAAGCCGGAAACCCTGCACATGGCCTCGATCGCCATCGTCGACGAGGATGGCTCGCCCCTGTCCGGGCGCATCGCCTCGGCCTTCTTCCCGCCGCAATTCACGCCGCCGGCCATGATCAACCAGGGCCAGGTCGATGCGGGCCTGGACGCGGGCCAGTACACCTTCGTGCTGACGATACCGCCCAAGCTGCAGGCGGACGTGCTGGGCGGGCGCCACGCGGAGCTGCAGCTGAACGTGGACGCCACGCGCATGAGCCAGGCTTTCAGCGGCAGCGGCTACATCCAGCAGATCGTCGCCGGCGAGATATCGGAATTCGCCAAGCGCTACCGGGGCGCGACCGTCTCGCCGGTGGAGCTGGTGATGCGCGCGCGCTTCAATCCGTCGCTGAGCCAGGCGTGGTTTGGCTCGCTGATGGAGCTCATCAACCAGGTGACGATGCTGTCGATCATTTTGACGGGGGCGGCGCTGATACGCGAGCGCGAACACGGCACCATCGAGCACTTGCTGGTGATGCCCGTGACGCCGGCCGAGATCATGCTGGGCAAGGTCTGGTCGATGGGTCTCGTGGTGCTGCTGGCCGCCGCCCTGTCGCTGAACCTGGTGGTGCGCGGCATGCTGCTCGTGCCCATCGAAGGCTCGATCGCGCTGTTCCTGTGCGGCGCGGCCCTGCACCTGTTTGCCACCACGTCGATGGGCATTTTCCTCGCCACCGTGGCGCGCAGCATGCCGCAATTCGGCATGCTGTTGATCCTCGTGCTGCTGCCGCTGCAGATGCTCTCGGGCGGCAGCACGCCGCGCGAAAGCATGCCCCAGCTTGTGCAGAACATCATGCTGATCGCCCCGACCACGCATTTCGTCGAACTGAGCCAGGCGATCCTGTACCGGGGCGCCGGCATTGACGTGGTGTGGAAGCCGTTCCTGGCCTTGCTGGCCATCGGCACGGCCTTGTTTACCTTTGCGCTGGCGCGCTTTCGCAAGACCATCAGCCAGATGGCGTAGCCCCCGCGCCGGAATGGTCCGGCGTTTTTTGCATGAAAAGGATAGCCATGAAGATCGAAGCTGCACCATTTTTCTCCACCGGCGGCTTGCCGCCGCTGGGCGTGCTGGGCGACTATGCGCGCGACTCGTGGCAGCGCATCGTGCTGTACGCGGACGTGATGCGCCGGCGCGGCAACCAGTACCAGGAGCACATGGCCGAGGAAGTGCCGAACGTGCTGGACTTCCCCGCCGAGCTGGTGATGTCGGGCCTGGAACTGGCGCGCCCCGTCAACTACGGCCTCGCGCGCATCCTGACGCCCGATTTGCCCGAACCCGATCCATCGAAGCGCCCTTTCGTCGTCGTCGACCCGCGCGCCGGGCACGGCCCCGGCATCGGCGGCTTCAAGGCCGAGAGCGAAATCGGCGTGGCCCTGCGCGCCGGCCACCCGTGCTACTTCATCGGCTTCCTGCCCGATCCCGTGCCGGGACAGACGGTGGAAGACGTGATGCATGCCGAGGCGGCCTTCCTGGAAAAAGTCATCGCCCTGCATCCGCTCAGCGAGGGTAAACCCGTCGTCATCGGCAATTGCCAGGCGGGCTGGCAAATCCTCATGACGGCGGCCATGCGCCCGGAATTGTTCGGCCCCATCATCGTGGCCGGCGCGCCCGTGTCGTACTGGGCCGGCTGGCATGGCCGCAATCCGATGCGCTACGCGGGTGGCCTGATGGGCGGCAGCTGGGCCACGGCGCTGGCGGGCGACCTGGGCAAGGGCCGCTTCGATGGCGCCAGTCTGGTGCAGAATTTCGAGAAGCTCAACCCGGCCAACACCCTGTGGAGCAAGCAGTACAACCTGTATGCGAACATCGATACGGAAGCACCGCGTTACCTGGAATTTGAAAAATACTGGGGCGGCCACGTCTTCCTCAACGACGTCGAGATGCAATACATCGTCGACAATCTGTTCATCGGCAACCGCCTGGCCACGGCCGAATTGATCACCTCGGACGGCGTGCGCCTGGACTTGCGCAACATCCGCTCACCCATCGTCGTGTTCTGCTCGAACGGCGACAACATCACGCCGCCGCCGCAGGCCCTGGGCTGGATCACGGACCTGTACCGCGACGACAAGGACGTGCTGCTGCACGACCAGACCATCGTCTACGCCGTGCATGACAGCATCGGCCACCTGGGCATTTTTGTGTCGGCCAAGGTGGGGCACAAGGAACACCAGAAATTCGCCAGCAATATCGACCTGATCAACCTGCTGCCGGCCGGCATCTACGAAGCGAGGATCGTCGACAAGACGCCCGATACGCCCAACGCGGACCTGGCCAGCGGCGACTATGTGCTGCAGGTCGAGCACCGCGGCATCGACGACGTGCGCGCCATCGTGCAGCCGAGCGTGGAAAACGACCGCAAGTTCGCCGCCGCTGCGCGCGTGTCCGAGGTGAACCTGGCCCTGTACCGCACGTTTTCGCAGCCGTGGGTGCGCGCCATGGTCACGCCGCAGACGGCGCGGTTTTTGCAGCTCGCGCATCCGCTGCGCGTGTCGTACGAGCGCTGGACGGACCACAATCCGCTGGCCAGGCTGGTGGCCAAGGAGGCGGAAAAAGTGCGCGCCCAGCGCCAGCCCGTATCGCCCGACAACCCGCTGCTGGCCATGCAGGAAGCCATCTCCGGCGCCATCACGGCTGGCTTGAACGGCTGGCGCGACTGGCGCGACAGCGTGCAGGAAACCACCTTCGACCTGGTGTACGGTTCACCCCTGGTGCAGGCGCTGACGGGACAAGCCATCGGCGACACGACGCCGCCGCGCCCGCATCCCGGCATTTCGCCCGAGCATTGCGAATACGTGCGCTGCGAAACGCGCAAGATGGACGAGGACATGCAGCGGGGCGGCCTGGTGGAGGCGGCCGTGCGCGCGCTGTTCTACATCTACCGCTTCCGCATGATCGCCGACGAGCGCAGGGTCAACCTGGCCCTCAAACTGATCAAGCCGCAATACCGGCAGGATGTCGGCATGGAGGAGTTCCGCGGTATCGTGCGCCAGCAGGCGCGCTTGATGCTGCATGATTTCGATACCGCCATCGCCGCCTTGCCGGCCTTGCTGTCGCGCGCCGACCCGGACGACATCGGCGCGCTGTCCGAATGGCTGCAGCAAGTGCTGCAAGTGCCCGAGGCGCCGACGCCGGACGAGGACGCGAGCCTGCAGCAGATGCTGGACGTCTTTGACCGGGCGGTCAAGGAGCAGCAATCGGTTGTGCGCGCATCCAGGACTGAACCGAAAGCCAAACCGGCCAAACACATTACCCCTGCCTAGAAGACCACGATGACTACTACCCAAGACGATGATCTGAATATCGTACGCAACCGCACCTTCGACCAGATCGCCATCGGCGACACCGCCAGCATCACGCGCACCCTGAGCATGGACGACATCGCCCTGTTCGCGGTGATGTCGGGCGACGACAACCCGCAGCACCTCGATACGGAATTTGCCGCCGCCACCCGTTACGAGGGCGTGATCGCGCACGGCATGTGGGGCGCGGCCCTCATTTCCGCCGTGCTGGGCACGCGCCTGCCCGGCGCAGGCACCGTCTACACGGGCCAGACCCTGCGCTTTTTGCAGCCAGTGCGCGTGGGCGATACGCTGGCCATCAGCGTCACCGTGACGGCGCTCGAGCCGCGCAGCCGCCACGTGACCCTGGCTTGCCGCTGCGTCAACCAGCACGGCGCCGTGGTGCTCGATGGCGAGGCGCAGGTGATCGCGCCCGCCGAGCAGATCGAACGCAAGCGCGCCACCCTCCCCGAAGTACGCCTGCATAACGGCGACGGCACGCGCCGCCTGCTGGAACATGCGCGCACCCTGGGTCCGATCAGGGTGGCCGTGATCCACCCCTGCGATGAACTGAGCCTGTCGGGCGCGCTCGACGCGCATGCGGCCGGCCTGATCACGCCCGTGCTGGTGGCGCCGCGCGCGCGCCTGGAAGCCGTGGCGCTGGAAGCGGGCCTGAGCCTGGAAGGCATCGCCATCGAGGACGTCGAGCATAGCCATGCCGCCGCCGCGCGCGGCGCCGAACTGGCAGGCAAGGGCGAAGTGGAAGCCTTGATGAAGGGCAGCCTGCACACGGATGAACTGATGTCGGCCGTGCTTGCCGCCAGCGCCGGCCTGCGCACCAAGCGCCGCATCAGCCACTGCTTCCTGATGCAGACACCCGCGTATCCGCGCCCCTTCATCATTACGGACGCGGCCATCAATATCGCGCCCAACCTGGCCATGAAGGCCGACATCGTGCGCAACGCCATCGACCTGGCGCACGTGATCGGCGTGGCCTGCCCGCGCGTGGCCATCCTGGCCGCCGTGGAAACGGTGAACGCCGACATGCCGGCCACGCTGGACGCGGCCGCGCTGTGCAAGATGGCCGACCGCGGCCAGATCACGGGGGCGATTCTCGACGGCCCGCTGGCTTTTGACAATGCCGTGTCGATCGCCGCCGCCACCGTCAAGGGCATCGTCTCGGAAGTGGCGGGCCGCGCCGACATCTTGCTCGTGCCCGATCTGGAAAGCGGCAACATGCTGGCCAAGCAGCTCGAATACATGGGCGACGCGGACAGCGCCGGCATCGTGCTGGGCGCGAAAATCCCCGTCATTCTCACCAGCCGCGCGGACTCGCGCGCCAGCCGCATCGCCTCGTGCGCCATCGCCGTGATGCTGGCCAACCATTACCGGAGCACGCCGCCATGAACGCAGCAGTCCAACATGCCGATGGCACCCTGATCCTGGTGCTCAATTGCGGCTCGTCGAGCATCAAGTTCGCCCTGTTTGAGCAGGCGGGCGGCGTGCTGCCGCAGCAGGCGCAATGGAGCGGCAAGGTCGAAGGCATCGGCCGCGAAAACGCCACCTACCGCGCCGGCGGCCTGCCGGCAATCGCCTTGCAGCTCGATCCGGCGCAACCCCATCATGCGGCGCTCGAATACATCCGCGCGCAAGTGGTGGCGCAGCTGGCCGGGCGTCCGCTGCGCGCCGTGGCGCACCGCGTGGTGCATGGCGGCAGCAAGTATTTCGCCCCCGTACGCATCGATTTCAAGGTGCTGGCCGACCTGAAAAGTTATGTGCCGCTGGCGCCCCTGCACCAGCCGTTCGCGCTGGAAGCGATCGAGGTGCTGCTCGAATCGCGGCCCGACATCGCCCAGGTGGCGTGCTTCGACACGGCCTTCCACCACACGGTGCCGCAGGTCGAGCAGATGCTGGCCCTGCCTTACGATGCGTGGGAGCGGGGCTTGCGCCGCTACGGCTTCCACGGCCTGTCGTATGAATACCAGTCGCTGGTGCTGGAGCAGCGTTTTGGCGCGGTCGCGCGCGGCAAGGTCATCGTGGCTCACCTGGGTAGCGGCGCCAGCCTGTGCGCCATGGAGAATTTGCACAGCGTGGCCACCACCATGGGCTTTTCCGCGCTCGATGGCCTGATGATGGGCACGCGCTGCGGTTCGCTCGATCCGGGCGCCGTCATCTACCTGATGGAAATCGAAAAGCTGTCGCTGGAAAAAGTGGCGCATGTGCTGTACCACGAGTCGGGCTTGCTGGGCGTGTCGGGCGTGTCGGCCGACCCACCCGTCTTGCTGGCGCAGCAGGACCGGCAGGACGCCACGGGTGAGCGCATCCGCGCCGCGCTGGCCTTGTATATCCGCCGCATCGTGCGCGAGATCGGCGCCCTGACGGCTGTGCTGGGTGGACTGGACATGCTGGTGTTTACGGCCGGTATCGGCGAGCACAGCGCTGAGCTGCGCCAGCGCATCTGCGCCGAGCTGGGATTCATCGGCCCCGCGCTCGACGGGGAGGCGAATGCGCGCAATGCCAGCCGTATTTCCAGCGACAGCAGCCGTATCGTGGTGGGCGTGGAGCCGGCCAACGAGGAGTGGGTGGCTGCCCGCCATGCGGCGCTGGCCGTGGGTGCATGAGGTCCTGACGCTTACGGCAGCGCTCGATGGGAAGTTTGCCGAAATGCATATATTTCCCGTTGAGTGCGCTAACGCACTGTGTGGTTTGCCCGTTATCTTTACTATGAAGTCATGCCATTGCGCTACATCAAGAAACAGCGCGATGCCTGGCAAATTTTGAACATTTTGCCCGCCTTTAGTAAGAATAAAATTAAACCATATTGAAAGGTCTCATCATGAACAAATTACTCGCCGCCCTGATCGCTACCCTGTTTGCCACCGCTGCCATCGCGCAAACGCCAGTTACCCCAGCCGTTGCCAGCGCCCAGGCGTCTGCGCAGCATGACATCAACAAGGCTGCCAACAAGGAAGCCAAAGTCGATGCCAAGGCTGACGCCAATGTCGCCAAGGCTGAAATGAAGGCTGACGAAAAGAAAGCCGATGCCCAGCACAAGGCGAATAAAACCAAGGCCAAGGCCCACGACAAAGTGGTCGATGCCGATCCGGAAGACAAGATGAAGGTACAAGCAAAGGCTGACAAGGCTGCCGCCAAGGCCGATGCGAAAGCGGGCAAAACCGCCGTGAAAGCGGACGCCAAGGTCGCCAAGGAAAAAGTGGAAGCGAACGCCGATAAAGCCATCGCCGCCACCAAGACGGAAGAAGCCAAGGCCAAGGCCGACGCTGAAGTCAAGGCCGCCGCCGCCAAGTAATTCCCTGTTTGCGGGCCACGGCCTGCAAGCCCAAAAGACAGCTTCGGCTGTCTTTTTTTTCGTCCAGCACTTTTCCCTGGCGACGCTTGCCAGTCTTGATCTGGCGCAAATGCTCCTCTTTTCGCCGTGCCATAGTGAACTGGCAAACAGACGAAGGAGACATCATGAGCACCGCTAAAACGAAAAAAACACCGGCCACCGGTTCGGCGGAAGGCGCGCCAGCCATGTCCGCCACGCAGTCCATGCCGGTCGAGGGCGACATGCAGGCTGGCGCCGATGCGGCGGGCGGCGACGCGATGCCGGGGCTGCGCCTGGGCGTGTCATATGCCGACCAGGCGGCGCTCACCCAGGGCGTGGCCGTCGCGGATACCGGCGCCATGCCGGGTGGTGGCGGCATGCAGCAGACGCCGCAAGGCATGGCGGGCGCCAGTTGCATGCAGATCGGTGGTGGCGGCATGGGCGGCGATGGTAGCGGAGGCAATGGCGGTGATGGGGGGCAGGGCGGCGGCACGCCGCGGACGCGCACCTGCGCCACGATGGACGTGCATCGGCGCCTGCTGACCGAAGACCCATCGTATGCGAACGTGCGCGCCGATATCGAAAACCTGGCCGGGTTGTACGAGGGCGATGCCAGCAGTGCCGGCCGTGCCGGCGTGACGCACATCCCGGTGGTCGTGCACGTGGTGTGGAATACGGCTGCGCAGAATATTTCGGATGCGCAGATCGCCAGCCAGATCGATGTGCTGAACCGTGACTTCCGCCGCGTCAACCCGGACGTCAACAGCACGCCGGCGCCGTTCCTGCCGCTGACGGCCGATGCGCGCGTGGAGTTCGCGCTGGCCACGACCGATCCGCATGGCGCGGCCACCAGCGGCGTCGAGCGACGCCAGACGACGGTGACGTCCTTTGGCGCGGACGATGCCGTCAAGTCGCAGGCGACGGGCGGCATGGATGCCTGGCCGGCCGACAGCTACCTGAATATCTGGGTCTGCCAGCTCGGTGGCGGCTTGCTGGGTTATGCGCAGTTTCCCGGCGGCCCGGCCGCGACCGACGGCGTGGTGATCCTGCAATCGGCCTTTGGCACGACAGGCACGGCGGCGCCGCCGTTTCACCTGGGGCGCACGGCCACGCATGAAATTGGCCACTGGCTGAATCTGAACCATATCTGGGGCGACGACGGCACCGGGTGCTCGGGCACGGACAACGTGGCCGACACGCCGAACCAGGGCGGGCCGAACACGGGCCAGCCCTCGTTTCCCCAGGTGTCGTGCAATAACGGGCCGAATGGCGACATGTTCATGAACTACATGGATTACGTCGACGATCCCGCCATGTTCATGTTCACGGCCGGCCAGGTGGCGCGCATGCAGGCTTGCCTTGATGGCCCGCGCGCCAGCATCGGCACGGGAGGCACGGGCGCAGGCGCCACGCCGCGCCAGAGCTCCTCTCCCGTCGTGGCCTGGGGCGCGAACCGCCTCGACGTCTTCGTGGTGGGCACGGATCGCGCGCTGTACCACAAGGCCTGGAATGGCACGGCCTGGGCGCCATCCGTCACCGGCTACGAGGGGCAGGGCGGCATCTGTACCAGCGCGCCACAAGTGGTGTCGTGGGCGCCGAACCGGCTCGACGTATTCGTCACGGGCACCGACAGCGGCTTGTTCCACAAATGGTGGAACGGCACGGCCTGGGGACCGTCCCTGACCGGTTACGAAGCCATGGGCGGCTTGTGCGTGGGCGACCCGCGCGCTGTGGCCTGGGGACCGAACCGCCTCGACGTGTTTGTCGTCGGCACGGACCGCGGCCTGTATCACAAGTGGTGGAACGGGGCCGCCTGGGGGCCGTCGCTGACGGGGTATGAAGCCATGGGCGGTATTTGCCTGGGCCAGCCGGAAGCCGTGGCGTGGGGACCGAACCGCCTCGATGTCTTCGTCGTCGGCACGGACCGGGCCCTGTACCACAAGTGGTGGAACGGCACGGCCTGGGGACCGTCGCTGACGGGCTACGAGCGTTTGGGCGGCATCTGCACCTCGTCTCCGAAAGCCGTGGCGTGGGGACCGAACCGGCTCGACGTCTTCGTCACGGGCACCGATGGCGCGCTGTACCACAAGTGGTGGGATGGCTCGAAATGGGGGCCGTCCATCGACGGCTTCGAGCGTCTGGGCGGCGTTTGCGTGGGCGAGGTGGAAGCCGTGTCGTGGGGACCGAACCGGCTCGACCTGTTCGTCATTGGCACGGACAGCGCCCTGTACCATAAGGCGTGGAATGGATCTGCCTGGTCGCCCTCCGTGACGGGCTTTGAAAACCTGGGCGGTATCTGCACCTCGCGTCCGCGCACCACGGCCTGGGCGCCGAACCGCCTCGACGTGTTTGTCACGGGCACGAATGGCGCCCTGTTCCACAAGGCGTGGAACGGCACGGCCTGGTCACCGTCCGTGACTGGCTATGAAAACCTGGGCGGCGTGGTATCGTGTTTCTGACGTCAATGGTTCAACGGGAGGCGGCATGCACGGCATGACAACGGCACTGCCCAGCGGCAGCTGGACGCACTCGTTCGAGGAGGATGCGGACGGTATCGAGGTGTACCGGCCCACGGCCACGTTCACCTTTCCGCCCAGCCGCAAGGGGCGCAAGGTGCTGGAGTTCGGCGCGCCCGCCGGCGCCACGGCGCAAGGGGAGGCGACCTTGACGTCCATGGCGCCCGGCCCCGACGACCGTCCCCGTGCCGGCCCCGTCACCCGGCTGCGGCCCCTGGGCATGGGCCGCTATGCGCTCGGTGATGGCGCAGGAGCGCAGGACGTGATCGATATCGTCGAAGCGACGCCCGACGTGCTGCGCCTGTCGCGGCATCAAGGGTGACCGCGCAGTTTGTATGCGAGCGCCGTGCGGTTGCCCACGCCCAGTTTCTGGTAAATCGCATGCAGCTGATTGCGTACGGTGGCCGGCGACTTGCCCAGTTCCCTGGCGATGCTTTTATACGGCAAGCCTTCGGCCGCCATGGCCGCCACCAGCCGCTCGGCCGGGGTCAGGCGCTGCATGGCAGCCTGCCTGAAACCTTGTTTGTCATCGTTGCTCTCCTGTCTGTGGGCGGCACGCCGGTGGCATGCCTGCAGGGATAACGAAAACGCGGCGCGTATCTGCAAAACTATCTGTAAAACTATTTTGTCCGCTGCGACAGGCGAAAAAAAAGACAGGCGAACCTGTCTTTTCGTGTGGCGCGATGCCGGTCAGCCAATGGCCGCCATCGACACCGGTTTCAGCTTGGCCGCCAGCGCCTTGCCCTTTTTCGCGCGCTTGCCGAAGTGCTCGGCCAGGGCCGTGGCGCCCAGCGACGCATCCTGCGGTTTCGAGGCCCGGCCGATGCCCGAGACCACCACGCCGCGCTGGGTGATCGGCTGCACGGCCAGCAGCTTGTCTTTCGCATCGAGGTCGATCAGCTTGACGCCGGTGCCGCCCTTGGACAGGGTTTTCATTTCATCGAGACCGAACACCAGCAGGCGCGCGCCTTCCGTCAGGCAGGCCAGGGCGCTGGCCGCCTCGGGGATGACTTTCGGCGCCAAAGGCACGTCGCCATCGTCCAGGGTGATGAAGGCCTTGCCGCCTTTCAGACGGCTCGTCATGTCGCCCGCCTTGGCGATGAAGCCGTAGCCTGCGCTCGACGCCAGCAGCAAATTGGTGGCGCCATTGCCCGCAAAGTAATGCAGGATGCGTACGGCGTTGCCGGGCGTACCGCCGCTCAGGTCGCACAAGGTCGTGATCGGCACGCCGTCGCCGCGCGCGTTGGGCAGCGCGGAGACGGGAACCGAGTAAATCTTGCCGTTGTTGCCAAAGCCCAGCAGGGTGTCGACCGTGCGGCACTCGAAGGCGCCATGCAGGGAGTCGCCCGCCTTGAACGTGAACTGCGCCGCATCGTGGCCGATGCCGGTACGTGCGCGCACCCAGCCTTTTTCCGAAATGATGACGGTGACCGGTTCATCGACCACCTTCTGTTCCGCCACGGCTTTTTGCGCTTCTTCGATCAGGGTGCGTCGCGCGTCGCCGAACTGCTTGGCATCCGCTTCGATTTCGCGGATGACGGCGCGCTTCATCGAGCCCGGGTTGTCGAGCAGGTCTTGCAGGGACTTTTCTTCCTTGCGCAGTTCGGCCAGCTCTTGCTGGATCTTGATCGTTTCCAGGCGCGCCAGCTGACGCAAGCGGATTTCCAGGATGTCGTCGGCCTGGCGTTCGGACAGTTTGAACGCTTCGATCAGGGCCGCTTTCGGCTCATCCGAATTGCGGATGATCTGGATCACCTTGTCGATATTGAGCAGGATCGCTTCGCGCCCTTCCAGGATATGGATGCGGTCCTTGACCTTGCCCAGTTTGTAGCCGGTGCGGCGCGTGACGGTCTCGAAGCGGAAGTCGATCCACTCGCGCAGGATGTCGCCTAGCCCTTTTTGGCGCGGACGGCCATCGCCGCCGATCATCACCAGGTTGATCGAGGTCGATGATTCCAGCGATGTATGCGCCAGCAGCATCAGCATGAATTCCGTCTGGTCCTGGTTCTTCGACTTCGGTTCGAATACGAGACGCACGGGTGCTGCACGGCCCGATTCGTCACGGATGGTGTCGAGCGAATTGAGGATCAGCGCCTTCAGGGCCACCTGGTCCGGCGACAGCGCCTTCTTGCCCAGCTTGATCTTCGGATTCGTCAGTTCCTCGATTTCTTCCAGCACTTTTTGCGATGAGGTGCCCGGCGGCAGTTCCGTCACGACGGCTTGCCACTGGCCGCGCGCCAGTTCCTCGATCTTCCAGCGTGCGCGTACCTTCATGCTGCCACGACCGCTCGCATACATGTCCTGGATTTGCGACGATGGGGTGATGATCTGGCCGCCGCCGGGGAAGTCGGGGCCGGGAATGATGGCCATCAGCTCCGCGTGCGTCATCTTCGGATCGCGGATCATGGCGACAGCCGCTTTCGCCACTTCCGCCAGGTTGTGCGACGGGATTTCCGTTGCCAGGCCCACGGCGATGCCGGAGGCGCCATTGAGCAGCACCATCGGCAGGCGCGCCGGCAGCAGCTTCGGTTCTTCCGTCGAACCGTCGTAGTTGGGCTGGAAGTCCACCGTGCCCATGCCGATTTCGTCCATCAGCAGCTTGGCGATCGGGGTCAGGCGCGCTTCCGTGTAACGCATGGCCGCCGCGCCATCGCCGTCGCGCGAGCCGAAGTTGCCCTGGCCATCGATCAGCGGGTAGCGCAGCGAGAAATCCTGCGCCATGCGCACCAGCGCGTCGTACACGGACTGGTCGCCGTGCGGATGCAATTTACCGAGCACGTCGCCGACCACGGCCGCCGATTTGCGGGGCTTCGCCGTGGAGTTGAGTCCCAGCTCGTTCATCGCATACAGGATGCGGCGCTGCACGGGTTTCTGGCCGTCGCACACGTCGGGCAGGGCGCGGCCCTTGACGACGGAGATGGCGTAATCGAGATAGGCGCGCTCGGCAAAGGTGGACAGGGTCAGCGCTTCGCCGTCGAATACCGGTTCATCCGGCTCGATCGGCTCAGGCTGGGCATCGTCAAATAAATTGGTTTGTGTGGACATGGCGCTTGTTTCGGTGTTAAGTGGTTGCGGTTGAATTCGTGGGGCTGATTATGACAGCCGTGATTTGGAAAAGGACTTGCCGTATGTCAGATACATATAGCGCAGGGTGAAATACAGCACAGCCAGGGCCAGCTCGACGCTGTGATGCATCATCGGCATGGCGCGGATGGCCGGGGCGTGGCCGGCCAGCACGACGCTGGCAAGGGACGGCACCAGCACCACCGGCCAGATCGTCTTCCATTTGAAATCGGTGGGGGAAAACAGCAAGCCGGCGCACGACCAGGCATACAGCGCGGCGCCGATGAGGGCGGCCGGCAGCTGCTGCACATACAGTAGCGACAGCAAGCCCGCGCAGCCGATCAGCCATGCCGCGCGCAGGCGGGGCAAGAGCGCCTCGGGGAAGCCGCCATCTCCATACAGGCCGGTGGCGCAGCGCAGAGCCAGCGCCGCCAGGCAAAATATCAATGGCATGGCCTCGCCGATGGCCAGCGCCGACGGGCCTTTGCCGCTCATGAACATGGCGGCGAACAGCGACAGGCCCAGACACAGGAGCAGCAGCATGCCATGCAGCAGCTGGCGGTTCATCGCATACGCGAGCAGGGCCGACGCGCACAAGCCGGCGGCGGTGACGAGGCGCATGGTCTCGCTGCGCTCGGGCAGGAACAGCAGCAGTGCCAGCACGAGGTAGGGTGCGATCCAGCCCAGTTGCCGCAAGCCGGGCCGCTGCCACAGAATGGGCAGGCGGTCCTGCAGCGCTTCTTGCAGCGATTCCAGGCGCGCGAACAGCGGCATTGGCCAGCGCAAGGCATGCATGGCCAGCAGGGAAAAGGCGAGGGCCTGAAAGCCCAGCAGGCTGGCATAGGCCGCTGTGTCGCCGAGCTTGAAGCCGGCAGCATCGAGCACGCCCGCGAGCATGAAGTGCAGCACGAAACCGAGGCCGCCCGAGGCCAGCGCCGTTTGCTTGAAGTAGCGCTTGGCATGGACGGCCTGTTCCCATCGTTCGAACAGGTCCGTATCGAGCTTCCAGGCCAGCATCTCGCCGTGCTGCCAGCGTATCGCGTGCAGCAGCTCGCGCAACTGCAGCGTGAATTTTTGGTCGAACAGCTGGCGCGCATAGGCCGATGGCGGTTGCTGCGACATGATGCAGTCCAGGCCCGGGTAGCTGTCGCGGTTGTCGCTGAAATGGGCGAACGAACGGTCGGCCCGGTAGCGCTGCACGGCAGTGCGCACCAGGTCCCCATGGCTGCGCGCCAGGTAGGAAAAATCACGGTCCCAGCCCAGCTGCTCGAACAGGGCCTGGCGCAGCACCAGGTCATACCCGGCGCTGGCACAGTAGCGCAGCGCGCACAAGTCGAATTCCTCGCGCACATCGAGGTTGAGCATGGCGTCGTCCTGCAGTATGCGGGCCAGCACGTCGCCGGCATCCGCGTGCCGCGTCAGCGCCAGGCAGCCTTGCCACAGGTTGGCCGCTTCCTGCGCCGGATCGATGGCGACCACGCCCCATAGTTCCGGTGGCGGTGCGGGTTCCCGGGCAATGATGCCCCACAGTTCCGCAGGCGGTTCCTGCGGTTCCTGCGCCTCCCGCGCGGGTTCGTCAATGACGCCCCACAGCTCGGCCGTTTCCATGGGCGGCGTTTCTACCGCTGCCGCTTGCGGTTCCGGAAATTCGGCGGCAAACAGGTGCGCATGGCGCAGCGCGTATTCATACGCTTCGCGCAGCTCCTGGAAGGCGGCCGGATCGTCTTCTGGACGCGTCACCTTCAGGCGCTTCGCGTACGCGCGCTTGAGGGCGCGCTCGTCGCCCGTCGGCTCCGTGCCCAGGATTGCCCACAGGCTGCGCTGTCCGTTGTCCATGCCGCCGTCCATCTACAGGAAGCTCTCGCTCTCGACCTGGCGCAGCACGTCATCCAATGCCTGGCGCGCCTTGCGGATGGTATTCGGGTCCTGCGTTTCCAGCGCGGCCTGGAAATTGGCCGTGTGCGCGGCCAGGTACTGGCGCACGTCGCCCAGCGACTGTTCGTACAGCCGGTCGGCGCGGGTGACCAGGGTACGATTTTCCATCTGCTCGCGCGGATGGATCTTCAGGTCGGCCAGTTCCGCAAAGCGCTGCTCGATCTGTTCCGGCGTCATCACGCCCGCGTTGTCGCTGATAATCATCTTGTGGCGTTCCTGCGTGGCCAGCACCGTCACTTCCGCTTCCAGCACGCCGCTGACGTCGTAGGTGAAGCGCACGTCGATGCCGATCTCGCCCGCCTTTTTCGCGGGGATCGGGAAGCTGATCTTGCCGAGGAAGACATTGTCGGCCACCAGGCGCGACTCGCCCTGGAAGATCGCCACGTTGATTTCCTTCTGGTTGTCGTGGATGGTGGTGATGTTTTCCGTGCGCGAGACGGGTACCACGGAATTGCGCTCGATGATGGGCAGGTAATGCCCGCCTTCATACTGGTTCGCGCCAACCTGGCGCGAAATCGAAATACCCAGCGAGTACGGCGCCACGTCCGTCATGACCACTTCGTCGAGGGCCGCGTCGCGCATCTTGAGGCCCGCCTGCACGGCGGCGCCCAGCGCCACGGCTTCATCCGGGTCGAGGTGGATGGCGGGGAAGCGGCCGAACATGCGCGAGACGAGTTTGCGCACCAGCGGCATGCGCGTGGCGCCGCCGGCCAGCACTACTTCATTGAGTTCCGCAGCGCGGATGGTGGCGTCGCGCAGTGCCCGCTCCACGGGCAGGCGCAAGCGGGCCAGCAGGGGCTCGCACAGCTGCGCCAGTTTGTCTTCGCTGATCTCCCAGCTGTATTCCTTGTCCTGGTAGCGCGTGGCCATGCGCACGGACGGCTGGTCCGACAGCAAGCGCTTGACGCGTTCGGCTTCATCGCGCAGCAACTGCTGCTGGCGTGGGTCGAACAGGCGGCTGCCGGCCGCATCGCGCAAGCCGCTGCCTTCCAGGAAGGCGTCGACCAGCACGGTGACGAAGTCTTCGCCGCCCAAAAAATTGTCGCCGGCCGAGGCGCGCACTTCCATCACGCCTTCGAACAATTCCAGGATCGACACGTCGAACGTGCCACCGCCCAGGTCGAAGACGAGGAATTTGCTTTCCTGTTCCTTGTCGCGGATGCCGTAGGCCAGCGCGGCGGCCGTCGGCTCGTTGAGCAGGCGCTCCACGCGCAAGCCCGCCAGCTGGCCGGCGATGCGCGTGGCCTTGCGCTGCGCATCGCTGAAATACGCGGGCACGGTGATGATGGCTTCCTCGATCTTGTGGCCGAGGTAGGCTTCGGCATCTTCCTTCAGCGCGCGCAGCACCATCGACGACAGCTCTTCCGGACGGAATTGCTGCGTGCCGAGGGTGATCTTTTTTTCACTGCCCATGTAGCGTTTGAAGACGGCGGCCGTCAGCTGCGGGTGCGTCTGCAGGCGCTCGCGCGCGGCGCGGCCCACCAGCACGGTGCCGTCGTCATCGATGCTGACGCACGATGGCGTCAGGTGTTCACCGAGCGCATTCGGGATGATGGAAGCCTTGCCGTCGCGCCAGATGGCGACCAGGCTGTTGGTGGTGCCCAGGTCGATGCCGATGATCATCAGATATCTGCCTCCGCCTCATTGCCGTGTTCTTCGATCCAGGCGCGGCGTCCGGCCGCTTCGCCCTTGCCCATCAACATATTGAAGCGCGAGGCCGAGGCCATGTGGTCGATTTCCCCGAGCGTGACGGGCAGCAAACGGCGCGTGTCCGGGTTCATCGTCGTTTCCCACAGCTGCTCGGCGTTCATCTCGCCCAGACCCTTGAAGCGCGAGATCGACCAGGCGCCCTGTTTCACGCCTTCCTTGCGCAGCTTGTCCTCGATGGCGACCAGTTCGCCGTCGTCGAGCGCATAGATTTTCTGCATCGGCTTCTTGCCGCGCGCCGGTGCATCCACGCGGTACAAGGGCGGGCGGGCGATGCAGATGTGGCCCTTGTTGATCAGGACCGGGAAGTGCTTGAAGAATAAGGTCAGCAGCAGTACCTGGATGTGCGAGCCGTCCACGTCTGCATCGGACAGGATGCAGATTTTGCCGTAGCGTAGGCCCGACAGGTCGGGTGTATCGCCCACGCTGTGCGGATCGACGCCGATGGCCACGGCGATGTCGTGGATCTCGTTATTGGCGAACAGGCGGTCGCGGTCCGTTTCCCACGAATTCAAGACCTTGCCGCGCAGGGGCAGGATCGCCTGGAATTCCTTGTCGCGGCCCATCTTGGCCGAACCGCCCGCCGAGTCACCCTCGACGAGGAACAGTTCATTGCGGGTAATGTCCGACGATTCGCAGTCGGTCAGCTTGCCGGGAAGGACGGCGACGCCCGAGGATTTTTTCTTTTCCACTTTTTGCAGTGAACGCTGGCGCGACTGCGCCTGCTTGATCACGAGATCGGCCAGCTTCTTGCCGTAATCGACGTGCTGGTTCAGCCACAGTTCCAGCGGCGGCTTGGTGAACGTGGAGACGAGGCGCACGGCGTCGCGCGAATTCAGGCGTTCCTTGATCTGGCCCTGGAATTGCGGGTCCAGCACCTTGGCCGACAGCACGAACGAGGCGCGCGCGAACACGTCTTCCGGCAGCAGCTTCACGCCTTTCGGCAGCAGCGAGTGCATTTCGACGAAGTTTTTCACGGCGCCGAACAGGCCGTCGCGCAAACCCGATTCGTGCGTGCCGCCATTCGAGGTGGGGATCAGGTTGACATACGATTCGCGCACGATGGCGCCTTCTTCCGTCCACGCGACCACCCAGGCCGCGCCTTCGCCTTCGGCAAAGCCTTCCGAATCCGGGCCAGCGTACTGCGCGCCTTCGAACAGGGGAATCAGGGTTTCGCCATTCGATACCTGCGCCAGCGTTTCGGTCAGGTAGCCGCGCAAGCCTTCCGCATACTGCCACGTCTGCGTGTCGCCGGTTTTCGCGTTGGTGAGGGTGACGGTGACGCCTGGCAGCAGCACGGCTTTCGAGCGCAGCAGGCGTTGCAGCTCCGTTTGCGAGATATTCGGCGAATCAAAATATTTCGCATCGGGCCAGGCGGTGACGCGTGTGCCCGATTTCTTGCCGTCGCGCGGGGCAGGGCGGGAAGTCAAGGGCTCGATCACATCGCCATTCGCAAACACCATGTGGTGCAGGCCATTGCCGTCGCTTTCCTTGCGCCAGACGGTGATTTCCAGGCGCGTCGATAGTGCATTGGTGACGGATACGCCGACGCCATGCAAGCCGCCCGAGAATGCATAGGCGCCGCCAGAACCCTTGTCGAACTTGCCGCCCGCGTGCAGCCGTGTAAACACGATTTCCACCGTCGGCACGCCTTCTTCCGGGTGCAGGCCGACAGGAATGCCGCGGCCATTGTCTTCGACGGTGATGCTGCCATCCGTGTTTTGCGTGACGGCGATATGCGTGCAATGACCGCCCAGCGCCTCGTCGGAGGCATTGTCGATCACTTCCTGAATGATGTGCAGCGGATTTTCAGTGCGGGTATACATCCCCGGGCGCTGCTTGACGGGTTCCAGTCCTTTCAGGACACGGATGGATGATTCGCTGTAGTCGGATGCTGGTTTTTTAGTGGCCATACGTGTTCAAGCTAAGTAAAGACAGTGGTTGGAACGCCAGGCCAGGGCACTGCGGGGCGCAATGACAGCGGCGGCGATAACTGTATGAATATACAGTATATTCCGTCCAGCGTCACTGTGGGAGGGCAGTGCGGCAGGCTTGGCGTCCTTGTGCGGACGCTCGCGCATTCTATCTTGTCCCGCGAGCAATAGCGCTACTCCAAGGCAACAACAGTGCGCCGCGCGCGTGGTTTGGCGCCCATTGTGAAGGATTTTATGCGGTAAAGCGCCCGTTTTTACATCTTGTTTACAGCTGCCTCCCCAGTCTTTACGAATTTTTTAGACCCTTTTGGCTAATCTGCTCACTATCAAAACAAACCTGAATGAGGGTGGGAATGGATCTCGTGTATCTCGGCTTGATTGCCGTGTTTTTCGTCCTGGCGGCCGGCTTTGCCGTCGCCTGCGACAAATTAGGGAGCGTCAAATGAACGCGTTTTATGTGCTGGGCGCCGTCGTCTCGGCTGGCCTGCTCGTGTACCTGCTGGTGGCGCTGCTGAAGGCGGAGGAACTGTGATGACGACGCAATCGATACTGTTGTTGGTGGCCTTCCTGGCCGTGCTGCTGGCCGCCGGCTATCCGCTGGGCCTGTACATGGCCAAAGTGGCCGGCGATGCCCCCGTGCGCGGCCTGGGCTGGCTGCAAAAGCTGGAAAACCTGCTGTACCGCTGGTCCGGCCTGCCCGCCGACAAGGCCATGGGCTGGAAAAGCTATGCCATCGCCCTGATCGTTTTCAATACCGTGGGCGCCGTCTTCGTCTACGGCCTGCAGCGCCTGCAGGGCTTTTTACCGTTGAATCCACAGGGCCTGGGCGCCGTCAGCCCCGATTCCTCGTTCAATACCACCGTCAGCTTCGTCGCCAATACCAACTGGCAAGGCTATGGCGGCGAACAGACCATGAGCTATCTGACCCAGATGCTGGGCATGGCGTGCCAGAACTTCTTCTCGGCTGCCACCGGCATCGCCGTGATCTTCGCGCTGGTGCGCGGCTTTGCCTCGCGCTCGGGCAAATCGATCGGCAATTTCTGGGTCGACCTGGTGCGCTCCACCCTGTACATCCTGTTGCCGCTGTCCCTGGCCCTGTCCGTCGTCTTCATGGGCGAAGGCATGATCCAGAATTTTTCCGCCTACAAGGAAGTGACCCTGCTCGACCACGTGGCCTATGAAACGCCGAAGGTGACGGCCGACGGCCAGCCCGTGCTCGATACGGCCGGCAAGCCCGTGATGGAAGCGCAAGTGGCGACCACGCAGACGATCGCCATGGGTCCCGTCGCGTCGCAGGAATCGATCAAGCTGCTGGGCACGAATGGCGGCGGCTTCTTCAATGCCAATTCCTCGCACCCGTATGAAAATCCGACCGTGCTGTCGAACTTCCTGCAGATGCTGGCCATTTTCATCATTCCCGCCGGCCTGTGCTTCACGTTTGGCCGCATGGTGGGCGACCTGCGCCAGGGCTGGGCCGTACTGGCCGCCATGACCCTGATCTTCGTCGTCATGACGGCCGGCGTGATGAGCGCCGAGCAGCAAGCCAATCCCGCCTTGCAGGCACTGGGCGTGGACCAGCAGGCCAGCAGCCTGCAATCGGGCGGCAATATGGAAGGCAAGGAAACGCGTTTCGGCATCAGCTCCTCGACCCTGTTCGCGGCGGTGACGACGGCGGCATCGTGCGGCGCCGTCAATTCCATGCACGATTCCTACATGCCCCTGGGCGGCATGGTGCCGCTGCTGCTGATGCAGTTCGGCGAAGTGATCTTCGGCGGCGTGGGCACGGGTCTGTACGGCATGCTGATGTTCGCCATCCTGGCCGTCTTCATCGCCGGCCTGATGATAGGCCGCACACCCGAGTACCTGGGCAAGAAAATCCAGGCCTATGAAATGAAGATGGTCTCGCTGGCCATCCTGATTACGCCAGCCCTCGTATTGACGGGCACGGCGATCGCCGTGATGGTCGAACCGGGCAAGATCGGCGTGGCCAATCCGGGCGCGCACGGCTTCTCGGAAATCCTCTACGCCTTCACGTCGGCAGCCAACAACAACGGCAGCGCGTTTGCCGGCTTGTCCGCCAACACACCGTTCTACAACGTGATGCTGGCGATCGCCATGTGGTTCGGCCGCTTCGGCGTGATCGTGCCCGTGCTGGCGGTGGCCGGGTCGCTGGCGGCCAAGCAGCGCCTGTCGGCCAATGCCGGCACCATGCCCACGCACGGCCCCATGTTCATCGGCTTGCTGATCGGCGTTGTCGTGCTGGTCGGCGTATTGAATTACGTTCCCGCGCTGGCCCTGGGCCCGATCGTCGAACACCTGCAACTTTTCATCAAATAAGAGGCTACCATGTCACGCACAAGCCTGACTTTGTTCGATTCCGCACTGATCGGCCCCGCTGTCGTCGATGCGTTCAAAAAACTCGATCCCCGCACGCAGTGGCGCAGCCCCGTGATGTTCGTCGTCTATGTAGGCAGCATCATCACGACCCTGCTGGCCATCCAGGCCCTGAATGGCCAAGGTGAAGCGCCGTTCGGCTTCATCCTCGCCGTCGCCGTGTGGCTGTGGTTTACCGTGCTGTTCGCGAATTTCGCCGAAGCGCTGGCCGAAGGCCGCAGCAAGGCGCAGGCGGCCTCGCTGCGCGCCCTCAAGCAAACGGTGATGGCAAAGAAAATGCAGACGCCGAAATACGGCACTTCCTGGCTACCCACGCCGGCCACCGACCTGCGCAAGGGCATGACGGTGCTGGTCGAGGCGGGCGACGTGATTCCCGCCGACGGCGAAGTGACGGCCGGCGTGGCCTCCGTCGACGAAAGCGCCATCACGGGCGAATCGGCGCCCGTCATCCGCGAATCGGGCGGCGACTTTTCCGCCGTCACGGGCGGCACCCGCGTGCTGTCGGACTGGCTGCTGGTGCGCGTCTCCGTCAACCCCGGTGAAGCGTTCATCGACCGCATGATCGCCATGGTGGAAGGCGCCAAGCGCCAGAAGACGCCGAATGAGATCGCCCTGACGATTTTACTGGTGGCCCTGTCGATCGTGTTCCTGATCGTCACCGTGACCCTGCTGCCGTATTCGCTGTTTTCCGTGGCGGCGGCCGGCACTGGCACGCCGGTGACGATCACCGTGCTGATCGCGCTGCTCGTGTGTTTGATCCCGACCACCATCGGCGGTTTGTTGTCCGCCATCGGCGTGGCCGGCATGAGCCGCATGATGCAGGCGAATGTGA
The DNA here is from genome assembly GCF_034427795.1 of Janthinobacterium sp. GMG1. Taxonomy (NCBI): domain Bacteria; kingdom Pseudomonadati; phylum Pseudomonadota; class Betaproteobacteria; order Burkholderiales; family Oxalobacteraceae; genus Janthinobacterium; species Janthinobacterium sp. GMG1. The sequence continues at coordinate 457,763 of NZ_JAXQNT010000001.1, forward strand.
TCGCCACGTCGGGCCGCGCCGTGGAAGCGGCAGGCGACGTGGACGTGCTGCTGCTCGATAAAACGGGCACCATTACCCTGGGCAATCGCCAGGCGTCGAGCTTCGTGCCGGCGCCCGGTGTGACGGAGCAGCAGTTGGCCGATGCGGCGCAGCTGGCCTCGCTGGCCGATGAAACGCCGGAAGGGCGCAGCATCGTCGTGCTGGCCAAGCAGAAGTTCAATATCCGCGAACGCGAAATGGCCAGCCTGCACGCCACCTTCGTGCCCTTCACGGCGCAAACGCGCATGAGCGGCGTGGATATCCCGGGCGAGCAGCAAGTGCGCCAGCTGCGCAAGGGCGCGGCCGACTCCATGAAAAAGTATGTGGAAGCGCTGGGCCAGCCGTATCCGGCCGAGGTGGGGCGCGCCGTCGACGACATCGCGCGCCGCGGCAGCACGCCGCTGGTGGTGGTCGACGATGGCCGCGTGATGGGCGCCGTGGAGCTGAAGGATATCGTCAAGGGCGGCATCAAGGAGCGCTTCGCGGAATTGCGCCGCATGGGCATCAAGACCGTCATGATCACGGGCGACAACAAGCTGACGGCTGCGGCGATTGCCGCCGAAGCGGGCGTGGACGATTTCCTCGCCGAAGCGACGCCGGAAGACAAGCTGAAACTGATCCGCAGCTACCAGGCCGAAGGCCGCCTGGTGGCGATGACGGGCGACGGCACCAACGATGCGCCGGCGCTGGCGCAGGCCGACGTAGCCGTGGCCATGAACTCGGGCACGCAGGCGGCAAAGGAGGCAGGCAACATGGTCGACCTGGATTCGAACCCGACCAAGCTGCTGGAGATCGTTGAAATCGGCAAGCAGATGCTGATGACGCGCGGCTCGCTGACGACGTTCTCGATTTCGAACGATATCGCCAAGTACTTTGCCATCATCCCGGCCGCCTTCGTGGGTACCTATCCGCAATTGAAGGCGCTCGACATCATGCACCTGGCCAGCCCTGCGTCGGCCATCATGTCGGCCGTGATCTTCAATGCCTTGATCATCGTCGTGCTGATTCCATTGGCGCTGAAAGGTGTGCAATACCGGGCCATCGGCGCGGCCAGCCTGTTGCGCCGCAACCTGCTGATCTACGGCCTGGGCGGCATCGTCCTGCCCTTCATCGGGATCAAGCTGATCGATATGCTGCTGTCCGCACTCAATTTAGTCTAAAGGAACCATCATGAGCACTATCGTACGTCCCGCCCTGGTCCTGTTTGCCGCGCTGACCGTGATCTGCGGCGTCGTCTATCCATTTGCCACGGCCGGCATCGGGCAGCTGGCTTTCAACGATGAAGTCAACGGCAGCATCGTCGAGCGTGGTGGAAAGCCCGTCGGCTCGACTCTGATCGGCCAGTCATTCACCTCGCCCAAGTATTTCTGGGGCCGGCCATCGGCCACCGCGCCGATGGCCAATAACGGTGCCGGCTCGGGCGGTTCGAACCAGGGACCGACCAATCCAGCCCTGGTGGACGCCGTCAAGGCGCGCATCGCCGCCCTGAAGGAAGTTGACCCTGGCAATACGCGCGCCATCCCCGTCGATCTGGTGACGGCGTCGAGCAGCGGCCTGGATCCGGAAATCAGCCTGGCGGGCGCCCTGTACCAGGCGCCACGCGTGGCCCGCGTGCGCGCCGTGCCGCTGGCGCAGGTGGAAAACGCCATCGCCAAGGTGCAGAAAACCGCGTATATCGGCTTTTTCGGCGAACCACGCGTGAATGTGCTGGAACTGAATCTGGCGCTCGATGCGGCCGCGAAGTAAGATGATGCAGGGGCGGAGCCGCCGGTTTTGCCCCTGGTTTTGACATTAAAAGATGCCCATGCTCCCCAACGACAGCCAACGCCCCGACCCTGACACCCTGCTGGCGCAAGTGCAGGCGCAGGAAAAGAAAGCCGCGCGCGGCCGGCTGCGTATTTACTTTGGCGCCTCGGCCGGCGTCGGCAAGACTTATGCGATGCTGGCCGCCGCGCGCAAATTGCTGGCCGATGGACAGGACTTGCTGGTGGGCGTGGTGGAGACGCATGGGCGCCAGGATACGGCGGCCCAGCTGGACGGCTTGCCCGTGCTTCCGCTAAAAGCGATCGAGTACCGGGGCAAGACCCTGTTCGAGTTCGACCTTGACGAAGCGCTGCGGCGCGCGCCGCCGCTGATATTGATGGATGAACTGGCCCACTCGAACGTGGCCGGTTCGCGCCATCCGAAGCGCTGGCAGGATGTCGAGGAATTGCTGGCGGCCGGCATCGACGTGCTGTCGACCGTCAACGTGCAGCACCTGGAAAGCCTCAATGACGTGGTGGGGGGGATTACCGGCGTGCGCGTGGCCGAAACCCTGCCCGATACGGTGTTCGACCGCGCCGATGAAGTGGTGCTGGTCGATATTCCCGCCGATGAACTGCTGCGCCGCCTGAAGCAGGGCAAGGTGTATCAGCCGCTGCAGGCCGAGCGGGCGTCCCAGCATTTTTTCCGCAAGGGTAATTTGATCGCCCTGCGCGAACTGGCCTTGCGCCGCACGGCGGACCGGGTGCAGGATGACGTGCAAGCCTACCGCGTCGAGAAGTCCATCAATCCCGTGTGGAAGACGGGCGCCGCGCTGCTGGCCTGCGTGGGGCCGCATGCGGGTGGCGAACACGTGATCCGCAGCACGGCGCGCCTGGCCAGCCAGCTGAATGCGGAATGGCATGCGCTGTACGTGGAAACGCCGCGTTTGCAGCGCCTGCCGGCGAGCCAGCGCGAGCGCATTTTGAAAACCCTGAAACTGGCGCAGGACCTGGGCGCGCGCACGGCTGTTATGCCGTCCGCCGACATCGCCGGCGCCGTGGTCGAGTATGCGCGCAGCGCGAATATCTCGAAAGTCATCGTCGGCCGTGGTCGCGCCAATGCGCTGGCGCGCCTGTGGCAGGCACCGCCGGCGGCGCGCATGGCCAGCCTGGCGCCCGATATCGATTTGATCGAGGTGGGCTTGCCGCCAGCCGATGCGGCGCCGCGGCGCGCAGTCGGCGACGATGCGGAGGTGCCGCGCCGGACCTCGCGCCACTGGCGCTACATCCTGGCTGCCGGCGCCAGCCTGGCCACGGCCCTCGCCTCGGTACCGCTGCAGCCTTATCTTGACCTGGCCAATATCGCCATGCTGTCCTTGCTGACGGTGGTGCTGGTGGCCGTGCGCCTGGGACGCGGACCGGCGGCGCTGGCCAGCCTGGTGGGCGTGGCCTGCTTCGATTTCGTCTTCGTGCCGCCCCGCTTCTCGTTTGCCGTGGGCGATTTCCAGTATGTGATTACCTTTGGCGTGATGCTGGCCGTGGGTCTGATCACGGGCCACCTGACGGCCGGCCTGCGTTTCCAGGCGCGCGTGGCCTCGCACCGCGAAGCGCGCGCCCGCGCCCTGTATGAATTCTCGCGCGAGCTGTCCGGCGTGCTGCAGACGGAGCAGATTTTCGACATCACGAAAAGCGCCATCGAACGGGCTTTCCGCGCGCGCGCCACCCTGCTGCTGCCCGATGACGAGGGCAGCTTGCAGGCCCCGAATGGCGGCGAGCCGCTCGATATCGGCATCGCACAGTGGGCCTTCGACCATGCGCAGGCGGCGGGAACGGGCACCGACACCTTGCCGGCGTCGCCCATTTTCTACCTGCCGCTGATCGCGCCGATGCGCACGCGCGGCGTGCTGGCGCTGCTGCCGCTCGAGGGCGCGCAGCGCGGGCGCTGGCTGCTGGTGCCGGAACAGCGCCAGCACCTCGATACCTTTGCCGCGCTGGCGGCCATCGCCCTCGAACGCGTGCATTACATCGACGTGGCCCAGGGCGCGCTGCTGCAGATGGAGTCCGAACGGCTGCGCAATTCGCTGCTGGCGGCCCTGTCGCACGACTTGCGCACGCCCTTGACGTCGCTGGTGGGCCTGGCCGAATCGCTGGCCTTGTCCCGGCCTGCGCTGTCGCCCGCGCAGCTGGATATGGCGCGCTCGCTGCAGTCCGAAACCGTGCGCATGAGCGCCTTGGTGGCGAACTTGCTGGACATGGCGCGCATTGAAAGCGGCCAGGTGCGCCTGAACCTGCAATGGCAGGCGCTGGAAGAGGTGGTGGGCAGCGCGCTGCGCGCCAGCGGCCCGCAATTGCAGCAGCATGCCGTGCAGACGCAGCTGGCGCCGGACTTGCCGCTGGTGCGCTACGACGCCGTGCTGATCGAGCGCGTGCTGTGCAACCTGCTGGAAAACGCGGCCAAGTACACGCCGGCCGGCAGCACCATCACGGTCGCGGCCGGGGTGCACGGCCAGTTCCTGCAGGTGACGGTGTTTGATGATGGCCCAGGCTTGCCGTCCGGCCGCGAAGAAGCCATCTTTGAAAAATTTACGCGCGGCGAGCGCGAATCGAACAAGCCGGGCGTCGGGTTGGGGCTGGCCATTTGCCGCGCCATCGTCGAAGCGCACGGCGGCACCATCCACGCGCAGCCGCACACGCCGGGACAGGGCGCCGCCATCGTCTTCAGCCTGCCGCTGGGCACGCCCCCGGCGCCGCCGGAGATCGAGCTCGATGACGCCAACGACCATGAAACAGGAAAACCAACATGAACGAACCTTCCGCCACCGCCTTGCTGGTCGAGGATGAACCGCAAATCCGCCGCTTCGTGCGCGCCGCGCTGGAAGACGAGGGCTGGCAGATTTTCGAATCCGCCACCATGCAGCGGGGCCTGATCGATGCCGGCACGCGCCGGCCCGACCTGATCGTGCTGGACCTGGGGCTGCCCGATGGTGATGGCATCGATTTCATCGCCGACATCCGCAAATGGTCGGCCGTTCCCATCATCGTGCTGTCGGCGCGGGTCGACGAGCAGGACAAGATCCGTGCGCTCGACGCGGGCGCCGACGACTATCTGACCAAGCCGTTTGGCGTGGGCGAACTGCTGGCCCGGGTGCGCGCCACCCTGCGCCGCCAGCGCCAGCCCGCCGCCAGCGACGATGGCGTGGTGCAGTTTGGCGATGTGCGCGTCGACCTGAAGGATCGTCTGGTGACGCGCAACAAGCAGCTGGTGCACATGACGCCGACGGAATTCCGCTTGTTGTCGGTGCTGGTAAAAAACGCGGGCAGGGTGGTCACCAATCCGCAACTGCTGCGTGAAGTGTGGGGGCCGTCGAACAGTGAAAACGGCCACTACCTGCGCATCTACATGGGCCATCTGCGCCAGAAGCTGGAAGCCGATCCGGCCCAGCCGCAGTACCTGTTGACGGAAACGGCCGTCGGCTACCGCTTGCTGCTGCCGCTCTAAACCGATTCTTTTCCCCCGTTTGAAAACAGGCGCTGCGCGCGCCAGGGGGACGCTTTACTTTAAATTTTAGCAGCGAATTTTTGCAGCGGCGGGCCAGCTGCGCCATGTTGGCAAAGGCCCATACCACCCATGAAGAAGAAAAACCATGAATAAAATGCTACTTGCACTTGCCGTCGCCACAGCCTTTACGGGCAGCCTGGCCCACGCGGACGAGGCCAAGCCGGACAATGAAGTCAGTTTCAACGTGGCCGGCGTATCCGACTACCGCTACCGCGGCATTTCGCAGACGCGCTTGAAACCGGCGCTGCAGGGCGGCGCCGATTATGTCAATAATCCGACGGGCCTGTATGCGGGCGCCTGGGCCTCCACCATCAAGTGGACCAAGGATGCGGGCGGCAGCGGCGACGTGGAAGTGGACCTGTATGCGGGCAAGCGCGGCCAGTTGACCAGCGACGTTGGCTATGACGTCGGCGTGCTCGCCTATGTGTACGCTGACAATGGCTTGAAGCACATCGCCGGCCTGGCCGATGCGGACACGCAGGAAGTCTACGGCCAGCTGTCGTACGGTCCCGCCTACATCAAATATTCGCACGCTGTCTCGAACCTGTTCGGCATCGTCAACAGCAAGAACAGCGGCTACCTGGACATCGGCGCGACGATCGACCTGACGAGCGGCTGGACCGGCAACCTGCACGCGGGCCACCAGAAGGTCAAGAACAATGATGCATCGAGCTACACGGACTGGAAAGTGGGCGTCACGCGCGACTTCGGCTTTGTTTCGGGCGCGCTGGCCGTGATCGGCACAAATGCGGGAAAGTCGGCCTATGCCTCGCCCGTGAATGGCAAATTCATGGGCAAGACGGCGTTGCAGCTGACGGTCAGCAAGACGTTCTAATGGATTGAATTGACTGAAAGGAGAGGCGGCGCATGCGCCGCCTTTTTTTTTGCGTACTTACGCTGGCAGGTTGAAAACGGCGCAGTACAGCTGGCCCAGGCTGACCACGCGGGCGGCCGGAATCTGCGTGGCCAGGGCATGGGCGGGCGCCGTTTGCGCGTCCGCTGTCAGCAGCACGCGCAAGCCCGGATTGACGCTGCGCGCGTGTGCGATGCGGCGTGCCAGGCCTGCCTGCGCTGCGTCGTTGACGACACCGTCGAGCGGTACTACCAGCACGCGCGCGGCGATCAGGGCCGAACGGCTGCCCATGGAGTCGCGGCCTTCGCTGTCGATGACGATGTCGTGGTAACAGTGCACCAGGTGCTCGAGCTCCGGTTGCAAGCCCTTCGCGCTGATGGCGCGCGCCATCAGGCGCGGCCGCGTCAGGCTGCCGTGCATGGCGCCGTCGTGCATGTTCCGGGCCTGCGCCATGGCGCCCTGGCGCGGATCGGCATCAAGCAGCAATACCTTGCGTCCGGCCAGCGCGCGGGAGGCGGCCAGCCGCCCGGCCAGGATGGATTTCTCCATCCCCCCGCGTTCATCCGTGATAGCGATGATCATCTTGGCGCACGGCTGGCATGATGTTGGCAGGGGAGACCAGCTGCAGCAGACAGCCTTCGCGTGGGGCGTCCCTGTCGCTGGCTGTCCATACGGGCAGTGCCATCAGGGGCTCGAGTGCCGCGGCCAGGGCGGCATGGCCGGCGCAAGACATCGACGTCATCGGCAGGCGCAATATGTCGCGCACCTTGCCCTGCATGGCCAGCGCCGCCTTGACGGGAGCGGGATTCGGTTCCGCAAACAGCAGGCGAATGACGGGCAGCATGGTCTTGAACAGGGCGCCGGCAGCGCCGTGGCGCCCCTGTTTGACCAGATGATATAGCTGCGCATACAGGTCGGGACGCACCTGGGCGGCGGCCGACATGGCGCCGTGGCCGCCCATGGACAGGCTGGCCAGCAGCAGGGCATCGTCGCCGCACAGCACGTCCAGGCGCGTGTCGAGCAGCAGTTCGCCCAGCTGCTGCAGCTTGCCGCCCGCTTCCTTGATGGCGACGAAGTGCGAGTCGCGCGCCAGCAGGGCGGCCGTCTGCGGTTCGATATTGACTCCCGTGCGGGCCGGCACGTTGTACAGCACGATGGACTGGTCGGTGGCGGCGGCGATGGCCTGGAAGTGGCGCACGATGCCGTCCTGCGAAGGGCGCACATACGCGGGGGCCGAGACCAGCAGGCCGGCCAGCGGATGGTCGTTGTAGCGCTGCACGGCGGAGACGACGCTGCGCGTATCGCTGCCGCCTATCCCCATCACGACGGGAAAGCGGGAACCGACGGCTTCGAGCACGCTATCTAACAGCATGGTCTGTTCGGCGGCGCTCAGCATGGCCGCTTCGCCCGTGGTGCCGCACACCACCAGGCCATCGATGCCGCTGGCGGCCAGTTCGCACGCCAGTTGCTGGGCGGCGTCGAAGTCGATGTCGCCATCGCCATCAAGGAAGGGCGTGACCATCGGCACCCAGATGCCCTGGAAGTGCGCGGTGATGCGCGAGGAAGACATCGCGTGGTCGCAGGCATACTGGTTCATAGCGATTTCCCCTGGCTGATGCGGCCAAATTCCGCGGCCGGCAGCAGGTGCATGACGGCATCCATGGTCAGGCGCAGGGCCGGTTCCGTCACGCACAGCCAGACTTTCATGCGTTCGGCATGGTCGACCGCCTCGACGCGCATGAACGACAGCATGCCGCCGCACGTCCTGACGACCAGTTGGCGCAGCTCGGCCAGGCAGGCTTTGTCGACCGTGATATGCATGAGGAAGGTGGGCAGACGGGGATGGCGATGGGGCAGTGCTTGATGCGCTTGATGCGTTTGCAGGCGTGAATGGGGTTCCATGGTGGCTTTGCAGCGGTGGTTGAGGTACGTTCAAGATTAGCAGCGGGGGCGTAAAGATTCTCTAAAAAGCGGGGCCGCCGGCGTAAACGGGCCGTATGCGTCGGGCGCCCGCCTGTTGCGTGGACGCCCCGCGGGTATGCTTTTGTTACAAAATTGAATCGTGCTTTCGGAAGCAGGGGTTTATATTGAAACCGTTCTCCGCTTTCAGTCAGCCCCGCCATGTCAGACGAAAAAGATCCCCAGCTTCCCCCTTCCACCGATGCCGCAGCGTCGGCGCCGTCGCGGCCCGACCGGGTGGGCCGCCGGGCACCCGATGAGGAGCACCGTGCGCGCGACGCCGCTCCCCGCTACCTGAAGGATAACGACACGCCCCTGGCGCTGGCCTGGCGGGTGATCTCGTCGCGCTACCGCTCCATGCGCGACAAGGCCAGCCGCGATTTCATGCGACGCACCCTGCGCATCGGCATCTCGGCGCGTATTTTCCACCCGGAGCCGGGCGCCACTGGCCTGCGCAGCAAGAACCTGCAATACCTGGAAGAGTCGATCGCCCAGTGGGTCATGTCGCGCGACGTGCTGGTGTTCATGATCCCGACCGTCAATACCAGTGGCCAGCTACATCCGAGTAACATCACCCTGCGCCACTATGCGCGCCACCTCGATGGCCTGGTGCTGCAGGGCGGCGCCGACGTCTCGCCGCAGACGTATTCCGAGGCGGCCACGCGGCCGGAATGGAACGGCGACCGCGCGCGCGACCTGTACGAGCTGGAATTGCTACACGAATTCGTCGATGCGGGGAAACCCGTGCTGGGTATATGCCGCGGCTGCCAACTGATCAACGTGGGCTTTGGCGGCACGCTGTATCAGGACATCGCCTCGGACGTGGAAGGGGCCACCTCGCACGTCAACGACCTGTATGACCGCCACCGCCACACCATCGTCTTCCCGAAAGGCTCGTCCTTGGCGGGCATGTTTCCGAAGACGGGCGAGGCGCTCGTCAATTCCATCCACCACCAGTCGGTCAAGGACCTGGGACGCGACGTCACCGTGGAAGCATATTCGCAAGGCGACAATATCGTCGAAGCCATCCGCTACCAGCGGGCGCGCTTCGTCATGGGCTTGCAGTGGCACCCGGAATTCCATTCGGCGGGCGGCGTCGAACTGCTCGATTGCACGCCCATCCTCGATAACTTTTTGCGCGCGGCGCGGGAGACGCGGTTTTGAGTACGCATCTGATCCGCCGGCGCGCTGTGCTGGCCAGCCTGCTGGCGCTGCCCCTGGCGGGCTTGCGCGCGGCGCCGCGCCCGCATGAAGGCGCGCTGCCGTTTGCGCTGAGCTCCGCCGCGCGCGCCCGCACGCTCAAGGCGCGGGTGGCGCCGGCCATTGCGGAACAGGTGGTCAAGGCGGCGCGCAAGGATGCGGCGCGGCCCGTGCACCTGATGGCCGAAGTGCGCACCGGTGGCTTGCTGAAGGGAGAGGGCGGACGCGAGACCAGCCAGCAGGCGCAGGAAGACTGGCGCCAGGCACGCTTGCAGGCGCTGGCCTGGCGGCTGTCGGGCGAGATGGGGCATTTCGAGGCGGCGCGCCAGCTGCTGCTGGCCTGGAGCGGCAGCTACCAGCCGTCGTTCAGTCCCGTCGACGAGACGGAGCTGGCCAGCCTGCTGATGGGTTTTGACCTGGTGCAGGAACGTTTGACCGGCGTCGAGCGCGAGCAGGTGCAGGCGTTTTGCCGCACCCTGGCGCACGGGTATCTGAGTGATCCCATCAAGGTGGGCGGCCCGTCCACGGCGCGCAACAACTGGCACAGCCACCGCATCAAGATCGGCACGGCCGCCGCGTATGTCACGGGCGAGACCTTGCTGATCGCGAGGGCGAAAGAGCGTTTCCTGGCGCACGTGCCGCGCAATATCGGCGCCGGCGGCGTGCCCTTCGACTTCGAGCAGCGCGACGCCCTGCATTACACCACCTACAGTCTGGAGCCACTGCTGACGACGGCCCTGATGGCGCAGGCGCATGGCGACGACTGGTATGGCGCGCCGGAAGCGAAGCGCCTGGCCGAGGCGCTGGCCTGGCTGGCGCCGTATGCGCAGGGCAAAAAGACGCACGAGGAATTCGCCAAAAGCGCCGTGCCCTTCGACCGCAAGCGCGTGGCGGCCGGCGAAAAGGGTTTTACGGGTAATTGGGAGCCGAAGGGCGCCGCCAATGTGTACCTGCTGGCGGCGCGCTTCGATCCCGCTTACCTGTCGCTGGCGCTGGATTTACGCCCGCCAGCGTGGGCGCTGGCGCTGTACTGCGCTTAGCTGGAACTTCGCGTTAAAACTTCGTGCGCACGGTGAACATCACATTGCGCGGTTCGCCATAAAAACCTGTTCCGAACAGGCCCAGACCCGTCAGGTATTTTTTGTTCATCAGGTTGTTGACGTTCAGGCTGGCCGTGACGTTCTTGCTGATGTCATAGCGGCCCAGCAGGTTGACCAATGCATAGCTGCCCTGCTTCAGGCGCGCATTGTCGTTGACGGCAGGATTCCAGACCTCGCCGTGGAAACTGCTTTGCCAGGTCAGGCCGCCGCCCACCGTCACTTTGTCCAGGCTGGCCGGCAGGCGCCAGCTGCCTTGCATTCTTGCCAGGTGGGCCGGCTGCGTGGTTTTCATCGTTTCTGCGAACACTGCCTTGCCATCCTTGTCGCGCACATGTGCATACGTGTAGCCGGCGCTCAGTTTCACATCCTTCAGCACCTCGCCCGTCACTTCCATTTCCACGCCGCGGCTGGTGACGCCATCGATGGCTGTATACGCTACTTCGCCGTTGACTTCACCCACGGAACTGGCCACATTGCTTTGACGGATATGGAACAGGGACGCGCTGGCATTGACCTTGCCATCGAGATACTCTGCCTTCACACCCGCTTCCACACCCTTGCCGCGCACGGGTGCGAGGAAGTTGCGCTTCACGTCGCGGCTGCTTTGCGGCGCAAAGATGCTCGTGTAGCTGCCGAACACGGAATAGGTGTTGTCGAGGTCATACACGATGCCCGCATACGGCGTGATGACGCCGCTTTCGTCCATGCGCGTATGGCTGGGCGTGGCATTGTCGAATAAGCTGCGCTTCTGGTCCATCTTGTAGTTGCTGATCCGCGTGCCGACGATTACCGATAGTGCATCGCTCGGGCGCAGGCGCACGGCGCCATACAGGCCGCTCTGGCGCGTGCTGTCGTTGTCGTTGCCCTGGTGTTCGAACGCCGGCTCCGCATACTGGCCGCGCCAGTCGAAGTAGCTGCCGTCCAGGGGCGGATAGACCGATTTGTAGACGGGGCCGTCCTGCTTGGCCGTCGATGAAGAATAACCCAGCATGGCTTCATGCTGGCGACCGAACAGGGTAAACGGGCCGCTGGCGTCCACGTTGAAGGTAGTCTGGCGGCGGTCGCCCGCGTATTTGCCCATGTAGAAGCTGGCGCCTTCCCCTGTGACGGGGTCAGGATAGCCGCCGCTGACCGAGCTCAACACGCTGTCATGCTTGCTGCGCAACTGGTTGGCGCTCAATTTCACTTTCCACGCGTTGGCGAAGCTGTGTTCCAGCGACGTGAATAGGGTGGTGTTCTGCATGTCGCGGCGGCTCCAGTCGGTGGCAGGATTCCACGAGGTGGGAAAGTTCGTGCGCGTGCCGTCGGAAAACATCAGGGGAAAGCCCGTCCAGGTGGAGCCGCGCGGTTTGTAATCCTGGTGCGTGAAGCCGGCCGTCAGCAGAGTGACGGGTGTCAGGTCCGCCTCGATGATGCCGTAGGCGACCGATTTCTGCTGCTTGTAGCGGTCCAGGTAGGAGTGTTTGTCCTGGTAGGCGCCCACCAGGCGGCCGCGCACCGAGCGGTTTTCATTGAGGGGGCCGGAGACATCGGCTTCGCCGCGGTAGTTATCCCACGATCCCGCGCCCAGGGTGGCCGAACCTTCGAAGCTGGCGGTGGGGCGCTTGCGCACCATGTTGACGGTGGCCGACGGGTCGCCCGAACCGCTCATCAGGCCCGTCGCGCCTTTCAGCACTTCGATGCGGTCGTAGATGGCCATGTCACTGTTCGTCGTGCCCCAGTCGTAGACGCCGTCATAGATGGCCGACACGCCGTCGTACTGGAAATTGGTGACGGCAAAGCCGCGCGCCTGGAAGCTCCAGCGATCGCTGTCGTAGTTTTGCACGCTCACGCCATTGACGTTTTTCATGACGTCGGAGACGGCGCTGCTGTTCTGGTCATCCATCTGCTGGCGCGTGACGATGGTCAGCGACTGCGGCGTTTCACGCTGCGTCAAGGCCAGGCCCGTGGCGCCGTTGGCGGGGCCGCCCGTATAGCTGCCCGTGCCGCTGGTGGCGGCGCTGCGCTCGGCCGTCGCCACCACGGTGACGCCGCCCATGACGGCCACGCCGCGGCTGTCCGCCGAAGGTGTGCCGCCGCTGGCGGGAATTTTTTGCAGCAGGTAGCCGCCGTTCGATTGCGGCACGGCTTGCAGGCCGCTGCCGGCCAGCAGCACGCGGAAACCATCGTGCACGCCATAGCTGCCTTGCAGGCCGGCGCTGCGCAAGCCCTGCGTGGTGTCGCTGGAGAACGACAATAAAATGGCGCTGTCGCTGCCGAAGCGCGTCAGCACGTCGCCCAGCGCGCCGGCCGGAATGCTGTAGACGCGCACTTGCTGGCTTTGCGCCTGGGCGAATGCCGGCAGGGCCAGGACCATGCCGATCTGCGACAGGGCGCAGGCCAGGACGGTGCGGGTGAGGAGGGAACGCGAAGCGTGGTGCATGGAATAAAACCTTTCGTGGATGCGCAAGATGGAGACTGCCTATCTTCCAAGTCACGCGAGCACGGCGAAACAGCTCACTTTGCAGAAAATATTTTTCAGTGGGCCGCCAGTTCGATGCGCACCACCTGATGGCCCCAGAAGCGCGTGACGGTATTGCGCCGCAGTTGCAGGCTGGCGCTGACGGCATCGAGGATGGCGCCGACATCGGCCAGCGGGTAGGAACCGGACACGCGCAAGCCGGCGATGGCGGGCGCGCAGCCCAGCGGATGGTCGCTGTAGCGCGACAGCTCGGCGAGGAAATCGGCCAGGCGCATGTCGCGCGCCACCAGCATGCCATTGAGCCACGCGCCGCCATACGGCGCCAGCGCCTGGCGGTGCAAGCCGGTGCCGTCGAAATGGGCGCCTTCGCCGGGACGCAGCACCAGGCGCTGGGCGCCATCATCGGCCAGCACGGCGACGGCGCCTTCGAGCACGCCGGCGCTGGCATAGCCTTCGTGCAGGCGCACGGTGAAGCGCGTACCCAGCGCCTGCAGGCTGCCGTGCGGCGTGCCGACGAAGAAGGGGCGCTGCTCACCATCCTTGCCGGTGGCGATGAAGATTTCCCCGGCCAGCAGTTCGATGCGGCGCTGCGCGCCGTCGTAAACGATATTCACGGCGCTGCTGGTGTTGAGCGTGAGTTGCGTGCCGTCGGCCAGGGTGACCACGCGGCGCTGGTTGACAGCCGTGCGATAGTCGGCCATCCAGCCGCGCCATGGGCTGCGGCGCTCAAACGCATACAGCGAGGCGCCGCAGGCCAGCAGCAGTGCCAGCGTCTTGACGGCGTGGCGGCGCGGCGCATTCGCCTGCACGCAGGCGCGCAGCAGGGTCGCGTGCATGGCGGGCGGCAGGTGTTCATGCTGCGTTTGCAGCTGCTGCCACGCCTGCGTGGCGCTGCCGGCCCGCTGCAAATGGCGTTTGACTGTCGCCAGCGAGATGCCGAGCTGGCGCGCGATGTCTTCCTGCGGCAGTTCGTCGAGCTGGCGTAGCAAAAAAGCCCGTTTCACGGGAGGCGGCAAGCCGTCGAGCATGCGGTCGAGTTCAAACACGGTGGCCAGCAGCAGCGCCCGTTCCTCGGGCGATGGCGCATGCCGGGGCGGCAGTTGCGCCAGCACGTCGAGGTAAGCCTGTTCCAGTTTCTGACGGCGGTAATGGTTGAACAGCACACGCTGCGCGACGGTGGCGAGCAAGGCACGCGGCTCGCGCGCGGCGACGGCGTCTTCGCGGTCGAGCAGGCGCACGAAGGTGTCATGCGCCACATCGGCCGCGCACGCCGTGCTGCCCAGCTTCTTGCGCAGCCAGCCCTGCAGCCAGCCATGGTGGTCGGCATACAGTGTCGCGATGTCCTGGCGTTGTAGCGGCTCTGCCAGCGGCATCGCGTTCCCCTTGCATGGCCGGTCCGGGTGGACTGGTGTTTTTAAACAATAATAAGAATCATTCTCACTTATTGTAACAAGCGGGGGAGGTGGCTGTAAATGACGGGGAGATGGGGTGTGGTTTTTTTGGGTTTGCGTTGTTGGGGTAAAAGTCACGATGACTGGCAAAACCGTCGCGAGCGAAAGGGCGAGGCGGTCGAGAAGCGCAACCGTACTATAAGTACGGTGAGCATCGCAGGCCGCCTATGCCGACGCGCAGTAGGTTTGGCCAGGCATCCTCAATAGTTCATGGGTTCACCACGAAAACATCTGATGGCCGAATCGACCATCCCCTCGGCGCTGCCCTGCACATTGCGCTGCTTGCGCAGGTATTGTGCGTCGCTCCATTGCTTGGCCACGTCCGACAGGTGTTTCAGGGCCGGCGTGCTGCCCAGCGCCTCGGCGTGCGGTTCCATCTTGCGCAGGGTGGTCATGATGTCTTCGCGCAGCGACATCGTCTCGTAGGTTTTCGGATGCGTGATGGCGCCATCGAGGCCGAAGCGGCAAGCCTGGAAGCGGTTGTAGTTATATACGAGGTAATCGTCTTCCACCGGTGGGGTTTCCTTGCGCTCCAGCAGATAGCGGCACAGGGCCTGCAGGTAGGCGGCCAGCGCGGCGGCCCGTTCCACCGTCAGCGGCGTGTCGCACACGCGCAGTTCGATGGTGCCGAATTCCGGCTTGGGACGGATATCCCAGTAAAAGTCCTTCATGCTCTTGATGATGCCCGTGTTCTCCATCTTGGCGAAATACTCGTTGGAGAACTGGTCCCAACTGAGGGTGAACGGCGCGCGCCCGCTCATGGGAAACGCGAACACGGAGTTCAGGCGGGCCGAATCGAACAGGGTATCGCGCCCCTGCACGTAGGGCGAGGACGCCGACAGGGCGATGAAGTGGGGGATGTAGCGGTTCAGCGAATGCAGCAGGAACATGGCGTCGTCGCCTGAGGCGCAGCCGATGTGCACGTGCTGGCCGAAGATGGTGAACTGCTTGGCCAGGTAGCCGTACAGTTCCGAGATTTCCTGGAAGCGGGGCTTGGAAAAGATCTTTTGCGATGACCATTGCTGGAATGGGTGCGTGCCGCCGCCCGCGATGCCGATATTGAGCTTGTCGCCGGCCGTGATCAGGGTGTCGCGGATCTCCTGCAACTGCGCCAGCAGCGGGCCGTGATGCGTATGCACGCTCGAGTTAATCTCGATCATGCTCTCGGTGATTTCCGGCGTGACGTTGCCGGGGAACGGTTTTTTGTTCAGCAGATGCAGCAGGTCGGGGCTGGCGGCCGTCAAATCATAGTCCGACAGGTTTACCAGCTGCAGTTCGAGTTCGACGCCGAAGGTCAGCGCGGCCGATTGGCCAAAGGGTTCCAGCGGCATTTAGCGCTCCTTGATTTCGTGGGTTTCTTTGGCCAGCATCAGCACGCGCTGCACCAGCACGGGGCCGACCAGTTCCAGGCCCAGGGTGATGGCGGCCAGGGCGTTCAATTCATCGCCGAAGTTCACGCCATGCTGGCGCGCGTGTTCCAGCAGCAGGATGATGAAGACGGAGACGGGCGTCAGCGCCACGCCCGTCAGCACGCCCTTGCGCCAGGAAATGCCGCTCACATGCGAAAACGCGGCCACGCCGACGACCTTCGTCAGCAATCGACCGCCGACGACGGCCAGGGCCAGACCCGCGCCGGCCGCCACGCTGGCCCATTCCAGGGTCGAGGCGGCATACACGAACAGCAGCACCGTCAGCAGCTCGCCCAGCGCGCCGAAATTGCGCTGCGCCTGGCTGAAGGCGACTCTGCGGTGGCGCGCCACCAGGCCGAAGGTGAGCGTGGCCAGGAGCGGCGACAGGCTGGTGGTGTAGGTCAGTGCGACGAGCAGCATCACAGACAGCGCGAAGGCCACGGTGGCATCCTGCGCCATGTTGCCCAGGCGGCGCAGCATGGCCGGCACGACGATGCCGAAGACGGTGCCGGCGGCCACGGAAGCGGCCAGCACGGCGGCGCTGCTGCTGCTTGCCTCAATCAGGTCGGTGGAACTCTGGAACATCCAGAAGCCGACGATGATGTTGAATGTGAAGACGGCCAGCACGCAATTCAATGCGGTGAGGTGGACGATGCGTTCCGTGACCTGGCCCGAGCTGCGTTCCTCGTTGATGACGCGCATGATGGTGGCCGGCGAGGTGGACATGGCGAGCGATGCCAGCAGCAGCGCCGTCATCGAGGTGCTGCCGAATTCGATGCCGATGAAGTAGACGACGGCAAAGGTCAGCAAGGATTCGACCAGGCCCGTGACGGCGATCCACGGATTGTTCTTCAGCCACCGCAGGTTGATGCGGTAGCCGACTTCGAACAGGATCAGGCCGAAGGCGACGTCGGCCAGCACCAGCATGGGGCCGGCGTCCGTCTGCGGCAGGATGCCCACCTGCGTCTGCGCGAGGACGAAACCGATCACGCCGTAAAAACTGATGCGCGGCAGGCCAGTCCAGCGGTGGCCGAATTCGCCCACCACCCAGGCCAGGGTGATGGCGAACGGCCAGGACAGGTCGGCGGCGATCGAGATCAGACTTTGCATGCTCATTCCTTTGAAAATGGCGCTGGCACCGGCCGGCAGCACGGGGGCTGGCGCGGCAATGTCATGGTGCAGCGGTGGTGCATGGTTTGCGCAGAGCGATGCGCCGATTCTACCGGAGCAGAAGGCGCGCACGATGTGCGCAATCGAACAGTGTCGCGGCCATGGCGGCCGCGCACAGGATGCAGCAGGTTGGGCAGGGCTGGTATCAGCGTATGGTACCCGCCCGCAGCGGAGATGCTCCGCACGGTAGTGCCGTGTCGCAGTGTACGGCATGGCGGCCCCCTGCCGCCATGGACTTTTTGTTGCGCGTTTTTATTTACTGAGCAGACGCATGCCCCGTTCCAGCCCGTCGATCGACAGGGGGAACATACGGTTGTTCATCAACTGCCGCATCACGCCGATCGACTGGCGGTACTGCCACAAGCCTTCCGATTCGGGATTGAGCCAGATGAATTTCGGGAACGCCTGGGTAAAGCGCGCCAGCCACGTCGATCCCGCTTCCTCGTTGTTGTATTCGACGCTGCCGCCCGGCTGCAGGATTTCGTAGGGACTCATGGTGGCGTCACCGACAAAAATCAGCTTGGTGTCGGGCGGGTATTTGCGCAGCACGTCCCAGGTGGGAAAACGCTCGGCGTTGCGGCGCCGGTTGTTCTTCCACAGGTAATCGTAGACGCAGTTATGGAAGTAAAAGAACTCCATGTTCTTGAATTCCGTCTTCGCCGCCGAAAACAGTTCTTCGGTGCGCTCGATATGGTCGTCCATGCTGCCGCCGACATCAAACAACATCAGCACCTTGATGCGGTTCTTGCGTTCAGGCCGCATCCTGATGTCGAGGTAGCCCGCATTGTTCGCTGTCGCGGCGATGGTGGCGTCCAGCGCCAGTTCGTCTTCCGCGCCTTCGCGCGCGAACTTGCGCAGGCGGCGCAAGGCCACTTTGATGTTACGCGTGCCCAGTTCGCGCTCGCCGTCGTAATCCTTGTAGCTGCGCGCTTCCCATACCTTGACGGCCGTGCGGTTGCCGCCCTTGCCGCCGATGCGGATGCCTTCCGGGTTCGTGCCGCCATTGCCGAATGGCGAGGTGCCGCCCGTGCCGATCCACTTGCTGCCGCCTTCGTGGCGCTCCTTCTGTTCCTTCAGCAGTTCATTGAGGCGGTCCATCAGCTTGTCGTAGCCGAATTTTTCCAGTTGCGCCTTCTGTTCCTCGGACAGCTCGCGCTGCATGCGTTTCAACAGCCAGTCGAGGGGAATCGCCGCGTTCGTGTCGAAGGCCGCGTTGACGCCCTTGAAGTACTGCGCAAACGCGCGGTCGAACTTGTCGAAATGGGCTTCATCCTTGACCAGGGTCAGGCGCGCCAGATAGTAAAAATCGTCCATCGAGGCGCCGATGACGTTCTTTTGCAGCGCTTCAAGCAAGGTCAAAAATTCCTTGATCGAGACGGGAATCTTCGCATCCTTGAGCGTGAAGAAGAAGTCGATCAGCATGGCGCGGGCTCTCCCGCGCGGGGCAGTGCGGCGATGGGGCGCTGCGCCAGCTTGTAGCGCAGATGGGCGGCAATCTCCGGCCACTCGCCGCGCGTGATGCTGTACATGACGGTGTCGCGCACGGTGCCGTCGCGGCGCAGCGCATGGTGACGCAGCACGCCGTCCTTTTTTGCGCCCAGACGTTCGATGGCCGCCTGCGAGGCGTGATTGAAATTATCGGTGCGCAGGCCCACCAGCGCGCAGCCGAGCGTGTCGAAGGCGTGCGCCAAAAGCAGCAATTTGCAGGTGGTGTTGACGTGGCTGCGCTGGCAGCGCTTGGCGTACCAGGTGTAGCCGATTTCCAGGCGTTTGATCTCTGGCACCACGTCGTGGTAGCTGGTGGTGCCGAGCACCTCGCCGCTGGCCACATCGATGACGGCAAAGGCGAAGCGCGAAGGGCGCATCTCGATGCCCTTGAAAATGTACTGATCCACCTGGTCCGGCTCGGGCACGGAGGTGACGCGCAAGTTCCACAGTTCGCCATCCATGGCCGCCGCACGCAAGCCAGCTGCATGGTGCGGCGCCAGCGCTTCGAGGCGGATGCCGTGCAATTCCAGGGGGACGAAGACCTTGTCGGGGCTGATGTCGTTCACCGGCGCTCCTTAACGGTTGGTGCGCGACATGAACATCAGGCGCTCGAACAGGTGCACGTCCTGCTCGTTTTTCAGCAGCGCCCCGTGCAGCGGCGGCACGACGGCTTTGTTGTCCTTGCTGCGCAGCGCGTCAAGCGGGATGTCTTCGGCCAGCAGGAGCTTGAGCCAGTCGAGGAATTCCGATGTCGACGGCTTTTTCTTCAGGCCCGGCACGTCGCGTACTTCATAGAAGGTTTGCAGCGCCTGCGCCAGCAATTCCTGTTTCAGGTGCGGGTAATGGACGGCGACGATCTGCTCCATCGTGTCCTTGTCCGGGAATTTGATGTAGTGGAAGAAGCAGCGGCGCAAAAAGGCGTCCGGCAATTCCTTTTCGTTGTTCGAGGTGATGATGACGAGCGGACGGTGGCGCGCCGTGACCATTTCGCGCGTTTCGTAGACATAGAATTCCATGCGGTCCAGTTCGCGCAGCAGGTCGTTCGGGAATTCGATGTCGGCCTTGTCGATTTCATCGATCAGCAGCACCACCGGTTCGGGCGCCGTGAAGGCCTGCCACAGCACGCCCTTGACGATGTAGTTCTGGATGTCGCGCACGCGCTCGTCGCCCAGCTGCGAATCGCGCAGGCGTGAGACGGCATCATATTCGTACAGGCCCTGCTGCGCCTTGGTGGTCGATTTGATATGCCATTGCATCAGCGGCATGTTCAGCGCGGCGGCTACTTCCTCGGCCAGCATGGTCTTGCCCGTGCCCGGTTCGCCCTTGATCAGCAGCGGGCGTTGCAGGGTCAGCGCCGCATTCACGGCCAGTTTTAGGTCGGCGGTGGCGACATAGCTGTCGGAACCTTCGAAGCGTTGGCCTTGCTGGGTGTGCTGTGCTTGCATGAGCGGTCTGCCAAAGTAGGGAAATGGTGAGTATAAACAGAACTGTGGCGCACCGCCACGCAGACGGCCTGTGCCTGCCTGCCTACAATGCGGGTTTTATAGGTGGACTTGCAAGAATATCTTGGCTAGAATCGGCAAGCAGCAGATTAATTGTCAACCTTAATTGTCAATACATAAAATCAATAAAAACCAGCTCTGGCGTTTCTCCGATTACCTTTGTTCACATTGCCACTATGAAAAAAATATTTGCACTTCTCGTGCTTGCCGGCATAGCAAATGCCGTCACAGCGGCTGACATTGTAGGAAACGCCAAGGCAGCCCCTGCCAAGGTGGAAATGTGTATCGGCTGCCACGGCATCCCCGGTTATAAGGCGACCTTCCCCGAAGTATTCCAGGTGCCGATGATCGGCGGCCAGCCGGCAAAATATATCGAGAATGCGCTGCAAGCCTACAAGAAAGGCGACCGCAAGCACCCCAGCATGAAGGGTATCGCCAGCAGCCTGTCGGACCAGGATATCGCCGATGTCGCCGCGTATTATGCGCAACAAGCCAAGCCGAACTGAGGACCAGCCAGATGAAAAAATTACTCGCCGCCCTCGTTTGCGCCACCGTCTCGTTTGGCGCCAGCGCCGCCGGCAATATCAATACAGGTAAAGCCCTGGCCGAAAAATACAGCTGCGCCACCTGCCACGGCAAGGATTACGGTTCACCCATCGACCCGTCGTACCCGAAACTGGCGGGCCAGCACAAGGATTACCTGGAACACGCGTTGACGGCATATAAACGGGGCGACAAGGCCAACGGCCGCAACAACGCCATCATGACGGGCCAGGTAAAACCGCTGAGCAACCAGGACATCAAGGACCTGGCCGCCTACCTGCACAGCCTGCCGACCACCCTGGTGATCCACCGCTGAGTTTGAGTTCGGCTCAGGCCTTCAGCCCCACCCGGCGCGCCAGCTTATGCAGATTGCTGGCGTCGAGTCCCAATTGCCGTGCCGCGGCGGCCCAGTTATCTTGATGCAGCACCAGCGCTTGGCGGATGGCCTGGCGCTGGCTCGCCTCCACGATCTGATGCATCGATAGCAGCGGCGCCGCCGGCGCCCCACATGCGGCTGACATTGGTGGCAGCGCGTCCGCGCCGGTCGGCGCTTCCAGCGCATCGAGGTCGAGCATATCCGTTTCCAGCGTTACTATCTCTTTGCGGTCCGCGCCGCGGATCACGGCTTTCAGCGCGGCCCGGCTGATCACATGTTCCAGTTCGCGCACATTGCCCGGCCAGCGGTAATGGCACAAGGCGTTTTCCGCCGCAGCGGACAGGCGCAGGCTGCGCAAGCCCAGGCGCGCGCGGTTCAGTTCCAGGAAGCCACCGGCAAGCAGCAGCACGTCATTGCCCCGCTCGCGCAGCGGCGGAATTGGCACGGGATACACGGATAGACGGTGATACAGGTCGGCGCGGAACGAACCGTCGCGCACATGCTCGCGCAGGCTGCGGTTGGTGGCGGCGATCACGCGCACGTTGACCCTGCGCGGCCGGTCCGCGCCCAGGCGCTGGATTTCGCCATTTTGCAAGGTGCGCAGCAGCTTGGCCTGTATCGACAATGGCAATTCCCCCACTTCATCGAGAAACAGGGTGCCCCCTTCGGCCGCCTCGAAGCGTCCGGGCCGGTCGCTGACGGCGCCGGAAAACGCGCCGCGTACATGGCCGAACAATTCGCTTTCGGCCAGGGACTCGGGCAAGGCCGCGCAATTGACGTGGATCAGGGGCTTGCCGGCACGGCGCGACAGCCGGTGCAGGCGATGCGCGCACAGTTCCTTGCCCACGCCCGTTTCTCCCAGCAGCAGCACGGGCAGCTCGGAATCGGCCACCACCTGCAATTCGTGCAGCAAGTGCGTGATGGCGCTGCTCTGGCCCACGAAATCGTGTTCCTCGCGCGGCGCTTGCGCATCGGCCAGCATGGCGCCGCCCGACAGGCGCAGGGCGCGGATTTCCGTCTCCAGGCGCGTCACGCGCACGGCCGCCTCGATGGCGCAGGCCAGTTCGCCCAGGTCGCGCTGCGCCTGGGTATCGAAGGTGCCCACCTGCAGCGCGTCGAGCGTGATCACGCCCCAGCGTTCGCCTTCCAGGTCCAGCGCCATGCCCATGCAGTCGTGCACGGGCAGCGGTTCGCCGGCCCGCTCGGCGATCAGGCCATCGTAGGGATCGGGCAGGGAGCTGTCGTGATGGAAGCACAGCACGCCGCGCCGCTGCAGGATGGCGGCCAGGCGTGGGTGGTCGGCGACGGCGAAGCGGCGTCCCAGCGCGTCGCTGGCCAGGCCGGCCATCGCCACGGGGCGCAGGTGCTCGCCATCGATTTTCAGCAAGGCCACGGCTTCGCAGCCGAAGTGCGCGCGCAGGCTGCCGACGAGGCGTTGCAGGCGCACGGCCACGGGCAGGTCGGCGACCAGGTCGGTCAGTAACAGCAGGTGGATGGCAGTGGTGGTCATAAGTACCATGCAGGGTACAACGGACCACGTCCAAAGAGGGTCATACCGACCCTGCATTTTTCAAATCGTTGATTTAAAACAAGTTTTTCCTGGCACACGGATTGCCTAGGTAAGGGGGCCGAACCGGCATACAAGACCAAGGAAAGCTTGATGAAAACGACTCCCTCCCTCCGCGCCATCGCCGCCGCCGTCTGCGTACTGGCCATGCCCCTGTCCGTGCAAGCCCAGGCCAGCCTGCCGGCCAGTGCCGCCGCCACTGCGGCCAAACCTGTAGCCGCAACGCTCAAGCGCTATGAACTGCAAACCAATATCGTCGACGGCAAGATGGTGTTCATCGACGCCAAGGGCCAGGTCAACCCCGTGCTGGCGGCCAAGGTGGGCGACACGGTGGAACTCGTGCTGAAAAGCGGCGAAGGCGCCGAGCACGATTTGCTGATCCCGGAACTGAACGTCGCATCGGCCAAGTTCAGCGCCAATAGCGGCAGCACCACCGTGCGCTTCAAGGTCACGCGCGCCGGCACGTTCACCTATTACTGCTCGATCCCCGGCCACCGCCAGATCGGCATGGAAGGCAAGCTGGTAGTGAGCGGCACTTCGCTGGCCGAAGCCGGCGCACCGAAGGTGGCTGGCGCCGGCAGCGCTGCCAGCGAATCGAGCCAGGCCGCCGCGCTGGCCCTGTACACGCCCGCGCCGTCGCCGATGCGCGGCCCCGATCCTTCGGCAGTCAACGTGGCGGCCAATCCGGCCTCTGTGCCGTCCGCCATCGGCGCGCGCGCGCCACAAACCCTGAAATACCGGATGGAGACGGTGGAACTGCCGGGCAAGCTCGATGACGGTACCAGTTTTACGTACTGGACTTTCAATCGCCAGGTGCCCGGCCCCATGCTGCGCGCGAAAGTGGGCGACACGGTGGAGCTGACCCTGTTCAACGCCAAGGACAGCAAGATGATCCACTCGATCGACCTGCACGCCGTGACGGGCGGCCATGGCGGCGGACAGCACACGCAGGTGGCGCCGGGGCAGGAAAAAACCGTCACCTTCAAGGCGCTCAATCCGGGCCTGTTCGTGTACCACTGCGCCACGCCACTGGTGCCGCAGCATATCGCGGCCGGCATGTACGGCATGATCCTGGTCGAACCGGAAGGCGGCCTGTCGAAAGTCGACCGCGAGTACTACGTGATGCAGGGCGAGATGTACACGGGCCGTCCGCACGGCGCCCCCGTGCACCAGGAGCCGAACCTGGAAAAAATGGCGAATGAGCTGCCCGACTACTACGTCTTCAATGGCGAAGTGGGCGCCCTGAGCAAGACGCACAAACTGCAGGCGAAAGTCGGCGAGACGGTGCGCATCTATTTCGGCGTCGGCGGCCCGAACAAGATTTCATCGTTCCACATCATCGGCGAGATCTTCGACAAGGTGTACAGCGAAGGCTCGATCAGCAGCCCGAAACACGACGTGCAAACGACGCTCGTGGCGCCGGGCGGCGCGACCATCGTCGAACTCAAGGTACAGCACCCTGGCAGCTATCTGCTGGTCGACCATGCGCTGTCGCGCGCAGGCAAGGGCGCCGTGGGCGTGCTGGAAGTGACTGGCGAAGCCGTGCCCGGCGTCTACCACGCGGGCGCCGTTCAATAACACCACCACATTCATCATCAAGGAGTATCTATGGAACTGATCGAACAATCCCTGGGCCAGCTGGCCCGCCGCATCCCCGGCGCCACGCGCCTGTTCGATGCGCACCGCCTGGATTTCTGCTGCGGCGGCAACAAGACATTGCGCGCGGCGGCCGAAGCGGCCGGCGTGGACACGGCGCCTATCGTCGAGGAACTGAAACTGCTGGCAGGACGGACTGACGCCAGCGGCGAGCTTGACTGGCAGGAGGCCTCGGCCACCGAACTGGTGGAGCACATCCTGGCGCGCTACCACGCCGTGCACCGCGAGCAGCTGCCCGAGTTGATACGCCTGGCACGCAAGGTCGAGCAGGTGCATGGCGACCGCGCCGACTGTCCGCACGGGTTGGCGGAACACCTGTCGGCCATGGCGCAGGAGCTGGAAAGCCACATGCGCAAGGAAGAAGACGTGCTGTTTCCGATGATCGTGCGCGGCCAGGGGCCCCGGGCCGGCGCGCCCATCAACGTGATGCGCATGGAGCATGACGACCATGGCGTGGCCTTGCGCGCCATGGAGGCAATGACGAACGATATCACCGCGCCGGCCGGCGCCTGCACCACCTGGCGCGCGCTGTACACGGGCTTGCGCACCTTCCGTGCAGACCTGATGGCGCACATCCATACCGAAAACAATATCCTGTTCGAGCGCTTTGCGCCGGCCGTGGTGCACTGACAAAGGAAAGACCCATGGGTCCCTACAAAAAACTCTGGTTCACCCTGATCGGTGTGCTGATCGTGACGTTTTCGCTGCTCGGCTACTACGGCACGGAAGTCTACCGGCAGGCGCCGCCCATTCCCGCGCAAGTGCTGGCGCAGGATGGCCGGCAGCTGTTCGACCGCGAGGGCATCCTCGATGGCCAGACGGCCTGGCAATCGGTGGGCGGCATGCAGCTCGGTTCCATCTGGGGCCACGGCGCCTACCAGGCGCCCGACTGGACGGCCGACTGGCTGCACCGCGAATTGACGGCCTGGCTGGAACTGGCCGCGCAAGAACAGCATGGCAAGGCGTACGCGGCGCTCGACGGCCCCGCGCAGGCGGCGCTGCGCGAAGCGCTCAAGCTCGAATACCGCGGCAACCGCACCGATGATGCGCAAGTGCTGCGCCTGTCGCCGCGCCGCGTGCAAGCGATCGCCAACACGGCGCACTACTACGACCAGCTGTTCTCCGACGCGCCGGCGCTGCACGCCAGCCGCGAGCATTTCGCCATGAAGGAAAACACCCTGCCCAGCGCCGAGCGGCGCGCGCAGATGTCGCAGTTCTTCTTCTGGACGGCGTGGGCCGCCGCCACCGAGCGCCCTGGCCAGAAAGTGACCTATACGAACAACTGGCCGCATGAACCGCTGATCGGGAACCAGCCCAGCGGCGAAAACCTCGTCTGGTCGGTTGCCAGCGTGGTGGTGCTGCTGGCCGGCGTGGGCTTCCTCGTCTGGGGCTGGGCCTTCCTGCGCGACCATGACGAAGCGCTGCCGGCCGCCGGTCCGCGCGATCCGCTCACCACGTTCGCCCTGACGCCTTCGCAGCGGGGACTGGGAAAATACCTGTTCCTCGTGGTGGCGCTGTTTACCTTCCAGGTCTTCATCGGCGGCTTTACGGCGCACTACACGGTGGAAGGGCAGCAGTTCTACGGCGTCGACGTGTCGCGCTGGTTCCCGTATGCGCTCACGCGCACCTGGCATATCCAGGCCGCGCTGTTCTGGATCGCCACGGGCTTCCTGGCCGCCGGCCTGTTCCTCGCGCCCCTGATCAATGGCGGCAAGGACCCCAAGTGGCAGCGCCTCGGTGTCGACGTGCTGTTCTGGGCCCTCGTCGCGGTCGTCGTCGGTTCGTTCATCGGCAACTACCTGGCCATTGCGCAAGTGATGCCGCCCGAGTGGAATTTCTGGCTGGGTCACCAGGGCTATGAATATGTGGACCTGGGACGCTTGTGGCAAATCGGTAAATATATCGGCATCCTGCTGTGGCTTGTGCTGATGCTGCGCGGCGTCGTGCCGGCCCTGCGCAAGCCGGGCGGCGACAAGAACCTGCTGGCGCTGCTGACCGCATCCGTCGGCGCCATCGGCCTGTTTTACGGCGCCGGCCTGTTCTACGGCGAACGCACGCACCTGTCCGTGATGGAATACTGGCGCTGGTGGGTGGTGCACCTGTGGGTGGAAGGCTTCTTCGAAGTGTTCGCCACGACGGCGCTGGCCTTCATCTTTTCGACCCTGGGCCTGGTGTCGGTGCGCATGGCCACGACGGCCAGCCTGGCATCGGCCTCGCTGTTCATGTTGGGCGGGATACCCGGCACCTTCCACCACCTGTACTTCGCCGGCACCACCACGCCCGTGATGGCCATCGGCGCGAGCTTCAGTGCGCTGGAAGTGGTGCCGCTGATCGTGCTGGGGCATGAAGCGTGGGAAAACTGGCGCTTGAAGGAGCGCGCGCCGTGGATGGAGCAGTTGCGCTGGCCCATGATGTGCTTTGTCGCCGTCGCCTTCTGGAACATGCTGGGCGCCGGCGTGCTGGGTTTCATGATCAATCCGCCCGTGGCGCTGTACTACATCCAGGGTCTCAACACGACCCCCGTGCATGCGCATGCGGCGCTGTTCGGCGTGTACGGCTTCCTGGCGCTGGGCTTTACCTTGCTGGTGCTGCGCTATTTGCGGCCCGACTACCGCTTCAGCCCTGCCTTGATGAAGACGGCGTTCTGGGGCTTGAATGCGGGCCTGGTGCTGATGATCTTTACCAGCTTGCTGCCGATAGGCATCATCCAGTTCCACGCCAGCGTGACGGAAGGCCTGTGGTATGCGCGCAGCGAAGCGTTCATGCAGCAGCCGTTGTTGCAGAACCTGCGCTGGATACGCACCTTCGGCGACGTGGTCTTCATCGTTGGCGCCATCGCCATGGCATTGCAGGTGGTGCTGGGGTTGATGGAAAAGGGGCCTGCACACGCCTTGCCTCAGCGTATGAAGGAGGCAGTAAAACCGATGTGAAGCAGTACTGGTAAAACACCTGGCAAAACCGTAGCGAGCGGCAGCGATTTGTGGCTAAGAAGCGCAACCGTACTCTAGTACGGTGAGCATCGCAGGCCGCAAAGCGCGACGCGCAGTAGGTTTTGACAGGTGTTCCTACCGGCGGCGCACGCAGTCGATGTAGGCGTCCGTGTCCGGCGGCAAACCCGAGCGTTGCGAAGCCCAGATCATCTGGCCCAGGCATTCCATCACTTCGTGCTGGGCGGCATGGGCCGAATCGAGGCGCTGGGTCAGCTGCTGGACGGCCGGGCGGATGCCGCGCGGCTGGTCCACTTGCACTTGTTCCGTGATCGACAGATGCATGGACAGGTGCAAGAACGGATTGGCTTGTCCCCCTTCGACGGAATAGTCGCGCGCCAGCGCCGCTTCGACGTCGCTCAGCTCGTTTTCATACTCGGGGTGTTCGAGGATCCAGTCGAGCGCGATGGCTTCCATCGGCGTGAGGATGTCATGGGCGCGGTGCTTGCGCAAAGTGTCGCAAAAGAAACGGCGCACATCGTCGGAAGAGGGGTTGAACATGGCTGAAGGACTATGGCTAAAGGGCAGCCGGCATTGTACCGCGTACATAAATAAAGGGCATCGAGGATGCCCTTTTTGCCGTCTGGTGGCCGCTGGCATGACCCGAGAGTCACTGTCATTTAATACCCTGCAGTAAGTATTATCCACTACCGCCACGGCCCGGCGGCGCCAAATAACGGTGATAAAATCGCCGCTCTTGATATTTGCACTGGACATGACGGCGATTTTATTGCCATTCCCCTGTTTCCATTGCCCGCACCTTTGCCACCAGATATTGCTCCAGGGATATCCCGGAGCGCGGCAGCATGCCTATCACCATCGACTTGACCTGTCCGGCCGCCCTGGCGTTCCGGCTGGCTGTTTGCATTTCATACAGCGATGGTGCCGCCACGGTGGCGCGCAAGAATCATCCTTCAGTATTCATAAACGGAGTTACGTATGCGTAAATCGCTATTACTTTTGATGTCGTGCCTGATCCTGGCGGCATGTAACAAGACCCCTCCGGCCTCGTCCGAAAAACCGGTCGACGTGCTGCTGATCGGCGCTGGCACCATGAGCGCCACCCTGGGCAGCATGCTCAAGGAACTCGATCCGTCGCTGACGATGGAAATGGTCGAGCGCCTCGATTCCGTGGCCGCCGAAAGTTCGGACGCGATGAATAACGCAGGCACGGGCCACTCGGCGTTTGCCGAGCTGAACTACACGCCTGAAGCGGCCGATGGCAGCATCGAGACCAAGAAAGCCGTTGCCATCAACGAGCAATTCGAAATTTCCAAGCAATTCTGGGCTTATCAGGTAGCCAACAAGCATCTGGGCGCACCGCAAACCTTCATCAACAATGTGCCGCACATGGCCTTTGTGTGGGGCGACGACAATATTGCCTTTTTGAAGAAGCGCTATGCTGCGCTGCAAAAGGAAAACTTGTTCAAGGGCATGCTGTTCTCGGAAGACCAGGCGCAGATCGAGCAATGGGCGCCGCTGGTCATGCAAGGCCGTGACAAGGGCCAGAAAGTGGCCGCGACGCGCATGGAAATCGGTACCGACGTCAATTTCGGCAACCTCACGCGCGGTCTCGTGAAATACCTGACGGACAGCCATGGCATGGTTCTGCACCTGCGCCACCAGGTGGAAGACATCCAGCGCGGCGCCGACGGTGTGTGGAACGTGACGGTGAAAGATTTGAACGCTGGCAAGGAAAAGACCATGCGCGCCAAGTTCGTCTTCATCGGCGCCGGCGGCGGTTCGCTGCCGCTGCTGGAAAAATCGGGCATTCCTGAAGCCAAGGGCTACGGCGGCGTGCCGGTGGGCGGCCAATGGCTCGTGACCACGAATCCGGAACTGGTGGCGGCGCATGCGGCCAAGGTCTACGGCAAGGCGTCCGTCGGTTCGCCGCCGATGTCCGTGCCGCATCTTGATACGCGCATCATCGACGGTAAGAAAGCCCTGCTGTTTGGCCCGTTTGCCACCTTCTCGACCAAGTTCCTGAAAAATGGTTCCTGGATCGACTTGCCTGCCTCGATCGGCACGGGCAATGTGAAACCGATGCTGCAAGCCGGCTACGACAATATTCCGCTGACGAAATACCTGGTTGAACAGGTCATGAACTCGCCGGAAGACCGTTTGAACACCCTGCGCGAGTACTTGCCGAACGCCAAGATGGAAGACTGGACCCTGCAAAACGCCGGCCAGCGCGTGCAGATCGTCAAGGATGACCCTGTCAAAGGCGGCTTGCTGCAGTTCGGCACGGAAGTCGTCGGCGCCGCCGATGGCAGCATCGTTGCCCTGCTGGGTGCATCGCCAGGCGCTTCGACCGCGCCGCCGATCATGATCAAGGTGCTGCAAACGGCATTCAAGAGCCGTCTGGCGACGCCGGAATGGCAAGCGAAGATGGTGGAAATGGTGCCGTCGTACGGTCAAAAGCTGAATAACGATCCAGCCCTGGCCAACAAGATCCGCCACTACAGCAGCAATATCCTGGGCTTGAAAGCCATCACCCTGGATGTTCCCGCCGCTGCGCCAGCGTCGGCAGCAAACTAAGTCAGCCTGACCGGCAGGGGAATTTCCTGCCGGCATGAAAAAAGGGGCAGCCTGTTCAGGCTGCCCCTTTTGCGTGGGAGAGTGCGTTCATGGTGCGGCAGACTACTCCTTGCCTGGCAGAATCAGCTCCGGCGTACACCCTTCGGCGGCGATGCCGTCGCAAGGCTTGGCCAGTGCCGTACCATCCTGCGCCCGTGGCGCATGGGGCTGGCGCAGGTAGCGCGACGTGTGGCGGTGCGCTTGCTGTGCGTTGCCATGCACGGGCCAGGTCAGGAAGCGGGACAGCTCCTGCAAGGCGCGCTGGTAAACATCGCGTTTAAATTCAATGACGACATCGAGCGGGACCCAGTATTCATGCCAGCGCCAGGCGTCGAACTCGGGATGGTCGGTCAGGCGCAGATTGACGTCGTTATCGCGCGCGCACATTCTCAGCAGAAACCAAATCTGCTTCTGGCCACGGTAATGGCCGCGAATCTCGCGCTTGATGAAGTGGTCTGGCACTTCATAGCGCAGCCAGTCGCGGGTGCGGCCGACAATTTTGACGTGTTCCTGTCTGAGTCCGATTTCCTCTTCAAGTTCGCGAAACATGGCTTGTTCCGGTGTTTCGCCATATTTGATACCGCCTTGCGGAAACTGCCATGAGTGCTCGCGCACCCGCTTGCCCCACCACACCTCGTTCTGGGCGTTTAGCAGGATGATGCCGACGTTGGGCCGAAACCCTTCACGGTCGAGCATAATGCACCTCAAACTTTCTGCGACAGTGCGTCTTTTTTTACATAATTACCCACAACTTCGCAAGCCGGTGACCTTTTCGGGGTGCGAAAAGCGCCGGAATCGCACCAATTGAGCGCATTTGTGTAAAGTATGGACGCATCAGCCAGCTAATCCTTTAAAATTAGGTTGATTATAACCCTCTCTTTTTAAAAAGAATTCACCGTTATGCGCGCCTCCCGTTTTTTTATTTCCACACTTAAAGATGCACCTTCTGACGCGGAAATCGTCAGCCACCAGTTGATGATGCGTGCAGGCATGATCAAACGCCTCGGTTCCGGCATCTATACCTACATGCCGATGGGCTTGCGCGTGATCCGCAAGGTGGAAGCCATCATCCGTGACGAGATGAACAAAGCCGCCGGCATCGAACTGCTGATGCCGCTCGTGCAGCCAGCCGAACTGTGGCAAGAGACGGGCCGCTGGACCAAGATGGGCGACGAACTGATGCGCGTGAAAGACCGCCACGGCCGCGAATACGCGATCCAGCCGACATCGGAAGAAGTCATCACCGACGTCGTGCGCACGGAAATCAAGTCCTACCGCCAGTTGCCGTTGAACTTTTATCACATCCAGACCAAGTTCCGCGACGAGCGCCGCCCACGCTTCGGCCTGATGCGCGGCCGCGAATTCACCATGAAGGACGCCTACTCGTTCGACCGCGACCTGGCCGGCATGCAAGCGTCGTACAAGGTCATGTTCGACGCCTACACGCGCATCTTCACGCGCTTCGGCCTGCAATTCCGCGCTGTGGCCGCCGACAACGGCGCCATCGGCGGTTCCGGTTCGCATGAATTCCACGTCATCGCCCACACGGGTGAAGACGCGCTCGTGTACTGCCCGACCTCCGATTACGCCGCCAACATGGAAGCGGCCGAAGCGCTGCCGCCAGCCGGTGAGCGCCCGGCCGCCGCCCAGGCGCTGACGAAAACGGCTACGCCGGACACCGTCAAGTGCGAAACCGTGGCCGCCTTGCTGGGCCTGGAACTGTCGCAGACCGTGAAAACCATCGCCCTGACGGTGGAAACGACGGGCAAGGATGAAAAAGTCACGAAACAGCACTTCATGCTGCTGCTGCGCGGCGACCATGAATTGAACGAGATCAAGGTGGGCAAGGTTGCCGGCCTGGCCGGTCACCGTTTCTCCACGGAAGCGGAAATCCTGGAAGTCTACGGCACGATTCCTGGCTACCTGGGCCCGATCAGCACGAAGGCACCCGTCACCGTGGTGGCGGACCGCACGGTCGCCCACATGAGCGACTTCGTGTGCGGCGCGAATGAGGCCGGTTTCCACTACACGGGCGCCAATTGGGGCCGTGACGTGGCCGAGCCTGCCATCGTGGCCGATTTGCGCAATGTCGTCGCCGGCGACGCTTCGCCGGACGGCCAGGGTGCACTCGCCATCGAGCGCGGCATCGAAGTGGGCCACGTGTTCCAGCTGGGTACGGCGTACTCGGAAAGCATGAAAGCCACCTTCCTCGACGAAAACGGCAAGCCTGCGCCGTTGCAGATGGGTTGCTATGGCATCGGCGTGACGCGCATCCTTGGCGCCGCCATCGAGCAGAACTTCGACGACAAGGGCATCATCTGGCCGGCGTCGATCGCGCCATTCGAGGTCGTGCTGTGCCCGATGGGCATGGACCGTAGCGAACTGGTCAAGGAAGAGACGGAGAAGCTGTACGCGGCCCTGCAAGGCGCTGGCGTGGACGTCATCGTCGACGACCGCGGTTTGCGCCCTGGCGCCATGTTTGCTGACTGGGAACTGATTGGCGTGCCGCACCGCATCGTCATCGGCGAGCGCGGCCTGAAAGAAGGCAAGCTGGAATACCAGGGCCGCCGCGACGCGGAAGCAACTGGCGTGGCACCGGACGAGATCGTCGCCTTCATCCAGGGCAAAATGGCGCAGTGAAGCGTCTATCAGTAAGCAAGACGGCTGGCGCGCTCGCGCTGGCCGCCTGCCTGGCCTGCGTCGCTCCGGCGCAGGCTGGCAACCAGAAGGAGGAGGCGCTGGCCGACTCCGTCCGCCTGGCCCTGTCGCACGCGATCCGCGACGAACGCCCGCCGCAGCCCAAATTTGCCACGCCCGCCGACTTGCAGCGCTACCAGCAATGGCTGGCGCAGATGTCGTCGCGCCTGCAGCGCAAGCTGCCGGACGCCCAGCTGCGTACGGAATTTCTGGAAACCGTCTGGTACGAAGCGCGCCGCGCGGGTCTGGAACCGGCCCTCGTGCTGGGCCTGATCCAGGTGGAATCCGCCTACCGCAAATATGCCGTCTCGCTGGCTGGCGCGCGTGGCTACATGCAGGTGATGCCGTTCTGGACGGGCGTCATCGGCGACAGCGACCGCAGCAAGTTGTTCCACATGCAGACGAATCTGCGCTACGGCTGCGCGATTTTGCGCATGTACCTGGATATGGAAAAGGGCGATTTGTACCTGGCGCTGGGGCGGTATAACGGCAGCCGGGGACGGGCCGAGTATCCGAATGCCGTGCGGGCGGCGTGGCGGCAGTGGGAATTCAAGCCGGCCGCTTGAACGGCAGGCAAAAAAATGCCCCGCTCGCAGTAAAGCGGCGGGGCACTCACACGGCGCGAAACGCCCTGTGCGTATCTGATTATTTCAAATGATCGGAGATCAGTTTCGTCATTTCAAACATGGAGACTTGGGCTTTGCCGCCGAAAACTGCTTTCAGCTTGTCGTCCGCATTGATCATGCGGCGGTTGGCCGGATCTTGCAGATCGAGTTTTTTGATGTAATCCCATACCTTTTTGGTCACTTCCGTGCGCGGCAGTGGTGCTGCGCCAACAACGGCGGCCAGCTCTTTCGATGGCGTCATTGCTTTCATGAATGCTGCGTTTGGCTTGCGTGGTGTTGCCGGTGCTGCCGCTTTCTTCGCCGCTGCTGGTTTAGCTGCTGCTTTGGCTGCGGGTGCTGCTTTCTTGGCGGCTGCAGGCTTGGCTGCTGCTGCTTTGGCTGGCGCTGCTACTGGGGTTTTTTTGGCTGTTGCCATCTTCGAGCCTCCTTAACAAACACATGGGAAATTGCGCAATTAATCGCACGGCTAATATTGGTGTGGATTTACCTTGTATGCAAGTGTTTTTCACGTTTTCACGAGGAAAAAGCAGGGAAATGGCAATGCTGTCGCCCGGGCGCACCGCTTGGGAGCGCAGAACGGCGTTTTTGCCCGTAAATGGCATGGTTGCTGGCTATGCGGGGAGGGGTGCTGCTGGGGGAGGGAAGAGTGATGCCGGACACATGAAAATGCAATCCGGCATTATTTAGAACGGTGTTTTTTGGGTTTCAAACGAAGATACTGCTGCATCTCGAAGGCCTTCAAAATCACAGCGAGCGGATGGTATTTGTGGCTGAGAAGCGCAACCGTACTTTAGTACGGTGAGCATCGCCGGCCGCAAAGACCACCGCGCAGCGGATTTTGAAGCCTTCCACTACCTCATCCCGGGCATCATGCCTTTCATACTGCGCATCATCTTCATCATGCCGCCGCCCGACAATTTCTTCATCATCGTCTGCATTTGCTCGAATTGCGTCAGCATGCGGTTCACTTCCTGCACTTGCACGCCGGCGCCGGCGGCGATGCGGCGCTTGCGCGTGGCCTTGATCAGTTCAGGCTTGGCGCGTTCCTGCGGCGTCATCGAGTCGATGATGCCGCACATGCGGCGCACCTGCTTGTCGGCTTGATCCATGTTCTTGCCGCCTGCCGCCTGCTGGAACTGGGCCGGCAGCTTGTCCATCAGGTTGGCCATGCCGCCCATTTTCTTCATTTGGCCCAGTTGCGCCTTGAAGTCGTTCATGTCGAACTTGCCGCCGACCTTGATCTTCTGCGCCAGGTCGGCCGCTGCCTTGCTGTCGACGCCCTTGCGCGCTTCTTCCACCAGGGCGAGGATGTCGCCCATGCCCAGGATACGGTTGGCCATGCGGGTCGGGTCGAACGCTTCCAGGCCGTCGAGTTTTTCCGAGACACCGGCAAACTTGATCGGCTTGCCCGTGATGTGGCGCACGGACAGGGCTGCACCGCCGCGCGCGTCACCGTCAAGCTTGGTCAGCACGATACCCGTCAGCGGCAGCGCATCATTGAAGGCCTTGGCCGTGTTGATGGCGTCCTGGCCCAGCATGGCGTCAACGACAAACAGGGTTTCGATCGGTTTCACGGCGCCGTGGACGGCGGCGATTTCGCGCATCATCTCTTCGTCGATACCGAGGCGACCGGCCGTATCGATGATCAGCACGTCGTGGTAATGCTTTTTCGCCCAGTCCAGCGCGGCCAGGGCGATATCGACCGGCTTGTCCGTGCTGCTGGACGGGAAGAAGTCGGCGCCCACCTGGGCGGTGACCGATTGCAGCTGGGCGATCGCGGCGGGACGGTACACGTCGGCCGAGACGGTCAGCACTTTCTTCTTCTTTTCTTCCTTCAGGTACTTCGCCAGCTTGCCGACGGTGGTGGTTTTACCCACACCCTGCAAACCGGCCATCAGGATGATGGCGGGCGGCTGTTGCGCAAAGCTGATCTGCGACGCTTCCGGGCCCAGGTCGGCGCCCATCAGGGCGGCCAGCTCGCGCTGCACCACGCCAACCAGGGCCTGGCCTGGCGTCAGCGAGGAAATGACATCCTCGCCCATGGCTTTTTCTTTGACTTTGGCGATGAATTCGCGCACGGCGGGCAGGGCGACGTCGGCTTCGAGCAGCGCCAGGCGCACTTCGCGCAGCATGTCGGCGGTGTTCGCTTCGGTCAGGCGCGCCTCGCCGCGCATGGTCTTGACGACTTTGGCAAGCCGTTGGGTGAGATTATCTAGCATGATGAACCTGCAATGAAAAGCTTGGGAGTGGGCGGCGAAAGCCGGACGATGGCCGTCATTTTACCTTATCGCGGTTGGCTGGCGGTCCTGCGCTGCATCGCCTGGCGGTTGGCCTGCTTTTGAATTAGTTGGTATTTCTGGCAATGCCGCGATTGCATGAAAGTCAAAAACACGGTTAAAATGAGAATAATTCTTATTTACATTCTCGGGTGCCGCACGCCTGAGCGGAAAGGGATGCCATGTCGGCCGCCGATTTTGCACAGCAACAAGACCTGCACGCGCTCTACAGCAGCCATCACGGCTGGCTGCAGGGCTGGCTGCGGCATAAGCTGGGCAATGCGGGCGACGCGGCGGACCTGGCGCAAGACACCTTCATCAGCGTGCTGACGGCCGATTCCGCGCCGCAGATCCGCGAGGCGCGGCCGTTTCTCGCTACCATCGCGCGCCGCCTGGTGGCGCACCGCTACCGCCGGCAAGTGCTGGAAGACGCGTATCTGGAGGCGCTGGCCTGCCTGCCGCCCGAGGTGGCGCCCGCGCCCGAAGAACGGCTGTTGGCGCTGGAAGCCTTGCAGGAAATCGACCAGGCCCTCGACGGCTTGCCGGCGCCCGTGCGCACGGCGTTCCTGCTGGCGCAACTGGAGGGCCTCAGCTATGCCGAGATCGCCGCGCGCCTGAACGTGTCGGCCAGCTCGGTCAAGCAATACCTGACGCGTGCCAACCGCCAGGTGTTTTTCTCCCTGCCGGCATGAGCACGGTGGCAGAACCCGCAGCCCCGGCAGCCATCCGCGAAGAGGTGCAGCAGCAGGCGGCCGAGTGGCTGACCGTGCTGATGTCGAGCGAGGCCAGCAAAGCGGAACACGCCGCCTGGCAGCGCTGGCGCGAGGCCGACCCGGAACACGAACGGGCCTGGCAGCATATCGACGCTGTCACGCAACGGATCAACGGCTTGCACCGCGGTGCGGCCGCGCAGGCGCTGGCCGGCACGCAGCAGAAAGCCGTCAACGGCAAGCGGCGCCAGTTGCTGGCGTGGCTGGGCGTGGCGGCCGGCGGCGGCATGCTGGCCGCGCAGACGGATGCGTGGGATGGCGTGCGCGCCCTGCGCGCCGACTACCGCACGGCCACGGGCGAGCGGCGCGAGGTGGTGCTGGACGATGGCAGCGTGCTCAGCCTGAATACGGCTTCGGCCGTGAACGTGCGTTTCGACGCCAGCCGGCGCCTGATCGAGCTGCTGGCCGGCGAAATCCTCGTCACCAGCGGCCACGGCGCCGGCAGCGACGCGCCTTTGGTGGTGGCCACGCGCGAAGGCCGTGTGCGTGCACTGGGCACGCGCTTTGCCGTGCGCCAGCAGGATGGCTACAGCACCGTGGACGTGTTGGAAAGCGCCGTTGAAATCCTGCCCCGCGACGGCAGCGGCGCGCCCTTGCTGCTGGCGGCCGGCCACGGAGTGGCGTTTTCCCGTCAGGCGCCAGACGCGCCGCACGCCATCGATGCGTATGCGCACGCCTGGTCGCGTGGCCAGCTGATCGTCGACGACGTGACCCTGGGCGATTTCCTGGCCGACCTGGCCCGCTACCGCCCCGGTGTGATTCATTGCGCGCCGGAAGTGGCCCAGCTGCGCCTGTCGGGCGTGTTCCCGCTGGCCGACACCCAGCGCATCCTGAACATGCTGCCCAATTCCTTGCCGGTGCAGGTGCGCAGCCGCACGCGGTATTGGGTCAGCGTCGAACCGGCGCCGTAGTACCCACAAAATATATTTGCAGCCGGACTGCCCGTTTTTTGTTTTCGCGGCACCTACAGAGTAGGCGCCTGTTTTTTACCGTCTGATGACGCCACCACTATCAGGAACTTGCATGTCGCACGCTTTGCCTTTTGTCAGTTTGCCATCGTCTCACTCCGCACTGCGTCCGCTGGCGCAGGCCGCGGCGGCCTTGTGCCTGGCCGCCAGCCTGCCGGCGCTGGCGCAGCAGGCCGCGCCTGCCATCCCTGCTGCCGAACAGACCATGCTTGGCGTGTCCGTCACGGCAGGGCGCGATGCGACGACGGAAGGCAGCGGCTCCTATACGACGGGCGTGAGCAATACGGCAACCAAGCTGAACCTGTCGCTGCGCGAAACGCCGCAGTCGGTCAGCGTGCTGACGCGCCAGCAGATCGATGACCTGGGCATCACGACACTGGACGACGCCGTGCAGTCGATCACGGGCCTTGTCATGCAAAAGGGCAACTTTACGGGCGATTCAGGCAGTTTCAGCGCACGCGGCTTTCCAGTCGAGAACATCCTGTTCGATGGCTTGCCTACCAGCCTGGGCGCGAACGGCACCTTCAATGGCGACAATGACGACCTGGCCATCTATGACCGCATCGAAGTGGTGCGCGGCGCCACGGGCTTGATGACGGGCAGCGGCACGCCCAGCGCGGCCATCAATATGGTGCGCAAGCGCCCGACGGCCACGCCGCAAGCGTCATTCTCGGCCAGCGTCGGCAGCTGGAGCAACTACCGGCTGGAAGCCGATGCGGCCAACGCGCTCAACGAAGCGAAGACCCTGCGCGGACGCATCGTCGCGACGGTGCAGGACAAGAAGGATTTTGTCGACGTGCTGCATGGCCGCAATCACCAGCTGTACGGCATCATCGAGGCCGACCTGCGCCCCGACACCACCTTGACCCTGGGCGCCCACTACCGCAAGACGGACAACGACGGCGTCGCGACGGGCGTGGTGACGGCCGCCGACGGCAGCTTTTTGAACTTGCCCCGCTCGACCTACCTGGGCACCGACTTCGATGACTGGCGCCAGACGGATAAAACCATCTTCGCCGAGCTGGAGCACCGCTTCGGCAATGGCTGGAAGGCCAAGCTGGCGGCCACGCGCAAGACGCCCGAGATCGACACGACGTTTTCCGGCATCAACCGCCGCGGCGACACCCTGCGCTTCAATTCGCAAAGCTACCGCGCCGAGCTGGCCAACACCAGCTATGACGCGTATGCCAGCGGCAGCTACAGCCTGTTCGGCCGCGAGCACGAGCTGACGGTCGGCGCCAGCCACCGCCGTTCGTCGAAAAACAGCTATGGCGGCTGGGCCCCGTACAGCTGGGGCGCGGCGGCGCCGGTGCTCGACCCGTTCAACTGGGATGCGGGCAGCGTGGCGCGTCCCGTCATCAATTACGCGCAGTGGCGCACGGCCAGCATCACCGAACAAAGCGGCGTGTATGCGGGCACGCGCATGCGCCTGGCCGAGCCGCTGTCACTGGTGCTGGGCGGGCGCGTGAGCTGGTACAAGGACGATGCCGGCTACTCGGTGGCGCGCGAATTCACGCCCTACGCCGGTGTCGTGTATGACCTCGACAAGCAGCATTCCGTGTACGCCAGCTGGACCGAGATCTTCCAGCCGCAAGCGTCCACCGACGCCAATGGGCAGCCCCTGAAGCCGGTCAGCGGCACCAACTATGAAGCGGGCGTGAAGGGCGAATACTTCGGCGGCGCCCTCAATGCCAGCGCGGCCGTGTTCCAGATCCGCCAGCAAAACCGCGGCGTGGACGACCTGGCCGGCCCGGATCCCTGCCCTGGCAGCACCTGGGGCTATTGCCAGCGCGCGTCGGGCGAAGTGCGCAGCGAAGGCGTGGAGCTGGACGTGGCGGGCGCCCTGACGCCCGACTGGCAGCTGTCGGCCGGCTTTACGTATGTGAAGGCGCAATTTACGCGCGACAGCGATCCGGCCAATATCGGCAAGGACTTCAACAGCCGCTATCCGCGCCAGCAGCTCAAGCTGGCCACCAGCTACCGCCTGTCCGGCGCAGCGCAGGGCTGGCGCGTCGGTGCCTCGGTGTACGGGCAGGGCGCGACCGAATCAAACGACGGCACCTACCATCTGCGCCAGGGCCGCTACGCGATCCTGGGCTTGAATGCGGCGTGGCAGATCGACAGCCGCGCCGAGCTGCGCCTGAACGTCAACAATGCGCTCGACAAGCACTATTACCAGAGCATCTATTCCGATGTCTTCGGCAATCTGGTGGGCACGCCGCGCAACCTGATGCTGACTTTGAACTACAAACTGTAAATAATCACTTTTGAATGACTTATCTTGATGAAGGATGCATGGCTTATGAATGTGCAGTTGAATCTGGCCCACGCCAGCAATGGCGTGAGCCAGCGTGTGCCACAGGGAGCGCCGCGATGATGAAATCGGCCAACATGATGTTGTTCTCGCGCGTGCTCGCCGCCATCTTTGGCGGCTATGCACTGACGTCCGGCGTAGCCGTGCTGCTGTCGGCCGTGCTGCCGCTGTCGCGCGCCGAAGCCGTGCTGACGGCCACCCTGAGCGCCTTCGTCGTCTACACCTGCGCCGTGATCTGGGTCTTTGCCGTGCAAGACCTGCGCCGTGTCTGGCTGGGCATGCTGCTGCCGGCCATCGTCTGCGGCGGCATCGGCCTGCTGCTGTCGCGAGGTGCAGCATGAACGCCGTCAAGGTAGACAAAGTGGTGAAAACGCCGCAGCAGGGCGGCCTGCGCCAGGCCATGGCCTGGCTGCATACGTGGAGCGGCCTGTGGATTTCCTGGCTGCTGTTCGCCATTTTCCTGACCGGCACCCTGGCCGTCTTCGACGACCCGATCGGCCATTGGATGACGCCCGAGCACGCGCTTGAAGAGGCGGCGCATGCGAACGATCCGCCGCTGCCGAAGGTCACGGACCGCGCGCACCGCCTGGAACTGGCGCTCGACTTCATGGCCAAGGAACATCCGAAGGCGGACATGTGGGAAATCTGGCCCGTGCAGCGTCCCGGCCACGGCCTGTCCGCCTACTGGTTCCAGCCCGCTGGCGGCTATGGCGCGGCGGATCTCGATCCGCTGACGGGCGCCGTCATTGAGCATGCGCGCGAGGCAACGGAACGGGAAACCATCGGCGGCCACCATTTCGTCGATTTCCATTACGAACTGCACGCGGGGCGCATCGGCGTATGGATCGTCGCCATCACCACCATGATCATGCTGGTGGCGCTGGTCAGCGGCGTCATCACGCACAAGCGCATCTTCAAGGATTTCTTCACCTTCCGCCCGGCCAAGGGGCAGCGTTCGTGGCTTGATGCACACAACGCGGTGGCCGTGCTGACATTGCCGTTCCAGTTCATGATCGCCTACACGGGCCTGGCCTTCTTCAGCGATGACTATGTGCCGGCCCCCGTGGTCGCGCAATACGGCATGGACAATGCCAAGAAGGCCTTTTTGGCCGACTGGAACGATGTGGGTAAACCCGTGAAAACGGGCCAGCCGCTGGCCATTCCCGCGCTGGAATCGTTTGCGCTGCGCGCCGAACAGGCCATCGGCCAGGAAATCCGCGCCGTGGTGCTGGACAATCCGAACGATGCCTCCATGCGCGTCTGCATGTATGGCTGGAACGAGGACGCGGATTTGCTGGAACGGATCAGCGCCAATTCGGGCCGGGCCTGCTATGCGCTGGCCACGGGCGAGCAGGTTGCCTTGCGCCTGCCCGGCGAGTCGGACACGGGCGGCGCGGGCCTGACGCGCTCCGTCATGTCGAACCTGCACATGGTCGGTTTCGGCGGCACGCCGATGCGCTGGCTGTACTTCTTCTGCGGCCTGGCCGGCACGGCCATGATGGGCACGGGGGCGATCCTGTTCATGGTCAAGCGCCGCCAGAAGTCCGGCGGCGAGTTCGGCGCCTACACGCAGCGCGTGTACCGGGTCATCACATGCCTGAACGTGGCGGCGATCGCCGGCCTGTCCATCGCCTGCGTGGGCTTCTTGTGGGCGAACCGTTTGATCCCCGTCGGCATCGAGCAGCGCGCCGGCTGGGAAGTGCGCGCCTTCTTCGGCGTGTGGTTTGTGATGCTGGTGCACGCCTGCCTGCGCGGGGAAAAGCGCGCGTGGATCGAGCAACTGGGCTTGCTGGCCGCCCTGTGCCTGCTGTTGCCGGTCCTGAATGTATTGAGCACGGGTGACAACCTGGTGGCGCAGATCGCGCGCGGCGATTGGGAAAGCGCCGGCGTGGAGCTGGGTAGCATGGCCTTCGGTCTGCTGGCCGCCTGGGGCGCGTGGAAAGTCCACAAGCGCAAGGAAAAACCACTGAAAAAGGCCGCGGCCAGGGAAAACGCTGCGCCCACGGCCAGCCTGCAAGTCAATACGGAAGGACAGTCATGATCACTACCATCCTTTGCGCGCTGGGCCTGTCGTATGCGGGCATGGCCAGCCTGTCGCTGGCGATGGACCGCCACCATGGCCAGGTCTGGGGCAGGGACGCGGCGCCGAACGTGCGGCGCGCGCTGCAACTGGCCGGCGCCGTCCTGCTGGCGCTGGCCATCTGGCCCTGCGTGGCTGGCTGGAGCGCCACCGTCGGCGTGGTTGCCTGGTTGGGATTCATCGGGGCCGGCGCGCTGCTGGTGGCCCTGCTGCTGCCATATGCCCCCCGCTTGCTGTTTCGTAGTTCCCTGCTGGCAGCCGTCGCCGCGCTGGCAGGTCTTGTGACGTTCCTGCGGTGATGTTCACCGCCATTTTCAAGGATAGACCGATGCACTTTTCACGCCTGGCGACACCGATTGATGTTTTGAATGTATTGAAAGTGGCTGCCTGATGGCGGCCCGTCTGCCTTCCCGCCGCGCCCGCATCCTGGGCGGCGTGGTCTTGCTGGCGCTGTTTGGCGCCGGCGCCCTGTGGGCCACGCGCGGCCCGGCCACCGTATTTGACACGGCGCCCGTCAAGCGCGGCAATATCGAAGCGAGCGTCACGGCCATCGGCACCTTGCAGCCGCAAACCTATGTCGACGTGGGCGCGCAAGTGTCGGGCCAGATCACGCGCCTGCACGTGCAGCCCGGCAGCGCCGTGGAAAAAGGCCAGTTGCTGGCCGAGATCGACCCCAGCGTGCAGCAAGCCACGGTCGATGCGGGTCGCGCCGCGCTGGCGGGCTTGCGTGCGCAGCTGGCCGACCAGCAGGCGCAGCACCGCCTGGCCGGCCAGCAGCATGGCCGCCAGAAGCAGATGGCCAAGTTCGACTCGACGCCCTTGGCCGACCTGGAAACGGCCGAAGCCACCCTGGCCTCGGCCGGCGCCAAGATCGACCACCTGAAGGCGCAGATCGACCAGACCCAGGCCAGCCTGAAGGCGGACGAGGCGCGCCTCGGCTACACGCGCATCTACGCGCCGATGGCCGGCAAGGTAGTGGGCCTGGACGCGAAGGAAGGGCAAACCCTGAACGCCACGTACCAGACGCCGAATATCCTGCGCATCGCCGACCTGTCGGCCATGACGGTGTGGACGGAAGTATCGGAAGCGGACGTGCGCCGCGTGCGCCCGGACATGCCCGTGTACTTCACCACCCTGGGCGGCGACCAGCGGCGCTGGAGCGGCAAGGTGCGCCAAGTGCTGCCGGCCCCGCCGGTGCCCGGTGGTTCCGCCGCCGGCACGGCCCTGGCGCCGTCGACCAGCAAGGTGATCCTGTATACCGTGCTGTTCGACGTGGATAATGCCGATGGTGAATTGATGCCGCAGATGACGGCGCAGGTGGTGTTTGTCACGGCCGCGGCGAACAATGTGCTGGCCGTTCCCTTGCCGGCCCTGAAGCCATCGACGGAAGAAGGCGCCAAGCCGGGGCAGTTCACGGCCCGCGTGATGGATGCGGACGGCAAGGTCGATACGCGCGCCGTCACAGTGGGCGTGCGCAACCGCCTCAGCGCGGAAGTGCTGCAAGGCTTGCGCGAAGGCGAGTTGCTGGTCACGGGCGAGCAGCCGGCCGGCAACGGCAGCAGCAGGTTCCAGCTGTGAGCGCCATGAGCGAGGCCGCGTCGCTGGGGCAGGCCGGGGAACCTGGCCAGCCGGCGCCATTGATTGAGCTTGCCGGCATCCGCAAGCGCTACGGCGGCCATGACGGCGCGCCGGCCGTGGAAGTGCTGCGCGGCCTGACCCTGTCGATTGGCGCCGGCGAATTCGTCGCCATCGTCGGCGCCTCCGGTTCCGGCAAGTCGACCCTGATGCATTTGCTTGGCTGTCTTGACCGGCCCAGCGACGGCATTTACCGCTTCGCCGGCCAGGATGTGGCCAGCCTGAATCCCGATGAACTGGCGTGGCTGCGGCGCGAAGCGTTCGGCTTCGTCTTCCAGGGGTATCACTTGATCGCCACCGAATCGGCGCGCGAAAACGTGGAAGTGCCGGCCTTGTATGCGGGCATGCCGGCGGCCGCCCGCCACGCCCGTTCGGAAGCGCTGCTCAAGCGCCTGGGCCTGGGAGAGCGGCTCGATCACCGGCCGAACCAGTTGTCCGGCGGCCAGCAGCAGCGCGTGTCGATCGCGCGCGCGTTGATGAATGGCGGGCGCATCATCCTCGCCGATGAACCGACTGGGGCGTTAGACAGCAGCAGCGGCGCCGAAGTCATGGCCCTGCTGGGCGAACTGGCCGACGCGGGCCACACCATCATCCTCATTACGCATGACCGCAAGGTGGCGGCCCAGGCGCGCCGCGTGATCGAGATCAGCGATGGCGAAATCATCGCAGACTCGGGCGCCATCGCCATTCCCGCCACGTCGACGGCCTTGCCGCCGCTGGACATGGCGCGCGCCGCGCACGATACAGGTGCGTCGCTGGGCACGGAATTGCTCGACGCGGCGCGCGCCGCCTGGCGCGTGCTGTGGATCAACCGCTTCCGCACGGGCTTGACCTTGCTCGGCATCGTCATCGGCGTCGCCTCGGTCATCGTCATGCTGGCCATCGGCCTGGGCACGCGCCAGCAGGTGATGGCGCAACTGGGCGCCTTCG
Organism: Janthinobacterium sp. GMG1; assembly: GCF_034427795.1. Taxonomy (NCBI): domain Bacteria; kingdom Pseudomonadati; phylum Pseudomonadota; class Betaproteobacteria; order Burkholderiales; family Oxalobacteraceae; genus Janthinobacterium; species Janthinobacterium sp. GMG1. The sequence goes on from NZ_JAXQNT010000001.1 coordinate 501,698, forward strand.
GCTCGAATCTGCTGTACATGGCGTCGCGCGGCGAAAGCTCGCGCATCCCGGGGCGCAGCATCACCCTGGCCGACCTCGATGCGCTCAAGGACGTGCCGGGCATCACCCACGTGCTGCCGAATGTCACGGGCAACAAGGTGATCCGCCATGGCAACCTCGACGTGCAGACCTATGTGCGCGGCACGGGGCCGGCCCTGCCGCAGATCCAGACCTGGCCCGTGGCCAAGGGCGGCTTCTTTACCGAGGAAGACGAGCGCGAGATGGCCACCGTGGCCGTGCTGGGTGCGCACCTGGCGGAAAAGCTGATGCCCGACGTGCCCAATCCCGTGGGGCAGAGCATCCTGATCGGCAATGTGCCTTTCCAGGTGATCGGCGTGATGAGCGCGAAGGGTGCGCTGACGGGTGAGAAGGATGAAGACGACGTGCTGCTGCTGCCGTTTTCCACGGCCGGCATCCGTGTCTTCGGTCAGCGCGAGCCGACGTACACCGTCATGGCGGTGGCCGACGTCAAGCGCGTGACGGAGGTGGAGGCGGCGGTCGACGCCACCATGTTCGAGCGCCACCGCATCCGCGACTACGGCATCAGCAACGCGGCCGCGTCGATCGCCGCCGAAGCCAAGACGCAGGACAACATGACCATGATGCTCAGCCTGATCGCCGCCGTCTCGCTGGTGGTGGGCGGTATCGGCGTCATGAACGTGATGCTGATGACGGTGCGCGAGCGCACGCGCGAAATCGGCATCCGCATGGCGACGGGCGCGCGCCGGCGCGACATCCTGCGCCAGTTCCTCACCGAAGCCGTGCTGGTGTCGGTGGTGGGCGGCGTGGCCGGCATCGTGGTCGGCGTGACGGTGGCCGGCTTGCTGCTGGTATGGGACGTGCCGGTGATCTTTTCGCTGAGCGCCATCGCCGGCGCGTTTGCCTGCGCCGTGGTGACGGGGCTGGTGTTTGGCTTCATGCCGGCGCGCAAGGCGTCGGGCCTCGACCCCGTCGTGGCGCTCGCTGGCCAGTAAGGTCGGCTGTTGTAAAAACGCCAGCGCAATGCCTGCCATCGCGGCCAGGCATTGCGCCGGCGTTGTTGTTTCGGCTAAAATGAGAATAATTCTTATTTGCATTGGTGCCAGGCGCCTGACAGGAAAGGATGCCCATGTCGGCCGCCGACTTCGCCCTACAGCAAGACCACTCTTCTCCCACGCATGCCGCCCAGGCGCTGTACCAGCAGCACCACGGCTGGCTGCATGGCTGGTTGCGCTACAAGCTGGGCAATGCCGCCGACGCGGCCGACCTGGCGCACGACACCTTCATCCGCATCCTGGCGCGGCGCGACCTCGGCGCCATCAGCCAGCCGCGCGCCTACCTGACGACGGTGGCGCGCGGCATCCTGATCAACTGGTACCAGCGCCAGGCGCTCGAACGCGCTTATCTTGACGCCATCGCCCTGCTGCCCGAAGCGCAAGCGCCTTCATGCGAAGAGCAATTGCTGATCCTGGAAACCCTGCACCAAGTCGACGCCATGCTCGATTCCCTGCCGGCCGCCGTGCGGCGCGCCTTTCTGCTGTCGCAGCTGGAAGGGTTGACGTATGACGCCATCGCCGTACGGCTGGACGTGTCGCTGGCCAGCGTGAAGCGCTATATGAAGCAGGCGTTCCTGGCGTGCCTGCGGCTCGATGGCGACTAGCTTGGGCGCCCGCGTTCCCATCGATCCGCGCGTGCTCGAGCAGGCGGCTGACTGGCTGATGCAACTGCACTCGGGCGCGGCCAGCGCGCAGCAGCGGCGCGAATGCGAACGCTGGCGCGCGAGTGACCCGGAACATGCGCGCGCCTGGCAGCGTGCCGAAGCGCTGCTGGGCAAGCTGGGTGGCCTGCCGCCGGAGCTGGCCATGCCGGCGCTGGACCGGTCCCGCGCATCGCGAACCTCGGCGCGCCGCGCCGCGCTGCTGAAACTGGCGGCCTTGCTGGCCGTGGTGCCCGGCGCCTGGCTGCTGATGGAGCAGCAGGGCTGGCGCCACGATTACCGGACGGCGACGGGCGAGCGGCGCAACATCGTGCTGGCCGATGGCAGCCGCATCAGCCTCAATACGGCCACCACCCTGGACGTGCAATTCGATGGCGCGCAGCGTCTGCTGACCCTGCGGCGCGGTGAAATCGCCGTGCGGACGTCGCCCGATCCACAAGGCCGTGCGTTTTTCGTCGCCACGGCCGAAGGCCGGCTCGAAGCACTTGGCACGGTGTTTTCCGTGCGCCAGGAGGAGGGCCGGACGGCGCTGGCCGTGCGGGAAAGCCGCGTGCGCGTGCTGGCGCACAGCGGTGCGCAGCACATCATTGCGGCGGGTTCGCAGGTGGCCTTCACAGCGGCGGCTATCGGCGAACCGCGAGCGCTGGACGCCGGAGAGCTGGCGTGGCAGCGCGGCATGCTGCTGGCCGACGCCATGCGCCTGCACGATTTTGCGCTGGAACTGGGCCGCTACCGGCCCGGCATCGTGCGCTGCGATCCCCGCGTGGCCAATGTGCGCGTCTCGGGGGCGTTTCCCATCACGGATACGGATGCGGCGCTGGTGATGCTGGTGTCGACCTATCCCGTGGCGGCGCGCACGCGCCTTGGCGGCTATTGGGTCACCCTGGATGCGCCTGAATAAATAGTTTTCAAAACCTGACACTTTTTTCGCGCCGGGCTGGCAAGGGGAAGAAGATCCCATTGCCATGTAAAGGAAACGTCATGCCCGCAGCTCCCTTCCGTTCCATCGTTTTTCTCTCCGTCCACCTTGCCATGCTGGCCATGGCGGCACCCGCCCATGCGGCGTCGCTCGACGCGCCCGTCGCGCGCAGCATCGAACTGCCGGCCGGTCCTTTGGGCCGCAACCTGTCCACCGTGGCCGTCGAAGCGGGCATCGCCCTGTCCTTCGATCCGGCCCTGACGGCGGGTTTGAACAGTCCCGCGCTGAGCGGCAGCTATACCCCGCGCGCAGCGCTTGCGCGCCTGCTGGCCGGCAGCGGCCTGGAAATCACCGGCCGCAGCGACGGCAGCTATACCTTGCAAAAAGTGGCGCCCGCGACACCTGCAGCCGCTGCTGCGGCTACCACCGCCAGCGCCGCCGGCGAGCAAACCCTGGCCGCGATCCGCGTGCGCGCGCGCCGCTCCAGCGATGGCAGTACGGAAGGGACGGGTTCCTACACGAGCCGCGTCACCAGCATCGCTTCCAAGGGCGACCAGTCGTTCCGCGAAATTCCCCAGTCGGTGTCCGTGGTGACGCGCCAGCAGCTCGATGACCAGGACGTCAAGGATATCGGCGGCGCCATGGCGCTGACGCCGGGCATCACCTCCAAGCGCGTGAACGGCCACGCCTACAATTTCTATTCGCGCGGCTTCCAAATCGACAGCATGCAGATCGATGGCGGCGCCCCCTTCAATATCGGCAGCTATACCGCGACGGCAATCCAGGATATGGCGATGTATGACAGGGTCGAGGTGATGCGCGGCGCGTCCGGCCTGCTGGCCGGTGCCGGTGATCCGGGCGGCATCATCAACCTGGCGCGCAAGAAGCCGCTCGAGCACCGGCAACTGACGGCTGCCTTGTCGGCGGGCAGCTGGAGCAATTATCGCGCCGACATCGACGCCACCGGGCCGCTCGCGTATGACGGCCGGCTGCGCGGCAGGGTGGTGGCCATGTATGAAAATGATGGCTCCTTCATGCGCCACTTCCGCACGGAAAAGGCGCTCGTGTACGGCGTGCTGGAAGCGGATCTGCCCGCGGGATCGCTGTTGACCGTGGGCGCTTCGCAGGCCAAGCGTGATACGACTGGCAGTGGTTCCGGCTTGCCCCGCTATGCGGACGGCGCCGATGTGCAGTTGCCGCGCTCGACCAACCTGAGCCAGCCCTGGGGTTATGTTGACAACGAGGTCACGGAACTGTTTGCCCAGCTCGAACACCGTTTTGCCGCTGGCTGGAAGCTGAAAATCAATGCCAGCCATGTCGAGCAGAGCTCCAAGGGGCGCGGCACGTTTACCACTGGCGCCGTGGAGCCTGGCGGCAGCGATGGCGTCGTGTGGGCCGGCACGCGCAACAATGCCTGGAATCACCAGAATGTGCTGGACCTGAACCTGACGGGCAATTTCGGGCTGCTGGGACGCACGCATGAGTTGCTGCTGGGGGCAGACCGGCAGAAGGTCACGAGCTACTGGGATTCGGCCCGGCAGACGGGGGCCGGCACTACCCCGGCCAATCCCTTCGATCCCGATGCCACGCCCTGGACTGGCGGCGATAATGGCCCTGTCTGGTACCGTTTCCATCCATGGGAGCAGGAACAATATGGCGCTTACGGCACCGTGCGCCTGCATCCCAGCGACCAGCTACACGTGGTGCTGGGCGCCCGCCTGGCCCGCTACAAGTTCAAGCAATACGTGGCATCGCTGGATGGCGACACGGGAAGCTGGTCGCCCGATTCGGACAGCCGCTTCAGCGAGCCGACCAAGCTGACGCCGTATGGCGGCATCATCTACGACCTCAATCCACAGTGGTCGGCGTATGCCAGCTATTCCGCCATCTTCAAGCCGCAGGCGCTGTACAAGGCGGGGCCAGTGCCGGGCACCTCGCTCAAGCCCATCACGGGCAAGAGCTATGAAGGCGGCCTCAAGGGCGAATTGCTTGAGGGCCGCCTGAATGCTACCTTCAGCCTGTTCCATGTCGAACGCAGTGGTGAGGCCGTGCTGGACCCTGGCTATCCGGAAGAAACCGACCTGTATGCGGGTAATTGCTGCTACTTGCCGCAGGGTAAGGTGACCAGCCGCGGCGTGGATATGGAAGTGGGCGGCGAACTCTTGCCCGGCTTGCAGGCTGCCGCCGGCTATACGTTTAACCATAGCAAGAATGACAGCACGGGCTTGCCTTTCAGCAGCATCACGCCCAAGCATCTGTTCAAGCTGTCGACGGCGTATACCTTGTCTGGCGCCTGGTCGGCCTGGAAGGTGGGCGGCAATGTCGCCATCCAGAGCGCCAACTACACGAGTGGCACGGTGGTCACGCGCGATGGCGGCGAGCGGGACTTCCAGTTTACGCAGGGCGGCTATGCCGTCTGGAGCGCACTGGCGCAATACCGCATCGATCCCCGCTGGTCGCTGGCCCTGAACGTCAATAATGTCTTTGACAAGCGCTACTATGAAAAGACGGGCTACACGGGGGGCGGCAACTGGTACGGTGCGCCACGCAATGCGAGCGTGACCCTGCGCTCCACGTTTTAAGCAGGATGGGCTGGCCAGGGCAAAAAAATGTTGCCCTGGCTCCAACACGCGGTACTATCTCCTGATAATAAAAGCAGTGTTTCGCGTGCCCTTGCGGGCACACACCAACCACCACAGGAGAACCCGATGCAGAAAAAATCAACTTTGAAGACCGGTATCGCAGCCGCCCTCGTGCTGGCCTTCGGCATGGGCGCCGTGCAGGCGCAGGCGCAGGAAGTCGTACGCCTGGGCAATCTGAAATTCGCCCACTACGGCGCCGTGTCGTACATCAAGGAAATCGCGCCCAAGTGCGGCATCAAGGTCGAAGAGCATATCTTCGCCAAGGGCCTCGACGTGATGCAGGCGATTATCGCGGGCGAGCTGGACGTGGGGGCGACGGCGTCCGAAGCGGCCATTTCCGGCCGCGCCGGCGGTGCGCCCATCTATGTGGTGGCCGGTTTTGCCAAGGGCGGCGCGCGCCTGGTTGCGGGCGCCGGGCAAAAGATCGCCAGCGTCAAGGAACTCAAGGGCAAGCGCGTGGGCGTGACGCGCGGCGGCATACAGGAAGTGCTGTTGCTGGCCGAGCTGTCGCAGGCGGGCCTGACGTATTCCGAAACCAAGGGCAAGGATGTGCAGCTGGTATTCCTGGCCTACGCCGACTTGAACCAGGCGCTGATGGGCAAGAATATCGACGCCATGATGCAGTCGGAGCCGCAATCGTCGCAGGCCATCAACAAGGGTTTCGGCAGTGAAGTCATCAAACCGTACGACACGCCGATCGGCGAGCCCGTGCGCACCATGGTGATGACGGAAAAGTTCTACAAGGAACGCCGTCCCGTGGCGGAAAAATTCATGCGCTGCTTCGTCGAAGCCACCAAGACCTTTATCGACAACAAGGCGACGGCGGAAAAGTACGTGCGCGAAGTGGTGTTCCGCGGCCAGATCACGAAGGATGACTTCGACGACGCGATCAGCAATTCGCCGTATTCGTATGACATCTCGCCCGAGCATATCCAGATCACCACGGACGTGATGGTGAAAACGGGCGTGGGCCGCATGACGAAGCCGCCTGTGGCCAAGGACTGGGTCAAGACGGACTTGCTGGAACAGGCGAAAAAGAGCCTGAACGTGAAGTAAGCCGGATATTGGCAATACCCGATGGCCCGCTTAAGCGGGCCATCATTTTTTTGCGGCATACTAATATATATAAGCAGGCGGTGCGAAAGATTGCCGAAATCTTGAGGGTGCGCCACCCCGTCATGCCTCAGGCGCGATATCATGGCAGGCTTGCGGCATTGGTTGGCGGCGTCGTGCCTGTCACCGGGCTGTCGCCTGAATCGCGCTTGTCGGCTATGGTGTAAACTTAAACTATGCAGATCTATTTCTTTTTCATCGCCGCCCTGTTGTACGCGGTGTGCGCGGTGCTTCCCTCGTCTCGTGCCCGGCTCATTGCCGGCCTGACCGGCGTCGCCTGGCTGGCGCACGCCGCCACCCTGTGGTTCGACCTGATGGCGCCGGGCACTTTGCGCTTCGGTTTTTCCGCCATGCTGTCGGCCGCGCTGTGGGTCTCGGTGGGCGCCTACTGGATAGAGAACCGCAACTTCAGCCTGGACGGACTGCGCCGCATGGTCATGCCCAGCGCCGTCCTCGCCATCGGCCTGGCCTGGGCCTTTCCTGGCAGCCAGGTCAACATGGAAGGCAAGTCAGCCGTCTTCGGCTGGCATATCGCCGTCGCCGTGCTCGCCTACAGCACCCTGACGATTGCCGCCTTTCACGCCGTGCTGATGGCGCTGCAGGAATCGCGTCTGCATACGCGCAGTGAAAGCCGTGGCTTCATCGGCACGGCGCTGGACCAGTTGCCAGCCCTGCTGACGATGGAAAAGCTGCTGTTCCGTATGATCGGTCTGGGTTTTATTTTGCTCAGCCTGACCGTGCTGTCGGGCATCGTGTTTTCCGAACAACTGTTTGGCAAGGCCCTGAACTGGGATCATAAATCCGTGTTTACCATGCTGTCGTGGCTGCTGTTTGCCTCGCTGCTGGCAGGGCGCCGCTTCCGCGGCTGGCGCGGCAAGACGGCCCTGAGCTTTACCCTGGCCGGTTTCGCCACCTTGCTGCTGGCCTATGTCGGCAGCCGTTTTGTACTGGAAGTGGTTTTACACCGAGGATTCGCATGACACGTGTTTTATTCTGGCTGGCGCTGGTGTTTCTGGTGCTGTTTGCTATCCGCAGCAAGATTCGTGGCATGCAGCAACGGGCCCGTGCGCAACAGCAACAGCGGCCGAATCCGTTTACGCCACCGGTGCGGCCGCAGGAATTGCCGGATGCCGAGCTGATGCTGTGCTGCGCTCATTGCGGCGTGTACTACCCGGCCTCGGAAAACGTGCAGGCCAAGGGCCACGACTACTGCAGCCACGCGCACGCCACCTTGTAAGGGCGGGCCCGCAGGTTTGCGCGCGTTGCTCATCCGTATCGTAACGTCCTCCGGCATCCGTCCGGCGTAGCATCTGCAACAGGCGGTTCGCCGCCGCCATTGTAGAAAGGCGCGCCTCATGTCCCGTCCCAACCCCAGTCCGCATACCGCTGCCGGCATGCCGCCGGCGCCACAATTGAGCGGCAACTCGCTGCCCATGCAGGCGCTGCGCGCGCAGATCGGCCGCATCGCCCGCTGTGGCGCGCCGGTGGCCATCCGCGGCGAATCGGGCACGGGCAAGGAACTGGCGGCGCGCGCCATCCATGCGCAGGGCGCGCGCGCCAGCTTCCCGTTTATCGCCGTCAACTGCGGTGCCATTCCCGAAGCGCTGATGGAAGCGGAATTCTTCGGCTGCCGCCCGGGCGCCTATACGGGCGCGCTGCACGAACGCCAGGGCTTGTTCCAGGCGGCCCATGGCGGCAGCCTGCTGCTCGACGAAGTCGATGACCTGCCGCTGACCATGCAGGTAAAACTGTTGCGCGTGCTGCAGGAGCGCCGCGTGCGCAAGCTGGGCGGCAGTAGCGACGAAGCCGTCGACGTGCGCATCCTGTGCGCCAGCCAGCATGGCCTGGCGCGCGGGGTGGCCGCCGGCACGTTTCGCCAAGACCTGTTTTACCGCCTGCATGTGATCGAGCTGGCGCTGCCGCCGCTGCGCGAGCGGCGCGGCGATCTGCAGGTATTATGTGAGGTGATCCTGGCGCGCCTGTCGCCACGCCGGGCCGTGAGTCTGGCGCCGCCGGTGCTGGCGGCCTTGGGCGCGTATGCGTTTCCCGGCAATGTGCGGGAACTGGAAAACCTGCTGGAGCGGGCGCTGGCCTTTGCCGACGGCGGCGTGATTGCGCTCGACGGGCTGGCCTTGCCCTCCGCGGCGGGCAGCATACCCTTGCGGGCGGCACCAGCAACGCCGGCCTTGCCGGAACGGCAACTGTGCCTGCCCGGCATGGCGGCGCATGGCGTGGCCCCGGCCTTGCCGCTGGACATGTATTTGCGCCAGGCCGAGCGCGACATGATCATGCTGGCGCTGGTGCAGGCGCGCTACCACCGTGCGCGGGCGGCACGCCAGCTGGGCCTGAGCGTGCGCCAGTTGCGTTACCGCATGCAGAAATTGACGATACAGGAAGCCCTATTTGATGAGCGCATGGATGATAGATGAAGACGGCTGGTGCGACGGCGCGTTGCGCTATGACTCGCCGTACCACGATGCGCGCCCGGACGGGGTGCATGTCGATTTGCTGGTGATCCATAACATCAGTTTGCCGGGTGGCCACTTTGGCGGACCGCATGTGTCGGACTTGTTTACGGGCCGGGTAGATTATAATGCCGATCCTTCTTTCGCCGACCTGCGTGGCTTGCAGGTGTCGGCGCACTTTTTTGTGCGGCGCGATGGTGCGCTGTTGCAATATGTTTCTACTGATCAACGTGCCTGGCATGCGGGCGCGTCCACCTTCGAGGGACGCCCGCAGTGCAATGGCTATTCCATCGGTATCGAAATGGAAGGCGCGGACGATGTGCCCTTCCAGCGGCGGCAATATCATGTGCTGGCGGCGCTGACGGCGGCACTGGTGGCGCGCTACGGACTGTCCCAGGTGCGCGGTCACGAGCATATTGCGCCGGGAAGGAAGACGGATCCGGGGCCGTTTTTCGACTGGTATTTTTACCAAGAGTGCTGGCTGGAAATTCTGTGCGGGCAGCCTGCGTTAGCGCTTACTTCGCGGGGATTGGGCTTCCCATCCATGCCCTGAAAAGTCAACCGAAATCGTATATGAAAATACAAAAAATTACGCCCGCGGATGCCGGAAAACTATTGCATCCCCCTCCGATGGGCACTACAATTAGTGCAGAAGTTGGATGTAAAGACTATATGTAGTGCCATCACAGACGTTTTCAGAATTATTGTCAAAGCTACCCGGATTGCTGATAAAGCACTGGAACTGGCGGTTTATCACCCTTGATCGTGTTTTGCGCCAGCCGGGCAGTGCGGTGTGGCGAGATGGATACTGACCTGTTTTATGCATTATAAATTTACTATTTAGCAACAAATACCTGAAGAAACCCTGACCATCGGGCGTTCTATTCAACAACACACGCGGCAGCAAAACTGCAGGCTGACTTTAGCTGACAACGGGAGCTTCAATGCAATCACCACAAGATATTTCCATCCATCCAACGCCAGTATCGCCAGCGCCAGGCGCGGCCAACAGCGTAGCGAGCACGGGCGCGGCATTGGGCGACTATCGCATCATCCGCCGCAACGGCGCGGTGGTGGCATTTGAGCCTTCGAAGATCGCCATCGCCATGACCAAGGCGTTTTTGGCCGTTAACGGCGGCCAGGGCGCAGCCTCGGCACGCATCCGCGAACTGGTGGAACAACTGACCGACGGCGTGGTCGCCGCGCTGGTGCGCCGCCATCCGGGCGGCGGCACCTTCCATATCGAAGACGTGCAAGACCAGGTGGAACTGTCGCTGATGCGTTCGGGTGAGCACGACGTGGCGCGTGCCTACGTGCTGTACCGCGCCAAGCACATGGAAGAGCGTCGGCTGCAGAAGGAAGCGCAGGGCGCTTCCGCGCAAGTTTCCGCACCACAATTGAACGTGCTGGATAACGGCGTGCGCCGCCTGCTGGACATGCAGGAAGTGCGCGACCTGATCAACGCCGCCTGCGCCGGCCTGGAAAAGCACGTCGATGCCGACGCCATCCTCGCTGAAACCGTGAAAAACCTGTACGACGGCGTGCCTGTCGAAGAGCTGCACAAGTCGGCCATCCTGGCGGCGCGCGCGCTGATGGAAAAAGACCCGGCCTACAGCCAGGTCACGGCCCGCATCCTGCTGCACACGGTGCGCAAGGAAGTGTTCGGCAAGGAAGTGCCGCAAGCGGCCGCTGCCGCCGAATACCTGACGTATTTCCCGCAATACATCGCCAAGGGCATCGCCGCCGAGCTGCTGAACCCGGTACTCGCCAGTTTCGACCTGGAGCGTCTGGCAAAAGCCATCGTCGCCGACCGCGACTTGCAGTTCGGCTACATCGGCCTGCAAACCCTGTATGACCGCTACTTCCTGCACATCCAGGACGTGCGCATCGAAATGCCGCAGGCGTTCTACATGCGCGTGGCCATGGGCCTGGCGCTGAATGAAGCGGACCGCGAAGCGCGCGCCATCGAGTTCTACAGCCTGCTGTCCTCGTTCGACTTCATGAGCTCGACCCCGACCCTGTTCAACTCGGGCACCCTGCGTTCGCAGCTGTCGTCGTGCTACCTGAGCACCGTCTCGGATGACCTGGAAGGCATCTACGACGCCATCAAGGACAACGCGCTGCTGGCCAAGTTCGCCGGCGGCCTGGGTAACGACTGGACGCCAGTGCGCGCCCTGGGCGCCCACATCAAGGGTACCAACGGCAAGTCGCAAGGCGTGGTGCCGTTCCTGAAAGTAGTCAATGACACGGCCGTGGCGGTCAACCAGGGCGGCAAGCGCAAGGGCGCCGTCTGCGCCTACCTGGAAACCTGGCACATGGATATCGAGGAATTCCTCGACCTGCGCAAGAACACGGGCGACGACCGCCGCCGCACGCACGACATGAACACGGCGAACTGGATTCCCGACATGTTCATGAAGCGCGTCATGGAAAAAGGCGATTGGACCCTGTTCTCGCCGTCGGACACGCCAGACCTGCACGACAAGGTCGGCAAGGCCTTCGAACAGGCTTACCTGGGCTACGAAGCCAAGGCTGCCGCCGGCGAAATCCGCGTCTTCAAGAAGATCGCCGCGCTGGACCTGTGGCGCAAGATGCTGTCGATGCTGTTTGAAACGGGCCACCCATGGATCACGTTCAAGGATCCTTGCAACATCCGCAGCCCGCAGTCGCACGTCGGCGTCGTTCACAGCTCGAACCTGTGCACGGAAATCACGCTGAACACGGGACCTGACGAAATCGCCGTCTGCAACCTCGGCTCCGTCAACATGCCGGCGCACATGAAGGAAGGCAAGCTCGATCACGTCAAGCTGGCCAAGACCGTGCGCACCGCCATGCGCATGCTCGACAACGTCATCGACATCAATTACTACGCCGTCGAGAAGGCGCGCAATTCGAACATGCGCCACCGTCCGGTCGGCATGGGCGTGATGGGCTTCCAGGACTGTCTGCACATGATGCGCATCCCGTTCGCCTCGGACGCCGCCGTGTCGTTCGCAGACACCTCGATGGAAGCCGTCTGCTACTACGCCTACCTGGCGTCGACGGAACTGGCCGAAGAACGCGGCCGCTATGAATCGTATGCCGGTTCGCTGTGGGACCGTGGCATCCTGCCACAGGACTCGGTGAAACTGCTGGCCGAAGAGCGCGGCGGCTACCTGGAAGTCGATTCCTCGTCGGCCATGGACTGGACCCCGGTGCGCGAACGCATCGCCAAGTTCGGCATGCGCAACTCGAACTGCGTGGCGATCGCCCCGACGGCGACGATTTCGAACATCATCGGCGTCTCGGCCTGTATCGAGCCGACGTTCCAGAACCTGTACGTGAAATCGAACCTGTCGGGCGAATTCACCGAGATCAACGGCTACCTGGTGCGCGACCTGAAGGCACGCGACCTGTGGGATGAAGTCATGATCTCCGACCTGAAGTACTTCGACGGCTCGCTGGTGAAGATCGACCGCATCCCGCAAGACCTGCGCGATATCTACGCCACCGCCTTCGAAGTGTCGCCAAGCTGGCTGGTGGAAGCGGCTTCGCGTCGCCAGAAGTGGATCGACCAGGCCCAGTCGCTGAACATCTACATGGCTGGCGCCTCGGGCAAGAAACTGGACGAGACCTACAAGCTGGCATGGCTGCGTGGCCTGAAAACCACCTACTACCTGCGTACCATCGCCGCTACCCACATGGAGAAATCGACCTCCAAGACGGGCGCCCTGAACGCCGTGGCAGTCGACGGCGGCATGTCGGCCAGCGCGCAAAGCGCCCAGGCAGCCGTCGTGGCGGCAGCAGCGGTGGCCGTGGCGCCGGTAGTGGCAGCGGCAGCGGACGACGCCGATGGCGAAGCTTGCTACCTGCGTCCGGGTGATGACGGCTTTGAAGAGTGCGAAGCCTGCCAGTAAGATTTTAGTTGTCAGCCCGGCACGGTCGGGCTGATTCAATGTTGTCAATGTCCGCATTGTCCGATACAACGGGCCTGTTGCGGATCGCCGGCTCGCCGGCATGGAAAGGAAGAAGAATATGTCGTTGTCATGGGATGATGAAACCACGTCGGCAGCTGTGCCGCGTCCGGCGCAGCAAGCGCCACTGGGTAATACCGAATTGAACCTGCCGGCAGGTGCCGAGCCGTCCGAAGCGAACGCCGAGCAAGTGGCGCGCCGCGTGAATGCCGACGACAAGCGCATCATCAACGGCAAGACGGACGTCAACCAGTTGGTACCGTTCAAGTACAAATGGGCATGGGACAAATACCTGGCCGGCTGCGCCAACCACTGGATGCCGCAGGAAGTGAACATGCAGCGCGACATCGAGCTGTGGAAGAACCCGAACGGCCTGACCGACGACGAGCGTCGCCTGGTCAAGCGCAACCTGGGCTTCTTCGTGACGGCCGACTCGCTGGCCGCCAATAACATCGTGCTGGGCACCTACCGCCACATCACGGCGCCCGAGTGCCGCCAGTACCTGCTGCGCCAGGCGTTCGAGGAAGCGATCCACACGCACGCCTACCAGTACATCGTCGAATCGCTGGGCCTGGACGAAGGCGAGATCTTCAACGCCTACAACGAAGTCAAGTCGATCCGCGACAAGGATGAATTCCTGATCCCGTTCATCAACACCCTGACCGACCCTGCGTTCGTCACCGGCACGGTGGAAAACGACCAGAAGCTGTTGAAATCCCTGATCGTCTTTGCCTGCCTGATGGAAGGCCTGTTCTTCTACGTGGGCTTCACGCAGATCCTGGCGCTGGGCCGCCAGAACAAGATGATGGGCGCTGCCGAGCAGTACCAGTACATCCTGCGCGACGAATCGATGCACTGCAACTTCGGCATCGACTTGATCAACACGATCAAGATGGAAAACCCGCAGCTGTGGACGGCCGAATTCCGCGAAGAGATTAAAGTGTTGTTCATGCAGGCCGTGGAACTGGAATACGCATACGCGGAAGACACCATGCCGCGCGGCGTGCTGGGTTTGAACGCGCCGATGTTCAAGGGTTACCTGCGCTTCATCGCCAACCGCCGCGCGCAGCAGATCGGCATCGAGCCGCTGTTCGCCCAGGAAGAAAATCCATTCCCGTGGATGAGCGAAATGATCGACATGAAGAAGGAGCGTAACTTCTTCGAGACGCGCGTGACCGAGTACCAGACAGGTGGTGCGCTGAACTGGGAATAAGCCTTTTTCAGTCAACGCCAAAAAGCGCCGTCATCGTGACGGCGCTTTTTTTTCGCGTGCATGGCGGCGGCAAAATGCGTCCATCATCGGGCCATGCGACGCGGCTTGCGCCAGGATTTTCGGCTGCCGCAACTGGCCGCATCGCGGGCTCAAAAAATCATTTCCGGAGACGCTGGCGGCGGCATTTGCCACGCGATTGTGCGATAGCACGCGTAACGTGCAAAAAAGCGGGCGAAAACGTGTCGTGCCGGTTGCGCATTGACAAGGTTTTCGTGTACTTTATGAGATTGCAAATGCGAGCGTTAGAATGCGGGGTTTTTTAACCAGCGCGGTAGCGAAAAAACCTCGCAAAACAGGGATACAGATTTACACGGATATGCACAAAACCACACCGTTTTCGTCTGCCGCCGTGCCCGAATTTTTTCAGGCATGGCGGTTTTTTATTTGACGCATGGGTGTTGTGGCGAGCGCGATGCGAGGAGCGAAAAAACGCACGGCATCGAAAACGAATGACCGAATTCAGACTTTGCCACCAGCTGCGAGATAAAGCAGGGTGGCACCGACGATGGCTGAAGTGCTGCAAACGTGAGGAGTTGCAGCAGTTCAGCTGGTGCCGAATTCATTAGCGCAAACGACCGTTTGTGCCGATGAATAATTCGCCTGGCCTATCCCTGTGGTGGGTCGGACGGGTTTAAATCTTGTAGCTTAAATTTCTCATCTCAGATGAAGGAGAGACAAATGGCAACAGCCGCTAAGAAATCAGAAGTAAAGAAACCAGCCGCCAAGGCTGCTCCTGCCGCGAAGAAGCCGGCAGCCGCAGCGAAGACGGTTGCCGCTAAACCAGCTGCCAAAGTTGCAGCGAAACCAGCAGCGAAACCAGCCGCAAAACCAGCCGCCAAAGCCGCAGTCAAGCCTGCAGCAAAAGTGGCTGCCAAGCCAGTAGCGAAAGCCGCAGCGAAACCAGCGGCCAAGGCAGCAGCAAAACCGGCAGCCAAGCCGGCAGTGAAAAAAGCGGCAGCGAAACCTGCAGCCAAGGCAGCAGCCAAGCCAGCAGCGAAAAAAGTCGTCGCCAAGGCAGCAGCGAAGCCAGCAGCAAAAGCCGCAGCAAAACCAGCGGCCAAGGCAGCAGCCAAGCCAGCAGTGAAAAAAGCGGCAGCGAAACCTGCAACGAAGGCAGCAGCCAAGCCAGCAGCGAAAAAAGTCGTCGCCAAGGCAGCAGCGAAGCCAGCAGCAAAAGCAGCAGCCAAGCCAGCAGCAAAAGCAGCAGCGAAGCCAGCAGCCAAAGCGGCAGCCAAGCCAGCAGTGAAAAAAGCCGCAGCGAAACCTGCAGCCAAGGCAGCAGCGAAACCGGCCGCCAAAGCGGCAGCCAAGCCAGCAGCGAAAAAAGTCGTCGCCAAGGCAGCAGCAAAGCCGGCCGCCAAGGCAGCAGCCAAGCCAGCAACTAAGGCTGCAGCGAAGCCTGCCGCCAAGGTAGCAGCGAAGCCAGCAGCAAAAGCGGCAGCCAAGCCAGCGGCCAAGGCAGCAGCGAAGCCGGCAGCAAAAGCGGCAGCCAAGCCAGCGGTCAAGGTAGCAGCGAAGCCGGCAGCAAAAGCGGCAGCCAAGCCAGCGGCCAAGGTAGCAGCGAAGCCAGCAGCGAAACCTGCCGCCAAGGTTGCAGCAAAACCTGCAGCAAAACCTGCAGCCAAGCCAGCGGCCAAAGTAGCAGCGAAGCCGGCAGCAAAAGTTGCAGCCAAGCCAGCTACCAAGGTAGCAGCGAAGCCGGCAGCGAAAGCAGCAGCGAAACCTGCCGCCAAGCCAGCCGCAGCGCCAGTTGTGGCAGCCGCACCAGCAGCAGCGCCGGCAGCAGCTCCAGCGGCACCAGCCGTCGTGGCAGCCAAGTCAGCCGCCAAGAAGGCCGCGCCTAAAAAGGCCGCACCGAAGAAGGCAGCTCCTGTCGCCAAGCCGTCGGCGCCTATCGCACCTGTAGCAAAAACCGTGTTGGCACCGGCTGCAGCCTGGCCATTCCCAACCAGCACCCGCCCATCGTAATTCCTGCGATACGGGTGCCTGGATGAGGCAACACGCCGCTGTGTGACTCAATCACACAGCGGTTTTTTTTTGGAGAATTAGTCGTGCTGATCGTTATCCTTACATTGATCGTTGATACCATCGCTACCTTGCTGGGCGGCGTGTTGCTGCTGCGCTTCTGGATGCAGGCGGTGCGCGTGCGACCGCCCTCGTCGGTGGCGCAATTCACGTTTCAATTGTCCGACTGGCTGGTGCGCCCCCTGCGACGCGTGGTGCCGGGCGTGGGCGGGTATGACTGGGCCAGCCTGATCGGCGCCTTCCTGATCGTGCTGCTGGCCAGCTCGGTGCTGTTTATTGCCGGCCATCCCGTCGAAGTGGTGCTGCTCAAGTCGCTGCAACGCTTCCTGCAATGGATACTCTACGGTTTTATGGCCTTGCTGATCATCGAAGCCATCTTCAGCTGGGTCAACCCGCATGCGCCGCTGGCGCCGTTTGTACGGGCCCTGAACGAGCCGCTGCTGCGTCCGATACGCAAGGTCGTGCCGCTGGTCGGCAGCCTGGACCTGTCTTTGCTGGTGGCTTTGATCTTGCTGCAGATTGCGCAAGTGCTGGTGGGGATGATTATTGTACTGAGGTAAAGCGAGAAGGTCGGCTTGGCGCTTGGGCGCAAGCCGACCGGGTTACATATTAATAGCGGTAACCAAACGCCGCTTCAAACTGGTCGGCGATGCTCTCTGGCGTAAACACATGGTTTTGCGCGCCCTGGGTGGCGATCTTGATGGCGCCCAGCAGGCTGGCCAGGCGGCCGCTGGTTTCCCAGCCCAGGTCGTTGGTGATGCCGAACAGCAAGCCGGCACGGTAGGCGTCGCCGCAACCGGTCGGGTCCAGCACTTCCTTGGCGGTCACGACAGGAATGTCGATGCGCTTGCCGTCCGTATAGATTTCCGATCCTTTTTCGCCGCGCGTGACGATCAGCGCTTCCAGGCGGCTGGCGATGTCCGGCAGGGTCAAGCCCGTGCGTTCCATCAACATTTCCATCTCATAATCGTTGGCCGACACATACGTGGCTTTGTTGATGAAGTCGATCAACTGTTCGCCATTGAAACGTGGCAACTGCTGGCCCGGATCGAACATGAAGGGGATGCCCAGCTCGGCCAGGTCGGCGGCGTGCTTGAGCATGCCCTGGTCGCCATCGGGCGAAATGATGGCGACCTTGGCCGGACCCGCATTGGCGATCGGGTTTTCATGCGCAAACGCCATGGCGCCCGGGTGGAAGGCATTGATCTGGTTATTGTCCGCGTCGGCCGTGACGAAGCACTGCGCGTTGTAGCTGTCGGCCTTGATCAGGATGTTGGCGGTGGAAATGCCCAGCTTTTGCAGGCGCTCCAGGTAGGCGGCGCTATCTTGCCCCATGACGCCGACGATGCGCGGGTCGCCGCCCAGCATTTTCAGGCTGTAGGCGATGTTGCCCGAGCAGCCGCCGAACTCCGTGCGCATGGTGGGCACGAGGAAGGAGACGTTCACCTTGTGCAACTGGTCGGCCAGCAGGGATTCGCCGAAGCGGCCAGGGAATTGCATGATGGTGTCGGTGGCAAGCGAGCCGCAGATCAGCGATGTTTTGGTCATGATAGTGTCTGTTAAGGGTAAAAGATGGCGATATGGTAGCCAGACGCCGTGAGCTGGTCTAATGCAAAATACAGTTTGATGGTTTGTTCCGAGCGCGGCGCAAACCCCGCACTCACGTCGATCGTGGCCGGCAGGTAGTCGCGCGGCGCGATCACGCGGCGCAAGACCGGCTTGTCGTTGGCGTCGTTGAGTATCAGTTCGATGCTGGGCCAGGCTTGCACGCTGCGGCCCTGGTTGCGCAGCAGCGAGACGTACGAGAAGGTTTGATCCTTCAAGGTCTGCAACTCGCCTTGCTCGATGGCCAGCGCCTCGATCTGTGCCGGCAAGTCGACCTGGCAGCCACTGAGCTTGCACAGCGCGACCAGGGTTGGCTTCCACTGCGGAAATTGCGCCGCCAGCGGATTGCGGAAGGTGGTCATTACTTGCAGGAATAGCAGCAAAAGCAGTGCTGTCGAGCCGAGGGCCATGGCGACGCGCAAGGCCTTGCCGCTCTGTTCGCGGCGCCGGCCCAGGGTCACAAAGGCCGGTTCGTCGTCGGCTGGCGGCTGGACGGGGTCTTGCTGCTGCTCTGCCGCCTCCGGCGCAACGGGAGCGGCGGGCAACGGCGTGAAGGAATGGTCGGCCAGCGTGGGTTCCTGGCGCGCGGGCACGGGCTTGTCCAGACTGATCTTTTCGGCCGCAGGCAGCACCGGTGCGGCGCCAGCTTCCAGATTCGGTTCGCGGCGGCTGTCGCGCAAATACGTGGCGAAGGCGGGCGCCTCATCGACCTGGCGGCGCTTGAAGGGCGCCATCGGCCGGGGTAACGGTGGTTCGGGCAGTGCTGCCGGTGCTTCTACCGGTGTTGCTTCAGGTTCAGGTATGTCGAGCGGTATGTCGAGCGGTGCGGCGGCCGGTACCTCTTCGGGCAGGGCCACGTCGAGGTCCAGCTCGATGTGCTCGCCATAGTCTTCATCGTCCTTGAGCTGTGCCGTTTCCGGCAGGATGCCGAACGGGTCGAACGAGGTGTCGAAGTCGAGGGAATAAATGGGTTCGTCGTCCGTGGCGGACGGCAGGCTGGCGTCAAGCGGGTAATCGGTCGGCAGCGGGGCGGCAATGCCGGGGGCGGAGGTTAAAAACGGCGATGCCGCGGCTGGATCGACCAGCGCGGCATTGCCGTCAAACACTTCCCTGCACGTGCCACAGCGCACGATGCCCCCACGTAACTTCAACTGGTCAGCAGCGACCCGAAATATCGTGTTGCAATGGGGGCATTTGGTGGCGAGGGCCATTGCTGTGCTTATGCACCTTCCGCGCGGGGCGCAGGCGCTTGCGTGGTGCCCAGGCGGCCATGCAGGGCCACCCAGCCGTCTTGCTCGGCCCACACACCCAGCTGGATGAATGGTGCATAGGCAGCGGCCACTTCTTCCGCCTGGCGTGCCAGCACGCCGGACAGGATCAGGGCGCCGCCGTCGGCGACACGGCCCGACAGCATCGGCGCCATCAGCTTCAATGGGCTCGACAGGATGTTGGCGACGACGATGTCAAACTTGGCCGTGGCGTGTGCCGAGGTGGCAAACGTGTCTGGCAAGAAATATTCGATGTCGCACTGGTTGCGTTCGGCATTGTCGCGCGCCGATTCGATCGCCTGCGGGTCGATGTCGACGCCGGCCACCGTTTGCGCACCGAGTTTCTTGGCCACCATGGCCAGGATGCCGGAGCCGCAACCGTAGTCGAGCACGGTCTTGCCTGGAGCGGGGTTGGCTTCCAGCCATTCCATGCACAAACGCGTGGTCGGGTGGCTGCCCGTACCGAAGGCCAGGCCTGGGTCCAGCTCCAGGATCAGGCCGTCAGGATCCGGTGCCTCGTGCCAGCTGGGTACGACCCAGATATTCTTGCCGATGTGAATCGGCGCGAATTGCGACTGGGTCAGGCGCACCCAGTCCTGCTCTTCCACGGGGCGCATGGTAAAGGCGGGAACTTCCGCCATGCCGACCGCTTGGGCGGCGGCGGCCACGATGGCGGCCTGGTCGGCGTCGACGTCCGTCAGCGCCACCACGCGGCTGCGTTCCCATGCCGCTTCCTTCGGTTCCATGCCGGGCTCGCCAAACAGGGGCTGTTCGGCATCCGTGCCTTCATCGGCGTCTTCCACCGACACCGACAGGGCGCCCGCTTCCATCAACGCGTCGGACATGGCCTCGGCGTTGTCACGGGCGATTTCGATGACGATTTCCGTCCAGCTCATGCGCCCGCCTTGATTTCGGATTTCTTGGCGATGCTGGGGCTGCCGCCATTCAGGTTCTTGCCCAGGTCCGGCATGTCGGCCAGTTTCTGTTCCAGATAGTGAATGTTGGTGCCGCCTTCGATGAAGCGCGCGTCGATCATCAGTTCGCGGTGCAGGGCGATATTCGTGTTGATGCCTTCGACCACCATTTCGGACAGGGCGATCTGCATGCGGCGGATCGCTTGCTCGCGCGTGGCGCCGTAAGCGATCACTTTGCCGATCATCGAGTCGTAGTGCGGCGGCACGTAGTAGCCGGCGTAAGCGTGCGAATCGACGCGGATGCCAGGGCCGCCTGGTGCATGCCACGACACGATCTTGCCTGGCGATGGCGTGAACTTGAATGGATCTTCGGCGTTGATGCGGCACTCGATGGCGTGGCCCGACAGCAAGACGTCGCGCTGGCGGAAACGCAGTTTTTCGCCGGCGGCGATGCGGATCTGCTCTTGCACGATGTCGATGCCGGTGATCATCTCGGTGACGGGATGTTCCACTTGCACGCGGGTATTCATTTCAATGAAATAGAACTCACCGTTTTCGTACAGGAATTCAAACGTGCCGGCGCCGCGATAGCCGATCTTGCGGCAAGCTTCGGCGCAACGGTCGCCAATTTTCTCGATCAGTTTGCGCGGGATGCCCGGCGCTGGTGCTTCTTCGATCACTTTCTGGTGGCGGCGCTGCATGGAGCAGTCGCGCTCGCCAAGCCAGACGGCGTTCTTGTGTTCGTCGGCGAGGATCTGGATTTCCACGTGGCGCGGATTTTCCAGGTACTTCTCCATATACACTTCAGGGTTGCCGAAAGCCGTGCCGGCTTCCGTCTTGGTCATCGCCACGGCGTTGATCAGGGCCGCTTCCGTGTGCACCACGCGCATGCCGCGTCCGCCACCGCCACCGGCGGCCTTGATGATGACCGGGTAGCCGATCTTGCGGGCAATTTGCACGATCGCTTTCGGATCGTCCGGCAACGCGCCTTCCGAGCCGGGTACGCACGGTACGCCAGCCTTGATCATGGTTTGCTTGGCCGACACTTTGTCGCCCATCAAACGGATCGATTCGGAGCGGGGGCCGATGAAGACGAAGCCCGATTTCTCGACGCGTTCGGCAAAGTCGGCATTTTCCGACAGGAAGCCATAGCCTGGGTGAATCGCTTGCGCATCCGTCACTTCAGCGGCGCTGATGATGGCGGGCATGTTCAGGTAGCTCAGGGACGACTGTGCCGGGCCAATACAAACGGATTCGTCGGCCAGCTTGACGTATTTTGCGTCCTTGTCGGCTTCGGAGTGGACTACAACCGTTTTAATGCCCATTTCGCGGCAGGCGCGCTGAATACGGAGGGCAATTTCACCACGGTTGGCAATCAGGATTTTTTCAAACATGGTAGGTTCGCGTATGTCTGTGAGAGCCGGCGAGCCGGCGAAACAACAAGTGTGAGGGGCTAAAACTGCAAACGGCCGTTGCCGGCCGTGTGGACTGGGTTTTAGCCGATCACAAACAAGGGTTGACCGAATTCGACCGGTTGGCCGTTTTCGACCAGAATCTGGGTCACGACACCGGCTTTATCGGAGTCGATTTCATTCAGGAGCTTCATCGCTTCGATGATGCACAGGGTATCACCTTCCTTGACAGTCGAGCCCACTTCAACATAGGCGGCGGTGCCAGGAGCGGAGGAGCGGTAGAAGGTACCGACCATCGGCGACTTGACCACATAGCCCGTTGGCTCGGCGGCGACCACGACGGCAGCTGCCGCAGCGGGGGCGGCGGCTGGCGCGGCTGGCTGGTATTGGGCTTGCATGCCTTGCGGCTGCATCATGACCATCTGGTTTTGCGGCATGGCCGACGATTTGACGATGCGAACCTTGCTTTCGCCTTCGGTAACTTCCAGCTCTGCGATATCCGATTCGGCGACCAGGTCGATCAAGGTCTTGAGTTTTCGTAGATCCATGTAAAACCCCTAGGAATGTAGTTTGTTTTATGAGTGATGCGGTGATGTCCAGAACCTATCGCCGCGCTAAATGCGTGCAGATCGCGTAGATTAACGTTTTTTAAGCGCAAAGTCGATGGCAAACCGATATCCATCGATACCCAGGCCGCAGATCGTCCCCTGCGCGATCGCGCTGAGAAATGAGTGATGTCGAAACGTTTCGCGTTGATAAATATTCGAGATATGGACTTCCACGAACGGGATGGCGACCCCGGCCAGCGCATCGCGCAAGGCAACGCTGGTATGGGTCAGGCCGCCCGGATTGATGACAATGGCATCGATCCCTTCCGCTCGCGCGGCATGGATGCGGTCGATCAGCGCGCCTTCATGGTTGCTTTGAAAGCAAACCAGGTCGGCACCGGCCGCCATGGCTTGCGCCATTGCTGCCTGCTCGATATCGGCCAAGGTGCTGGCGCCGTAGACCTCAGGCTCGCGCGTTCCCAGCAAATTCAGGTTGGGACCGTTGAGCAGAAGGAGGTTTTTTGCCATGTATGGAAGACCGTTTTAGCGAAAGTTCCGCATTTTGCCGCCAAAGATACGCATTGGCAAGAGAAAAAAGCACGCTCCGAATTTACAATTTATCCAGATCGGCGCGCAACTGATCAAATTTCAAGCGGCCCAGATAGGTCTTTTTGACTTCGCCATCGGCGCCGATCAGCACCGTAAAGGGCAAACCGCCCGTGGCATTGCCAAAATGACGCGACAGGTCGGTACCGCTCATGCCGGACACATACACGGGATAGGCGATCTTGACCTTGCTGGCAAAAGTGGCAATATTGCTGGCCGAATCGATACCGATGCCGATCACCTGCAGGTTTTTCGACCCGTAGTGAGCTTGCACTTCGGATAACTCCGGCATTTCTTCCACGCAAGGAGGGCACCATGGTGCCCAGAAATTGACCAGCACATTCTTGCCTTTCCATTGCGACAACGCCTGCGTGGCACCGGCCGCGTCCGGCAGGGACAGCGCATACAGCTCGTTGACGGGACCCGTCGCGCCTGGCGCGATGGCAGTCGTCTGCGGTCCCGCTTCCTTCGCTTTTTCCTTGCTCAAACCGACGTAAGCACCCATGCCGCCAAACATCAGCGCCACGATGGCGCAGGCGATCCAATTCTTTTTTGTCATAACTTTATCTATATCAATGTTAGTCGGCAGCCGGCACGCCATCGGCGAGGCTGGCGGCCAGCAGGCTGCGCAGCCCGGCGATATCGGTGCGCAGCACCTTGCCGTCCGCCTTGGCTTTCAGCGCGCCGCGCATATCGTCGAGCTCATACATGGCCACGTGCACGCCTTCGTTTTTCCACAAGAAACTGGCTGTCTCGACCGCATCATAACGCGCTCCCTTGAAATGCGGGCTTTCCGACATGTCGAGCACGACATTTTTATTCAGCAGGAAGATGTGGATTTCCTTGGCGCTCTCGGCAAACAGTTGCAAATAGATCTCGTCATGGGGGCCGGCCGTGCCGTTCAGCACGGGGCCGCTGAGCAGGGGATGAAATTGTTGCAAGGCTTCCATCACCTGCAGCGCAATCGTGCGCAGCTGGAACAATCGCGCCGGCTGGCTGTCGGCCAGGAACAGGGCATTGTATTGCCGCACCTGTTCTTCGATCATCTCGTTGTCAGGCAGTATATTGGGCCGATTCGTGGGCCGGTTCGGTGCGTCGCCGAGGACTTGCCGCGCCGCCTTGCGCTTGGCGCTGCCATAGTCGGCGCCATCCTGCGCCACGAGGCGCGCGGCAGCGGCAGCGATTTCCAGGCGCAACTGCGCGCTATCGTCAAATGCATCGTTTGTCATGAGCGAGATGATACTCCGAAGCGGAAAAAGTCATGGCGTCAGGTAAAATCCTGCACTTGCTGTTTTTTATCTCACCGTCTTACTTACTTAAGCGTGCACCTTTCGCACTGATCACATGCATATTCATATTCTCGGCATTTGCGGTACCTTCATGGGCGGCCTGGCTGTCCTGGCCAAGGAAGCCGGCCATAAAGTCACCGGTTGCGATGCCAACGTATATCCGCCGATGAGCACCCAGCTGGAATCGCAGGGAATCGAACTGATCCAGGGCTTTGATCCGGAACAAACCAAACTGAACCCGGATTTGTATGTGATTGGCAATGTGGTCTCGCGCGGCAACCCGCTGGTGGAAGAAATCCTCAACCGCAGCCTGCCGTATGTATCCGGCCCGCAGTGGATCGGCGAACACATCTTGCGCAACAAGTGGGTACTGGCCGTGGCTGGCACGCATGGCAAGACGACAACATCGGCCATGCTGGCCTGGATCCTCGAAGACGCGGGCTACGCGCCGGGCTTCCTGATCGGTGGCGTGCCGATGAACTTTGGCATTTCCGCCCGCCTCAGCGGCAAGATTGACGGCAAGAGCGCCGAGTCGGACTTCTTCGTCATCGAAGCCGATGAGTACGACACGGCCTTCTTCGACAAGCGCAGCAAGTTCGTGCATTACCACGCGAAGACGGCCATCATGAATAACCTGGAATATGATCACGCCGACATCTTCCCCGATCTGCACGCGATCGAGACGCAATTCCATCACCTGGTGCGCACGGTGCCCGGCATTGGCCGCCTCGTGTTCAACGGCGACGAAGCGTCATTGCAGCGCGTGCTGGCGCGCGGTTGCTGGAGCGAAAAAGAAAGTTTTGGTCAAGATGCTAATTGGCAACTGCAAGAGCAGGCCGATGGCAGCTTCGACGTGTTCTTCAATGGCAAGCAGGAAGGCCATGTGGCGTGGGCCCTGACGGGCAAGCACAACCGCAGCAATGCGCTGGCAGCCATCGCCGCCGCGCGTCACGTGGGGGTGCCGATTGGCCAGGCGTGCGCTTCGCTGGCCACGTTCGAGAGCGTCAAGCGCCGCATGGAAGTGCGTGGCGTGGTCAACGGCATGACCGTGTACGACGATTTCGCGCATCACCCGACGGCCATTGCCACCACCGTGGGCGGCCTGCGCCAGAAGATAGGTAACACCGGCCGCATCCTGGCCGTGCTGGAACCGCGTTCAAACACCATGAAGCTGGGCGCCATGAAAGATGCGTTGCCGGGCAGCCTCAAGGATGCGGACCTGGTCTTCGGTTTCGGCAGCCATGCCGCGCTGGGCTGGAGCCTGGGCGACGCGCTGGCGCCGCTGGGCAAGATTGCCAGCGCTTATGAAGACATCGATACCCTGGTGGCGGCCGTGGCGGCAAGCGCCCGTCCCGGCGACCAGATCGTGGTCATGAGCAACGGCGGCTTTGGCGGCGTGCACCAGAAGTTGCTGGAGGCGCTGGGCCGATGATTCTGTACCTGCATGGATTTCGCTCGTCGCCCCTGTCGATGAAGTCGCGCTTGCTGGCCGCGCAGATGCAGGCGCTGGGCCGCGAAGCACAGTGGCTGTGCCCGCAATTGCCGGCCTCGCCCAAGCTGGCCATTGAGTTGGCCTTGTCATTGGTCAAGGATGTGGCGCCGACCGAGCTGACGATTATCGGCTCCTCGCTGGGCGGCTATTACGCCACCTGGCTGGCCGAGCAGCTCGGTTGCCGCGCCGTATTGCTCAACCCCGCCATCGTGCCCTTGATCGACCTGGAACAGCATGTGGGCGTGACGACCGAGTTCCATTCGGACAAGCCATTCGAGTTCAAGCGTGAATACATCGATGAGCTGCGCGCGTTTTCCGTAGAGAAAATTACTGAGCCGCAACGCTATTTCCTGATTGCCGCCACGGGCGATGAAGTGCTCGACTACCGCGACATGGTGGCGCATTATCAGGGGGCGCGGCAGTTGGTCATCGATGGCAGCGACCATGGCATCAGCGAATTTGCCGACTACCTGGCGCCCGTGCTGGCCTTTTGCGGCATCGATGCGGACGCGGCCAAGTGAGGCCGGGTTCGCTGCGGCAGGCGCAATGGCATGCGCACGTGAATGCCGTCAATGCGCCGCCGGCCTTGCGTCACTGGCTCACGGGTGGCGGCTCGCTGACGGCCAAGCTGAAAGCGCATAGCAGCGCGTTTCGCGTGCAATGTTTGCATCAGGAAACATCGCGCTGTTTGAGCGATGAGTCTGCCATCATCGGTTTGCACCGCGCAGGCCGGGTGTGGGAACGCGAAGTGCTGTTGCGCTGCGATAACAAACCGGCCGTGTTTGGCCATACCGTCGTGCCCATGCAGGCGACGGCCACGGACTGGCCCTTGTTTTCCGCGCTGGGCGAGCGTTCGCTGGGCACGACCTTGTTTGGCGACCGCATGGTACGGCGCGGGGAACTGGAATTTGCCCGCTTGCGTGCCGGGCACCCGCTGGTGCAGCGGGCGCAGGCGGCGCTGGCAGGGGAGGGGCGGCGCGCCGACGAGCAGGCGCTGTTTTTTGCCCGCCGCTGCCTGTATCAGCGTCACCAGGGATTGCTGCTGGTAACCGAAGTATTTTTGCCGGCGGTGCTGGAGTTGACGTCCGTCACTCGCACTGTTGCAACCGACACATTAATAAACAAAGCATAACAATGAATCTATTTTTTGAAGAATCCGGCGATTTCAAGGTCGGCACGGTCCTGTCGCAAGCGGGTGAAGCGTACCAGGTCGAAATGGCCAGCGGCAAGCGCACCAAAGTCAAGGTCAAGGATGTGCTGCTGCAGTATGAAAAGCCGGCCCCGGCCGAGCTGCTGGAGCAAGCCAAGGCGGTTGCTGCCGAGATCGATCTCGATTTCCTGTGGGAAGTGGCGGGCGAAGACGAGTTCGGCTTTGCCGAGCTGGGCGCCGAATATTTCGGCCACGCCCCGTTGCCACCGGAAGCGGCCGGCCTGATCCTGGCCCTGCATTCGGCACCCGTGTATTTCTACAAGAAGGGCCGTGGCCGCTACAAGGCGGCGCCGGAAGCGTCGCTGAAGGCGGCATTGGCCGGCATTGAAAAGAAAAAGCAGCAGGCGCTGGTGCAAGCCGCCTATGTGGAAGAGCTGAAACAGAACCGCTTGCCCGCCTCGATGCAGCCCATGGTGCTGCAACTGCTGTTCAAGCCCGACAAGAACACGATCGAATACAAGGCGCTGGAAGCGGCGTGCACGGAATTGCACACGACGCCGCCGCGTTTGATGCTGGCTGTCGGCGGTATTGCTTCACCGAAAGACTTGCACTTGTCGAAATTCCTCTTCGAGAATTTCCCGAAAGGCGCCGGTTTCCCGAACGTGCCCGTGCCCGCCGTGACGGCCAAGCTGCCGCTGGCCGACGTGGCCGCCTTCTCGATCGACGACGTGACCACCACCGAGATCGACGATGCCTTCTCCGTGCAGCCCTTGCCCGATGGCACCGTGAAAGTGGGCATCCACATCGCCGCGCCGGGCCTGGGCATCCGTCCGGAAGACGTGATCGACAAGATGGCGCGCCAGCGCATGTCGACCGTCTACATGCCGGGCGACAAGATCACCATGCTGCCGGACGAAATCGTGAATGCTTTCACGCTCGCGGAAGGCACGACGTGCCCGGCCCTGTCGCTGTACGCGACCCTCGACCCGAAAGCGGACTGGGCGGTGGTCAGCACGCAGACGCGCGCCGAGCTGGTGCCGATCGCCAGCAATTTGCGCCATAACCAGCTCGACGACCTGGTCAACGAGGAAACCCTGGCCAGCGGTGAAGGCGAGTATCCTCACAAGGCCGATTTTGCCGTGCTGTGGCAATGGGCGCAGCAGCTGGAACAGGGCCGCATGAAGAAACGCGAAGCGTTTGGCCTGAAGCCGGAACAGAATAACCGTGTCGATTTCAATTTCTATGTGGAAAATGACATCGTCACCGTGGCGCGCCGCAAGCGTGGCGCTCCGCTCGACAAGATCGTCGCCGAACTGATGATTTTTGCAAACAGCACGTGGGGCAAGATGCTGCACGACCATGGCGTGCCGGGCATTTACCGCAGCCAGGGCGGCGGCAGTGGCAATAGCTGGGCGGCAAAGATGCAGGTGCGCATGGTTACCCATGCGGCGCCGCACCAGGGCCTGGGCGTGGATCAATACGCGTGGAGCACCTCGCCCTTGCGCCGCTATACCGATCTGGTCAATCAGTGGCAAATCATCGCCTGCGCCGAGCATGGCGTGACGGCGCCGCTGGTGGCCCCGTTCAAGCCGCGCGACGCGAATTTGTTCGCCATCGTCTCGGCCTTCGATGCTGCATATGCCGCGTATGGCGATTTCCAGTCGAACATGGAACGCTACTGGTGCTTGCGCTGGCTGCACCAGGAAAACGCGCGCCAGGTCGATGCCGTCGTGCTGAAAGACGAGATTTTGCGCCTGGTCGACATTCCGCTGGTCATCAAGCTGCCGGGCATGCCATCGGTGGCGCGCGGCGCCCAGGTGAAACTGGACTTGCTGCGCTGGGATGAAGTTGACCTGAGCATTGAAGCGCGCCTGCTGGAAATCGCCGCCGTGCCGGACGCTGCGGCCGATGCCGAGCTGGACTATGAGGAAGAGTCGGGCGACGAAGGCGCGGAAGAGGGTGACATGGCGCCGGAAGCGGCAAACCAGGTCGGCGACGCCGAGGCGGAAGTGGCGGAGCTGGCCAGCGAAGACGTGGTCAGCGAACCCGAGGTCAAGTAAGGCCGTCGTCACGCCATCAAGGAGGTGCTGAAAACTGTTGCCGGCACCGCCCTTTGACGTAGAATTCAGCCATCTTGTATGGTGTGCTTGTTGCGAACTGGGTTGCGCGTGAAGTCTTTCCGAGAGAATCGTTTTCTGATGATAGCCGTGGCGGTATCGCTGCTGGCGCACGGCGCCTTGCTGGCGATGCATTTTGTCGCCCCGGCCCCGCAGCGGGCCGTCGCCACGGATCCCGGCCTGGAAGTGATACTGGTCAATGCCAAGCATGCCAACAAGCCGCTGAAGGCCGAGGCCCTGGCGCAAGCTAACCTCGACGGTGGTGGACAGGCCGACAAGGGCCGCGCCAAGTCGCCCTTGCCCGACATGCGCAAGGTGGAAGAGGGCGACAGCGTCAAGGCCAGCGCCCGGCGCATTGCCGAACTGGAACAAAGACAGCAGGAATTGCTGACGCAGGCGGCCAAGCCGACGCCTTACAGCGCCGCGCCCGTCACTGAAAAAGACAAGCCCAATCCCCTGGCCAGCGGCTCAGACTTGATGGAAAGCAGCAAGGCCATCGCGCGTATGGCGGCCGAGATCAGCCAGACCGTGGAAGACCAAAATAAACGTCCGCGCAAGACTTTCATTACGCCCAGCACGCAGGAAGTCGGCTACGCCATGTATTACAAGACCCTGCAAAAGCGCATCGAGGAAATCGGCACCCTGAATTTCCCGCAAAAGAATGGCCGCAAGATGTATGGCGAGCTGGTCGTCTACATCCCCATCTTCCAGGACGGCACGATTTACCAGAAAGAGGGCGGCGCCCGCGTGGAGAAAAGCTCGGGCAATCCGGCACTGGATGCGGCGGCCCTGGCCATCGTGCGCCGCGCGGCGCCGTTTGGCCGTTTCCCACCGAACATGTTGTCGAGTGACAAGGATGACCTGTGGGTCGTCATCACCCGCTTCAAATTTACGCGCGAAGAAAAAATGGAAGCTAACCTGACTGGCGGCAGCAATTGAACAAGCAAGAAATGAATCCTGATCAATATTGTGTCTTCGGCAATCCCATCGCCCACAGCAAGTCCCCCCTGATCCACGCCGCCTTTGCCCTGCAGACAGGCCAGGCCATGGTCTATGATCGCCGGCTGGCCCCGCTGGACGGCTTTGCCCTGGCGGCCCGTACGTTTGCCGCCGAGGGCGGCAAGGGCGCGAACGTGACGGTGCCCTTCAAACTCGATGCGTGCGCGCTGGCCACCGAGCTGACGCCGCGGGCTAGGGCCGCCGGCGCCGTCAATACCCTGCGTTTCGATGGCGACACCATTCTTGGCGACAATACCGATGGCGCGGGCCTGGTGGCGGACATCGTGCGCAACGCGGGCGTGAGCGTCGCCGGCAAGCGCGTCCTGCTGCTGGGCGCGGGCGGCGCGGCGCGCGGTGTCGTGCTGCCCTTGCTGGAACAGGGACCGCAGGAAATCTTCATTGCCAACCGTACCGTGGCCACGGCCGAGGCGCTGGTGGCGCAGTTTGCGGATGCGGCGAGTCACGCTGCTCAGCTGCGCGCCGGCGGCTACACGCAGCCCGAGGGCGTTTTTGATATCGTCATCAATGCCACCTCGGCCAGCCTGGCGGGCGATTTGCCGCCCGTGCCGCCGGGTATCTTCGGCGATCACACGCTGGCGCTGGACATGATGTATGGCGCCCAGCCCACCGTCTTCATGGACTTTGCCGCGCAGCATGGCGCGCAGGTGCGCGACGGCCTGGGCATGCTGGTGGAGCAGGCGGCCGAAGCGTTTTACGTGTGGCGCGGCGTGCGGCCGCAGACGCAGGATTTGCTGGCGCAATTGCGCGGTGCCCTGTGAGCGGCGGCAAGAAGGGCGCGCGCAAGGGCGCCAGCCGCTACGGCTGGATCAAGTGGCTGTTCATCGTGCCCGTGCTGGCCTTTATCGTCGTGCAACTGTATTTCTTCCTGCAAATCTGGTGGTGGGTCGATCATAACCCGTCCAGCACGGCGTTCATGCGCGAACAGTTGTCTGTCTTGCAGGACAAGAATCCCAACGCCACCATCAAGCAGACGTGGGTGCCGTACAACCGCATCTCGAACAATCTGAAACGGGCCATCATCGCCTCGGAAGACGCGAATTTTTCCGAGCACGAAGGCGTGGACTGGGAAGCCTTGCAAAAGGCATATGAAAAAAACAGCAAGAAGCAGAAGGTCGTGGCGGGCGGCTCCACCATCACGCAGCAGCTGGCGAAGAATCTGTTCCTGTCCGGTTCGCGCAGCTATGTGCGCAAGGGCCAGGAACTGATCATCACGTACATGCTGGAAAACCTGATGGAAAAGCAGCGCATTTTCGAGATTTATCTGAACGTGGTGGAGTTTGGCACGGGCATCTTTGGCGCCGAAGCGGCGGGGCGGCACTATTACCGGGTCAGCGCAGCGGGCCTGAGCGCCGGACAGGCGGCGAAACTGGCCGTGATGCTGCCGAATCCCCGCTTTTATGACCGTCACCGTGATACGGGCTACCTGAACCGGCGTACCAGTGTCATCCTGCGCCGCATGGGGGCGGCGGAGCTGCCTTGAGGGCAGCGGGCTTTCTTTGCATAAAATCAAAGCTGCTTGATTAGCACTATTGCGGTGCAGCATCTTAATCGGCCCCGGTTGGTGCAACGCCGCACTTTTTCCGTGAAAAAGCGGTGCCGGGGGTGGTCGTGAAAAGGCCTTTGCGGGTACACTTGCGCTGTTTTCATTTTTGGCGCCAGCGCCAGCACATTACGATAACCCCACATCCGGCTGAGAGCGCGCATGATCAATGTCTTTGTATTACAGAATGGCCGGCTCAACCAGGTGCCGATCGACAGCCGCGCAGACCTCGAAAATGCCGAACCGGTGTGGGTCGACCTGACCGACCCCACCGATGATGAACGGGCCTGGGTCAAGGCCATCTACAACGTCACCCTGCCGGGCGAAGACGAAGTCAAGGATATTGAAGCGTCTGCCCGCTATTACGAAGCGGAAAACGGCGACTTGCACCTGCGCACGGACTTCCTGCGTGAAGAGGACGACGGTCCCTCGCGCGTCATTACGGTAGCCTTCATTCTTGCCCGCAAGATTTTGTTTTCCATGCATACGGACGACCTGCCCGTGTTCCGCCTGGTGCGCATGCGCGCCCGCTCGCGGCCAGGTTCGATTGCCGACTACATGGACGTGCTGCTCGACCTGTACGCCACCGATGCCGAATATTCGGCTGACGTGCTCGAAGGCATCTACCAGAACCTGGAAGAAGTCAGCACGCGCGTATTGCAAAAGGAATTTACCGATGCGCACGCGGCCGAAGCACTGAATGCCATTGCCCACGAGGAAGATTTGAATGGCCGTATCCGTCGCAACATGATGGATACGCGCCGCGCCGTGAGTTTCCTGATGCGCGGCCGCTTATTGAATTCGGAGCAGTTCGAGGAAGCGCGGCAGATTTTGCGCGACATCGAATCGCTGGACGGCCATACGTCTTTCCTGTTTGATAAGATTAACTTCCTGATGGATGCCACCGTCGGTTTCATTAACATCAACCAGAACAAGATCATCAAGATCTTCTCGGTGGCCAGCGTGGCCTTCCTGCCGCCGACCCTGATCGCCAGCGTGTACGGCATGAACTTCAAGTTGATGCCGGAACTGGAATGGTCGTTCGGCTATCCATGGGCCTGGGGCTTGATGATCACCAGCGCCATCGCGCCCTTCCTGTATTTCCGCCACCGTGGCTGGCTGAAATAAGCCGCAGCGCAGCATCGCCGGGGCGCTTCCGCGTCCCGGTTTCAAGACGAACGCAGCAATTTCAAAAATCAGCGATAATCACTGGTATTGCGTGGTATTGAATTGGTATTTGTTCGTCGCCGCCTGCCTGGCGCCCGATTCTTTCCCCCGCTGGCTGCCTGTGGCAGAAAAGTATCGTCATTCAGACGTTTTCTGCGTGGTAGCGTCCGCCTGTTCCACCTATGATCGTTGCGATGCCAGCCTTGGCTGGCTGGCCGCCGCATTTCCCGTCACTGTTGCCTTCTGGAGAGTCCATGCCTGATACCGCCACTACCCCACCGCGCTTCACCCACCTGATCAGCGACTGCGATGGCGTGCTGATCGACAGCGAAGCCGTGGCCCTGCAAGCGCTGCTGGAATTGCTGGGGCCGCGCCTGCAGAACCTGCCTGAGGGCATCACCCTGCAAGGTTTGATCGAGCCGCGCCTGGGTCAGCGCCTGGTGCCGCTGATGCAGGATATCTACAAGGAGCTGGGCTTGCCGCAATTGCCGGCCGATGACATCATGGCCATCGGCAACGCGGTCGATGCGGCTTGCGACGCGCAATTGCGCGCCGTGCCCGGCGTGGCGCAAGCGCTGGCCGCCATTCCCCTGCCCAAGGCCGTGGCCTCGAACAGCGTCAGCGCGCGCGTGCTGTCGGCGCT
Organism: Janthinobacterium sp. GMG1; assembly: GCF_034427795.1. NCBI lineage: Bacteria > Pseudomonadati > Pseudomonadota > Betaproteobacteria > Burkholderiales > Oxalobacteraceae > Janthinobacterium > Janthinobacterium sp. GMG1. The sequence goes on from NZ_JAXQNT010000001.1 coordinate 534,594, forward strand.
CGAGCGGACTAGCATGGCGCCGTTGTTCGATCAGCGTGTATTCACGCCGGACCTGGTGGGCCATGCCAAGCCGCATCCGGGCCTGTACCTGGCAGCGGCGGCCGCTTTCGGCGTGTCACCGGGCCAGTGCCTGGTGCTGGAAGACAGCGTCACGGGCGTGACGGCTGCCGTGGCGGCGGGCATGACGGTCTTGGGCTTTATCGGCGGCGGGCATATTGCCGCCGGCCAGGAAGCGCGCCTGAAGGCGGCTGGCGCGCATGTCGTGTTCAGCGACATGGCCAGCCTGCCGGCGCTGGTCGCGGCCCTGCTGCAGCCGGCCACCGAGCCGCAAGTTGCTTAATTGCAAGTGATTTAGCGGCAGGTATAGCCGCCATCGATCGGCAGGCTGACGCCGCTGATCATGGCGGCGGCGTCGCTGAGCAGGAACAAAATGGGGCTAGCTACCTCTTCCGGGGTGGCGAAACGGCGCAACGGAATGGCCGCCAGCATGGGAGCGCTTTTTACCGGGTCGCTCCAGTCCCGTTCCGCCATCGGCGTCAGGGTCACGGTGGGATTGACGCTGTTGACGCGGATGCCGTGCGGCCCCAGTTCCAGACACAGGCTGCGGGTGATCGCATCCATGGCCGCCTTCGAAGCGCAATACGCCAGATGATGTTCGAGCGCTACCAGCGCCGCCTGGCTCGAAACGTTCACGATGCTGCCCTTGTGTCCTTCGCGTAGCATGCCCTGCGCCACATGGCGCGCCATCATGGCCGCGCTGCGCGCATTGACCACCATCACGCGGTCAAAGCTGGCCGCATCGACTTCCAGGCTGGGGCCCAGCTGCGAGATGCCGGAGCAATTGACGAGGCCATCGATGTTGCGCAGCGGCGCCAGCGCAGCAGCCATGGCGTCGCTGTCGCTGATGTCGAGCTGCAGCGGCTCGCAACCGGTTTCGTCGGCCAGTTCGGCCAGCCGTTCGGCGTTTTGTCCGATGGCAATGACGCGCGCGCCGGCCGCGCTGAGCATGCGCGCCGTGACGAGGCCGATGCCGCTGGAAGCACCCGTGACGATGAATTTCTTGTGGCGGAAATCGAATAGCATGGTATTCCTCAGGTCTGGTTGTCGTTATTGATACGGTGCATCAGGGGCCGCAAGGCGGGATAGGCATCGCGGTACAGGGCAAAGGTGCGGCGGTACATCTCGCTGGCCTCCGCTTGTGGCTTGCTGCGCGGCACCAGGGTGACCCAGCCCCGCTGGGCCGCTTCCTTGGTGACGAGGCCGGTACCGAGCGCCGCCAGCAAGGCTGCGCCCAGCGCCGCCTCGACGTTTTCCGCGATGGTGTAGACGGGATAGCCCGTGATGTCGGCAATGATCTGCATCCACAGGGGCGAGTGCGCGGCGCCGCCGACGACGATCAGCTTGTCGTCGAGCGTCACCGTGCCGGTACCTTTGGCGCCCGCCTCGATATTGTGTTTCAGGGCAAAGCTCACGCCTTCGAGCACGGCGCGGTACAGATGGGCGCGGCTGTGGTACAGGCTCAGGCCCAGGAAGGCGCCGCTGGCCCTGGCATCCCAGATGGGGCTGCGCTCCCCCATCAGATAGGGCAGGAACAGCACGCCTTCCGCGCCGGGCGGTACCGCTTGCGCCTGCTCTTCCATCAACTGGTGCGCATCGGCATGGCCCAGCCGTCTGGCCGCCTCCACGTCGGCCTGGCAAAACTCGTCGCGGAACCAGCTGACGGACGCGCCGGCCGTGATGGCGCCGCCAAACACATACAGGTCGGACTGGCTGTTGAACACGTGCGGCATGCTGATCAGGCCGTGGCGCGCATCGACTTGCTGGTGGATATAGCCCCAGCACATGCTGGTGCCGATCATCGCCACATGCTGGCCCGCGCGGCTGGCGCCGGCGGCGAAGGTGGCCACGGCCGCATCGACGCCGCCGGCGATGACGGGCGTGCCTTCCAGCAAGCCCAACTGCTGGGCCGCCAGCGGCAGCAGCGTGCCCACCACGTCGGACGAGTCGACCAGGCGCTCCGGCATCATGCGCGCGGGGATGCCGAGTTCCTCCAGCATAGGGGCCGACCAGCTGCGCGCGGCCAGGTCGTACACGCCGCCGATATTGCCGGCCGAACTATGGTCGACGGCCACTTCCCCCGTCAGCAGATAGTTGATGTAGCTGTTCGGCGGCAGGAAGTAGCGCGTGCGGTCCCACACTTCGGGACGGTGGCGCTTGAGCCACAGCATCTTGGTATAGCCGTAATAGCTGTCGACGCCGTTGCCGGTCGTCGCGTACAGGCGTTCCAGGTCGACGTGCTGATTGACCCATTCCACCTCGTCGGTGGCGCGCCGATCCATCCAGATCAGGCACGGGTGCAGCGGCTGCATGGCGGCATCGACGGGAATGCCGGAACCGCCATACAGGCTGCTCACGCAGAGGGCCTTGACGCTCGCGGCCGGCACGCCGCTGGCATGCAGCACTTGCCGCACGCACGCCACCACGGCGTCGTACCACACGGCCGGCCATTGCTCGGCCCACAGGGGCCGGGGCGTGTCGACATGGTAGCCGTGCGCATGCTGGGCCACGAGGGTGCCGCCGCTGGTGACGAGCAGGGCCTTGGTGCTTTGCGTGCCGATATCGACACCGATGACGTAATCCATGCCGGTTTCCCCGTTAATGTTGTGCCGGTTTCAGCAAGACCTTGATGGAATCGAGCGAGTTGGCCAGTGCGAACGCCTGTTCCCAGTCTTCCAGCGGAAAGTCGTGCGTGACGATGCCTTTCGAGGTGACCAGGCCCCGTTCCAGCAGGTCGATGGCGACCGGGTAGCAATACGGTCCCAGGTGGGCGCCGCGCACGTCGAGTTCCTTGCGGTCGCCGATGATGGACCAGTCGGCGCTGGTTTCCTTGCCGAACACGCTGAATTCGACGAAGCGGCCCAGCTTGCGGATCAGGTTCAAGCCCTGCGTCACGCCGGCCGGCACGCCCGTCGTCTCGATATACACATCGCAGCCGTAGCCGTCCGTCAAGCCGTGGATGATGGCCAGCGCGTCGTCGGTGGCGGGATTGATGGTGACGTGGGCGCCATATTCGCGCGCCAGCGCCAGGCGCTCCGGCACCATGTCGATCACCACCAGTTTTTTGGGCGTCTTCAGGGCGGCGATCTGCGCCATCATCAGGCCCAGCGGCCCGGCCCCGGCGATCACCACCACGTCGTCGAGCTGCACTTCGGCGCGGTTGACCGTATGGATGGCGCACGCCATCGGCTCGATGATGGCGGCGTCTTCCAGCGAAATGCTCTCGGGAATTTTATGCACGAGGGCCGTGGGCGGAATGCGCATGTATTCGGCCATGCCGCCATCGGCCACTTCGCGCTGGAAGCCGAAGATGTTGTGCACTTCGCACATCCAATATTTGCCCGATTTGCAAAAACGGCACTTGCCACAAGGCACGATCTGCTCGGCAATGATGCGGTCGCCCACCTTCACGCCGAAGTGTTCCTCGCCGTGCTCTCCCGCCTCGACCACGTAGCCGAAGAATTCGTGGCCGGGGATCACGGGCGGCTTGACCCACGACGGCTGGCCGTCGCCGCCCCAGAACATGGCGGCGCCCGAGTGGCATTTACAGTCGCTGGCGCAGATGCCGCAGGCGGCGATGCGGATCAGCAACTCGTTCAGGCGCGGCTTGGGGCGGGTGATCTTTTGCAGGCGGTAATCTTTCGGACCGTGGCAAACGACGGCTTGCATCTCGACTTCGGTGTACTTCATGGGAGGCTCCAGGTGATAAAGATGGTCAGGCGGTGGTCAGGCGCGCTTGCTGCTGTTGCGGCTGATGTAAATGGCGAGCAGGATGATCACGCCCTTGATGATGTTTTGCAGGTAGGGCGAGACGCCCATCATGTTCAGGCCGTTATTCAGCACGCCGAGCATGACGGCGCCGATCAGCGTGCCGACGATGGAACCGCGTCCGCCCGTGATGGCCGTGCCGCCCATGACGACGGCGGCGATGGCGTCCAGTTCGAAGCCGATGCCGGCGTTCGGCTGGCCGCTCATCAGGCGCGACGTCAGCACCAGGCCCGCGATGGCGGCCGTGCCGCCGCTGATGGCATATACCAGCAGCTTGTAGCGCGCCACGCGCACGCCGCTCAGGCGCGTCGCTTCCTCGTTGCCGCCGATGGCGTAGATATAGCGGCCCAGCGGCGTATGGTCGAGCAGCACATAGGCGACGAGGAAGACCAGCAGCATGGCCAGGATCGGCGTCTGCACCCCCAGCACCGTGCCGCGGCCAAAGAATTCGAACCAGTCCGGCAAGTCGTTGATCGGGTAGCCGCCCGTGTACAGCAGGGCCAGCCCGCGCGCGATGCCCATGGTGGCCAGGGTGACGATAATTGGCGGCATCCTGGCGTAGGCGACAAAGAAACCATTGCCCACGCCAAAGGCGATGCCCACGGCCAGGCCGGCCGCGATGGCCAGCCCGGGCGGCAGGCCCGCCACCATCAGGCCCGCCGTCAAGGTACCCGTCAGCGCCATGACGGAGCCGACGGACAGGTCGATGCCGCCGCTGAGGATGGCGCACGTCATGCCGACGGCGATGATGGCGTTGATCGACACTTGCCGGGCGATATTGACCAGGTTATCGCTGGAAAAGAAATGGTCGGTGGTGGCCGCCATCGCGGCCGATACCAGCAGCAGGCCCAGCAGCGGCAGGAAGGCGGGCGACTGTTTCAGCATGGCCCACAGCCGCCTGGCTGACAGGGGAGGGGCGGCGCGGCGTGGCGCCGCGAGGGGTTCAGTGTTGACCGGCTGTTGCATGGCGCATTACCTCGCTGGAGTGAATGGACGTGCCTTCCAGCATGGCCACGATGGCGCCCTGCTTGAACACGGCGACCCGGTCGCACATGCCGGTGATTTCCGGCAGTTCCGATGAAATCAGAATGATGGAATAGCCATCGCTGGTGAGGGCGCGCATCAGGCGGTAGATCTCCGCCTTGGCGCCCACGTCGATACCGCGCGTGGGCTCGTCAAAGATGAGGATCTTGCAGTGATGGTTGAGCCATCGGGCGATCACCACTTTCTGCTGGTTGCCGCCGCTCAGGGTGCCCACGCGCGTGCCGGGACCGGGCGCCTTGACGCCCACCTTGGCCATCATGGCCCGCGTGGCGGCCAGCTCGGCCGGGCGGCGTATCAGGCCCGCACCCGTGTATTTCCCCAGGTTATTGATGGACATGTTTTCCCTGATGTCGAAATCGAGGATCAGTCCTTCGGTCTTGCGGCTTTCCGGCAACAGGCCTATGCCGTGCCGCAAGGCATCGGCCGGATCGCGCAGGCTGGCGCGTTTGCCGTGGATGCGGATGTCCTTGTGCCAGGCCGGATGGGCGCCCATCACGGCCAGCGCCAGTTCCGTGCGGCCGGAGCCGACGAGGCCTGCAAAGCCGAGGATTTCGCCCTGCCGCAGCTCGAAGCTGTTGACGGGGCCATCCCTGGACAGGCGCACGTCGCGGGCCTCGAGCACGATGGCGGGCGAGGCGGGAGGCGCCGGCTTGGCTGGGAAGTTGGCTTCCAGCTTGCGCCCCACCATCATCTCCACCAACTGGCCGATATCGGTGGCGGCCACGTCCGTCATGCCCACGTATTGGCCATCGCGCAGGACGGTGATGCGATCGCACACGTCGAAGATCTCTTCCATGTGATGCGAAATGAAGATCATCGCCACGCCTTGCTGGCGCAGTTCGCGCATGATGGCGAACAGGTGCCCTGCTTCGCTGGGCGTCAGGGTGGCCGTCGGTTCGTCGAGAATCAGGATGCGGGCATTGAGCGAGAGGGCCTTGCCGATTTCCACGAATTGCTGCTGGGCAATGCTGAGCTGGCTGACCTCGGCCGACAGGTCGATCTCGATGTTCAGGCGCGCGAAGATGGCTGCCGCTTCCTGCCGCATGGCTTTTTTCGACAGCAGGCCCAGGGCATTCGTCCGCTCGCGTCCCAGGAAGATGTTTTCCACCGCATTCAGGTAGGGAACCAGGGAAAACTCCTGGAAGATGATGGCGATGCCGGCGGCGATGGCATCGTTGTAGCTGTGAAAATAGCAGGGCTGGCCATCGACCACGATGCTGCCCGCATCGGGCCGGTAGATGCCGCTGAGAATTTTCATCAGTGTCGACTTGCCGGCGCCATTTTCACCGAGCAAGGCGTGGATTTCGCCCTGGCGGATGCTCAGGTTAATGTCGTTCAAGGCCTTCACGCCGGGGAAACCCTTGGTGATGTTTTGTAGCTGCAAGATCGTCTGCATGATGGGATCCGGAATAACGGTGAAGCTCCCGCAGCCAGGCCGCGGGAGTGGGCAAGCACGGTGGCTGCGACGCTTACCAGCTGAAGGACTTGGCGCCGGCCTTGTCCACCAGCTTGACGTCGACCGGCACCTGCGCCGGCACGTTGGCGCCCCATTTCTTTGCCATGGCGATGGCCAGCGCCAGGCGCACCTGGTCGCGCGGGTACTGGGCGGCCGTGGCGATGAACCTGGAATTGGGCTTGAGCATCGCCTTGATGGCTTCCGGCGCGCCGTCGACGCTGGTCAGTTTCACGTCCTTGCCGCTCGCCTCGATGGCTGACAGCGCGCCCATGGCGCCGCCATCGTTGACGCTGAAAATGCCTTTCAGTTTGGGCTGCGCCTGCAGGATGTTTTCCGTGACCGTCAAGGCCTGGTCGCGTTCCTGCTTGCCGTTCTGGGTGCTGACGATCTTGATGCCAGGAAAGGCTGCCAGCGCATCCTTGCAGCCGCGCACCCGTTCCAGGATGGGCACGACGGGGATGCCGTCGAGGATCGCCACGTCGCCCTTGCCGTCCAAACTCTTGGCCAGGTAGGTGCAGGCCAGCTGGCCCGCATTGAAATTTTTCGAGCCGACAAAAGAATCGACGGGGCCGTTGGCATTCGCATCGACGGCGATGACGATCACGCCAGCCGCCTTGGCCGCCTTGACGGCCGACTGGATGCCGACCGAATCGGTGGGGTTGAGCAGCAGGATGTCGATCTTTTTCTGGATCATGTCTTCCACGTCGCTCGTCTGCTTTGCCACATCATGGCGCGCATCGGTGATCACCACCGTGGCGCCGATGCTGGCGGCCGCCTCTTCCAGCGCCTTTTTCATGGTGATGAAATACGGATTATTCAGTTCCTGGAAGGACATGCCGATCTTCAGCGGCGCGGCGCTGGCGCTCACGGACAGGCTGGCGGCGCACAGGGCGGTCGTGGACAGGGCAAGCAATTTTCTTTTCAACATCATCGTCTCCTGGTTTTTAGTATGGATTTTGGGTGTCGTGGCAGCCTTGCCTTGCCTGCTGCCGGGGCATGAAGCGGGAAGAAGCGAACTCAAGTGCCTGGCGCCGCCGTTTTGAGGCCGTCGTAGCGGCGGAATTTCGACGGGGAAATGCCCTTGTGCGCGAGGAACTGGCGGTTGAAATTGGACAGATTGTTAAAGCCGACCTGGTAGCAGATGTCCGTGATGCTCAAGGCGCTGTTGCTGAGCATTTCGCAGGACAGTTTGATGCGCAGCAAGTTCACGTATTGCACAAAGGAAATTCCCGTGTGCTTGCTGAACGAGCGCGAGAAGGAGCTGACGTTTTGTCCGATCAGTTCGGCCAGTTCCGATTCGCGCAGGTCGGTCGACAGGTTCTTGCCGATATAGGCCAGCGCCAGGTTGATCTTCGACGCCATATAGCTGTGCGGATCGGGCAGGTAGCTGGGGCTGGACAGTTTGCGGCGCTCGCTGTCGTGCAGCAGCAGTTCCAGCAGCGACAGGAACAGCATGACCCGGCGGCAGCCGCGCGCTTCCAGCAAGGCTTGCATCAGGGGCAGCGCGGCGGCGCCTGCCTCCGGCGTAAACAACAGGCCGCTGCGCGATTCGGCCAGCAGGGTGGTGACTGGCTGCAATTCCGGGAAGGCGGCGATGGCCTTGGCCATGAATTCGGCCGTGAATTGCAGGATCAGGCAACGCTGCGGCACCGGCTGGTTATCGGGCAGTTCGCTGACCCAGTTATGCGGCAGGTTGGGGCCGGACATGACCAGGTTGCCCGGCTCGAAATCGCCGATATAGTCGCCGACGAAGTACTTGCCGCTGGTGTCGGTGATCAGCTGGATTTCATATTCGGGATGAAAGTGCCAGCGCACGGTACGGTAGGGGTAGCCGTGCGACCAGGCTGTAAACGATTCATCGGCGGGCACGCAGACGACTTCGAGATCGGGATGCATGGCGGGCTCCGCGCGGGTCAGGCGAGGCGGGGAACAGCACGGCGGGAACGGGGCGTGGCGGCAAGGCGGATGCGTGTCATGGCGTGTCTCCTGCTGGGTTACCGTGCGCTCCAGCCATGTTGCCGGCTGGGCGGGTTATTGGTTTATGTCCCCATTCTATGCAGGCGAGCGCGGCAGGGCTACCGATTACATGTGCTGAAACCGATACTTTTTTTGCATTTGCATGGCCGGAGGCGGCCCAGGGTCAAATTTTGTGCATTGCGTCAAATGATTATGAGCAATAACGCGGCAGGGGGATGGCAGGGCGGGGAGGCGCGCAGCGGCCAGGCGGGCCGCTGCGTGGTCAGGCAGACAGGTGCAGCTTAATGATGCAGCTTAGGCCAGCGTGGCAAACACCTTGCGCGCGGCAGCGATGGTGGCGTCGATGACGGCATCGTCGTGCTGCGCCGAGACGAAGCCCGCCTCGAAGGCGGCTGGCGCGAAGTACACGCCTTCGTCCAGCATGGCGTGGAAGAAGGCGTTGAACTTGCTGCGGTCGCCCGCCATCATTTCCGCGTAGCTGGTCGGTGGCGTGGCGCTGAAATAAATGCCGAACATGCCGCCGATGTAGTCGGCGCAGAAAACCACACCCGCTTCCCTGGCGGCGGCGGTCAGGCCTTCGGCCAGGCGCTTGGCCGTGGCGCCCAGCTGCTCGTAGAAGCCGGGCTGCTGAATCAGTTTCAGTGTCGCCATGCCGGCCGCCACGGCGACCGGGTTGCCCGACAAGGTGCCGGCCTGGTAGACGGCGCCCAGCGGCGCCATGTGGTGCATCAGCGCCGCGCTGCCGCCGAAGGCCGCCACCGGCATGCCGCCGCCGATCACCTTGCCCAACGCCGTGAGATCGGGCTTGATGCCGTACAGCGCCTGCGCGCCGCCCAAGGCCACGCGCAAGCCGCACATGACTTCATCGAAAATGAGCAGGGCACCGTGCTGCGTGCACAGTTCGCGCATCGCCTGCAGGAATGCCGGCGTGGCTTTGACCAGGTTCATGTTGCCGGCCACCGGTTCGACGATCACGCAGGCGATTTCCGCGCCGAAGCTGTCGAAGGCGTCTTTCAGCTGTTCCACATTGTTGTAGTCGAGCACCAGGGTGTGCTTCACGAAATCTTCCGGCACGCCGGCCGACGTCGGGTTGCCGAAGGTGAGCAGGCCGCTGCCCGCTTTCACCAGCAGCGAATCGGCGTGGCCGTGGTAGCAGCCTTCGAACTTGACGATCTTGTCGCGCCCCGTGGCGCCGCGCGCCAGGCGCAGGGCGCTCATGGTCGCTTCCGTGCCCGACGACACCAGGCGCACCTGTTCGATCGACGGCACCAGGCGCGTGATTTCCTCTGCCATCAGCACTTCGCCTTCCGTCGGCGCGCCGAACGACAGGCCCAGCGCGGCCGCATCCTGCACCGCTTTCACCACTTCCGGGTGGGCATGGCCGACGATGGCCGGACCCCAGGAACCGATGTAGTCGATATAGCGCTTGCCGTCCGCGTCCCAGAAGTACGGGCCTTCGGCGCGCGTGATGAAGCGCGGCGTGCCGCCCACGGAGCGGAAGGCGCGCACGGGCGAATTGACGCCGCCTGGCGTGGTTTTTTGTGCGCGGGCAAACAGGATGTCGTTCTGTGAAGTCGTCGTCATGATAATCGTGCCTTGAAAGTGGATCGTTGTCTGTGTCGTGATTACTGTGCGCCCGCCAGGCGCCGGAACAGCCGGTTCGGCACCAGCTTGCCCATGCCGTGGCGCTGCGCGTGGGCCAGCGCGCCGGCCGTGAATTCCTGCGCCGCCACGACTATCTGCGGCACATCGTCTTCGTTTTCCGCCAGGGCCAGCAGGGCGGTGGCCGCGGCCGACAGGGTGCTGCCGGCGCCGTTGAAGATACCGGGCAGGTGCTGCCATTCGTCGTGGCGCACCACGCCGTCTTCGCCGAACAGGGTATTGGCGCGCAGCTTTCCTTCGGCCGTGCCGGACTTGCTGGCGTCGGCCGGCATGCCGGTGACGAGCACGTATTCGCAGCCCAGCGCCACCAGGTAGTCGACGTCGTTTTGTAATGTGTCGTCCGGGTCGGCGTCGCGCCAGGTCTCGGCCAGGCGTTCCAGCTCCACCGGCGAGAGCACCAGCAGGGTCGTTTGCGGGATCAGCAACTGGCGCACGGCCGTGAGGATGTCTTCGTCGTCCATGCCCTGTTCCGGCAGCGCCGAAATGAAGGGATCGAGGATCAGCGGCACGTTCGGATAGTCGGAGACGATTTCGGCGATGGCCGTGACGTTTTCCACGCTGCCCAGCGCGCCGATCTTGATGGCGGCCACGGACATGTCTTCCAGCAGCACGCGCGCCTGGTCGGAAACCCAGTCCGGGTCGACCGCCTGCACGTCTTCCACGCGCGCCGTATCGCTGATCAGCAGGCCCGTGGTGACGGACAGGCCATGGCAGCCGAAGGCTGAAAAGGTGGCCAGATCGGCCTGGATGCCGATCGCGCCGACCGGATCGGACACGCCGAAGCTTAATATGAGGGGAGAAGTTTGGTTTTGCACGGCGGGTAGATTAAGATACCTAATTCAGCATTTTACTTGATTGAAGGGTGGCAGAACGTGAGTAGCAACGAAACAACGCAGCAATTCCAAACGTGGATGTGTCTTATTTGCGGCTGGGTTTATGATGAAGCGGCCGGTCTGCCCGACGAAGACATCGCTCCCGGCACGCGTTGGGCCGATGTTCCGATGAACTGGACTTGCCCTGAATGCGGTGCGCGCAAGGATGATTTCGAGATGGTGGCGCTGTAATCAATCAGTTCCACGGGATGCCGCTGCCGCACGCAGGTATCGCGGCTGCCTGTGCTATCGTATGAAAGATTGTCGAATAATCACATGACGCGTCCTTTTTTGCCCGCGGCGCCGTCCGATGCCGTGGCTGCCAGCGCCACGATCCTCGTCATCGACGACAGCGCGACGATACGCAGCGCGGCCGCGAAGATCCTCGGCGAGGCCGGTTATCGCGTGGTGGTGGCGGAAAACGGCTTTGCGGCCCTGGCCAAGATCGCCGACTGCCAGCCAGCGCTGATCGTGTGCGACATCGTGATGCCGCGCCTGGACGGCTACCGCACCTGTGCGCTGATCAAGGCCAGCGCGGCTTTCCACGCCACGCCGGTGCTGATGCTGTCGTCGAAGGAAGGCTTGTTCGACCGCGCGCGCGGCGCCATGGCGGGCGCCAGCGCCTGCCTGGCCAAGCCGCTGGCGCGCGAGGCGCTGCTGGAGGCCGTGCGGCGGCACCTGGCCGGGCATTTTGACTAAGTGGTTTTATTGATTGACAACGCAGCAAGGAAGCAGATGGCCATACACACAATTCTGATCGTCGATGACTCGCCGACAGAACGCTATTACCTGAGCGAGATCCTGGTGCGTGCCGGTTACGCCGTCCTCACGGCGCAGGACGGCGCCGACGCGCTGGCGCAACTGAAGCAGGCCAGGCCCGACCTGATCCTGATGGACGTGGTGATGCCCGGTGCGAATGGCTTCCAGATCACGCGGGCGATCGCGCGCGATCCCGAACTGCAGGACGTGCCGGTGATTATCTGCTCCAGCAAGAGCCAGGAAACGGACCGCATCTGGGGCTTGCGCCAGGGCGCGCGCGATTACCTGGTCAAGCCGGTGGTCGAAGCCGATCTTCTGGCCAAGATCGCCGCGATTTCCTGAGCATGCACACGATGCCAGGTCACGGCGTGTCCACTGCGGCCTTTTCGCCTGCCGCCGCCATGCCATCCTTCGAGACGGGCGCGCGGCAGGGCCGCTTGCGCCAGTATCAGCTGCAATTGATCGAGCGGATACAGGCCGCGCGCAGTGGCGCGCTGGCCGCGCGCAAGGAACTGGGCGTGATGCTCGGTGGCCGGCCCTGCCTGCTCGACCTGACGCAGCTCGGTGAAATCGTCATCGCCGCCGGTGTGCAGATCCAGGGCGTGCCGCTGGCGCAGGACTGGTACCTGGGCCTGGCGGCCATGCGCGGCCGCCTGACGGGTGTCGTCGACCTGGCCCGCTACATGGGCGAACCGGCTTGCGCGCCGGGCAATCACTGCCGCATCATCACGTTTTCTCCCCGCCTGGGCCTCAATTGCGCCTTGCTGGTCGAACGCGTGCTCGGTTTGCGCCAGTTGCGCGCCATGCAATCGGTGCCCGTTCACGATGCGGCGCCGGGTGTGCTGCCATCGTGGGCCGCGCAGGCGCTGCGCGACAGCGAAGGGCAAGAGTGGCGGCGCCTGGACCTGGCGCAGCTGGCGCAATCGGCACGCTTCCTCGATGCCGGCTTTGGCGGCTTCCCCGAACACAAGGATCTTTGCTGATGGGCGCCCATTCTCCCATTCTGGCGGCCGGCATGCCCGAAGCGCAGCATGCGCCGGACGCGCCGGCATCGGCGGCCGACCTGCCGCTGCGCCTGCGCGACGCGCTGGGACGGCGCAAGTCGCTGGCCAGCGCGCCTGCCGGGGACTGGAAGCTGCCACTGATCGGCCACTTTCCGCTGCAAAAACAATTGAGCATCCTGTCGACGGTGATGGCCCTGAGCCTGGCCGCCAGCCTGCTGTTCGTCGGGCTGAACACGCGCAGCGGCAATATCGCCTCGGCACAGACGCAGCTGGCCAGCGATGCGCTGATGCATTCGCAGCGCATCGGCAAGGCCGCGCCGAACGCCGTGCAAGGCAATCCGGAAGCCTTCCGCCAGCTCGAGGAAAGCCGCAATGAACTGAATCAGGATTTTCGACTGATGCTGCGCGGCGGGACGTATCACGGCCGCGATATCGGCGAGTCGCGTTCCGCCCTGCTGGCGGCGGTGGCTGACGCGCGCAAGAAGTGGGCCAGCAGCGACCGTGCGGCCAGTACCATCTTGCGCCTGAAACTGGAACTGGGCGAATTTGACAAGACCTTGCAGCAATTGAACGCGCTGTCGCCGGCGCTGCTGGCGCAGACCGAGGAAATCGCAGCCCTGAAGGTGCAGCGTGGCGGCAATGCGCGCGACCTGGCCGTCATCGGCCGCTTGATGATGCTGAGCCAGCGCATGAGCCGCAGCGCCAGCGAGTTCCTGTCGTCTGGCAGCATCAGCTCGGAAACGGCGTTTTCGCTGGGGCGCGACACGACGTATTTCCGCACCGCCGTCGAAGGCTTGCTCAATGGCAGCGTGTCGCTGCAACTGGCGCCCACGCGCGACGCCGAACTGCGCGACCGGCTGGTGGCGCTGAAAGCCAGTTTCGACACTTACCAGAAGCTGGTCTCGTCGATACTCGACCGGCTCGATAAATTCAGTTCGGCGAAAAGCGCGGAACAGCTGATCTTCAACGAGAACGAAGATCTGCGCCAGCGTTTGACCTTGCTGCAGAAGATGTACCACGTGAACCAGGAAACCCTCGGCATCGCCTTCTGGATGATGGTCGGCGGCGTGTTGCTGACCCTGATCGCGGCGGCCGGCATCGGCAGGGTGCTGCTGCAGGACTCCGTCAACCGCACGCGCGATGCCGAGCGGCGGCGCCAGGAAGCGGAAATCCTGCGCCTCCAGTCGCAGGGAAAAGAGGAAGAGGCGAAGGCCAGGAATGAGCAGAACCAGGCGGCCATCCTGCGCCTGATGAATGAATTGCAGAAGGTCGCCGACGGCGACCTGACGGTGCAGGCCACCGTATCGGAAGACATCACGGGCGCCATCGCCGATTCCGTCAACTACACGGTCGAGGAATTGCGCGGCCTGGTGGGACGAGTGACGGCGACGGCGGAACAGGTCAACCGGGCCTCGACGCAGGCGCAAAGCATTTCCAGCAAGCTGCTGATCGCGTCGCAGCAGCAGTCGCGCGAAATCCAGGGCGTCAGCGCCACCGTGGTCAAGATGGCCAATGCGATTACCGACGTGTCGAAGTCGGCCAGCGTCTCGGCCGACGTGGCACGCCAGTCGGTGGCGGCCGCGCAGCAGGGTTCGACGGCGGTGGAAAACGCCATCAAGGGCATGCATGAAATCCGCGAGCAGATCCAGGATACGTCCAAGCGCATCAAGCGCCTGGGCGAATCGTCGCAGGAAATCGGCGAGATCACCGAGCTTATTTCCGACATCACCGAGCAGACCAACGTGCTGGCGCTGAACGCCGCCATCCAGGCCGCCTCGGCCGGCGAGGCGGGGCGCGGCTTCTCGGTCGTCGCCGAGGAAGTGCAGCGCCTGGCCGAACGCTCGGCCGCCGCCGCCAAGCAGATCGGCGCGCTGGTGCGCACCATCCAGGCCGATACCCAGGATGCGACGCGGGCGATGGAAACGTCCACGCAGGGCGTGGTCGAGGGCGCACGCCTGTCCGACGCTGCCGGCGCGGCCTTGAACGACATCAGCCAGGTGTCGAAACACCTGGCTGAACTGATCCAGGGCATCTCGTTCGCCACCGGCACGCAGGCCGGTTCGGCCAGCGGCGTGGCCTTGAATATCCAGCATATCCTGAGCGTGACGGAGCAGACGCAGGATGGCACGCAGCAAACGGCGCAGTCGATCCATAAATTGTCGATGCTGGCGCAGGAACTGAAAAATTCGGTGTCGCGCTTCCGCGTCGCCGCCTGAACGCCGCGCCAGTCCAGGCGATTTCCTTACCGAGGCATGCATGAGCACACCAGATAGTCCGCAGCAGTCCAAGCCGTTCGACAGCGAACCTTTGTCGTGGGTGATGGTGGAAATCCGCGAAGCGCTGGGCCGCTCGAAAACAGCCCTGTTCGAGGCGGGTGGCCGCGAGCGCGAGGAACGCGCCACGGCCCTGCAGCATGCGCGCTCGCATCTGCACCAGGCGCATGGCGCACTGGTGATGGTGGACGTGGCCGGCGCCAGCTTGCTGACGGACGGCGCGGAACAGGCGCTGGCGCGTTTTCGCGACGGCAGCCTCGAATACACGCTGGACCATGCGCAAGTTGTCGCCGAACTGTATCAGGCCCTGACCGAATACCTGGAAGACCTGGTGGCCGGCACGCCGCCGCAGCCGACGCGTTTGTTTCCCTATTACCGCGATCTGCAAACCATGCTGGGCGCCGGGCGCATCCACCCGGCCGACCTGTTTTTCCCGCCCGCGTCGACGCTGGAAGGGCATGCCATCGCGCTGGCCGACGCGCCGCCGGCGGCTGACTATCCGGCCTGGCGCGGGCGCTTCGAAAAGTCTTTGTTGCCCTTCCTGAAGGCGCAGGATGACGCAACGCGGCGCCAGCATGCGGGCGACTTGCACGCCACCTTGACCCTGGTGGCCGATGCGCAGCAGGAAGCGCCTGCGCGCACCTTCTGGTTCGCCATGCAGGCGTTTTCCGGGCTGGAGGCCAGCGGCGAAGGCATGGGCACGCTTAACGTCAAACAGTTGTTCGGCCTGATCAACCTGCAATTGCGCCGCCTGGCGCAGGGCACGGCCAGCCTGCCCGAAGCGATGCTGCGCGACGCCCTGTTTTTCATCGCTGCGGCACACGAGCCCACATCTGAGGCGCGCCAGCTGCGTGCCGCTTTCGCGCTGGAGGGGCAGGTGCCCGCCGACGTGGAAACGCGGCGCTACGGCCAGGTCGACCAGGATGCCTTGCAAGGCGCCCGCACGGCCCTGGCGCAGGCGCGCGCCTGCTGGAATCGCCTGGCGCAAGCCGACCTCGATCCTGCCCTGGGTACGGAGTTTGAAGCGTCGCTGCAACAGGTGGCGACACATGTGGAGTCCCTGAAACAGCCGGCCCTGGCCAGCCTGCTGCGCGAATGCGCGGCCGTGGCGCGGCAAGCCGTGGCCAGCGGACGCAGTGCGGCCCTGGAAAATGAAATCGGCATGGCGCTGCTGTTTGCCGACACGGGCCTGGAGCAGCTGCGCCGCCTGCCAGACGATTTCGCCGGCAATGCGGAAACCATCGCCGCGCGCCTGCAGGCGCTGCTGGCTGGCGAAGCGCCGCCGCCCGTCACGGCGGGGGAGCTGTCGCGTCAGATCGAACAGGGCCAGACGGTGGCCACGCTGGCCGAGGAAATGAAGACGGGCCTGCGCCAGGTGGAAAAGGTGCTCAACGCGTATTACGCGGATGCAGCGGGGACGGGGACGGGAACCCTCGACCGCGTCGCGCCCGTCCTGGAACAGTTGCAGCAGCAGCTGGCCGGGTTGGGACAGGAAGACGCGCGCGCCGCCGTGCTGCACGTCGATGCGGCCGTGCGGCAGCTGGCCGGTGGCGACGCCAAGGCGGAAGCCAATGCGGATGGGCGCGCCGGGGCGCTCGACGAGATCGCGCAAAATGTCAGCGCACTGGGCTTTTTTGTCGATATGCTGGGCCGCAACGCGCAGGCGGCCAGCGGGCGTTTCCATTTCGATGCCGCCGCCGGCACCTTCCGCGCCCTGCCATTTGAAAAAGTCGCCGCCGCCGGCGCCGTGCCCGTGCCCTTGCTCGACCAGGCCCTGGCGCCCGCTGCGCCGGCCGGCATGGATACCGCGTCGGCCGCGACCGATGTCGATGCGGAGATGCTCGACATTTTCATGGCCGAAGCGCGCGAAGTGCTGGCCTTTATCGACACCACCCTGGCCCTGCCGCGCGAGCAAGCCGCCAGCGGCGACCACCTGGCCATGCTGCGCCGTTCGTTCCATACCCTGAAAGGCAGCAGCCGCATGATCGGCCTGGCGCAGTTTGCCGAAGCGGCCGGCGCCATCGAGCGCGTCATGAATACATGGCTGGCCGAGGCGCGCCCCGTCAGCGACGATCTGTTTACCCTGCTCAATTACGGTTGGTACCAGCTCAGTGAATGGGTGGCGGAACTGGAAGGCGGCGCAGGACGCGAGCGTGAAGCCGGCATGCTGCTGGCGGCGGCCGAGCGCGTGCGCGAAGGCGGACCGTTCGAACTGCGCAAGCCTCGCTCGGCATCGGCCGCACCCGTGGCCAGCAATGGCAATGTGATCGGACTTCCCTTGGCCACGGCACCCGCGCTCCACGAAGCGCCGGACGATCACCTCAAGCACGTGGGCGAACTGCGCATCAGCCTTCCCTTGTACAACATCTACCTGGCCGAGACGGATGAATTGCTGCGCGTGCTCACGCGCGACTTCGGCGAATGGCGCCATGAACAGCGTGCCGTCAGCGCGGAAGCGCTGCAAGCCGTGCATACCCTGGCGGGGACGTCGGGCACGGTCGGCTTCCAGTCCCTGCGCGACCTGGCGCACGCGCTGGAAACGGTGATTGAAACGGTGGTGCCGCCGCTGGCCGGCCTGCGCGCCGAGCAGCACGACGTGCTGGAACAGGCCACGCAGCGCATCGGACAAATGCTGCAGGCGTTCGCGCTGGGCGACCTGGCGCCCACGCAGCCGGACATGATCGAAGCACTCAATACCCTGTGGCGCGCCCTGACGACGCCGCCTGGCGAGAGCCAGGAAGAGCGGCTCGACGCCCTGTTTGCAGCCGCTTACGCCAGCATCGTCGGCGCGCCGGCGCAGCCTGCGGAAGCGCTACCCGACGTGGTGGCCGAGGTTCCTGTGCCGCAGCTCGAGACCCTGTTCGAATCGACATATGCAAGCATCGTCGCCGACGCGCTGCAGCCTGCTGCTGCCGAAGTACCTGTGCCGGCGCCGGTGCAGGATAGCGGCGTAAGCGATGACCTGTTCGACGCCGGTTTCGAACACGCGCCGCCATTGGAGCACGCGGCGCCGGAAGCGCCGGCGCCCGCCATCATGCCGGCCGATGCAGCCGCGCTGCTGGCGGCCAGCGCCGGCATCAGCGATGAACTCGACCTCGATCTGTTGTCCGTCTTCCTGGAAGAGGGGGCCGACCTGCTGCCGCAGATCGGCGAGGCGCTGCGCAGCTGGCAGCAGCAGCCGCACGACAGCGGCCAGGCGCAGATGCTGTTGCGCACCCTGCATACGGTCAAGGGCAGCGCGCGCATGGCCGGCGCCATGCGCCTGGGCCAGCATGCGCATGAAATCGAGACGCATATCGAAAACATGCTGCACGCGGGCACCGCCACGCCGCAGGCCTTCGAGGAATTGCTGGCCCATTACGACCATGCGCTGCACCTGTTCGAACAGCTGCAGCAACCCTTGCTGCCCTTGCCGGGCATGGAAGACACGCCGGCCGCCGAACCGAAGGCGGCACTGGTGCGTGTGCGCGCCGATATCCTCGACCGCCTGGTGAACCAGGCCGGCGAAGTGTCGATCACGCGCTCCAAAATGGAAAATGAAGTGGGCGTGCTGGGCGCTTCGCTGTCCGAGTTTTCCGACAACCTGGCGCGCTTGCGGCGCCAGCTGCGCGAAGTGGAAATGCAGGCCGAATCGCAGATCGCCTCGCGCATGGCCGTCGGCAGCGAGCGCGATTTCGATCCGCTCGAATTCGACCGCTTTACGCGCCTGCAGGAACTGACGCGCATGATGGCCGAAAGCGTCAACGACGTGGCCTCGTTCCATGAAAACCTCAGCCACAGCGTCGACGCGGTGACGGACGACCTGGTGCTGCAGGCGCGGCTGACGCGCGAGCTGCAGCGCGACCTGATGCAGATCCGCATGGTGCCGTTTGCCAGCATCGCCGAACGGCTGTTCCGCGTGGCGCGGCAAAGCGCCAAGGAAGTCGACAAGCGCGTCAACCTCGACATCCGCGGCGGTGGCGTGGAAATCGACCGCAGCGTACTGGAACGCATGGCGGCGCCATTCGAGCACCTGCTGCGCAACGCCATCGTGCACGGCGTCGAGCCGCGCGACGCGCGCCTGGCAGCCGGCAAGAGCGAGACGGGCGAACTGCTGGTGCAGGTCAGCCAGCAGGGCAATGAAGTGGCGATCGCCTTTTCCGACGATGGCGCAGGGCTGGACCTGGAACGCATCCGCGCCAAGGCGCACGGCGCCGGTCTGGTGGCGACGGATGCACCATTGACCGACGCACAGGCGGCCGAGCTGATTTTCACGCCTGGCTTTTCCACCGCCGACAGCCTGACGGAATTGGCCGGGCGCGGTTTTGGCATGGACATCGTGCGCTCCGAAGCGCTGGCCCTGGGCGGGCGCGTGGAAACGCTGACGCAGGCCGGCCTGGGCATGCGCTTCACCATCCACCTGCCGCTGACCCTGGCCGTCACCCAGGTGGTGCTGCTGGCGGCCAGCGGCAAGACGTATGCCTTGCCATCGGTGCTGGTGGAGCAGGTGCTGCACCTGAAAGGCGAACAGCTGGAGCAGGTGCGGGCGGCCGGGCGCATCGAGTCGCACGGGCAGTCGCTGGCGCTGCACCACCTGTCGGCCATGCTGGGCGAGACGCCGTCGGCGCAGGCCACGCAGCGCTATGCGCCCGTGCTCCTGCTGCGAAATGGCAATGACAGGCTGGCCTTGCAGGTCGATGACGTGGTGGGCAACCGCGAAGTCGTGGTCAAGCACGTGGGCCCGCAGCTGGCGCGCATGCCCGGCATCGCCGGCGCCACGGTACTGGGCACGGGCGACATCGTGCTGATCCTGAACCCGGTGGCGCTGGCGCAGCACCTCGAGCATCATCCGGAACTGCTGTCGCAGTATGCGCTGGCCAGCAGCGAGCAGCATGCCGCTTCCAGCGCGCTGGCCGTGCCTGCCGTGCGGGTGATGGTGGTCGACGATTCGCTGACGGTGCGCCGTGTGATGCAGCGCCTGTTCGAGCGCGAAGGCTACCAGGTGCTGCTGGCCAAGGATGGCGTCGATGCGCTGGAACAGCTGCATGCGCTGGAACCGGCTGCCATGCCGGCCCTGCTGCTGGTCGACGTGGAAATGCCGCGCATGGATGGTTTTGATTTGACGCGCAATGTGCGCAGCGACGACAAGACGCGCGCCATCCCCGTCATCATGATCACCTCGCGCAGCGCCGACAAGCACCGCCAGCATGCGCTGGAACTGGGCGTGAATGCGTATTTCGGCAAGCCGTTCCAGGAAGAGGAATTGCTGGCGGAAGTGCAGCGCTTGCAAACGGAGGCTGGTGCCGAAACACCTCGGCAACCATAACAGGCGTGCATCGCCAAACCAGGAAAACTATGAGCCTTCACGCCAAACTGAAAAAACTCGAAGACAAAGCCATGGCCAAAGGCGAGCATGCGGTCGCCGCGGCCGCAGCCCATCTGGTGCAGGATATTGACTCCATGGACAGGCAAATCAACCTTGTCGGGGCGCTGCACGAAGTGGGCTACCTGCAGAACTCGCTGAAGCCCTACTGGAATGCGTTCAGGGCCGATGAGCCGGCATGGATAGAACGCTGCCTGGCCAGGCTGCTCACTGCCGATCATGACTATTGGGCACTCGCCGCGCTGCTGGGGTGCGATGGTCCGGCCACCATCGGCATCGCCATGGGCAAGGGGTTCAAATCCGCCGCGACGAGGCAGTATGAACGTTTTGATAAGCCCGATGTCCATGTCGATACCCTGTATTTTTCAGGCATGGGCAAGGTGTTGCACCCCATATTGGAAGTCGGCTATGACACCAGGGAAATGATCAATATCGACGTGGGAAGGGCGCGGGCACTGAGTTTAGAAAACCAGCAATGGCAGCCAGGTGAGCCGTTGGGAACGGGCGGACTGTCCCTTTCCATGCAGGCGAAACTTCCGCACGGCGCCTGGCGGTCGGTGTGGACGCCGTTCACCACACAGGAAGCCGGCGGCCTTACGTGACCACTTTGACCACTGCATAACGCTCCAGGGTCTCCTTGCGCGCCTCGTCGTGCTGCACCAGCGGTTCCGGATAATCGCGCCCCAGCACGATGTTTTTTTGTTCGAGCAGCATGCGCGGCACCAGCCAGGGGGCGTGGATTTCCTTGTCGCCCAGCGCCTTCAGTTGCGGCAGGTAGCGGCGGATGAAGCGCCCGCTGGCATCGAATTTTTCCGACTGCGTGATGGGGTTGAAGATGCGGAAGTAGGGTTGCGCATCGCAGCCGGACGACGAAGCCCATTGCCAGCCGCCGTTGTTCGAGGCCAGGTCGAAGTCATTCAGGTGCAGCGCGAAATAGGCTTCGCCGCGGCGCCAGTCGATGCCCAGATCCTTGATCAAAAAGCAGGCCGTGACCATGCGCAGGCGATTGTGCATATAGCCCGTCTGGTTCAGCTGCGCCATCGCCGCGTCCACCAGCGGATAGCCGGTACGCCCTTCGCACCAGGCGGCAAACGCGGCATCGGCCTCGGGTCCCGTTTCCCAGGCGATGGCGTCGTAGGCGGGTTTGAAGGCGCCGCCTTCCACATGCGGGTTCTGGTACAAAATCATGGCGTAAAAATCGCGCCAGATCAGTTCCGCCAGCCACACGGGCGCGCCATCGCCGCCGCCGCCCCGGTCCATCAGGTCGACGATGGTGCGCACCAGGTAGCGCAGCGACACGGTGCCGAAGCGCAGATGCATGGACAGATACGACGGTCCCTTCAGGGCGGGGAAATCGCGCGCCACGTCATAGCGGGCCACGCGCGGCAGAAAATCCTCGAACAGTTGACTGGCGCCCGACATGCCGGTGGGAATGGCCAGTTCGGCCAGGTTGCTGGCCTCGAAACCCAGTTCGCCCAAGGTAGGCAACGGCGCTGGCGTGCCGGCGCGCGGCGGTGCCAGGCTGGCCGCATGCGGCTCGATAGCGAACGGCGCCAGGCAACCGGGTTCGGCGCGCATTTTCTTCAGCCAGGCATTTTTATACGGCGTGTAGACGGTATACGGCTTGGCGGAAAGCGTCAGCACCTCGTCCTTTTCAAAGATCACCTGGTCCTTGAAGCTGAACCACAGGCGCGCGTCGCGCGTGAGCGCGGCGGCTACCGTGGCGTCGCGCGCGATCGCTTGCGGCTCGTAGTCGTGGTTGGCAAAGACGGCGTCGGCGTTCAATTCGGCGGCCAGGCGCGGGATGGCCTCGGCCGCGTCCGCGTGCAGCACGATCAGGTCGCCACCGAGCTGGCGCAGCTCGGCGGCCAGCTCGGCCACGCTGGCATGGATGAAGTCGACGCGCAGGTCGCGGCGCGGCAGGGCGGCCAGGATGGCCGTGTCGTAGACGAAGACGCAATGCACGGCCTGGCTCTGGCGCAGGGCGTGATGCAGTGCAGCATGGTCAAACGCGCGCAGATCGCGCCGGAACCACACCAGGGAAGTCTTGATTGTCATTATTTCGCGTGTTCAGGGTCAAAGATAGGCCATTTTTTGCCGCCAACTGGGCTTTATGGCCGCTCGCGTCGCGCCTTTGGCGTCGCTGCGGCGGCAATTCAGTGTAAACTACCGGGTATGTTCATGGTGCTTTATGTGCGACAGCGATTTTGCAATCAATTTTACAATTGGCATGGAAATGCGCCTGCAGGCAAAGCGAATGGATCATTAATTTATAACATAACAAGAATAGCGCCTGGCAACACGGTTCTCGCCGCCCAACGTTCGCGGCAGGATGCGCCAGGCGTACGATAGCGGGGTAAGCGAGACTTGCCAGCAAGCCCACAGAGAGAGCATCGCGTATGAAAAAGAGTAAAATCGACCAGACTCTACCAGGACATCGTCTGATGCAGGGTGTGGGAGAGCCGGCCGCGACCGGTTCCTCCACCCTGAATCTGGCCAACCATTTCCTGATTGCGATGCCGGCCATGCAAGATCCGATCTTCGGCGGCACGGTCGTGTACGTGTGTGAACATAATGAAAACGGCGTCCTGGGTGTCGTCATCAACAAACCCACCGACATGACCATGGAAGTGCTGTTCGACCGCATCGACCTGAAACTGGCGGCCGGCAGCGACACGCCCATCATCAACGAACCGATCATGTTCGGCGGCCCCGTACAGGACGACCGCGGCTTCGTGCTGCATACGCCGGGCGCGCGCTACTCCTCGTCGCTGACGGTGACCGATGAAGTGGCGTTTACCACCTCGATCGACGTGCTTGAAGCCGTCGCCAAGGGCGATGGTCCCGAGCGCATGCTGGTCTCGATCGGCTATTCGGGCTGGAGTCCGGGCCAGCTGGAAGACGAAATCGGCCGCAATGGCTGGCTGACGGTAGGCGCCTCGGCCGACATCCTGTTCGATTTCCCCATAGAGCAGCGCTACGTGGCGGCCATCAAGTTGCTCGGCATCGATCCCCTCATGCTGGCGAGCGAGGCTGGCCACGCATGAGCGGAGACGCCATCGACACCATCCTCGCCTTCGATTTCGGCTTGAAACGCATCGGCGTGGCCATCGGCAATACCATGATTTGCCAGGCCAAGCCGCTCAGCGTGATCACGGCCACGGCGAACGAACCGAAGTTTGCCGCCATCGATAGCCTGATCAAGGAGTGGGGCGCGAGCCGCATCGTGGTGGGCTTGCCCAGCCATCCCGATGGCACCGAACACGAGATGAGCGCGCGCTGCCGCCGTTTCGCCAACCAGGTGCACGGCCGCTTCAACCTGCCCGTGGAACTGGTCGACGAGCGCTATTCCTCGGCCGTCATCGCCGCCAAGCGCGGTGAAGTCATCGACGACCGCGCCGCCGCCATCATCCTGCAACAGTATTTCGACGCGAATTATTAATCCGACCTTAGACCCATTCCTGAATGATCAAGAACTCTATGCCGCATCCTACGAATCCTTCCCAACTCGACGCCGAGGCCCTGTACGCGGTCTTGCTGCAACAGGTGCAGAGCGGCCTGGCGGGCATCCCCAACGTGGCCATCGTCGGCATCCATTCAGGCGGCGCCTGGCTGGCCGAACGCCTGGCGCGCGACCTGGACCTGCTCGACCGCCTGGGCGTGCTCGATGTCTCGTTCTACCGCGACGACTTCGCCCAGAAGGGCCTGCATGCGGACGTCAAGCCGACGCAAATCAGCTTTGACGTGGCCGGCGCCACCATCCTGCTGGTCGATGACGTGCTGTACACGGGCCGCACCACGCGCGCGGCCATCAACGAATTGTTCGACTATGGCCGCCCGGCGAAGATCATGCTGGCCGCCCTGGTCGACCGCGGCGAACGCCAGCTGCCGGTGGCCGCCGATTTCGTGGCCGCCTTCACAGCCGTGCCGCCGGGCCAGGCCCTGGTCCTGAAGCAAGCCGACGATGGAAAATTCACGCTCACCATAGATACCCACCATGCTTAATCCGCAACTGAATAAACACGGCGAACTGCAACATCTGCTGACGATTGAAGGCTTGCCGAAGTCTATCGTCAACCACATTCTCGACACGGCTTCCTCGTTCGTCGGCATTTCCGACCGCGACGTGAAAAAGGTGCCGCTGATGCGCGGCAAGAGCGTTTTCAACCTGTTCTTTGAAAACTCCACGCGCACCCGCACCACCTTCGAAATCGCGTCAAAAAGGCTGTCGGCCGACGTCATCAACCTGAACATCCAGGCCTCGTCGGCCAGCAAGGGCGAGTCCCTGCTCGACACCATCGACAATCTGTCGGCCATGCATGCCGACATGTTCGTCGTGCGCCACGCGCAGTCGGGCGCGCCCTACCTGATCGCCAAGCACCTGATTGACACCAAGCAGCCGCACGTCCACGTCGTCAACGCGGGCGACGGACGCCATGCGCACCCGACCCAGGGCTTGCTCGACATGTACACGATCCGCCACTACAAGAAGGATTTCACCAATTTGACGGTGGCCATCGTGGGCGACATCCTGCACAGCCGCGTGGCCCGTTCCGACATCCATGCGCTGACCACCCTGGGCGTGCCGGAAGTGCGCGCCATCGGCCCGCACACCCTGCTGCCGGGCGGCCTGGAGCAGATGGGCGTGCGCACCTTCACCAACATGGATGAAGGCTTGAAAGGCGTCGACGTGATCATCATGCTGCGCCTGCAAAATGAACGCATGAGCGGCGCGCTGCTGCCGTCGGCGCAGGAATATTTCAAGAGCTATGGCTTGACGCCCGAGCGCCTGGCGCTGGCGAAACCGGACGCCATCGTCATGCATCCTGGCCCGATGAACCGCGGCGTGGAAATCGATTCGGCCGTGGCCGACGGTCCGCAGGCGGTGATCCTGCCGCAGGTGACCTTCGGTATCGCCGTGCGCATGGCGGTGATGAGTATTTTGGCTGGTAATCAGGGCTGATAGCCCAAGGACGAGTAAGCGAGCATGACGACACTACATATCAAGAATGGCCACCTGATCGACCCTGCCAACGGCATCGATGGCTTGCAAGACCTGTTTATCGCCGACGGCAAGGTGCTGGCCGTGGGCAGCGCCCCGGCCGGCTTCAAGGCCGACACCACGTTTGACGCGGCCGGCCTGGTGGTTTCCCCCGGCCTGGTCGACCTGTCCGCGCGCCTGCGCGAGCCGGGCTACGAATATAAGGCGACGCTGGAATCGGAATTGCAGGCGGCGCTGCAAGGCGGCGTCACGAGCCTGGTCTGCCCGCCCGACACCGACCCCGTGCTGGATGAGCCGGGCCTGGTGGAAATGCTGAAATACCGCGCCAAGACGCAGAACAAGGCCCACGTGCACCCGCTGGGCGCACTGACCATGGGTTTGAAGGGCAAGTCGCTGACGGAAATGGCGGAACTGACGGAAGCGGGCTGCATCGGCTTCGCGCAGGCGGAAGAGCCGATCGAAGACACCACCGTGCTGCTGCGCGCCATGCAGTACGCGAATACCTTCGGCTACACCGTCTGGCTGCGTCCGCAAGACCCGCATATCGGCCGCGGCGGCATCGCCCACAGCGGCCCGCTGGCCTCGCGCCTGGGCTTGTCCGGCGTGCCCGTGATGTCCGAAACCATCGCCCTGCACACGATTTTCGAATTGATGCGCGCCAGCCGCGCGCGCGTGCACCTGTGCCGCATTTCGTCGGCGGCCGGCCTGGAACTGATCCGCGCTGCCAAAGCCGAAGGTCTCCCCGTCACCTGCGACGTGGGCGTGCACCATGTGCACCTGACGGACGCCGACATCGGCTTCTTCGATCCGAACGCACGCGTGACGCCGCCG
This sequence comes from Janthinobacterium sp. GMG1, assembly GCF_034427795.1. Classification (NCBI taxonomy): domain Bacteria; kingdom Pseudomonadati; phylum Pseudomonadota; class Betaproteobacteria; order Burkholderiales; family Oxalobacteraceae; genus Janthinobacterium; species Janthinobacterium sp. GMG1. Next base: position 560,661 of record NZ_JAXQNT010000001.1, read on the forward strand.
TTCCGCAGCCAGCGCGACCGCGATGCGATCCGTGCCGGCCTGTTTGACGGCACGGTGGACGCCATGTGCTCGGACCATACGCCTGTCGATGATGATGAAAAACTGCTGCCGTTCGGCGAAGCGTCGCCCGGCGCCACGGGCCTGGAATTGCTGCTGTCGCTGGCCCTGAAATGGGCCGACGACTATGCGCTGGCGCAGCCGCAAGCGGGCGAGCGTCCGCTGGCGCGCGCCGTGGCCAAGGTTACGTCCGACGCGGCCCGTGTCGCCGGCATCCCGGCCGGCAGCCTGGCCGTGGGTGAAGCGGCTGACATCTGCGTCTTCGATGCCGCCGCGCGCTGGACCGTGTCGTCGGCATCGCTGGCCAGCCAGGGCAAGCACACGCCTTTCCTCGGCTATGAGTTGAGCGGCATCGTCAAGGCGACCATCGTTGCCGGACAGGTGGCGTTTCAGCGTTAAAAATCAGATCCATGGACCGGGGGCACGCTGCCCCGGCACCCCTTGTCTGCTCCCGGATTTCGGTTCTGGTTTATTTGTTGGTGTGATTTGAAACTTCTGCTTACCTACCGCCTCGCGCGCATCGCCATTCACCTGGGCTGCGGCATGGCCAAGAGCGCCGTGCTCTTTCCCTGGCTTGACCTGGAGGGGCGCAACCGGCGCATCCGCCGCTGGTCGACACAGCTGCTCGACATCTGCGGCGTGCACGTGGCGCAGCCGGCAGACAGCGTGCCGGCGCTCGACCATGCGATGGTGGTGGCGAACCACGTTTCGTGGCTCGATATTTTCGTCATCAACGCCGTCCACCCCTGCCGTTTCGTCGCCAAGGCGGAAATCCGTGCCTGGCCGATCCTGGGCTGGCTGGCGGGACGCGCCGGCACCATCTTCATTTCGCGCGGCAGCAAGCGCGATTTGCGCCTGATTTTCCAGGGCCTGGTGGATAAGTTGACGGCGGGCGAACGCATCGCGTTCTTCCCCGAAGGCACGACCGCCGCGCAAGGACAGATCCTGCCGTTTCACGCCAACCTGTTTGAGGCGGCCATCGACGCGCAAGTGCCGGTGCAGCCGTTCGCGCTCGTGTATGTGGATGACAAGGGGGCCTTGCACCACGCCGTCGACTTCATCGGCGACATGAGCTTTGCGCAAAGCATGGTGGCGATCCTGAGCGGCCCGCACATCACGGCGCGCCTGACCTGTCTGGCGCCGGTGGCGACGCTCGATGCGCACCGCCGCGAACTGGCAGCGGCAACGCAGGCGACTATCGCCGCTGCGCTGCCGCTGGAGAAGGTAGCTTAATTCTTCACATGCAGCCAGCGCGCATGCGCGGCGCGGGCCAGGTAGTCGAGGATGAAACCGAGTATGCCGATCAGCACGATGGCGGCCATCAGTTCCGAATACGCGAGCCGGTCGCGCGTGTCGAGGATGAAGTAGCCGAGGCCCGCTGACACGCCCAGCATTTCCGCCGGCACCAGCACGATCCAGATGATGCCGATGGCCAGGCGCACGCCCGTCAGGATATCGGCCGTGATGCCCGGCAAAATCACCTTGAAGACGATTTCGCTGCGCGTGGCCGACAGGCTGCGGGCCAGCAGCAGCCAGTTCGGATCGAGCCGCGCCACGCCGGCCGCCGTATTGAGCAAAATCGGCCAGACGGCCGCAAACGCCAGCAGGAAGTACACGGGCGCGTCGCCGACACCGAGCACCATCACGGCGATCGGCATCCACGACAGCGGCGAAATCATGCGCAGCAGCTGGAATAGCGGCATGGCGGCGCCGGAAAAGCTTTTCGACATGGCCACCAGCACGCCCAGCGGTACGCCGATGACGATCGCCAGTCCCAGGCCGACCGCCACCCGCTGCAGGCTCAATACCACGTGCAGCCAGATATCCGAGCCGCCGACCATCTCCTGGAACGCCAGCGCCGTAGGCAGCGGCGCAAAGGCGGTGGCGATGGGCGTGGATTTCTCCAGCGCCGTCACGCCCATGGACCACAATAGCAAGGCACAGGCCAGCCCCACCAGGGGCAGGCCGAACTTCGTGAACAACTTGCTTGCCATCGTCAGACCGCCACGGTTTCGCTGCGCAGCAGGTTGGCCGGCAAGCCGAATGCGGCCGGGCCGCCGACTGCCGTGATGGCCTTGCGCACGAAGCGGTCATCGACCAGGTCGCGCGCGGCGAACTTCGGATCGAGGTTGGCCAGGAAGCGCGTGTCGCCCTCGACCTTGGTGCGGCCGATGGCGCGCACCAGTTCTTCCGTGTACGAAGCAAATGGATACGGCTGGAAGTCGATGCGGCGCTGCTGCCAGTTCTTGTGCACGATCAGGCCCTGCTTTTCATAGCCGGCGTAATCGGTGGTGGCCAGCACCTTGGTCAGCACCTGCAGTGGATGCGGCGTGTAGCGGTGCTCGCCCACGTTCGACAGCAGCTTGGCCGTATCGACCTGGTTCGAGCGCGTCCACAGCTGCGCCTTGACGATGGCATTGGTGACTTTCTGTGCCCATTCGGGACGCGTGTTGATGTCGCGCTCGGACAGGAACGTGACGCAGCACGCATGGTTTTTCCACACGTCGCCCGAGAAGCGCAGGATCTTGCCGATGCCGGCGTTTTCCGCCGCCGCATTGAACGGCTCGGCCACGATGTAGCCGGCAATCGACTTGCTGGCCAGGGCCGAGACCATTTCGGCCGGCGCCAGCACGATCAGGTTGACTTCATTCGGCTTGATGGCCGCGTTGCGCGCGCGCGTGACCGGGGTCAAGCCGTTCGAGGACAGAATCTGCTGCAGCAGGATATTGTGGATCGAGTACCAGAAGGGAATCGCGACCGTGCGTCCGCCCAGGTCGGAGACCTTGTTGATCTCGTTGGCCACCGTCAGCGCGGAGCCGTTGACGTGGTTCCAGGCGACGACTTTCGCGGGGAACTTGGCGCCGTAGCGCACCCACAAGGTGGCGGGCGACAGCAGGTGGATGACGTTGACCTGGCCGGCGACGAACGCTTCGATGATCTGTGCCCAGCTGCGGAACAGCCGTGGCGTTTCGGCCTGCAAGCCTTCCGCTTCGAACAGCTTGCGCGCGTGGGCGACGAGCAGCGGGGTGGCGTCGGTGATCGGCAGATAGCCGATTTTCACGGGCTGGTCGTCGCCTTTCGGGCCTTGCTGGGCCATGGCGTCGCCGGCGAACAGCAGGGGTGAGGCGACGCTGGCCGTGGCCAGGGCCGACATGCGCAGGAAGTCGCGTCGCGTCAGGCCGCAGTCGCAATCGGACGAGGCGCAGATGTGCAGGGGGTTGTTATTTTCTGGGAAGGACATGAAGTGCTCCGATTGGTTATAGGGGGGCGAAGGCAGGCGTTTGATCCTGCTTTTGCAGCGCCTGCAGGGCGTCGAGGATGTCCATCTTGAGGGCGATCACTTCGGCGCTGTGGCCGATGCGTGGCTGGTCGATGGCGACGGGCCATTCGCGCACGATGTTGCCCGGCTTGCCGCCCATCAGCAAGATGCGGTCGGCCACGAGGATGGCTTCATCGATATCGTGCGTGACGAGCAGCACGGCCGTATGCCAGCGGTGCACCACGTCCACCAGCAAGGATTGCATCTCGGCGCGCGTGATGGCGTCGAGGGCGGAAAACGGTTCGTCGGCGAACAGCAGTTCCGGTTCGCGCGCCAGCGCGCGGGCCAGGGCCACGCGCTGCGCCATGCCGCCCGAAAGGGCGGATGGGTACAGTTTTTCGCGGCCCTTCAAGCCGACCGCTTCGATGGCTTGCGCCACGCGCGCCTCGTGCGCTGCGCGCGTGAGCTGCGGCTGGTGCTTGAAGTCCAGGCCGAAGCCGGCGTTGCCCGTGACGTTCAGCCAGGGCAGGAGGCTCGCTTGCTGGAACACGAGGGCGCTGCGCGGGTCCGGTTCGCGCATGGGCGCGTCGAGGAACTGGATCTCGCCCGTGGACGGCTGCTGCAAGCCGGCCAGCACGCGCAGCAGGCTCGATTTGCCGCAGCCGCTGCCGCCCAGCAGGCAGACGATTTCGCGCTTGCGCACGCCCAGCGAGACGTGCTGGAACACGGGCGCGTTGCCCGCATAGGCATAGCTCAGATCCTGCGCCTGCAAGGCCCAATCAGCAACGCTCATGCCGATGCTCCCGCCTTGGCCGCCTGCTGGCTGTCGAACAGCTGCAAGGCCGCCTGCAATTGCGTCAGGCTGGGGGTGACGATGGGGATGAACGACGATTCGCGCCAGCGGCGGGCAAAGCCCTGCTGCTCGGCGTTCAGGTAGGCGCGCCCGCCCATCGCTTGCAGTTCCAGCATCAGCGCCTGCTGCAGCACGTCCGCCAGTTGTATGCGCAGGCGGAACATGGCTGGTGCCTGCGTCTGGAAGCGGCCATCGTGCACGCCGGCCAGCAGGGTCGCGACGGCGCTTTCCAGGGTCGCTTGCAGCGCTTCGATGCGCGGCGTGAGCTGGTTGCGCGAGCCGGCGGAAATTTGCGCCGCTTTGGCCAGGCTGGCGCGCGCCAGGCCGATCGACAGGCCGCACTGCATGCCGAGGAACGAGGGGCGTACCTGCGGCAGCCAGGCCGGCGCGTTGTCGCTGATGATGTCCGCGGCGGGGATGTGCACCTGCGCCAGCTTGACGGAAGCCGTATTGCTGCCGCGCAGGGCGATCAGGTCCAGGTCGTCGCTGCGCTTGACGCCTGCCGTGCCGCTGTCGAAGGCGACGATGACGGGTGGCGCGCCGTCGTCCGGCGCCACGGCGGCGGCCGCGACGAAGCCCGCCTTGCGCAAGTTCGTCACCCAGGCCAGGCCGCCGTCGACGAGCAAGCCGTCATCATGGCGCGCGCCCGTGATTTGCAGCTGTTCGATGCCGGACAAGAATTTCATGGCGTTCGACAGGCCGCTGGCGCCTGCCTGCGTGCCTGCCAGCAGGCCTGGCAAGCGGCGCTCGGCCAGCGCGCGGTTCCCGCTTTGCAGCAGGAATTCGATGAAGCAGCGCTGGCCCCAGAAAACAAAGGCCGCAGTCACCGATTGCTCGGCGACTTTGGCGATGGCGTCGATGGCGTCGCGCACGTCGCCGCCCGCGCCGCCGTGTTCCTGCGGCACGCCGATGGCCAGCAGCTGGTCGCCAGCGAGTGCCGGCAGGACGGTTTCAGCCAGTTCCGACGATTGGTCGAGCTGGTCGGCATGCATGTGCAGCCAGTGATTGAGTTGGCGCATGTCAGACGGCGCCAGGCAGGTAGGGCGTCAATTGCGGATTGACGGGCGTGCCGGCCAGGCTGTTGGAGAAATTGCACAGGGTCGCCAGGCTGATGCCCAGCACGACTTCCAGCGCCTGCTGTTCGTTGTAGCCGGCGGCCAGGAAGGTTTGATACTCGGCGTCGCTGACGGCGCCGCGCGTGGCGATGACGGCCGTGGCGAAGGCGGCGACGGCGTCGAGCTTGGCGTCGTTCGTCGGCTGGCCGTGCTGCAGGGCGCGCACCGTGTCCGGCGTCTGGCCCGCTTTTTTCAGCGAGATGGCGCTATGGCCGGCGATGCAGAAATCGCAGCCATGGATGCGCGCGGCCGTGATTTGCACCACTTCGCGTTCCATTAACGTCAGGCTGGCGCGCGCATTGATGCCGGAGACGGTCAGATAGGTTTCCAGGGCCAGCGGGGCATTGGCCAGCACGCCGATCAGGTTGGGCAGGAAGCCATTGTTGGCGATGGCCTTTTCCACGAAGGGGCGGCTATCGGCCGGGGCGGTATCGAGAGTGTGCAGCGTCAGACGGGACATGGGGTACCTTGCTAAGTTGGTAAGTCACCCGGCCATTATATCGGCCATGCCGTGCACGCAACAGACGTCAGCGTCGTCCTTTTGTGCTCGTTCGTCTGCGATTGCGTGATCCTTGATTTCAGCTGGCCAGTTGGCGCTGGCGCTGGTCGCGCCGGTAGGCGCCCGGCTGCTCGCCCGTGACCCGTTTGAAGGCGCGCGTAAAGGCGGCGTGCGAGCGGTAGCCCACCAGTTCGGCCGCGCGTTCGACGGAGACGCCATCGTGCAGGCGCCGCGCGGCGATCTTCATGCGCAGCAGGAGCAGGAACTGGGCCGGCGAGTGGCCGCTGGCGCTGGCAAAATGCTTGCAGAAGCTGGCGCGCGACATGCACGCGGCCTTGGCCATGTTCTCGATCGACCAGTCGTCGGCGGGCGCGTCGAGCATGCGTTCGAGCAGCGGCGAAAACGCGGGCTGGTGCAGCAGCGACAGCAAGCCGGCCGCCACCTGCTCGCCCTGCGCCACATGGCGGATCAGGTAAAAGAACAGCAGTTCGACCAGGCGCGCGATGAGGGGTGACGGCTGCTCCGGATCGCCGCCCGCTTCCGCCAGGATCAGGTCGAACAGGGCGGCAGCGGCGCTGAAGGCGGGCGCGTCGCCGCGTATCAGCAGGTACGGCGGGAAGGAGTCGACGATCAACGCGGAGAGGGCGCCGCTAAATTGAAAGAAGCCACAGGCCAGCGCCGTCGCCGGCTGGTCCGTGGACGCTTGCAGCGGCAGCATCGCTTGCGCGCTCACCGCCTGCAGCGGGTCGCTGTGGGGGCTGAGGAAGTGCGGCAAGTCGCGCAGCAGGAAGACGCCGTCGCGCGGGCCGAGCGCAATCGGCGCCGCCCCATCGAGGTGCAAATAGCAGTGGCCATCGAGCACCAGGTGAAAGCTGCCCAGTTCCCGGCCCGCCGTGGAAGCGCGCCAGCGGCCGCAGTACTGGCCCACATGCAGGACGGCGGTGTCGAGTTCCAGGCTGCCGAGCAGCCAGCGCGCCAGTCTGTCGGTATCAGGATGCATGGGATAGCAAAGGCAAAAGCTGCATCATACGGGCTGCGCGCGGCAAGGCCAACGACCGATTTCGACTAAGCATATGCGCGCCATGCTTGCCATTTAGCGCTTGCCGCTGTGCTGCTGGAAGGCGGGGCAATCGACTTGCAGCAAGGAGCGGTCTTCCAGGCACACGGCCGACAGTTTTCCACCCCAGACGCAGCCGCTATCGAGGCCGATCAGGTGTTCCCGCAACTGCAGTCCCAGCGCCGACCAGTGGCCGAAGACGATGGTGTCGCCGGCGCTGCGCCGTCCCGGCACGTCGAACCACGGCAGCAGGCCGGAGCCCGGTGGCGGGCTGCCGCTCTCCTTCATCTTGAAGTCCATCACGCCGTCCGGCGTGCAAAAACGCAGCCGCGTCATGGCGTTGACGATGCAGCGCAGCCGGTCGGCGCCCTGCAGGTCGTCGCGCCAGGCGGCCGGCTCGTTGCCGTACATGGTGCGCAGGAAGGCCGCCCACTCGTCGCTGCGCAGCATGGCGGACACTTCCCCGCTCAGGGACAGGGCCTGGGTCGCGCTCCATTGCGGCAGCAAGCCCGCGTGCACGAGAACGTGGCCATCGTGTTCCAGCGCCAATGGTCGCCGGCGCAGCCAGTTGATCAACTCGTCGCGGTCGGGCGCGTCGAGGATCTCGGCCAGCGTATCGGACGCATGCTCGGGGCGGATGCCGTTGGCCACGGCCAGCAGGTGCAAGTCATGGTTGCCCAGGACGCTGTCGGCCAGGCCCTGCTGCGCCAGCGCGTGCACGTGGCGCAGGGTGGCCAGCGAGGCCGGGCCGCGGTTGATCAGGTCGCCCGCGAACAGCAGGCGGTACGGGCCATCCGCTGCCGCCTGGATCCGTTCGATCAGTTCGACGGTTTGTGCATGGCAGCCTTGCAGATCGCCGATAAAGTAAGTTTTCATATGTGCCGGGGTGAAGTGAACTATGCGCCTGCATTATAAGCATGCCGGCCCATTGGCGTCGGCTGCATTGCCGGCAATTTCCCGATTGCGAGTCTGGCCGGCGGAAGAAAATAAGGGCGCCGATTATGGCCGCAGGGGGATTTAATTGGGCGGAACTTTCCACTGTCATATATCGGTCATTATCTTGCGGCACGCCGCTCAGGCATGCCGGAATGCCATTTTATCCATGTTTATTTACCTCCACGCACGCTTCCTGCATATTCTTCATTTAATCTTAATGTTGGGCCGCCAAATAAATCGGGAGTCGTGATTCAATTGGCGATGGATTATGCAATGGTGCGCAGGTATTTATGCAATGTAGTATATTCCACGTGATTTTATTATTTAAATTAATATAAAGGATGTACCAATGGATCTGTCGACGCTGACGATGCTGGAATTGCGCAAACTGGAAGATAATGTCAAGCAGGAATTGAGCGGCCGCGAACGTGAAGACTTGAACAAGGCGCGCGAACAGATCATGGCCATCGCGCAGCAGGCGGGCATTCCGCTGAAACAGCTGATACTCGACGGTTTGCACCCGCGCACGGGCAAAGTCGCCGTGCGTTACCGCCATCCTGACAATGCAGCCGAGCAATGGACAGGCCGTGGCCGCCAGCCGCTGTGGGTCAGGCAGTGGGTGGAATCGGGCAAGTCGATCGATCTGCTGCGCGTATAATTCGGTATACTCTTGGCGCAGTAGCAAGCTGTCAGCCCCGCGCTGCACCTCGCCAGGCACCCTATTGACCCTCTTATACCGCCCACACCATGCTTCCATTGTCCAGAACGATCTTCAAGGCCTACGATATTCGCGGCATCATCGCTAAAACCCTCGATGCCAGCGTGGCCCACAAGATCGGTCAGGCATTTGGCCAGGCTGCCCTGGCCAAGGGCGAGCAGCGAGTCGTGATCGGCCGCGATGGTCGCCTGTCGGGACCGGAATTGACGGCGGCGCTGGCGCAAGGCTTGCAAGCGGCAGGCGTCGATGTGATCGACCTGGGCGTGGTGGCCACGCCGATGGTGTACTTCGGCACGAATGTGCTCGACACGCGCTCGGGCATCATGGTCACGGGCAGCCACAATCCACCCGACTACAACGGCTTCAAGATGGTGCTGGCCGGTGAAGCGATCCACGGCGAAGCGATCCAGGCCCTGTATCACAGCATCGTCGCGCATGACGGTAGCGCCAGCGCCACGCCGGGTAGTTATGCCACGCATGATATCCGCGCCGCCTACCTGCAGCGCATCCTGGGCGACGTCAAGCTGGCGCGTCCGATCAAGATCGCCGTCGACTGCGGCAATGGCGTGGCCGGCGCATTCGCGGGCGACCTGTTCCGCGGCATGGGTTGCGACGTCATCGAACTGTTTTGCGAAGTCGATGGCAATTTCCCGAACCACCACCCGGACCCGGCGCATCCGGAAAACCTGCAAGACCTGATCCGCTGCCTGGCCGAGACGGATGCCGAAATCGGCATCGCCTTCGACGGCGACGGCGACCGCCTGGGCGTGGTCACCAAGGATGGCCAGATCATCTACCCTGACCGCCAGATGATGCTGTTCGCCGCCGACGTGCTGACCCGCCACCCTGGCGCGCAGATTTTGTACGACGTGAAATGCACGCGCCACCTGGCGCCGTACATCACCAAGCATGGCGGCGTGCCGCTGATGTACAAGACGGGCCACTCGCTGGTGAAAGCCAAGCTGCGTGAAACGGGTGCGCCGCTGGGCGGCGAAATGAGCGGCCATATCTTCTTCAAGGACCGCTGGTACGGTTTCGACGACGGCCTGTATTCGGCCGCGCGCCTGCTGGAAATCCTCACGCGCGAAGCCGATCCGTCAAGCCTGCTGAACTCCCTGCCGCAGTCCGACAGCACGCCGGAATTGCACCTGGAACTGAAGGAAGGCGAGAACGTCGCGCTGATGGACATGCTGCGCCGCGACGCCGTCTTCCCCGGCAATGAACAGATCATCACCATCGACGGCCTGCGCGTGGAATACGCGGACGGCTTCGGCCTGGCCCGCTCGTCGAACACGACGCCGGTGATCGTCATGCGCTTCGAAGCGGAAACGCCGGAAGCCCTGGCGCGCATCCAGGGACAGTTCAAGAGCGTGATCCTGGCCGCCAAGCCAGACGCCGTGCTGCCGTTCTGACAGCATGGCGGCTCAACCTGGCGCACAGGCGCCCTTGAAAATCCTGCTGGTGCGGGTGTCTTCGCTGGGCGACGTGCTGCATAACCTGCCGATGGTGGCGGACATCGCCCGCCATTTCCCGAACGCGACCATCGACTGGGTGGTCGAGGAGGGCTACACGAGCCTGGTGCGCCTGAATCCGCGCGTGGCTACCATTTTCCCGTTCGCGCTGCGGCGCTGGCGCAAGAGCCTGGGCAAGAAAGAGACGCGCGCGGAAATCGCCGCCTTCTTCCGCAGCCTGCGCCAGACGCAGTACGATTATGTGTTCGATACCCAGGGCTTGCTGAAGACGGGCATCATCATGGGCGCGGCGCGCCTGGCACCGGGCGGACAGAAAGTCGGCCTGGCCAATGGCAGCGAAGGTTCCGGCTATGAAGGCATCTCGCGCCTGTTCCACACGAAAAGCATTCCGCTCGATCCGCGCACGCATGCGGTGGCGCGCGGCCGCCTGGTGGCGGGCGCGGCACTCGGTTACACGGTCGACACGCCGGCCGATTTCGGCTTGCCGGAAGTATCCGGCAGCGAGCCGCGCCCGGACTGGATGGGCGAGGCGCCTTACTGCGTGTATTTCCACGGCACGGCGCGCGACGCCAAGAAATGGGCGCCGGAAAACTGGATCGCCCTGGGCCAGGCGCTGGCACCGATGCCGATTCTGCTGCCCTGGGGTTCGCCCAAGGAAAAGGCGGAAGCCGAACAAGTGGCGGCCGGCTTGCCGAATGCGCGCGTGCTGCCGAAGCTGTCGATGGGCGACGCCACCCTGCTGGCGCGCCACGCGGCGCTGGTGGTCGGCGTCGACACGGGCCTGACGCATATCGCCGCCGCCTTCGTGCGTCCGACGGTGGAAATCTATGCCGATTCGCCGCTGTGGAAAACGGAAGGCAACTGGTCGCCGAAAATCATCAACCTGGGCGACAAGGGCGCGCCGCCCGGCGTGCCGGACGTGCTGGCCGCAGCGCAGCGCCTGCTGGCCGACTATCCTCCCGCCTGACTTCAACATTAAACAAACATGCGACTTCTTTATACCCTTGCCTGGTGGCTGGCCTTGCCCCTGGTGCTGGCGCGGCTGTGGCTGCGCGGACGCCAGGAACCCGGCTATCGCCAGCACTGGGGCGAGCGCCTGGGCTTTTACGGCCGCCGGGCCACACCGCTTCCTGACACCATCTGGCTGCACGCCGTCTCCGTCGGTGAGACGCGCGCGGCCGAGCCGCTGATCGATGCGCTGCTGGCCGCATGGCCGGCGTGCCGCATCGTCCTCACGCACATGACACCGACGGGACGCGCCACGGGCAAGTCCCTGTTCGCCAAACACGGCGCGCGCCTCGTGCAAAGCTACCTGCCATATGACACGGGCGCCATGCCGGCCCGTTTCATCCGCCATTTCGCGCCGCGCATCTGCATCCTGATGGAGACGGAAGTGTGGCCGAACCTGATCCACCAATGCAATCGCTACAAAGTGCCCGTGGTGCTGGCCAATGCGCGCCTGTCGCAGCGCTCGCTGGGCAAGGCGCAGCGCCTGGGCAAGCTGATTGCCGATGCGGCGCGCGGCATCACCCTGGTGGCGGCGCAGACGCAGGACGACGCCGATCGCGTGCGCCAGCTGGGTGTGCAGGAAGTCGTTGTCACGGGCAGCATCAAGTTCGACGTCGTCGTGCCCGAGGCGGCCCTGGCGACGGGCGCCTGGCTGCGCGGCGCCATCGGCCAGCGTCCCGTGCTGCTATGCGCCAGCACGCGCGAAGGGGAAGAGCAGCTGATTCTCGATACCTATACCCGTGCCAGCTTGCCTGCGAATGCGCTGCTGCTGGTCGTGCCGCGCCATCCGCAGCGTTTCGACGAGGTGGAAAAACTGGTCGTGGCGCAGGGCCTGGCCGTGCAGCGCAGGTCCGGCCTGGCGCAGGACGATACCGTTTCTGCGGGCACGCAGGTGTTGCTGGGCGATTCGATGGGCGAGATGTTTGCGTATTACGCAGCCTGCGATTGCGCTTTCGTCGGCGGCAGCCTGCTGCCGCTGGGCGGGCAAAACCTGATCGAGCCGGCAGCCCTGGGCAAGCCCGTGCTGATCGGCCCGCACACCTTCAATTTCGCGCTGGTCACCGAGCAGGCGATTGCCGCAGGCGGCGCCGCGCTGGTGGCGGATGCCGATGCGCTGATGGCGCAGGCATCGGCGCTGCTGCAAGATCCTGCGCGTCTATCGTCAATGGGAGAAAAAGCGCTGGCGTTTGCGAACCAGCACCGGGGCGCCACGCCGCGGACCGTCGCGGCCATCCGGCCTTTGCTGCCAGCTTAATTGAACAGGACTGGCAGCTCCTGCGAGCGTTTTCTGAGTGCCTGCTTGGCGCCATCGTAATCGGGATAAATCGATTCCACGGTGGCCCAGAAGCGGGGGCTGTGGTTCATTTCCAGCAGGTGCGACAGTTCATGCGCCACCACGTAGTCGATCAGCGGCAGGGCGAAGTGGATCAGGCGCCAGTTCAGGCGGATCTTGCGCTCGATGGTGCAGCTGCCCCAGCGCGTGCCGGCCGACGACAGCGACAGCGAGTCATAGCTTACGCCCAGCTTGTCCGCATACACGTCCAGGCGCGCCTCGAACAGCTGGCGCGCTTCATGCTGGAACCAGCCCTTCACTTTTTCCTTCAATTGCTGCTCGCTGCCCGTGGGCGTGACCCATACGTGCAGCTCATTCGTCTCGCGCTGGAAGCTGGCGCGGTGGCGCGGCGCCTGGTGCAATCTTAAGGTGATGTCGCCGCCGAGGTAGGGCAGCACGGCGCCGTCGACCCAGGCCACGGGCGGGCGCTGCTGGCGCTGCACCTTGCGCTCGCCCCGTTCCAGCAGTTTCGAGACGATCCAGCCTTGCTTGGCGCGGATGGCGTTGTCGATTTCGGCCAGGGTGACACGCTTGGGTGCCGTCACGCGCAAGCCGTTATCGTCGATCATGAAGCCGATGGAACGGCGCGTGGAACGGCGCAGGGCGAATTCGACGAGGTGGCTGCCCAGCTGCAGCTGGCGCAGCGGCGGGCCATCGGCGGTGCGTGGCGGGGAGGGAAGGACAGGGCGTGCGGGAGGCGTGGCAGGCGCCGGTGGCGGCGCCAGGGGAACTACAGGCTTCGCCTCCACGGGCGGCGCTGGCGGTGCCGTGGGGCGCACCGCCGGGGGCGTGCTGGTCGAGACGTCATGCGCGAACAAATCCAGTTGCTGGTCGCCGACCTTGATGGTCTTCATCTGCTGGCGCAGTGTCGGCTCCTGGATGACCGCGCTGATGCCGTCTAGCCAGCGTTGTAGGCGTGAGGCGAAATGACGCGCATTTCTGATTCTATCCAATTTTCCACCTGTTGCATCATGCTGTCCGGGGTTTGCCCTTCCGGCGAAATCGGTTTGCCTATCGAGACGGTGATCAGTCCCGGGCGTTTGAGGAATGACTGCTTGGGCCAGCACTCGCCTGAATTGTGCGCAATCGGCACCACCACGGCACCCGTGGCAATCGCCAGACGCGTGCCGCCGCTCTTGTACTTGCCCGCCTGGCCGACGGGAATGCGGGTCCCTTCAGGGAACATGATAATCCATTGGCCATCGGCCAGGCGGCGCTTGCCATGGGCCACGACGCTCTTGAACGCATGCTTGCCCTGCTTGCGGTCGATGGGGATCATGCGCAGCAGCGCCATGGCCCAGCCGAAGAACGGGATGTACAAAATCTCCTTCTTGAACACATACACGAGCGGGCGTGGCAAGCTTGGCAGCAAGAAGATGGTTTCCCAGGCCGACTGGTGCTTCGACAGCACGATGGCCGGCGCATCGGGGAAGTTCTCGGCGCCCTTGACTTCGTAGCGGATGCCGCAAATGACCTTGGCACACCACAGGATAAACACGTTCCAGCGCGAGGTGACCCAATAGCGCTTGTTGTAGCTCAATGGCGCGGCGAAAAAGCACACGCAGGCCCAGACGATGGTGGCCACGATCATGATGATCATGAACAGCAGGGATCGCAGGAACAGGGAAATATTACGCAATGCGGTTCTCCGAAGATTAGATGCTGAATGCCACGGCGGGCGCCGATGCTGCGGGCGCCTTGAGCAGGTGGCTGACGACGGCGGCCAGGTCGGGGAAGACCTGGGTGCCAGGCGGCAGGCCACCCGTTTCGTTGGTCTTTTCGCCCTTGCCCGTCAACACCAGGTAGGGCACGCAACCGCTGATGAAACCGGCCTGCAGGTCGCGCAGCGAATCGCCGACCGTGGGCACGCCTTTCAGGCTGGTGTTGTAGCGCTGCGAAATTTCATGAAACATGCCCGGTTTCGGCTTGCGGCAGTCGCAATTGTCCGCGCCCGCGTGCGGGCAAAAGAAGATGGCGTCGATATCGGCGCCCACCTGCTGCGCCAAGGTATGCATCTTCTGATGGATCGCGTTCAAGACCGTCATGTCGAAGTACTCGCGCGCGATGCCAGACTGGTTCGAGGCGATGACCACGCGATAGCCAGCCTGGTTCAGGCGGGCGATCGCTTCGAGCGAACCGGGTATCGGCAGCCATTCGGCAGGCGACTTGATGAAGTCCGGCGAGTCATGATTAATGACACCGTCGCGGTCGAGAATAATCAGTTTCAGCGCCGGCGTGCCCATTATGCCGCCAGCTTGGAAATGTCGGCCACGCGGTTCATCATGCCGTGCAAGGACGACAGCAAGGCCAGGCGGTTGTTGCGCAGGGCGACATCCTCGGCCATCACCATCACGTCATTGAAGAAGCCATCGACATCGTCGCGCAGCTGCGCCAGCGTTTGCAGGGTGCTGGTGAAGTCGCCCTTGGCAAAGGCCGCGTCGACTTCCGGCTGCACGCGCGAGACGGCGGCGGCGAGTTTTTTCTCCGCTTCGTCCTGCAGCAGCGCCACGTTGACGCCGCCGGCGGCGACCTGGCTCACGGCTTCCTCGTTCTTTTTCAGGATGTTCGTGATGCGCTTGTTGGCGGCTGCCAGCGAGGCGCTTTCCGGCAGGGCGGCAAACGCCTGCACGGCTTCCAGGCGTTGCACGATGTCATCCAGGCGGTCCGGGTTTTGCGCCACGACGGCTTCGATTTCATTCGGCGAGAAACCGCGTTCGCGCAGGATGCCGCGCAGGCGATCCAGCATGAAGGTGGTGACATCCGCGACCGGATCCTTGAAGCCTGGTACGGCTGCGAACTGCGCAGCGGCATCCGCCAGCAAGCCCTGGATCGACAAAGGCAAACGTTTTTCCAGCAGCATGCGTAGCACGCCCAGCGCATGGCGGCGCAGCGCGAACGGATCCTTGTCGCCCGTCGGCGCCAGGCCGATGGCCCAGATGCCGACCAGGGTTTCGAGCTTGTCGGCCAGGGCCACGGCGGTGCCGGTGGCGGTGGCTGGCAGGCTGTCGCCGGCAAAGCGCGGCTGGTAGTGTTCGGAGGCGGCCAGCGCCACTTCTTCGGGCTCGCCGTCATGGCGCGCGTAGTAGGTGCCCATGATGCCTTGCAGTTCGGGGAATTCGCCCACCATGTCGGTCAGCAGGTCGGCCTTGGCCAGCAGGGCGCCCCGTTCGGCCAGGGCGACGTCATATTGCAGCTTGGCGGCGATGGCGCCGGCCAGCGACTTGACGCGCTCTGTGCGCGCAGCCTGCGTGCCCAGCTTGTTGTGGTAGACGACGTTGGCCAGCAGCGGCAGGCGCGATGCCAGCGTTTTCTTCTTGTCTTGCTCGAAGAAGAACTTGGCGTCGGACAGGCGCGGGCGCACGACGCGCTCGTTGCCGCCGATGATGTGCTCGGGCGTGTCCGTCTCGATGTTCGAGACGATCAGGAAGCGCGAACGCAGCTTGCCTTCGCTGTCCGTCAGCGCGAAATATTTCTGGTTGGTCTGCATGGTGAGGATCAGGCATTCCTGCGGCACGGCCAGGAATTCTTCCTCGAAGTGGCATTCATACACGACCGGCCATTCGACCAGGGCGGTCACTTCATCGAGCAGCGCTTCGGGCATCAAGACCTGGTCGGCGCCCGCCTTGTCCAGCAACTGGGCGCGGATGCGTTCCTTGCGTTCCTCGTTGCTGGCGATGACGCTGGCGTTGAGGATCAGGGACGGCGCATAGTTTTCCGCGTGCGCGATGGTGATCGGTTCGCCGTCGGTGAGGAAGCGGTGGCCCAGGGTGGTGCGGCCGGCGCTCAAGCCCAGCAGGGTCAATGGCAGGATATTGATGCCATGCAGGGCGATCAGGCTGTGGGCAGGACGCACGAATTGCACGGTGCTGCCGTCCGGGCGCTGATAGCTCATCAGCTTTGGAATCGGCAGCTTGGCGGCCGACTCGGTCAATGCTGCCTGCGCGCCGGTGGCGAGCTGGCTGCCCGGCGCCGTGTAGGTGTAGAAGAAGCTTTCGGCCTTGCCGTCGGCGGCGCGTTCCAGCTCGGCCACCGTCAGGTCGGGGAAGCCCAGCGCGGCCAGTTTCTTGGCCAGCGGCGGCGTGCCGTTGCCGTTCGCGTCCAGCGCCACGGAGACGGGCAAGACTTTTTCACGGATCGATTTGTCGGGCGAGACTTCGCGCACGTTGGTGATGGAGACGGCCAGGCGGCGCGGCGAGGCATAGCTGGTGGCGACGCTGTCGGCTTCCAGGAAGTCGCGCGCCTTCAGGCCGTTGACGATGCCGGCTGTGAAGGCGGCGCCCAGTTTGGCCAGCGCTTTCGGCGGCAGTTCTTCGGTCAGCAGTTCGATGAGCAGTGTTTGGTTCATGGTGTTCTTGTCTGGTACGGCGGTGTATGAGCTAGGCGATCAAGCGGCGGCGGGTTGGTCTGCGGCGGGCAGCATCGGGAAGCCGAGGCGCTCGCGCGAGTCGTAATACGCTTGCGCCACCAGGCGCGACAGGGTGCGCACGCGGCCGATATAGGCGGCGCGTTCCGTCACCGAGATGGCGCCACGTGCGTCCAGCATATTGAAACTGTGCGAGGCCTTCATGATTTTCTCGTAGGCGGGCAGGGTCAGTTGCAGCTCAATCAGGCGCTTCGCTTCCGCTTCGTAGTTGCCGAACTGTTCGAACAGCAGGTCCGTATTCGCGTGCTCGAAGTTGTAGGTCGATTGCTCCACCTCGTTCTGGTGGAAGACGTCGCCGTAGGTCAGCTTCTTGGTAATCCCGTTTTCTTCCCACTCGGTCCACACCAGGTCATACACGTTTTCCACGCCTTGCAGATACATGGCCAGGCGTTCGATGCCGTAGGTGATTTCGCCCAGCACGGGCTTGCAATCGAGGCCGCCCACTTGCTGGAAGTAGGTAAATTGGGTCACTTCCATGCCGTTCAGCCAGACTTCCCAGCCCAGGCCCCAGGCGCCCAGGGTCGGGCTTTCCCAGTCGTCTTCGACGAAGCGCACGTCATTCTGCTGCAAGTCCAGGCCCAGCGCGGCCAAGGAACCCAGATACAGGTCGAGGATGTTTTCCGGCGCCGGCTTCAAGACCACCTGGTACTGGTAGTAGTGCTGCATGCGGTTCGGGTTTTCGCCATAGCGGCCATCTTTCGGGCGGCGCGACGGCTGCACATACGCGGCGCGCCACGGTTCCGGGCCGATCGCGCGCAGGAAGGTGCCGGTGTGGAAGGTACCGGCGCCGACTTCCATGTCGTAAGGCTGGAGCAGGGCGCAACCTTGCTTGTCCCAATAGGTTTGCAAGGTCAGGATAATTTGTTGAAATGTGAGCATCGTATGAGTTCGCCGCGCGGGAGACTGCGCGCTGTTAAGGTTTGCTTGAAGCCCGGACGCTGTTGGGCTAGCGTCCGGGCCGGGGTTTTGCTAATTTTAGCGGTTTTTACGGACCCACTGTGACTCTTCGGGCAATATCGGCCGCTTATTGCTGCGCGGCGCGGCCACGACGGGCGGCGCGCGACAGCAGGAAGGCCGCCAACAGGGCCAGCGCGGCCAGGGCCAGCACCAGTTTATTGCCGTAGAGAATGTATGGCGTCATGCCGCCCATGCCTTGCACCTTGGCCGCCAAGGTGGCTTGCTGTTCCGGCGGCAGCAGGCTTTGCACCACGCCCTTGCCGTCGATGACGGCCGTGGCGCCCGTGTTCGTCGAGCGCAGCATGGGGCGGCCCGTTTCCAGGCTGCGCATCTGCGAAATCTGCAGATGCTGCGGGATGGCGATCGAATCGCCAAACCAGGCCAGGTTCGAAATATTCAGCAGTACGGACGCCGACTGCTTGCCATGGCGGTGGGCGCTGGCCAGCTGGGCGGCGATTTCCTCGCCAAACAAGTCTTCATAGCAGATATTCGGCAGCACCAGCTGGTCGCGCACGGGCAAGGGCGCTTGCACCTCGGCGCCGCGGCCCATGTCGCCCAGCGGGATGGCCATCATGGCAACGAACCAGTGCAGGCCAGGCGGCACGAATTCGCCGAACGGCACCAGATGGTGCTTGCGGTACTGGTAATACGGTCCCGGCGTGCCGTTGGGTGTGATCCCCAGTGCCGCATTGTAGAAGCGCTGCTGCTCGTCGAGTACGGGCATGCCGACCAGAATCGTGCTGCCCGTCTGCTGTGAATACGTCGCCAGATTGTCCAGATAGCCGGGTGGCAGTTGGTGCGGCAGCACGGTGACGGCCGTTTCCGGCGTGGCGATCAGGTCGGCCGGCGCGCTGGTGATGGCGCTCTGGTACATCTGCAGGGCGCCCAGCACGAAGCCGGGATCGAATTTCTGCTGTTGCGGCACGTTGCCCTGCAACAGGCGCACCGTGATCGGGCGCCCGACCGGGTGCGTCCACGCCACGTACTGCAAGCCGATGCCGGCCGCGTACAGGGCGATGACGCCGCCCAGCGCAAACCAGCGCGTGCGGTGTGTGAGCAGCAGCAGAGCGCCGGCGGACAGCGCCGCCAGCCAGCCCAGGCCATACGCGCCGACGACGGGGGCAAAGCCGGCCAGCGGGCTGGCATTGTGGGCGTAACCGGTGGCCAGCCACGGGAAACCTGTAAACAGCCAGCCGCGCGTCCATTCGAACAGCGTCCAGGTAGCGGGCAGAACCAGCAGGGTCATGGCGGGCAGGGACAGCACCCAGCGCTGGCGCAGCCAGGCGGCAGCGCCCATGGCCAGGGCCACGTAAATGGCCATCAGGAGTGCCAGCAGGGCCACGGCTATCACCGCGATCGGCGCGGCCATGTCGCCATAACGGTGCATGGAAATGTACAGCCAGTGCGTGCCGGCCGCGCACCAGCCGAAGCCATAGGCCCAGCCGATCAGCGCGCCGCCCTTGACGCTGGACGACCGCAGCACCTGGTAGAACAGCACGCCCAGGCTGAGGATTTGCAGGGGCCAGTAGCCGAAAGGGGCGAACGCCAGCACCGCGACGGCGCCGGCGACGGCAGCAGTCAGCATGCGCGCCCACGTGCTGCGGGGCGGTTTGGCGGGGGCGTTGGGATCGACGCGTCTGAAACGCATTTACAGCACGCGCATGTCAGAGTTCCAGTTCCGGCACGTTGGGCAGGCGCTCGACGAGCAGCACGTGCACCTGGCGCGCATCGGCGCGCAGCACCTCGAAGCGCAAGTTGCCCAGGTCGAAAATATCGCCCTTGTGCGCCATGCGGCCCAGGTACTTCGACACGAGGCCGCCGATGGTGTCGACGTCGTCGTCGACCAGGTGGCTGCCCACTTCCTCGTTGAACTGTTCGATCTCGGTCAGCGCCTTGACGCGCCAGCGGGGGCCGAACTGGCCTTCCTTGAGCGAGAGGATATTGTCCTCGGCTTCGTCGAAGTCGTATTCGTCCTCGATGTCACCGACGATCTGTTCCAGCACGTCTTCGATGGTGATCAGGCCGGCGACGCCGCTGTATTCATCGACGACGATGGCCATGTGATTGTGGTTGGCGCGGAAATCGCGCAGCAGCACATTCAGGCGTTTCGATTCGGGGATGAAGATGGCGGGGCGCAGCATGTCGCGGACGTCGAAAGTTTCTTCTGCGTAATAACGCAGCAAGTCTTTCGCCAGCAGGATGCCGATGACCTTGTCGCGCTCGCCTTCGATCGCGGGGAAGCGCGAGTGGGCGGTCGACAGGACTTCCGGCATCCATTCCTCGATCGGCTTGCTGATGTCGATGACATCCATTTGCGAACGGGGAATCATGATGTCGCGCGCACAGAGATCCGATACCTGGAACACGCCTTCGATCATCGACAGGGCGTCGGCGTCGATCAGCTTGCGTTCATGCGCATCGTGTAGAACTTCGAGCAATTCTGCACGGTTCTCTGGCTCGGGGGAAATGAGTGCGGTCAGGCGTTCAAACAGTGACCGGTGGGGCTTGACGTCAGTTCTGACGCCACTAGGGTGCTCGGGCATAGGAGGCGTGAGCCGTTGTTGCGAAGGGATATAGGATACACCAAAAGTGGGGGAATACCGGATTTCCCCGCTTTTGATGCAAATTTAATACGTTGAAGTGCGCCGTTGCCCGACGTTTCAGGCGTCCGGGCCCAGCACACGGGCGCGCAGGGCCGCCACGTCGGCCTGCCAGTCGGCGAAATGCTCGCTGTCCTGCCACAGCTGGCGCAGTTCCGACGACTCCGCCATGATGCGCTCGAAGGCCAGGCGCGCTTTTTCCAGCAGCGGCGGCGTGACTTTCTTCTTGCAGGCGGCCACCCATTCGTCCACTTCCGCGGTGGCCGGGTCATCCTCGCCCGGCTTGCCTTGCAGGCGCGCGATCACGTCCAGCGCGGCCAGCGCTTCGGCGGCGAACGGTGCTTCGAGTGCCGCTTCCTGGCTGTCGATGACGTTGTCGAGCGTCGTCTCGACCAGTTCCAGGGTTTTATATTCGTGCAAGTCCTGCGCCCAATCCATGGCGTAGTCGTTGCCGAAGGCGTCAAGTGCCCAGGTTCCCATGCGCTTATTCCTTGTACGGGTCGGTGATGCCGAGCTTTGCGAGGATGTCCGTTTCCAGGCCCTCCATCTCGGTGGCTTCCTCGTCATCCATGTGGTCGTAGCCCTGCGCATGCAGCACGCCATGCACGATCAAATGGGCCGTGTGCTCTTCCACGCTCTTCTTTTGTTCCGCCGCTTCCTTTTCCAGCACGTCCGTGCACAGGATGATGTCGGCGCGCGTCGGCTCGTCGTCATGCAATTCTTCGCCTTCGTTGTAGGCGAACGTCAGCACGTTGGTGGCGTAATCCTTTTCGCGGTAGTCGCGGTTCAGGCTGCGGCCTTCTTCCGCGTCGACGAAGCGGATGGTGAATTCGGCCGGCGCGAACAGGGCCGCCTTGACCCAGCGGCGCACTTTCGAGCGCGTGATCAGGGTTTCCAGGCGGGTATCCGGGTATTGCACGGACAAGGACAGTTTATTTTTTTCGGACATTTTTGGCAGCAGCTGGTTTCAATAAGGGAAGTAACTGGGCGGCGTCGGCACTGGCCGCCTGCGCCGTTTCATAGGCGTCGACGATGCGCGCGACGAGCGGATGGCGCACCACGTCGGTGCTGTTAAATTGCGTGAAGCCGATGCCGCGCACGTCTTTCAAGACGTGCACGGCGTCGATCAGGCCGCTCGTCTGGCTCTTGTGCAGGTCGACTTGCGTGACGTCGCCCGTCACCACGGCCTTGCTGCCAAAGCCGATGCGCGTCAAGAACATCTTCATCTGTTCGACGGTGGTGTTTTGTGCCTCATCGAGGATGACGAACGCGTGGTTCAGGGTGCGCCCGCGCATGTAGGCCAGCGGGGCGATCTCGATCACCTGTTTTTCAAACAGTTTTTGCGTGCGGTCAAAGCCCAGCAAATCATACAGCGCATCGTAGAGGGGACGCAGGTACGGGTCGACCTTTTGCGCCAGGTCGCCCGGCAGGAAGCCCAGGCGCTCGCCCGCTTCGACGGCGGGGCGCGTCAAAATGATGCGCTTGACGGCGTCCCTTTCGAGCGCATCGACGGCGCAGGCGACGGCCAGGTAGGTTTTACCCGTGCCGGCCGGGCCGACGCCAAAGCTGATGTCGTGTTCGAGGATGTCGCGCAGGTAGGCGATCTGGTGCGGCGTGCGTCCGCGCAAGTCGGAGCGTCGCGTTTTCAGCACGGGGCTGGCGATGTCCGGCTCGACGAAGGTACTGGCGGGCGCGTTGGCGTGGTGTTCCGAGGCGGCGGACAGGCCCGCGCGCTGTTCCACCAGGGCCAGCTGCACTTCTTCCAGCGGCACGACCTTGTTGGCGATGGCGTAGAACTGTTCGAGGATTTCCACGGCGCGCGCGGCATTGCTGCCGCCGACGATGAACTTCTCGCCGCGGCGGAAGATCGTTACGTCGAGAGCGGCGGAAATCTGGCGCAGGTTTTCATCGAGGGGGCCGCACAGATGCGCCAGGCGCGTGTTGTCGAGCGGCTCGGGGATGAAGTAATGCGGCTGTATCGGGGCTTTGGTTTTCAACTGGCTCTTTTCAATGCGGGTGCGCTGGCGACGAGTTCGCCGCGCAGGGTGTAGGAATGGCTTTCGGTGATGCGCACGTCGACCAGCTGGCCGATCAATTGCAAACCGTCGGGGCCGGCGTCGAAATTGACCACGCGGTTGTTCTCCGTGCGGCCTTGCAGTTCACTGTCATCGGTGTCCTTCTTCGAACGGCCTTCGACGAGGATGGTTTGCACCGTGCCCACCATGGCCAGGCTGTACTTGCGCGTGTTGGCGTCGATGGCCGCCTGCAATTGTTGCAGCCGGGCCAGCTTGACTTCATGCGGCGTGTCGTCTTCCAGGCTGGCGGCCGGCGTGCCGGGGCGCTTGCTGAAGATGAAGCTATAGCTGTTGTCGAAGCCCACGTCGGCGATCAGCTTCATCATGGCGTCGAAGTCGGCCTGGGTTTCTCCAGGGAAACCGACGATGAAGTCCGACGAAATGGCCATGTTCGGGCGCACGGCGCGGATGCGGCGGATGATGGACTTGTATTCGAGGCCCGTGTAGCCGCGCTTCATGGCGCCGAGGATCTTGTCGGAACCGTGCTGCGCCGGCAGATATAAATGGTCGACCAGTTGCGGGATCTTCGCGTAGGCGTCGATCAGGCGCTGCGTGAATTCCTTCGGGTGGCTGGTGACGAAGCGCATGCGTTCGATGCCGGGGATATCGGCCACGTATTCGAGCAGCAGGGCGAAGTCGGCGATCTCTCCGCCTTCCATCGCACCGCGGTAGGCGTTCACGTTTTGCCCCAGCAGGGTGATTTCCTTGACGCCCTGGGCGGCCAGGCCCGCCACTTCCGTCAGCACGTCCTCGAAGCGGCGCGACACTTCCTCGCCGCGCGTGTAGGGCACGACGCAGTAGCTGCAATATTTGCTGCAGCCTTCCATGATGGAAACGAACGCCGAAGCGCCTTCCACCTTGGCTGGCGGCATGTGATCGAACTTTTCAATCTCCGGAAAGCTGATGTCCACCTGCGAGGCGCCGCTGGAGCGGCGCAGTTCGATCATCTGCGGCAGGCGGTGCAGGGTCTGCGGGCCGAAGACCATGTCGACATACGGCGCGCGCTTGACGATGGCGTCGCCTTCCTGCGACGCCACGCAGCCGCCCACGCCGATCAGCAGGTGCGGCTTGGCCAGTTTCAGCTCGCGCAGACGGCCCAGGTCGGAAAACACTTTTTCCTGCGCCTTTTCGCGCACTGAGCAGGTGTTGAGCAGGATCACATCGGCGTCTTCCGGCGTGTCGGTGCGCACCAGGCCATCGGAGGCGCCCAGCACGTCGGCCATCTTGTCCGAGTCGTACTCGTTCATCTGGCAGCCGAAGGTTTTAATGAATACTTTTTTCTGCATGGCGTCGGGCGCTTATCGGTAAGTGTGGCGGCAAACAAGATGGTTGGGCAGGATGCTGCAGCGCAGGGGGCCGCTCAGGGTGGGGCGCGGTGGATGACCGGCCGGGCGCCTCTGGCTGCCCGGTGGCAGGCTCACTGCAAGTTCAGGCCATAGTTTAGCGTAAATCGCCGGGGCGGGCCATGTTGTGCTTACCTTGCCGACAAGGTTGCCGCCTGTATATGCCGCCCTGGGTCGTGATGCCTAAAAGCATTTATTGCCGTGCGACACCATTGATTTGTAACAAGTTGCTGCAAAGCCTTGTGTGCGCCCGCTGGCATCCTAATGTGTTGAAATAGCATCGTTGCCAAGCCAACCAGCAGCTTGATTGATATTTAACAATCAGGAAGTTTGCGCGAGGCGCAGATGCCGCGTGTTTGGGCTAGTATATTGTCTTATATGCAATTCATTTCAGTGAATTGCACGTGTTTTTACTCACGCGGCAAGTTGCGTACGTTGGCTGGGCGTGGCAGTGCGAGTCCTGGCAGGCAGTGCGATAAGGAGGGAGGGTTGAATTCGATGGAGGACGTTTATTTGAACACTCTAAGCCAGCCTTAAGTTCGTATCGGCATTATTTTCTACATTCACCAGACGAGGAAAAATCATGGCACATCATGCATTAGCATCGCAAGAGAGTTACAACCCGAACCACCTGCTGGACATTCTGCTGAGCAAGATGCAGCTGAAAAACGATGCAGCCCTGTCGCGTCTGCTCGAGGTGGCGCCACCTGTCATCAGCAAGATCCGCCACCACCGCTTGCCGGTCGGCGCCTCGCTGCTGATCCGCATGCACGAAGTGACGGGCATGAGCATCCGTGACCTGCGCGACTTGATGGGCGACCGCCGCACCAAGTATCGTCTGTCCGACGCCCAGGGCCGTCCAAAAGCGGAAGACCGCGGCGATGCGCAAGAATCGAATTACGCGCACTGATGTGGCGGTTGCGCGCTGACTGTGCCGCTTGCGTAGCTGCTGGCGGCAACAGGCTGGCGTGGACCGGGCAGCATGGACTGGGCAACATGAACGTATTGCAGTACCCCTAACGGCTTTCGCCTCGCAGCGAGAGCCGTTTGCGTTTGCGGCAGTGTTTAGCTCAGCAGTGCAGAGGTGATTTCGTCGTAGCGCAGCTCCGTTTCGCGGAACAGTTGCAGATACGTGTCTTCGCCCAGGCCCAGCGCATCCCAGGCCACCGGCGAGACGCGCGGCACCATGTCGTCGCCCGCCTGCGCCAGGTCCAGCGCGCAGACGACGGCATTGGCCACGTGGATCAGCGACGCGAGGAAGCCTGCCCCCGGCGTTTCCGGCTGCAGGTAGTTGCCCAGCGCCAGGCGCATCGTGTCGGAAAAGTTCCAGTGCTCGGCCAGCGCCACGCCAGCCTGCACGTGGTCCACGCCCAGCACGGTTTGTTCCGCTTCGAGCAGGCTGCAATCGTGCGCTGCCTGGTGCGCGATGACTTGCGCATAGTGCGCGGGAAAACTGCTGACCAGCACCAGGCGGCCGATGTTGTGCAGCAAGCCGGCCGTGAAGGCGTAATCCTGGTTGAAGCGGATCTGCCGCGCCAGCACCTTGGCGCAGGCGGCCGTCGCCACCGAATGGCGCCAGAAGGCCTTGTCGTCGAAGCCGGGGCAGCGTCCTTCCGGGAAGCAGCCCGTGATGGCGGCCGACGTGATGAGGCTGCGCGTGGTCTGGAAGCCCAGGTACGTGATCGCCTGCTGGATGGTGGTGGCCTTCACTTGCAAGCCATATTGGGACGAGTTGGCCAGGCGCAGGGTTTTTGCCGTCAGCGCCTGGTCGTACGACACTTTTTTGGCCAGCACGGAAATATCCACGTCTTCCTGGTCGATGCTGTTGAGCAGTTCCATCACGACGGCGGGCAGCGAGGGTAAATCATCGAGGTGGGCGACGATGTCGTCGAGCGTCAGCTGGGTGCTCATGCGGCCTCTCCCGTGCCCAGACGGTAAGCCGTGACATAGGCGCGCAGCAAGGTGGTGGCCGCGTCTTCGGGATTATCCGGGTCGTGCTTGCGGAACAGGTAATCGAGCCGTTCGCTGTCGGCAGCCTGTTGCGCGGCGATTTCCTCGGGCGAGGGGGGCGGCGCCTGGATCGGCAGCATGTCGATATTGTGTCGGGGCATCAGGGCCAGCATGTTTTCCGTCAATACCGCGCCTTGCGGCAACAGCACTTGTCCATGCGCATCGAGCAAGACATCCGACAAGACCATGCCAGGACGAACTTGTTCCAGGGGTAGATGTTGATGCATGACCGCCATGACGACTCCTTAGATGATTGCGGGATATTACCATTGCCATGACGCAATGTCTCAACCTGTATCAAGGCCTGGTGGAAAACGGCATTGCTGTAAATCTTGCCAATAAGCATGTCATACCGTACATTTGATTCAGGCTGTTGTCCGCTGACGTCTGTGCGCCCGCGCCGCGGGCCGGCGGCCTGGCCCGGGGAGTATTGATCGATGGTGAGTATCCAAGTCCGGCTGACCCTGCTTTTTGTCGTGATCGTCACCCTGGTGCTGGGCATTTCGGGTAGCTATACCCAATATACCTTGAGCAAGGAACTCGAATCGGGCAGCGCGCGCCTGCGCAGCGGCGTGCTGACGCGCTTGCAGACCAGCTTGCCTTCCGCCCTGTGGGACCTCGACAAATCCAAGGTCGACAGCATCGTCGCGGCCGAAATGCTGCCGCCGGAACTGGTCGGTATCCGCGTCTACGACGCCTCCGTCGGTCTGTTCGCCGGCGAAGTGCGCGACGCGGCCGGCACCCTGGTGCCGTTGACCGCCGACGTGGCCATGGGCGGCACGCCCGTCGAGGCGCCGCTGGTGTTCCGCGACGCCGTGGCCGCAGCCACGGGCGGCAAGCCGGTGATCGTCGGCAAGGTCATCGTCAATTTCAGCCGCGCCCAGATCGATGCGGCCCTGCGCGGCGAAGTGCGGCGCAAGGTGCTGGAAGTGTTGCTACTTGACATCATTTTGGTGGGCGCCCTGGCGCTGAGCCTGCGCATCGTCTTCGGACCCTTGAAACAGTTGCGCGACGGCTTGTTCGACCTGGCGACGCGCGGCAGCGACGAGGTCGAAGAGCTGCCGGAAAACCGGCGCGACGAGCTGGGCGACGTGATCCGCGGCTTCAATGCGGTGCAGCGCAAGCTCAAGTCCATCATCGAGGGCAGTCGCGAGGCGGAAGACATGGCGCGCCGCTCGCAGCAGGCAACGGCGCAGGCCATGGACGAGCTGCGCCGCGCGCAGGAATCGTTGCTGCAGTCGGAACGCCTGGCCTCGCTGGGCAGCCTGGTGGCCGGCGTGGCGCATGAAATCAACACCCCGGTCGGCATCGCGCTGACCAGCGCCTCGGTGCTGAAGGAAGCCACCGATGAGATCAGCGCGGCGGTGGCCGGCGGCAGCGTGAAAAAGACCGATATCGTGCGCTACTTGGAAACGGCCGGCGAGAGCGCGCGCCTGATCATGAACAATGCCTACCGCGCCGCGCACCTGATCCACAGCTTCAAGCAGATCGCCGTCGACCAGGTCAGCGAGGCGCGCCGTTTATTTGAATTGCGCGACTATATCGGCGAGGTAATCTCGAGCCTGCAGCCGACCCTGAAAAAGACGCGCATCCGCATCGATATCGATTGCCCGCCCGGCATCATGCTCGACAGCTATCCGGGCGCGCTGGCGCAGGTGCTGACCAACCTCGTCCTGAACTGCGTCGAGCACGCCTTTGATGCGGACACGGACGGCCATATCCATATTGGCGTGCACGGCGACAACGACTGGATCGCCATGCAGGTGCGCGACAATGGCCGCGGCATCGCGCCCGATATGCTCGACCGCGTGTTTGACCCGTTTGTCACCACGCGGCGCGGACAGGGCGGCACGGGCCTGGGCTTGAATATCGTATTCAACTTGATTGCCAAGCAGTTTGGCGGCACCATCACGGTCAGCAGCACCTTGGGGCAGGGCGCGACGTTCCTGCTGCGCCTGCCCAAGGTGACGCCATTGCCGGAAGGCGCCGCCAGCGTTCCTGCCGGCCAGGCATAGGCAAGGAGGCAAGATATGGCACAGATGGAAAACAGTCAGCAAGTGGCGCTTTTGCGCGGGATCAATGTGGGCCGCGCCAAGCGCGTGGCCATGGCCGACTTGCGCAAGCTGCTGGGCGACCTGGGTTTTGCGCAGGTGCGCACCGTGCTCAACAGCGGCAATGTCGTGTATGACGGCGGCAAGGTCGCGCCGGCCGACGCCGCTGCCCGCATCGAGGAAGCGCTGGTGCTGAAGCTCGGTGTGGCGGCCAGGGTGACGGTGCTGTCGGCCAGCCAGTTTGCCGAACTGATCGAACAAAACACGCTGGCGCCGGCGGCCGACGCGGCGCGTCTGCTGACCTTGGTGCTGAACAATCCGGCCGACATGCAGCGCCTGGCGCCCTTGCTGCAGCGGCCGTGGCAGCCGGAAGTGCTGGCGCTGGGCCAATGGGCCGCGTATGCCTGGTGTCCCGATGGCGTGTTGGCCAGCAAGGTGGTGGCGGCGCTGGGCGTGCTGCTGGGCGATGGCGTCACCTCGCGCAACTGGGCCACCATGCAAAAATTACATGCGCTGCTGAACGGGCCGGAGGCGGCCGCTACCTCTTTATTTGCAAAGGAGCACTGATGCCTACCATTACAGGCGAATTCAATGTCACCATCACGCCGGAAACCTTGTCGGATACGGCCGCGCAATCGGGGCTGGGACGCTTGTCGCTCGACAAGCGCTACCACGGCGCCCTCGACGCCAGCGCACAGGGCGAGATGCTCAGCGTGCGCGCCAGCGTGGCCGGCTCGGCAGGCTATGTGGCGCTGGAGCGGGTGGAAGGCAGCCTGGACGGGCGTCATGGCAGTTTTTATTTGCAGCATAGCGGCACGATGACGCGCGGCGCGCCCGCCTTGTCGGTGACGGTGGTGCCCGATACGGGGACGGAGCAGTTGCAAGGACTGTCGGGCAGCCTGGCCATCCGCATCGAGGGCGGCAAGCATTATTATGATTTCACGTACGAGATCGCTGAAGCGCCATGAACTGGGATATCGTCAAGGGCGTGCTGATCTTGCTGGTTGCCGTCAGTGCTCTGGGCACGGCCTTCGTGCTCATTTCCGCCTCGGGCACGGACAAGGCGGCCTGCATCGCGCGCGCCCTGAAATCAGGCATTCCTGTGGGTAATATCGAACGGGTGTGCCGCTTGCTGGACAAGTGAGACCTGACGAATGACGTGGCCAAAAAAATTCCGCGCAAGGCGGAATTTTTTTACTGAGGCAGCATCGGCCGCCGAATTGGGGTCAGCTATCGAATTTTTCCTGTTTTTCACCGTGCATGCTAAAGGCCAGCAAGCCCAGTCCCACCAACAACATCGAGACCATGCTCGCTTCCGGCACGGGCGGCGGCACGTTCGCCTGCTGTACCGCAGGGATGGCGGCCGTGGGCGGCGGCAGTGCGCCCTGGCGCGCACCGGCGCTGCGCCAGCGCGGGGTGGCATTGAGCGTCGTGCCCTGCGCCAGCAGGCGCGCATACGGCAAGTCCTGTGTATCCCAGCCGGGATTGTTCGCAGTATTAGTGAAACCGAGACTTTCGTCGCTCACGACATGCGCGCGTGCTGTGGGCGGGGGACTGGCGCTGGCCGCCACATTGCCGGCACATGCCGACAGCGCCAGCATGGCCATGCCTAGCGGCTGAAGTATCTTCATCTTTGACTCCCTGGTTCACCGTGCGGTGCGGCCGAAACCGGCCTGCGCCTGGACGGACAATGCGCCTGTACGGGGGCGTATCACGATTTTTCTGATGAGGCCTTATTACAGCACAAATCGTGTCAATTTTGCTACGTATATTTGCTTTAAATTACGAATATTTATCATTTTGATAGCGCGAAGGCTATCGCTGCCGCACACTTGGCATGAGCACGCTATCGTCGAAAAACACTGTTGTTTTTTTGTGCGAATCGCCAGCAGGAAAACAGTATATTGATTAGTATATTGTTTATCGCATGATGATCAATATGACCGCCTGTGGGAGGGCAAGATGGAGACAGTTGCAACACAACACGCCGAATACAACCTCGACGCCATGCGTGGCTCGGCCTACAAGGCCAGCTCGCTGCTCAAGGCCATGGGCAATGCCGACCGTTTGATGCTGCTGTGCCAGCTATCGCAGGGCGAGCATTGCGTCAGCGACCTGGAACAGAAAGTGGGCATCGGCCAGCCGACCCTGTCGCAGCAGCTGGGCGTACTGCGCGAAGAGATGCTGGTGGCCACGCGGCGCGACGGCAAGCAGATCTATTACCGCGTCGCCAGCGCGCCCGTGCTGGCCGTGCTGCAAGTGCTGTACGCGCAATTTTGCGCCCCGCGCGCCACCTTCAACGACGAAGCGGATTGATACTGCCATGAGCATAGCCTGGCAGCACTTCACGCCATGGGCCTCGCTGGCCGGCGGCATGCTGATCGGCCTGGCCGCTGCCTTGCTGATGCTGTTCAATGGCCGCATCGCCGGCATCAGCGGCATTGTCGCCGGGATGCTGCGCCCGCGCAGTGGCGACCTGGGCTGGCGCATCGCCTTTCTTGCCGGCCTGGTCGGCACGCCCCTGCTGTATCAGCTGTGGCATGCCTTGCCGCCCGTGCAGATCGACGCGGGTACGCCCGCCCTGATCGTCGCGGGCCTGCTGGTGGGTGTGGGCGTGCGCTACGGCGCCGGCTGCACCAGCGGCCACGGCGTATGCGGCCTGTCGCGCCTGTCGCCCCGTTCGCTGGCGGCCACGTGTGCCTTCATGGCGGCCGGTTTCTTCACCGTCTATCTGTTGCGCCACCTATGAGTAGACTACTCCTTTCCCTGTTGAGCGGCCTCGTCTTTGGCTTGGGCCTGATCGTCTCCGGCATGAGCAACCCGGCCAAGGTGCTTGGTTTCCTCGACTTGGCGGGCGCCTGGGACCCGTCGCTGGCGCTGGTGATGGGCGGCGCCATCGGCGTGGCCCTGCCGGCCTTCTGGCTGGCGCGGCGGCGCACCAGGTCGCTGCTGGGTGAAACCATGCAATTGCCGGCATCGCGGCGCATCGACCGGCGCTTGCTGCTGGGCAGCCTGGCCTTTGGCGCGGGCTGGGGCATCGCCGGTTTCTGTCCCGGCCCCGCCCTCGTGTCCCTGCTGGCGGGCCAGCCGAAGGCGTGGCTGTTTGTGAGCGCGATGCTGGCCGGCATGGCCCTGTTTGAAGTGCTGGAGCGCCGCAAGCTGCCCGCGCCGGCCTGAGACGGTACAATCTGGCGCATCGCCACTTTGGATTCCGCTTACATGACAACCGTGATTTTCCGCGCCGGCGCGCGCGCCGCCCTGCTGTGCAGCGTGCTGGCGCTGGCCGCCTGCGGCAGCTTGCTGAAGAAAGACGCTCCGCCCGCTCCTGTGCCCGTGGCTGACACCTTGCCCAATCCGCAAGTGCTGCTGCTGGGCGAAGTCCATGACAATGCGCAAGGCCAGCGCCTACGCGTGGAGGAATTGCGCCGCCGCCTGGCGACCGGCTGGCGTCCCGTGATTGTCATGGAACAGTTCGACCGCGAAAACCAGGCCTTGCTGACGCGCGCCGCGCGCGATTGCGCCGACCCCGATTGCATCATCCGCGTGATGGAACAGCCGCGCTGGGACTGGAGCTTGTACCGCCCCGTGCTGGACCTCGTCATCAGCTACCAGCTGACCCTGGTCGCCGGCAATCTGTCGCCCGCCGATGCCTCGCGCATCGTACGCGACGGCATCCAGTGGTCGATGCCGCCCGCCATGGTGGCCACCTACCTGGCCGCGCCCGTGCCGGCCGATATCCTCGACGGGCAACAAAAGGAAGTCCAGGCGGCCCGTTGCAACATGCTGCCCGACATGATGATCAAAGGCGTCGTCAACGCCCAGGTGGCGCGCGATATCTGGATGGCCAAGCTGATCCGCGACCAGGCGCCGCGCGACGTGGTGCTGATCGCCGGCAACGAGCATGTGCGCAAGGATATCGGCGTGCCCCGCTGGCTGAAACTGGCCGACCCGCAACTGAACCTGCGCAGCATCGGCTACCTGGAGCAGGGTAGCACCGGTTTCAAGGGCACGTTTGACCTGACGCAAACGATGCCGGCGCAACCGCGCCCGGACCCGTGCGCCAAATTCAAGAAATAAGGTTCAAGCAATAAACGCTACTGCTGCACCCGCACCAGGGCGCTGACCCGGCTGGCCGTATCGAGCAGTTTCGGCAGACTGTGTTCCAGCAGATGCGCCACGGACGGCCCCGCCGTCTGGCCGCTGACGTTGATCGCCGCCACCACCTTGCCGGCCCGGTCGAACACGGGCGCGGCCAGGGCGATCAAGCCCTGTTCCAGTTCTTCCTGCACCAGGCACCAGCCCTGGCGTCGCACTTGTGCAATCTCTTCCATCAAGACGTCGATATCGACCTTGGTCGCCGGCGTGATTTTCAGCAGCGCCATCTTCGACAGCCGTTCGCGCAGCACGTCGGGCGCCAGGCCCGACAGTAAAACCCGTCCCATCGAGGTGCAATAGGCGGGCAGCCTGCTGCCAATGCCCAGGTTGATCGACATGGTGCGGTGCGCGGACAGGCGCACCACATACACGATGTCGTCGCCGTCGAGCACGGTGGCTGAGCACGACTGGCGCAAGGTCTGCATCAATTCTTCCAGCAGCGGCTGCGCCTGCGTCCACACGGGCAGGGATGACAGGTAGGCGTAACCGAGGTCGAGCACCTTGGGCGTCAAACGGAACAGCCGCCCATCCGCTTCCACGTAGCCAAGATGCAACAAGGTGTGCAGGATGCGCCGCGCGCCCGCGCGCGTCAGCTGCGCCCGTTCCGCCACTTCACTCAGGGTCTGTTGCGGCGCATCCGCGCCAAAGCTGCGCAGCACGGCCAGGCCCCGCGCGAACGATTGCACATAGCTGTCGCCTGGGCGCGGTGCGCCATCGGCATCGACGGTGTCTTCGGCGGAGAGGGAGGTGCTGCTGCGTGCGGTCATGGCAATTCCAATTGATCAAGGTGGCAATTATAGCCATGGCGCTGGCGAAAACGGCAAATTGACAAGCGCCCCGATCAGGCATATTCTCACGAATAAGTTCTAAATACGAATATTTGTTCGTTGTGCGAACAAATGGCTGATGGGTTTGATTTGGAGGAGACAGCAATGATCGACAAACTGCGGTCCAGCGTGCTTGATGCGCTGGCCGATATCCACGATGGCGCCACCGTCATGATTGGCGGCTTCGGCGGCGCGGGCCAGCCGGCCGAGCTGATCGACGGCTTGATCGCCCAGGGCGCGCGCGACCTCGTCATCGTCAACAACAATGCGGGCAATGGCGACACCGGCCTGGCCGCCCTGCTGAAAAACGGGCAAGTGCGCAAGATCATCTGCTCCTTCCCGCGCCAGGCCGATTCCCACGTCTTCGATGCCTTGTACCGCGCGGGCAAGCTGGAGCTGGAACTGGTGCCGCAGGGCAATCTGGCCGAGCGCATCCGCGCCGCCGGCGCCGGCATCGGCGGCTTTTTCACGCCCACGGGCTATGGCACGGACTTGGCCAAGGGCAAGGAAACGCGCGAGATCGATGGCCGCATGTATGTGTTCGAGTCACCGATCCACGCCGATTTCGCGCTGATCAAGGCGGAGCAGGGCGACCGCTGGGGCAACCTGACTTACCGCAAGACGGCGCGCAACTTCGGTCCCATCATGGCCATGGCCGCCAAGGTCAGCATTGCCTCCGTGCATGAAGTTGCCGAGCTGGGCAGCATCGATCCTGAACATGTCATCACGCCGGGCCTGTTCGTGCAGCGCCTCGTGCAAGTGCCGCGCACGGCCACCGGCCCCGCCGGCTTCAAAGCTGCCTGAGGAGTATCAAGTGAATAAATGGAATCGAGATCAAATGGCGGCCCGCGTGGCGGCCGACATCCATGAAGGCAGTGTCGTCAACCTGGGCATCGGCTTGCCGACCCTGGTGGCGAACCACTTGCCGGCTGGCGCCGACATCATCCTGCACAGCGAAAACGGCGTCATCGGCATGGGCCCCGCGCCCGCGCCGGGCGAGGAAGACTATGACCTGATCAATGCAGGCAAGCAGCCCGTCACCCTGCTGCCCGGCGGCAGCTATTTCCACCATGCCGACAGCTTCGCCATGATGCGCGGCGGCCACCTGGACATTTGCGTGCTGGGCGCGTTTCAAGTGTCCGCCACGGGCGACCTGGCCAACTGGCACACGGGCGCGCCGGACGCCATTCCCGCCGTGGGCGGGGCCATGGACCTGGCCATCGGCGCGAAAAAAACCTGGGTCATGATGGAATTGCTGACCAAGACGGGTGAAAGCAAGCTGGTGCAGGCGTGCAGCTACCCGCTCACGGGCATTGCTTGCGTCAGCCGCATCTACAGCGACCTGGCCGTGC
Source organism: Janthinobacterium sp. GMG1 (assembly GCF_034427795.1). NCBI lineage: Bacteria > Pseudomonadati > Pseudomonadota > Betaproteobacteria > Burkholderiales > Oxalobacteraceae > Janthinobacterium > Janthinobacterium sp. GMG1. The sequence goes on from NZ_JAXQNT010000001.1 coordinate 594,761, forward strand.
TTGACCTGGGCCCCGCCGGCGCCACGGTGGTCGAACTGGTGGACGGCTTGAGTTTTGAACAGTTGCAAGCGTTGACGGCCGTGCCGCTGACGGACGGACGTTAATTCAACACTTTCTTGGAGGAGAGAACATGACTCACGCATACATTTGCGACGCGCAGCGTACGCCGTTTGGCCGCTACGGCGGCGGCCTGTCCGGCGTGCGCGCCGACGACCTGGGCGCCGTGCCCATCCGTGCCTTGATGGCGCGCAATCCCGAGGTGGACTGGACTTTTGTTACAGACGTGCTGTACGGCTGCGCCAACCAGGCGGGCGAGGACAACCGCAACGTGGCGCGCATGGCGGCCCTGCTGGCCGGCTTGCCCGACAGCGTGCCGGGCGCCACCCTGAACCGCCTGTGCGGCTCGGGCCTGGACGCCATCGGCAGCGCGGCCCGTTTCATCAAGAGCGGCGAAGCGGGCTTGCTGATCGCCGGCGGCGTGGAAAGCATGAGCCGCGCGCCATTCGTCATGGGCAAGGCCGACAGCGCCTTTTCGCGCAGCATGAAAATGGAAGACACGACCATCGGCTGGCGTTTCATCAACCCCTTGATGAAGGCCCGGTACGGCGTCGATTCGATGCCGGAAACGGCGGAAAACGTGGCGTCCGACTTTGGCATCAGCCGTGCGGACCAGGACGCGTTCGCGCTGGCCAGCCAGGTCAAGGCCCTGGCGGCGCAGCAGGCGGGCGTGTTCGACAGTGAAATCTGTCCTGTCAGCATCGCGCAAAAGAAGGGCGACCCCGTCGTTGTCAGCCGCGACGAGCACCCGCGCGCCACCTCCCTGGAAACCTTGACGAAACTCAAGCCTGTCGTGCGCGCGGACGGCACGATTACTGCCGGCAACGCCTCCGGCGTCAACGATGGCGCGGCTGCCCTGCTGCTGGCCGACGAGGCGAACGCGGCCCGCTTTGGCCTGACGCCCCGCGCCCGTGTCGTGGCCATGGCGACTGCCGGCGTGGCGCCCCGCATCATGGGTATCGGCCCCGCGCCCGCCACCCTGAAAGTGCTGGCCATGACGGGCTTGAGCCTGGCCGACTTCGACGTCATCGAACTGAACGAAGCGTTTGCCGCGCAAGGCCTGGCCGTGCTGCGCCAGCTGGGCTTGCCCGACGACGATCCGCGCGTCAACCCGAACGGCGGCGCGATCGCCCTGGGCCACCCGCTGGGCGCCTCGGGCGCGCGCCTGGCCATGACGGCCGTCAACCAGCTGCACCGCACGGGCGGGCGTTATGCGCTGTGCACCATGTGCATCGGCGTGGGGCAGGGCATCGCGCTGGTGCTGGAACGGGTCTGATTCCACGCGCCCGCAGGCGAAAAAAAACTGCTGGCGATACGTATTAACGCGTATGCCGGGCGGCTTTTTGACCCGGATCAAGGGCGTATGATGCAAAACCAGCCCGGGCAACCGGGCTGGCGTTGGCTTTTTCACACGAACAAGAAGACTGATATGACATCCCACGATACTCCGCATGACGTTGCGCAGCTGACTTCCCAGCAGCGCATCAAGGCCATCATTGGCGCTTCCTCCGGTAACCTGGTCGAATGGTTCGACTTCTACATTTACTCGTTCTGCGCGCTGTATTTCTCGCACGCTTTCTTCCCTTCCGGTAACCCGACGACGCAGCTGCTGCAGACGGCCGGCATTTTCGCCGCCGGCTTCCTCATGCGTCCGGTGGGCGGCTGGTTGTTTGGCCGCATCGCCGACAAATACGGCCGCCGCCAGTCGATGATGATTTCCGTGCTGATGATGTGCGGCGGTTCCCTGATGATCGCCGTGCTGCCCACGTATGAAACCATCGGTGCCTTCGCCCCGTTCCTGCTGCTGGTGGCGCGTCTGTTCCAGGGCCTGTCCGTGGGCGGCGAATACGGCACCAGCGCCACCTATATGAGCGAAGTGTCGGAATCGGGCAAGCGCGGTTTCTTTGCCTCGTTCCAGTACGTGACCCTGATCGGCGGCCAGTTGCTGGCCTTGCTGGTGCTGGTGGTCTTGCAGCAACTCTTGACCTTGGAAGAGCTGCGTGCCTGGGGCTGGCGCATCCCGTTCGTGTTTGGCGCCCTGGCGGCCCTCGTGTCGCTGAACCTGCGTAAATCCCTGACGGAAACGACCACCGCCAGCGAGCGCAAGGACAAGGATGCGGGCAGCCTGCGCGGCTTGCTCAAACACAAGCGCGCCTTCATCACGGTACTGGGCTTTACTGCCGGCGGCTCACTCGTGTTCTACACGTTTACCACCTACATGCAGAAATACCTGGTCAATACGGCCGGCATGGATACCAAGACGGCCAGCGCCGTCATGACCTGCGCCTTGCTGGTGTACATGATTTTGCAACCGGTGTTCGGCGCCCTGTCCGACCGCATCGGCCGCCGCACGTCGATGCTGTTCTTTGGCGGCCTGGCTACCCTGTGCGTGTTGCCAATCATGCATGCCTTGAAGGACGTCACCAGCCCGTACGCGGCGTTTGGCCTGATCATCATCGCGCTGGCCGTGATCAGTTTCTACACGTCGATCAGCGGCTTGATCAAGGCCGAAATGTTCCCCGTCGAAGTGCGCGCGCTGGGCGTGGGCCTGTCGTATGCGGTCGCCAACGCCATGTTCGGCGGTTCGGCCGAATACGTGGCGCTGCAGTTCAAGGCCTGGCACGTGGAAGAATATTTCTATTGGTACGTGACCGTCATGTGCCTGATTTCCTTCATCGTCGCCATCCGCATGCCGGACCCGAGCCGCTCGGGGCTGTTGAAGTAACGTTGTCGTAAAATGGGGGCACTGCGGTGTCCCTTTTTCATCACCGTCTTTTTATCGTGCCGATCAGGAGTTTTCATGTCGTATGTCATTCCCGCAGCCATCCAGCCCAGCGTTCCCGTCACCGGCAGCGTTGATACGTTCCCTGTCCACCGCATCTATTGCGTGGGCCGCAACTATGTCGACCACGCCAAGGAAATGGGCCACACGGGCCGCGAGGCGCCGTTTTTCTTCATGAAACCAAACGACGCCGTGCTGCCCGTGCCTGCCGGCACGACGGGCGAACTGCCATATCCGGCGCAGACGCAGGATTTCCAGCACGAGATGGAGCTGGTGGTGGCCATCGGCAAGGGCGGCAGCGACATCGGCGCCGAAGAGGCGTTGAGCCACGTGTGGGGCTATGCCGTGGGCCTGGACATGACGCGACGCGACGTGCAGGGCGCAGCGAAAAAACTGGGCCGTCCGTGGGACACGGGCAAGGCCTTCGAGCATTCGGCGCCCATCGGTCCCATCACCCCGGCCGCGCAGGCGGGGAATATTGGCAGCGCCGCCATTACCCTGCACGTGAACGGCGAGCTGCGCCAGGCCAGCAGCATCGACATGCTGATCTGGAACGTGGCGGAAACCATCGCCGACCTGTCGACCTACTTTACTTTGCAGCCGGGCGATCTGATCTACACGGGCACGCCGGCCGGCGTGGCGGCCGTGCAGCGCGGCGACGAGCTGGTGGGGGTCATCGACGGCCTGGAGACCTTGCGCGTAAAAGTGGTCTAAGCTGTCTGGGAGACTGGCATGATGCACGACACGTATTCCGTAGCACAACCCACGCGGGCCGAGATCGACGCCTTGACGGGGCCGGCCCTGCTGGAATTTGGCACGGGCTGGTGCGGCCATTGCCGCGCCACCCAGGCGCCGCTGGCCGCCGCCTTTGCGCAGCACCCTGCGGTACCACACCTGCGCGTGGAAGACGGCCCCGGCCGCGCCCTGGGGCGCGCGTTCCGGGTGAAGCTGTGGCCGACCTTGATTTTCCTCAAGGATGGCCAGGAAGTGGCGCGCCTCGTGCGCCCGATCGACAGCGCGGAAATCGGCAAGGCGTTCGCCCTGATCGAGGCCTAGGTGATTTCCATCATTTCTTGCCGCACTGCACCACTGCGCGTATCATAAGCCGCTTACAGCAAGATCAACCGCATCCTTCGTGATGCAGCGCGATGATCGCCGGCCCGCTCCACCCGGAGGGGCCGCAGGCAAGGATTCACCACAAATGACCGATGCCGCGATGCCGACGCGCGGGTCTGGTACGGAATGCCTGGCGATACGCCGGGCCTGATACACGTCGCCCATCCCCTGACGCCTTTCCTGCCGTGCCCCGGGTAACCGGATGGCGCACGACCGTTGTTTCTCTAAATCAGCACTGATCACGGCGCGATAGCGCGCGTTGGTACACCGTTGTCTGCCGTTAACAACGGCGTGTTGCGGCATGGAATTTGTTTGCGAATTTAATAGCAAATTCGCAGCAATTACGCCCGCGCACAGCTATGATATGTGAACCGCGCGCCTAGACACCGTGCTGTGCTGCTGCCTGAAAAAACATCCAGAGAATGGCCTTTAGACACCCTCCCCAAGGAGCGCAGTAAATGAGCACCCCCCCCAAGAAAAATTCCCCCGGCACGGTGCTGTTCGCCAGCCTGATCGGCACCACCATCGAGTTCTTTGACTTTTATATCTACGCCACCGCCGCCGTGCTGGTGTTCCCGAAACTGTTCTTCCCCGCCGGCGACCCGTCGGCCGCCGTGCTGCAGTCGCTGGCCACGTTCGCCATCGCCTTCTTCGCCCGCCCCATCGGTTCGGCCGTGTTCGGCCACTTCGGCGACCGCATCGGCCGCAAGGCGACTCTCGTGGCAGCCTTGCTGACCATGGGTATCTCGACCGTCATCATCGGCTTGCTGCCGACGTATGCCGCCATCGGCACCCTGGCGCCGCTGCTGCTGGCGCTGTGCCGTTTCGGCCAGGGCCTGGGTCTGGGCGGCGAGTGGGGCGGCGCGGTGCTGCTGGCCACGGAAAACGCGCCACCCGGCAAACGCGCCTGGTACGGCATGTTCCCGCAGCTGGGCGCGCCGATCGGCTTCTTCCTGTCGGGCGGCATCTTCCTGCTGCTGAGCGAAACCATGACCGATGAGCAATTCTTCAGCTACGGCTGGCGCATCCCGTTCCTGGCCAGCGCGCTGCTGGTCATCGTCGGCCTGTACGTGCGCCTGAAGATCACGGAAACGCCGGACTTCCAGAAAGTCATCGACAAGAACGAGGTCGTCAAACTGCCCGTCGCCACCGTGTTCCGCCAGCATGGCCGCATGCTGTTCCTGGGCACCATCATCGCCCTGGCCACCTTCGTGCTGTTCTACCTGATGACGGTGTTCGCGCTGAGCTGGGGTACGACCAAGCTGGGCTTCACGCGCAAGGAATTCCTCGTCGTGCAGCTGTTTGCCGTGCTGTTCTTTGCCCTGACGATTCCATTCTCGGCCGTGCTGGCCGACCGCCGCGGCCGCCGCGCCACCCTGATCTGGGTTTCCGTTGCCATCGCCATCTTCGGCCTGGTGCTCGCGCCCATGTTCGGCTCCGGCGTGACGTGGGAAGTGACGGTCTTCATGGCCGTTGGCCTGGGCCTGATGGGCATGACCTACGGACCGTTGGGCACGATGTTGTCCGAGCTGTTCCCGCCCGAAGTGCGCTACACGGGCGCTTCGCTGACGTTCAACCTGGCCGGCATTCTGGGTGCCTCGCTGGCGCCGTACATCGCCACCTGGCTGGCTACCAACTACGGCTTGCAATACGTGGGCTACTACCTGTCGCTGGCGGCCGTGCTGACCCTGGGTGCGCTGCTGATGGTGGGCAAGCCACGCGAGGGCAAGGAAGCCTGGCAGTAACTGCTTTCCTCTAGCCGTACGAAAGCCGTCAGCTGAGCTGGCGGCTTTTTTTTGCGCCGTTATTTCGCCGCCACGTGGCCGTAGCAGGCTTTGAGCCCCGTGTAATCATAGAAGACGCTGCCCGGCGCGATGCGGGCACTGTCGCACGATGGCTGGAACGGCGTTTCCTTTTCGTTGTACAGCAGGCGCACGATGAGCTGACCGTCGCCGTTGCGGTACACGTCCCACTGCATGTTGGCCGCCAGCGGCGCGACGGTCTGGCCGCGCCAGGGATTCTCGACATAACTGTAACTGGCCGAAGCCGGCAGCGGCTGCTGCAAGCCCATGGCCGATGCCAGCGGGATGATCATCTCGGCATGCGTGAAGCGCAGCTTGGCCGCGTGGCGCAGGTCACCTGCGGCCAGCGCATCGACTTCCTTGAAAAAGTCGTCGCGCAAGGCCAGCGCGAAGCGCCAGGTCACGCCGGCGCTTTCCGTGGTGGCCGGTCCCTTCTGGTAAAAATCCTCGTGGTCGGCGATATAGGCGTAGTAATGCGCATCCTCGGCGGGCATGTAGCGGCTGAAATCGACCGGCACCTCGTGGCGCATGCCGGCGGCGATCGCGTACAGCGCATACAGTTGCGTGGCGGCCGCATTCAGGCTGCGGATGACGGTCTTGCCGCTGCCCGTCATGGTGCGCGTGAGTTTGCCATCCGCGCTGGTGAATGTATAGCTGCCCGTATCGGCATAGCTGGTGCCACCGTTCAACTGCGCCAGGAAGGCTGGTGTGAACAGCCGTTCCAGCACATGGCGCGCGTGCATCGCCGCTGCCGGCAGCCGGGCGGGCGCATCCATCAGCGCGTGCAGCTGTTTCGTTCTTTCATAGTACTGGTAAGCCTGGCTGGCGGCATAGGTGGCGTAATAAGGATGGGCCGGATCGGTGACCCGGTCCGTCTGCGGCGCCAGCTTGTGCGCGTACAGCAGGAAGCGGTTGACGCCATCCGCTTGTAATATCGGCTGTACCGCGGGCGCGTGTTCGAGCAGCGATTGCGTGAAAAAGCGCGCACTGTCGCGTGCGCGGTCCACGCCGGAATGGATGGTGACGAGCTGGCGCGGCGCCGTCGCGGCATCTTGCCCGATTTGCGCAAACAGGGTGGGCAGGCGCGCCAGCATGCGCGCGGCCAGTTGCCGCTGTTCCTTGATGCCCGTTTGCGACAGGTTGCCGTAGCCGGGTGATTCGATGCCGGCCACGCCATAGCCGAGCAAGGCGTTCGCCCGCATCAGGACCAGGATGTCTGGACCCAGTTCACGGCCCAGGGGCGTCAGGGCATCCTGCGCGGCCGCCTGCTGCCACATCGCGTACAGGGCCGCGTCGCCCTTCATGCTCGTCAATCCGCGCGCACCGTGGCGCGCCACCAGCTGCGTGAAAATCGGCTGGAAGCCGGCCGGCGGCGCGGCATAGGTGGCCGGATCCTGCTGCGGCGCGTACGGTGTCTTGGTCTGGTAATGGCCGTCGAAGGCGAGGGCGGAACTGGCGTGCAGGGCCAGGGCCAGCGCAATGCTGGACAGGGTAAGCTGTTGGGACATGTTTTTTTTGCGGATGGTTTCTTGAATGCAAGCCTAGCACTGAACGAAAAAAAGGCGGGCACGGCTGAATGCCCGCCCGCCTGTGCTGTCACCGCAGCGTGTCAGCCTACCACTTCGGCGTGTACTTCAAGGTGAACTGCACGTTGCGCGGGTCGCCATAGTAGTTGTTCGACCCGGTGGTGTTGTAGGCCGGGATGATGTAGCGCTTGTCGAGCACATTGTTGACGTTGACCGACAGGGCCACCTGCGGCGTGGCTTGCCAGGCCAGGCGCGCGTTCCAGATCGAGAAGCCGGCAACCTTGAATGTGTACGCGGTATCGAGCGTATGGCTTTGCAGGTTGGCGCCAGCGCCTACGCTGAACTTGTCCCAGGCGCCGGGCAGGGTATAGGAAGACCAGACACGCAGCATGTGTTTCGGCGTCCAGGTGGAAAAGACCTTGCCCTGCTGGTCCGGGTCGTTCAGATAGGTTGTCGTCGTATAGGCGTAACCGGCCGACAGCTGCAAGCCGCGTGCCACTTCGCCCGATACTTCCGCTTCCATGCCCTGGCTGCGCACCTTGCCCGAGGCGCGCGAGCAGTACTGCCCGTCGCACGCGAGGTCGGCAGCATAGTCGGTGACGGAGCGGTTCTTGTGGTCATAGCGGAATACGGCCAGCGAGGTGTTGACCTTGCCATCCATCAGTTCCCCCTTGATGCCCGCCTCGTAGTTGCTGCCCGTGATGGGCTTGAGGACCTTGCCTTGCACGTCGCGGATGCTTTGCGGCGTGAAGATGTCGGCATAGCTGGCGTAAGCCGACCATTGCGGATCGAGCGCGTAGATCAGTCCCGCCGATGGCGTGAACTTGGCGGTGGCGTTGAGTTGTTCTTCGGAACCTGCGGGCGTCGCATACAGGAAGTCATACCAGCTGAAGCGTCCGCCCAGCACGGCTTTCAGCTTGCCCGTCAACTGGCCATTCCAGCTGCCATACAGGCCTTTCTGGCGTATTTCGTAGGTGCTGTTGCTGGTCACGCCCATTGGGCGCGCGGCGATGCTGTCGATATCTTGCCATGGGCGGTGGTGCTTGATGTTGAAGACGTTCGCCCCGGATTCCCAGGCGCGCGCGTAGCGGTCGTCCGACGCCAGCGTGACATAGCTGGCGCCCACGAGCACTTCCTGCGCCATGCCCAGGCCGTCGAATTTGCCGCGTACGTAGGTATCGATGCCGCGCTTGCGGTTGTCGAAATCCATGCCAAAGTCGCCATAGCTCGCGCCGCTGCCGTCGGGCTGGATGGCGGAAGCCAGGCGCTGGTGCACGGAGCCGGTGTTTTCCTTCATGTTCACGGCCGATGCCTTCAGGCTCCACTGGCTGTTGAAGTGGTGCTCCAGGTCGAGATACACGTTGGTCTGCCGGGCTTCGCTGCGGTTCCAGTCGGCGCCCGTGAAGGTGGAGCGGGGCAGATTCAGTGCGCTGCCGTCCACGTAGCGGGGCAGGCCGATGAAGGTGGGGCGGCCGTGGTCATTGACGTTGCTGATGGCCAGGCCCAGGGTGGTGGCCGAACCCAGGTCATAGTCGAGCGCCGCGTACAGGGTGCGGTTCTTGCTCCACACCTGGTCGATGAAGGAGTGGGTATCGTCTTCATCGACAATGACGCGTCCGCGCAGGCTGCCGTCCGCAGTCAGGGGGCTGCTGACGTCGAGCTGCGCGCCATAATGGTCCCAGGATCCCGCGCGCGCCGTCATGCTGACACTGCGCGTGGCACCCGGGCGCTTGCGCACCAGGCTGACGGAGCCGCCGGGGCTGCCCGTGCCAACGAGCATGCCCGAGGCGCCGCGCAGCACTTCCAGTCGATCGTAGATGACCATGTTTTCCTGGCCCCAGTTACCCAGCGCATAGGTATTGCGGTCGATCGGTACGCCATCGTACTGCCATTGATCGATCTGGAAGCCGCGTGCCGTGATCACCACGCCCGGCCCCACGCCATGCACGCCCACCACGCCGGTGACGTTATTGACGGCTTCGCGCAAGTCCGTGATGCCTTGGTCGTCCAGGCGCTGGCGCGTCAGCACGCTGACCGATTGCGGGATGTCCTTCATCGCTTGCTCGCCCTTGCCGATGGTGAGCTTGCGCGCCGTGTAGGAGCCGCTGCCTTCCGTGGTGGCGCCTTGCTCGGCCTGGCCGACGATGGTAATCGAGGGCATGGTGCGTTCGGCCGCCGAGGCGCTACTGGCCGCCGCCGTGGGAGCGGCGACTGCAGGCGCGGCCACCAGAACATAGCCGGTGGGCGTCTTGCCGATCGCATAGCCGCTACCGCGCAGCAGCACGGCGAAACCGTCATCGATGGCGTAGCTGCCTTGCAGACCGGCGCTGGTCAAACCCTGTACCTTGGAGGCGTCGATGACGATGGACACGCCCGCCTGCTGCGCATAGCGGTTCAGGGCGCCAGCCAGCGGGCCGGCGGGGATGGCGTAGCTGGCGACAGCCGGCACGGCCTGGGCGATTGCCTGGGCATGCAGGCCTGCGCCAGCGAGCAGCATGGCCGCCAGGGCCAGCGGACGCAAACGCGTGCGCAAGGGATTCGGGGACGAAACGGGAACGGCAGGAGCGTACATGGTGACAGCCTTTTTTGAATGATCTCAGCTGCCTTGACGCACGAGATGCGCCAACACGAACCTGCGTGGCACATTATTTTTTTGCGGTTCCAGTGTTTGGTGCGTCCACCATCACCAGGTAGCGCGTCAACATGCGGATGCGCAGCTGGGGGAAATTGTCGATGAGTAGCTGCAGCGCCTTGTCCGTGTCGTCCAGCGGCAGCACGGCGGCCACGCGGATGCCGGCGATCTGCGCGCGGTCGTAATGCAGCTGGCCGGGGCGGTGGCGCGCCAGCTCGTCGAGCACCTCGGCCAGCGGCAAGTCGTCGACCACCAGCCGGTGTGCACGCCACGCGTCCTGCACGCTGGCCGCATCGATGGCCGTGATGGGGCCCACGCCATCGTCCGTGATGCGCGTGCGCTGGCCCGCCTGCACCACGATGGCCGGATGTTGCGGCACCTGCGCCAGCACCCTGGATTCCAGCATGCTGAGGATGGTGGCGCCGTCTTCCCTGCGCACGCTGAAACGCGTGCCCAGCGCGCGGATCGCCGCATGGCCGCTGTCGACGATGAAGGGGCGCTGCGCATCCTTGGCCACGTCGACGAGGATATCGCCGCGCACCAGTTCCACATGCCGCTCGCCCCCATTGAAATGCACGTTGACGGCGCTGTTGCTGCCCAGGGTCAGGCGGCTGCCATCGGCCAGGGTGTGCGTCTGCCATTGTCCCGTGGGGCTGCGCAGGTCGGCCAGCAGGTAGGCGGGGCGCTCGCTGATGACCAGCGCCCCGGTCAGCGCGAGCACGGCCACGGCGCTGGCCGCGGCCAGCTGGCGCAGACGCTGGCGGGGACGCTTTGGGGCGATGGCGGCCAGGGCGGCGCGCGCGGGCCTATGGTCGCCGCCGGCCGGCTCGCGCACGGTGTTCAATTGACGCAGCAGGTTTTCCATGCCGGCGGCCGCGCTCGCGTGCAGCGGGTCGGCCGCCTTCCATGCGGCAAAGCCGGCCTGCGCGGTGTCGCGTTCGGCCGGGTCGTCGGCGCTGAGCTGCACGATCCAGCGGGCAGCCTGTTCAGCGGCGATATCCGTGCGGGGGCTATTCATGCGGCCATGGCCGGGCAGGCGTGGCGGCAGGCCAGCAAGGCTTGCACCAGGTATTTTTGCACCATACGCGTGGAAACGTTCAGCTGCGCGGCGACGGCGGCCTGCGATTGCTCTTCCAGGTAGTGCAACAGAAAGGCGTCGCGCACCTTGGCGGACAAGCCTGCCAGCGCCGTGGCGATCTGTTCGAGCGCCTGCACGGCCATCAGTATCTCGTCGGGCGAGGGCGCGCCGGGCAGGCTGTCGGCCAGCAGGGCAAGTTCCGCCAGGTAGCTGCGTTCGAGTATCTGGCGGCGCGCGCGGTCAAGCAGCAGGCGCTTCGCCGTCGTCGACAGGTAGGCGCGCGGTTCGCGCATGCCGAACAGGGCGTCGCGCGAAGCGATGATGCGCACGAAGGTATCTTGCGCCACGTCGGCCGCGCCATGCGGGCAGCTGAGTTTTTTGCGCAGCCAGCCGACCAGCCAGCCGTGATGCTCGCTGTAGAGCGACTGCACTTGCTGTTGCAGGCTGGGCTGGCTGGTGGACATGGGTGATGAATAACATAAATGAGAATTATTCTCATTGTAAGCGCCAGTGACGGCTCGCCACAATCCCCGATTGCATGTGGAGGGGGCAGGTGTTGCGCGCAGGCCGCACGCGCGGCGGTGCCGGAAATGAAAAAACCCGCCGCTGCACGGTGCAGGGGCGGGTTCTTCATACTGCTAATTCTTGGTGGTGATAGGTGGACTTGAACCACCGACCCCAGCATTATGAATGCTGTGCTCTAACCAACTGAGCTATATCACCAAACAGACCGGTCAGACCGGATGCTGGTTTTGACCAGTAAAAAACCTGATCGATGTTCTTTGGTGGTGATAGGTGGACTTGAACCACCGACCCCAGCATTATGAATGCTGTGCTCTAACCAACTGAGCTATATCACCCAACAGCCGAGCATTATCCAGTCTTCCCATTTCCTTGTCAATGCCGGCGCAAAAAAATGTGCGGTTTTTTCACGCGCCGGCGCCGGCATGATTATTTTTGTAACGGCATCAGCAAGGGCTGGATCTGCGCCAGCATGGACGAGGCCGGATCAGCGCCCAGGCAATCGATGACGATGCGTTCCGGCATGGAGCGCAGCCAGGTCAGCTGCCGTTTGGCCAGCTGGCGCGTGGCGATGATGCCCGTCTCGCGCAGGGCGGCGCGGTCGATGCGGCCATCGAGATAGTCCCAGGCCTGGCGGTAACCCACGCAGCGCATCGAGGGCAAACCCGGGTGCAGGTCGCCGCGCCGGCGCAACCCATCCACTTCATCGAGCAGGGCATCGTTTTTCAGCATGAGGTCGAAGCGCGTGGCGATGCGCGCGTGCAGCACGGCGCGATCCGACGGTTCCAGCGCGAACGATTGCAACTGGAATGGCAGCACCGTCTTTTCGCGCCGGTCCAGCAGGGCCGACATGGGCTGGCCGGACAGGGCGATGATTTCCAGCGCGCGGCCGATGCGCTGCGCATCCTGTGGCGCCAGGCGCGCGGCCGTGACGGGATCCTGTTCGGCCAGGCGCGCATGCATGGCGGGCCAGCCGATGGCGGCCGCGTCTTCTTCCAGCTGGGCGCGCAGCACGGGATCGGCGCCGGGCAAATCGTCGAGGCCATCGGCCAGGCCTTTAAAATACAGCATGGTGCCGCCGACCAGCAGCGGCAGCTTGCCGCGCGCGGAGATCTCGCTCACCAGGCGCAGGGTGTCGTTGCGGAACTGCGCCACGGAATAGGCGTCGAGCGGGTCGATGATGTCGATCAAATGATGCGGCACCTGGGCCAGTTCTTCCTTTGACGGTTTGGCCGTGCCGATATCCATGCCCCGGTAAACGAGGGCGGAATCGACGGAAATGATCTCGGATGGGATGGCTTGCGCGATGGCCAGCGCACTGGCCGTCTTGCCGCTGGCCGTGGGGCCCATGATGGCGACGGCCAGGGGGAGGTGTGGGGTGTTTGTCATGGTGCTTTTTTGATGTGCTTGCGATGGGGACCCCAAGGCAAAGGCTGGGGTCAGTCTCTTCGAGATCGGGATACGTCCCATTGGGGCGTATCCCCCCGGCGGGTCTGACCCCGGAATTTTATTGGCCGCGCAGGAACAGTTTATCGAGTGCGTTGATCTCGACCTGCACCCACGTGGGCCGGCCATGGTTGCACTGATCGGCGCGTTCCGTGCTTTCCATCTGGCGCAGCAGGGCGTTCATTTCCTGCACCGATAATATCCGGTTGGCGCGCACGGCCGTGTGGCAGGCCAGAGTGCCCAGCAATTCGTTCTGGCGCTCGATCAGCACGCGCGAGCCGCCGTATTCGCGCACGTCGCGGAGCACGTCGCGCGCCAGGGTTTGCGCATCGGCGTTTTTCAGCAGGGTCGGCACGCTGCGCACGGCCAGCGTCGTGGGCGACAGGGCGGCGATGTCAAAACCCAGCGCTTTTAACGTGTCCTGGTTTTCATTCGCCGTCGACACTTCGATGGCGTCCGCGTAGAACGTCACGGGGATCAGCAAGGACTGCACCTGCATGTCCTGGCCCGAGACCTGCGCCTGCAGTGCGTTTTTCAGTTGCTCGTACAGGATGCGCTCGTGCGCCGCGTGCATGTCGACCAGCACCAGACCCTTGGTGTTTTGCGCCAGGATGTAGATGCCGTGCAGCTGGGCCAGGGCAAAGCCCAGCGGATACTCTTCGCGCGCCATCGCTTCGGGCGAAGCGATATACGGTTCCACCTGCGTGATCGGCGAGGATGCAGCAGCGCCGCCGAACAGGGCGCCGTAGGCCGCTGTGTCTTGCCCCACGCCTGGTGCATCGGCAAAGAAGGGGCGGGCCGCGCCGGGCGAGGCGGGCGCGAAGGTATTCGTGAATTGCGCGCCGAACGACGTCTGCGTCTGCTCGCGGCGCCAGATGCCGGGGCCACCCAAACCCGCGCCAGCGGTATCGCCGCTCAGGGTGGAGGCGGCCGGCAGGGGCGCCGGCACGCTGCCGAATGCCGTGGCCGACGTCTGCGCCAGCGCGCGCTGCACCGCGTGGAAGACAAACTGGTGCACGGAGCGGCTGTCGCGGAAGCGTACTTCGATCTTCGACGGGTGCACGTTGACGTCGACCAGCGCCGGGTCGAGGTCGAGCGCCAGCACGTACGAGGGAAAACGGTCGCCGTGCAGCACGTCCTGGTAGGCCATGCGCACGGCGTGCACCAGCAGTTTGTCGCGCACGAAGCGCCCGTTGACATAAAAGAACTGGCCATCGGCGCGCGCCTTGGATGCTGTCGGCAAGCCGGCAAAGCCGTGGATGCGCAAGGTGCCGGCCGATTCGTCCAGCGCCAGGCGCGCTTCGGCGAAGTCATTGCCTAGGATGTGGGCGCTGCGCTTGGCCAGTTCGCTGATATTCCACTGGTCGATGGTGCGGCCATTGTGCGACAGCGAGAACGACACGTCCGGCCGCGCCAGCGCGATGCGGCGCACGACTTCGGCGCAATGGCCGTATTCCGTCTGCTCCGATTTGAGGAATTTGCGCCGCGCGGGCGTGTTGAAATACAGGTCTTGCACGTCGACCGTGGTGCCGTGCGCGCCCGACGAGGGCGAGACGCTGCCATTGTGCGAGCCGACGATTTCCCACGCATGCGCCGCGTCCGCCGTGCGCGAGGTCACGGTGACGGCGGCCACCGAAGCGATCGAGGCCAGCGCCTCGCCGCGAAAACCCAGGGTGCCCACGTTTTCCAGGTCGTGCAGCGAAGCGATCTTCGAGGTGGCGTGGCGCGCCAGGGCCAGCGGCAGCTGGTCCTTGTCGATGCCGCGCCCGTTATCGGTAATGGCGATGCGTTTCACGCCCCCTTCTTCCAACCGCACGGTGATCTGCGTGGCGCCCGAGTCGAGCGCGTTTTCCAGCAGCTCTTTGACGACGGCCGATGGCCGCTCGACCACCTCGCCGGCGGCGATTTGCGAAATCAACTGGTCAGGCAGGGCCTGGATCGGGCGGTGGGGCGTGATGGGAGCGTTCATGCCCTGATTATAACGGTTTGCGAATTGCCGGGCATCGGCTACTTCGCCACCTCCCGCACCGGTATCGGCGCATTGCACAGGTCGACATGGCCGGCCGTGACCTTGCTCCATGGGCCGCCGCGGTGGCGCTGGGCTTCCAGCACGGCCTGATAGGCGGCGCTGTCGGTGCGCATCACTTCCAGGTTGCTGCGTTGCCCGGCCGGTACGCTGGCGGCCAGGCGGATGGCCTTGATCGGCACGTTTTTCTCGGGGCTGTCATAAAAACCCATGGGGCCCGTGCCGCGTGGCAGGGTGGACAGCAATGGCATGCCGGAGACGACCCTGCCGACGACCGTGATGTCGCGGTCCAGGTGGCGCGGCGACTGGCCGATGACGGCGTACAGTTCCGTGCCGCCGCCGCTGTCACTGGCGCTGTCGCGCCCCACGCCCACGGTGGCATAGCAATGCGTGAGCCAGGCCGTGCCGGTTTTCGGATCGCGCGCGGACGGGAAGCCGTTCGAATGGCCCACTTGCGGCGCATAGCCGTCGACGTCCGGCAGGCGTGTGAAGCTCTTGACGTTTTTCAAGGGTACCGTAAATTCGCCGGGCAGGGTGCGCTGCGCATGCTGGATCGGTTTTGGATTTTTCTCGTTCGGATCGCCCCACTGTGCCACCCAGTTGTCCTGCGCACGGGTGATGGCCAGGCCGTCGTAATACTGCTCGGCCACCAGGGCCTTGATGTTGGCCACGTGTTTCGGCGCGAAGTCCGGCGCCAGTTCGATCACCACGCGGCCGGCGGGAATGTCCAGGTACAGGGTGTTGTCCGGATCCAGCGCACGCCAGTCGGACGGTTTCGAAGCCTTGATCACGTCGGCCAAGGTCGCCTTGGCGGGCAGTTCGGCGGGCGCCTTGATCTGGACGGGCGCCGCGTGGGCGGTCAGATGTGCAAGGCCCAGTACGGTGGCCATGGTCAGGCCGCTCAGTGGGTGTCGATACATGTTTTCTCCTGGTCGACGCGGGTTGCGCCGTGCAGAAAGTGTATACCGGAATGCCAATATTTCGTTGGAAAAACATTGCATGTGGCAATCCTGACAGTTGCCTGCCGATAAGGCGTTTCCTTAACCTTTACTTAAAATGCCACACAGCCAAGGGCGCTGCCGAATTAATCACGAAATATCAGCCCGGGGACTGCCGTTGCGCCGGTCGGGTGGTGTATGATTCCGCCGCTACCTTTAGGGAAAAATATATGGATTTTGTGCAATTCCTCGACATGATCGTGCATGTCGACAAGACGCTGGGTCTCTTGATCGAGCAGTACGGCACCCTCGTGTATGCGGTGCTGTTCGCCATTATTTTTTGCGAGACAGGCCTCGTGGTGCTGTTTTTCTTCCCTGGGGATACCTTGCTGTTTATCGCCGGCGCGTTTTGTGCGACGGGACAAATGCACCTGGGCTTGCTGATAGCCTTGCTGGTGACGGCCGCCGTTACGGGCAACACGCTCAATTACTGGATAGGCGAGGCCATCGGGCAAAGGGTGTTTACCCACGATTACCGCTGGATCAACAAGGATGCCATGCGCCGCACGCATGAATTCTTTGAAAAGCACGGCGGCAAGACCATCATCCTGGCCCGCTTCGTGCCCGTGGTGCGCACCTTCGCGCCGTTCGTGGCCGGCATTTCCGACATGACGCATGCGCGCTTCCAGATGTACAACGTGACGGGCGCCCTGCTGTGGGTGGTCGGTCTGGTGACGGCGGGCTACTTCTTCGGCAATATCCCGTGGATCCGCGACCACCTGACCTTGATCGTGCTGATCGGTGTCGGCGCCGCCGTCGTGCCGGTGGTACTGGGCGGCATGTGGAAACTCTACAAGCGCATGGTCGGCAAGTCGGCGTAAGGCCGCATGGATACGGGGCAAGCGCGCTGCGGCACAGTCCGCAGCCGGCCCCGGATCTCGTTTTTCCCTGCCTCGTTTCTGTTTTACTCCCGCGTTGATTCAAGTTTTGTTGCTTTCCAGCCGTAAACCAGAGGGTATTCTCACTTTCTGGATTTCCATGCGACATTTGAGCGCCCTGTTTGCTTGCAGCCTTGCCGCGATGACGGCCATGGCAAGCGCCAAAGATGCCCCCGTCCCGGCGAGCGCCACCGCATCCGCGCCGATGTCGGCGTCGGCGCGCGCGGCCGCCATGAAAACCCTGACCGAATCGGTGAAGGGCAAGGAGGCCAAGGCGCCTGTCGTCGTTGCGCCCACGGCGCGCGAAAAGGAAGAAGCGGCCGAAGTCGACCTGTCCGAACGCATTGCCGCGCGCCTGGCGGAAATGCGTGCCACCCAGGCGGCCCGCGCCGCCGCCCGCGCCAAGCGCGCCGCCGTGGTGAAGGCCGCGCCGCCGCCACCGCCGCCCGTGCCGCGCGGCACGCACTGGTCGTACGAAGGCGACAGCGGCCCGGCCCACTGGAGCAAGATCAATGTCGACTGGGCCAAGTGCGGCAATGGCAGCCGCCAGTCGCCGATCGATATCCGCGACGGCATGAAGGTGGAGCTCGAGCAGATCAGCTTTGACTACCATCCGTCGTCGTTCAACGTGGTTGACAATGGCCACACGGTGCAGGTGGGCGTGAGCGGCGGCAATTACATCACGGTGCAGAACCGCATGTTCGAGCTGCAGCAATTCCATTTCCACCGCCCTTCCGAAGAGCGCATCAATGGCAAGGCGTTCGAGATGGTGGTGCACCTGGTGCACCGCGACGCGGAAGGCCGGCAAGCCGTGCTGGCGCTGCTGCTGGAGCGGGGGGCGCCGCAGGCGACCATCCAGACCGTGTGGAACAATCTGCCGCTGGAAAAATTCGAGACCATGCAGCCGACCATCCTGCTCGACCCGGCCGAGATGCTGCCGACGCGGCGCGATTACTACACCTACATGGGATCGATGACGGAGCCGCCTTGCAGCGAAGGCGTGCTGTGGATGGTGATGAAGCAGCCGGTGCAAGCCTCGCCGGCGCAGATGGCGCTGTTCAGCCGCTTGTATCCCTTGAATGCGCGCCCGATTCAGCCTACGAACGGCCGCATCATCAAAGAGTCCAATTAAACGAATGCGAGGCGCTGGCGGCCGGTCCATTCGGCGCCGGCGGCCAGCAGGTCGGGCTGGATCAGGGCAGGCTCGATGCAGATGAAGCGCGGCTGCTCGTCGTCGGCCAGGTCGGGCAGGGCGGCCGCGTCTTGTGCGCCCGGGTTCCACACGACGGCGTCCGTAAAGCCCTGCTGCTCCAGGCGCAGCGTATGGCTGCCAGACTGCAGGCTCAAGGCGCCCGGCAGCTGGTAGTAGATGCGGTCCAGTTTGTCCGAAAATTGCAGTACTTCTTCCGCCTGCAAGGCGTCTTGCGGCGTCTCGTCCGAGTAGCGCACGCGCTGCAAGCCGCCAATGCGCGCTTCGCTCAATTGATCAATCGCAAAATAACTGTGCAGGGCGGCCGAGAATGGAAACGCCTGCTCGCCCGTGTTGTGCACGGACAGGTGCAGCTCCAGTGATTGGGCCGTGACGGCAACGCGCAGGCGCAGGGTGAAGTTGTATGCCCAGCTGGCGGCGATCGCTTCCGGCAAGTCAGCCTGGGTCAGGACAAATTGCGCCCATGCGGCACCATCAGCCTCACCGCTCGATTCCAGCTGCCAGGTCGCCACGCGCGCAAAGCCGTGGCGCATGCCCGTGCCGCGCGCGCCGAACTGGGGAAAGATCACGGGCACGCCGCCCCGGATGGCGCGGCTGCCGTCGAGCGCGGAATCTCGGCTGCAGAACAGGCGCTCCTGGCCATCGCTGGTCTGCCACGAGACCAGGTGGCCGCCGTACAGGGTGACGGTCGCTTGCGCGCCATCGGCGGCGCGGATGGTCACGGCCGGCAGCTCGCCAAAGATACTCTCGCTCATGCTAGGCTTTCATGTCAGGTCAGGCGGCTTTTCGCCAGCGGCGGATTCTTCGCAAAGTAATTCTTGATGCCCGTGACGATGGCGTCGGCCATCTGGTCCTGGTAGCCGTTGTCGGTCAGCTTGGCTTCTTCCTCCGGATTCGAGATGAAGGCCGTCTCGATCAGGATGGAAGGGATGTCCGGCGCTTTGAGCACGGCGAAGCCGGCCTGTTCGACGGAACCCTTGTGCAGGCGGTTGATGCCGCCGATTTCGCGCAGCACGGCCTTGCCCAGCTTCATGCTGTCATTGATCTGCGCCGTCGTCGACAGGTCGAGCAGCACGCTGGCCAGCTGCTTGTCGTGGTTCTTCACGTTCACGCCGCCGATCAGGTCGGCCTGGTTTTCCTTGTTGGCCAGCCAGCGTGCAGCCGTCGAGGTGGCGCCCTTTTCGGACAGCACGAAGACGGACGAGCCGCGCGCCGTCGGCTGGATGAAGGCGTCGGCGTGGATCGAGACGAACAGGTCGGCCTGCACCTTGCGCGCCTTTTCCACGCGCATGCCCAGCGGGACGAAGAAATCGGCGTCGCGCGTGAGCATGACGCGCATGTTCGGCTGCAGTTCCAGCTTGGTCTTGAGGCGCTTGGCAATGGCCAGCACCACGTCTTTTTCGCGGCTGCCCCGGCTGCCCATGGCGCCAGGGTCTTCGCCGCCGTGGCCGGGATCGAGCGCGATGGTAATCATGCGCACCACTTTCTGGCCCGGCAGCGGGCGCGCTTCGGGGCGCTGTTCCGGACGCACGTCGGGAACGGGCGGCACGATGGGCGCTGCCGGCGGCGCCACGGCGGCCACGGGCGGCTTGCCGCTCTCGGGCAGGGGCAGCGCGGGCGGCGGCGTATGCGTGCCGGCCATGGGCGGCTTGGCGGGGTCGCTCGACCAGTCGCCCTTTTCGATCATCTGCGCGATCAAATCCGGCTCGCGCACGGGATACAGGTCGAAGATCAAACGGTGGTTGTAGGAGCCGGCCGGCGGCAGGGTAAACAGCTGCGGCGTGACTTCCTCTTTCAGGTCGAACACCAGGCGCACGACATTGGGCCGGTTCTGGCCCACGCGCACCTGCTTGATATACGGGTCGTTCGACTGAATTTTCGCCACCAGGCCCTTGAGCGTGGGATTGAGTTCCAGGCCTTCGATGTCGACCACCAGGCGTTCCGGGTCCTTGACGATGAAGTGGGTCGCCTTGAGGATGCTGTCGTTTTCCAGGGTGACGCGGGTGTAGTCCTCGGCCGGCCAGACGCGCACGGCGAGAATTTGCGCCGCCATCGCCGACATGGGCGCGAACACGGACAACAGCAGGGTGCCGCCGGCCTTGAGGACCGTGCGCCGGGTGATGGGCGAGGAGATCAAAGGTTCGGGGCGAATTTGAGACGGTGAAGGCATGACAGACCCAATTCAGAAGACGCTTGCAATTCTACATCACGTCCTGTACCCGCAACGTTCAAATAAATATTCAGGTCGGCCGGCGGCAGCACCGGTTCGGCTTTCTCCGGCCATTCGACGATGCAGATATTGCGGCCGTCGAAGTCTTCGCGAAAGCCGGCGTCGAGGAATTCCTCGGCACTGCCCATGCGGTACAGGTCGAAGTGGATGACGTTGACGCGCTGGCCATCGAGTTGCACCGTGTACGGTTCGGACAGCGTATAGGTGGGGCTTTTCACGTGGCCAGCATGGCCGGCCGCGTGCAACAGGGCGCGCGTGAGGGCCGTCTTGCCGGCGCCCAGGTCGCCGTGCAGGTAGATCGCCAGGCCCGGCGCCAGCGCGCGCGCCAGCGCGGCGCCCAGCGCGGCGGTGCCGGCTTCGTCGTGGAGGTGGGCTTTGAAGTGTTCGGTCATGATCTTCGGTATCGCATAAAATGGAGGCTGCTGTCATTGTAACCGCCCGCGCGCCTGCCGTTTTCCGTAAAGTCCCCTATGTCCGCCACCATCACCGATCTCGCCGTCCTGGCGCGCACCATCAAAGAATGGGGGCGCGAGCTGGGTTTTGCCGAGGTGCGCATCGCCGACGTGGACCTGTCGCACATGGAAGCGCCCTTGCAAGCCTGGCTCGATGCAGGGTACCACGGCGAAATGGATTACATGGCCAGCCACGGCATGAAGCGCGCGCGCCCGGCCGAACTGGTGCCGGGCACGGTGCGCGCCATCAGCGCGCGCATGAATTATCTGCCGCCGGCGCTGGGGCCCGACTGGCGCGCGCACGAGGCGGCGCGCGATGCCGACCCTGCCGCGGCCGTGATCTCCGTGTATGCGCGGGGCCGCGACTATCACAAGGTCATGCGTTCGCGCCTGCAGCAGCTGGCCGAGCGCATCAAGGGCGAAATCGGCGACTTCGGCTACCGCGTCTTCAGCGATTCGGCGCCCGTGATGGAAGTCGAGCTGGCGCAAAAGGGGGGGCTGGGCTGGCGCGGCAAGCACACCTTGCTGATCAACCGCCAGGGCGGTTCCTTCTTTTTCCTCGGCGAGATCCTCATCGACGTGCCGTTGCCCGTCGACCCGCCGGAGACCCCGCGCTGCGGCCAGTGCTCGGCGTGCATCACGGTGTGTCCGACGCAAGCCATCCTGGGGCCGTACAAGCTTGACGCGCGCCGCTGCATCTCTTACCTGACGATCGAATTGAAGGGCGCCATTCCCGTCGAGATGCGCCCTCTGATCGGCAACAAGGTGTACGGCTGCGACGATTGCCAGACTGTCTGCCCGTGGAACAAGTTCGCCCAGCGCGCCGTCGTGCCCGATTTCGACGAGCGCCACAGCCTGGGCAGCGCCGGCATGGTGGAGCTGTTCGCCTGGACGGAAGAAGAATTCAACCGCCGCATGGAAGGCAGCGCGATCCGCCGCATCGGCCACGAACGCTGGCTGCGCAACCTGGCCGTCGGCATGGGCAACGCGGCCGCCAAGGCCCGGGGCCAGGCCGACATCGTCGCGGCCCTGCTGTCGCGCCGCGAGCATCCATCGGCCATCGTGCGTGAACACGTCGAATGGGCGCTGGCCTTGCACGGCATCGCCTAGACCCTTTTTAAGCCTGCTTCAGGCGCAGTGCCGACCACTCACTATCGATGGCGACCATGGCCACGCTGTCGAGGCCTACGGTGTGCGCAAAGTCGCGGATATCGTCGCGGTGGATGTCGCTGCCCGCTTTGATTCCGCCCTTGCGGTATGCCACCCAGACGGCGCCGCCGGGCGCCAGGCGCGCCTGCGCCATCGGCAGGAACTGTTCCAGTTCCGCGCGGCTGCGTGCGTACAGCAGGATCCAGTCGGCATTTTCACCTTCCCGCACCCGCCGCTCCGCCGGCAACTGCGCCAGCAATTCTCCATGTTCGCCGCCGTCATTGAGCACGGCCAGGGAGCTGGCATTTTTCACATACATTTTCTCAAAGGCAGATTTGTCAGGCATGGCATCGGCGTGTGGATGGTGAAAAGACGAGCATAACAAATTTCTGCTTGACTTATCGATATATCGTTATAAAATGGCGATACCTACTAACGATATATCTTTAAAGAGAAAACATGAGAAACTCACACCACACAGAACACGGCCAGCATGGCCATCACCATCATCACGGCCATTGCGGCCAGCATCACCACCACCATGGCGAATACCGCCACGAATACTCCATGCACGGCCGCGGCCCGCGCGGCTTCGACGAACGCGGTGATGGCATGGGCCATGGCGGCCCCGGTGGCCCAGGTGGACGAGGGCGCGGCGAACGGGCCGAGCGCGTCTTCGGCCGTGGCGACTTGCCGCTGATCGTGCTGGCGCTGATCGAAATCAGTCCCCGTCACGGCTATGAAATCATCAAGGCCATCGAAGAGCGTTGCGGCGGCGCCTACGCCCCCAGTCCGGGCGCCGTGTATCCGACCCTGACCTTGCTGGAAGAGCAGGACCATGTCACGTCCTCCGAAAGCGCCAGCGGCAAGAAGCTCTACACGATCACGGACCTGGGGCGTGCGTATCTCGACGAGAACCGCGCCCAGGTGGACGGCATCCTGGCCCGCCTCGACATGTTTGCCCGCGTCCAGGCGCGCAACGCCTTGCCCGAGCGCGTGCGCCAGGCCATGCACACGCTCAAGCATGCGCTGTTGCTGAACAAGACCAGCTGGAGCGACGCGGAAGCCGAGCGCGTATCCGCCGTGCTGGAACAGGCGGCGAACGCCATCGTCGACGGCCACTGAGCCCACTTTACAAGGATAAGCCATGACTACTGCATCACCAGCAACACCACGTCCGCATGCCATCGAGCGCGTGCGGCATGACTTGAAACTGCGCGTGCTCACCGTCGTGCGCACCGAGCAGATCACGCCGCACATGCGCCGCATCACCCTGGCCGGCGACGACCTGGACGGCTTTGTCTCGCCGGCGCACGACGACCACGTGAAACTGTTCTTCCCCGCCCGGGGGCAGGCTACGCCCGTGTTTCCCGTGCTGGGCAATGGCCCGAATCCCATCCAGTATGCGGAAGGCGCGCGCCCGATTGCCCGCAATTACACGCCGCGCCGCTACGACGCCGCGCGGCGCGAGCTGGAAATCGACTTCGTGCTGCATGGCGACGGCCCTGCGGCCAGCTGGGCGGCGCAAGCCGCGCCTGGCCAGACCCTGGGCGTGGGTGGACCGCGCGGCTCGATGCTGGTGCCGCTCGATTTCGACTGGTATGTGCTGGTGGGCGACCAGACGGCCTTGCCGGCCATCGCCCGCCGCCTGGAGCAGTTGCCGGCCACGGCGCGCGCGATGGCCGTGATCGAGATCGTCGAAGATGGCGAACAGATTGCGCTCGAGTGTGCGGCGCAGCTGGACGTGCGCTGGGTGGCGCGCAATGGCCGCAGGGGATCGCTGCTGCTGGAAGCTCTGGCGCAAGTGGCCTTGCCGCAGGATGGCGACGGCTATGTATGGGTGGCGTGCGAGCATGCGCAGGTGCAGGGCTTGCGTGGGCACTTTATTGACGCCGGGGTGCCGAAGCAGCATCTGCATGTGGCCAGCTACTGGAAGCATGGGGCGGCCGAGCATCATGAGCATCACGATGAGTGATGGTGGTGGTGTCGGCTTACGCGCGTTGCGCTAAGCCGACCTACTGCATTTACTTCAACAACCCCGCCAGCTCCACCGCCGTCTTGACCTGCATCTTGTCGAAGATATGCGCGCGGTGGACTTCCACGGTGCGCATGCTGATGCCCAGCTTGTCGGCCACCACCTTGTTCATCTTGCCCGCCAAAATCAGGTCCAGCACTTCGCGTTCGCGCGTCGACAGGGTGGCCAGGCGCGCATGCACGGCGGCCAGTTCGCCCGCCTGGCGCGAGTTGGCCAGGCCTTGCTGCACGCGGTCCATCAGGTCGTTGTCGTTGAACGGCTTTTCAAAGAAATCGAAGGCGCCCCGTTTCAGGCTGTCGACGGCCATCGGCACGTCGCCGTGGCCGGTGAGGAAGATCACGGGCAGGCGCGCCGTCAGGTCGCGCTTGACCAACTGGTCAAACAGGGCGATGCCGTTCATGTCGGGCATGCGCACGTCGAGCAGCACGCAGTCGCCGGCGGCGTCGAAGCTGCCATCGAGGCTATCGAGGAATTGCTGGGCGCTGGCGTAGTTGCGCGCCTCGATGCTGCGCGAGGCGGCCAGCCAGGACAGGGAGTCGCGTACGACCTCTTCGTCGTCAATGATGTGCAGCATGGTGTCTCCGGATTGTCGTTATGCGTTATTCGTTATTGCTTGGTGCGGCGCGCGGCGCGGCCGGTACGCTGAATGTAAAGATCGTACCGCCTGCGGGGTTGGCGCCGAAGGTCAGCGCGCCGCCGTGAAATTCGATGGCGGTGCGGCAGATGTTCAGGCCCATGCCCATGCCTTCGGACTTGGTCGAGAAAAACGGCGAAAACAGCCGCTCGGCCACATCCTGCGGGATGCCATGTCCATGATCGATCACGTCCACCGTCACCATGCCTTGCTGCGCGTCGTGGCTGGCCCGCAGGCGCATGATACGCCGTCCCGGCGCCGCGTCCTGCATGGCCTCGATGGCGTTGCGCGTCAGGTTCAGCAGCACTTGCTCGATCATCACGGGGTCGGCGCGCAGCAGCGGCAGGTCCGGCGGCAGCTCTTCCTGGATGGTGACATAGTATTTGCGCGCCTGCAGGTCGATCAGTGCGCGGATGCCGTCGATCAGGGTGCGGATGGCGATATCCTGGCGCTGCGGCTCGCTCTTGCGCACGAAATCGTGCACGCTGCGGATGATCTGGCCGGCCCGCTGCGCCTGCGCGCTGGCCTGTTCCAGCGCCGGCTTCAATGTATTCGGCTCGACGGGGACACCGCTGTCGATGGCGCGGCGGATCAAATTCAAGGCGCCCGTGGTGTAGCTGGAAATGGCCGCCAGCGGCTGATTCAGTTCGTGCGCCAGCATCGACGCCAGCTCGCCCATGGTGGCCAGGCGCGAACTCGTTTGCAGTTTTTCCTGCTGCTGGCGATTCAGTTCCTCGACCCGCTTGCGGTCCGAGATATCGAGCACGGAACCCATCCAGCCCGTTTGCTGGCCATTCTTGTCCACCAAGGGCGCCTCGAAGATCAGCACGGCCACGCGCGTGCCGTCCGGACGCTGGAAATAGGTTTCGAACTGCGGCGTGGGATTGCCGGCCAGGGCCTTGACGAAGCGCTGCTGGTATTCCTCCAGCGCCTCGGGCACCCAGTAGGGCATGGGCGGCAAACGGCCCAGGATTTCCTCGGGCGGATAGCCGACGATCTGGCAAAACGCGGGATTCACGTAGGTGACTCTGCCTTCCAGGTCGCGCGCGCGCATGCCCGTCACCAGCGAGTTTTCCATCGCCGTGCGAAACAGCATCTGCTGGCGCAGCGCGCCTTCGGCCACCAGGCGGCGCGAAATGTGGCGCCACAGGGCCAGCAAGCTCCACAGCAGCCCCAGCGACAGGGCGATGACGGAGCCGACCAGCAAATTGGGCAGCAGCTTGGGCTGGCTTTTCACGCTGTCGGTAAACAGGGTGATGGTGGCGCCGGGCACGTCGAGCGCACGCTTGTGCGTGTACACGCCGTGGCCGGGACCGGCGGCGGCGCGCCGCGCCAGCACCTTGTCGTCGCGGTCGATCAGCGAAATCTGGTTATCCTGCGCAAACCACCACGGCACCATTTCATCGAGCAGGCTGCTGATCTGGTAGGTGGCCACCAGGCTGCCCACGTAGCGCTGGCCATCGAACAGGGGCTGGTGGTAATCCATCAGCATGGCGCCCGGCGGCGCGTCGGGAAAGCCGCTCTGCTGCGAAGGCTGGGCGTACTGGCCCCGGTGCAAACGGCGCGCATTGTCGGCCGCCGTCAGCGAGGCGGGCGAAAACGACAGGGCATGCGGCAGGCTGTTGTCGCTGGTGGCCAGCACCTTGCCGCTGGTGTCGAGCCACAGCACGCGCTGCAATTCACGGCCATTGCGCAACATCTGCTGCAGCCGTTCGTGCACTTTTTCCGCCGACAGGGAGCTGCTGGCGATGTCCACGCCCAGGTTGAACAGGCTTTCCTCGTTGCGCGCCAGCTGGAAGCGGATGGTCTGCTCCACCCACAGCGTATCGGCGATCAGCTGCTCCTGGCGCTCGTTGCTTTCCATCTGACGCGCCTGCCAGGGCAGCCAGAACAGGATGGACAGGAACAGCAGCAGCAGGATGACGGGCAGCAGCCAGCGCATCGGGCTCGATAGCTTGAAGCGGCGTGCAAGGGTGGGGGGAGTCGGCATGGCTGGCAGGGTAGCGGCTTATCGGGAGCCGGCTATTGTGGTTAACCACAATAGCGAAGGCAGTTTCTTTGGCACAATATCCAAGTAGACAAATAATAAAGTTTTTCAAAAACCACTCAGGAGACAAAAATGCAGATGAAAACCATGTTCGTCGCGCTGTGCGCGGCCATAGGCGCCACCGCCGGCGTGCACGCTTACGCGCAAGCCCCCATCGTTATCAAGTTCAGCCACGTCGTGGCCACCGACACGCCGAAAGGCCAGGCCGCCGAACGTTTCAAGCAGCTGGCCGAAAAAGCCACGAATGGCAAGGTCAAGGTCGAACTGTACCCGAACAGCCAGCTGTACAAGGACAAGGAAGAACTCGAAGCCCTGCAGCTGGGTGCCGTGCAGATGCTGGCACCGTCGCTGGCCAAGTTCGGCCCGCTGGGCGTGAAGGAATTCGAAGCCTTCGACCTGCCCTACATCTTCCCCACCAAGACGGCGCTGTACAACGTCACCGAAGGCGAAATCGGCAAGAGCCTGCTGAAAAAACTGGAACCCAAGGGTATCACGGGCCTGGCTTACTGGGACAATGGCTTCAAGGTGATGTCGGCCAACAAGCCGCTGCACAGCCCGGCCGACTTCAAGGGCCTGAAAATGCGCATCCAGTCGTCGAAGGTACTCGACGCGCAAATGCGCGCGCTGGGCGCCAATCCGCAGGTGCTGGCCTTCTCGGAAGTGTATCAGGCGCTGCAGACGGGCGTGGTCGACGGCACGGAAAATCCGCCATCGAATATGTACACGCAAAAGATGCATGAAGTGCAAAAGCACGTGACCGTGTCGAACCACGGCTACCTGGGCTATGCCGTCATCGTCAACAAGAAATTCTGGGATGGCTTGCCGCCCGATATCCGCGGCCAGCTGGAAAAAGCCATGCGCGAGGCGACCACGTTTGAAAAAGCCATCGCCCAGCGCGACAACGATCAGGCCCTCGACGCCATCAAGAAAGCGGGCAAGACGCAGATCTACACCTTGACGGTGCAGGAACAGGCCGAGTGGCGCAAGGCGCTGGCGCCCGTGCAGAAGACCATGGAAGCGCGCATCGGCAAGGATCTGATCTCGGCCATCAACAAGGAAAGCGCGAAGTAATAGCGCTGGCCGCGCCACCCGGCGCGGCTATCAGGGGCATCCCTGTCTTTCTGCAGCAACGGCACCTGCGCGTCCTGCGCGGGTGCCAGCGTACCCGCATTCTTTGAAAGTCCACCATGAAATTTCTGGATCACCTGGAAGAGTGGCTGATCGCGACCCTGATGGGCGCGGCCACCTTCATCATCTTCGTCGCGGTCGTGCACCGCTACCTGGCCGGCTTGCCGATACCGGTCGTGCAAGACTTCCTGATACAAATCAATACCAGCTGGGCCCAGGAACTGTGCATCTACATGTTCGTCTGGATGGCCAAGTTCGGCGCCGCGTACGGCGTGCGCACGGGCATCCACGTGGGCGTCGATGTCTTGATCAACCGCATGAACCCGCGCTGGCGCGACCGTTTCATCGTCTTCGGCCTCGGTGCCGGCGCCCTGTTTACGGGCATCGTCGGTACTTTGGGCGCCAGCTTCGTGTGGTCGATCGGCCACACGGACCAGACTTCGGCCGACATGGAAGTGCCGATGTGGCTGGTCTACCTGGCCGTGCCGCTCGGTTCCTACCTGATGTGCTTCCGCTTCCTGCAGGTGATGGTGCATTTCATCAAGACGGGTGCCTTGCCGAAACACGACCATTCGCACGTCGAGGGGCTGGAAGACGAATTGACGGCTGAAGAAAAAGGAGCCAAGGCATGAACGCGCTGATCATTTTTGTATTGCTGCTGGCGTTGATGCTGACCGGCATGCCGATCTCCATTTCGCTGGGCCTGACGGTACTGACGTTCCTGTTTACCATGACCAGCGTGCCCATCGAATCGGTGGCCCTGAAGATTTTCACGGGCATCGAGAAATTCGAGATCATGGCCATCCCGTTCTTCATTTTGGCGGGCAACTTCCTCACGCATGGCGGGGTGGCGCGGCGCATGATCAACTTCGCCAGCTCCATGGTGGGGCACTGGCACGGCGGCCTGGCGCTGGCCGGCGTGATGGCGTGCGCGCTGTTTGCGGCCGTCTCCGGTTCCAGCCCCGCCACCGTGGTGGCGATCGGTTCCATCATCCTGCCGGCCATGGTCAAGCAGGGCTATCCGCGCGGTTTCGGCGCCGGCGTCATCACCACCTCGGGCGCGCTGGGCATTTTGATACCGCCATCGATCGTGATGGTGATGTATTCCGTCAGCACGAACACGTCCGTTGGTAAACTGTTCATGGCGGGCGTGATTCCCGGCATGATGCTGGCCATGCTGCTGGGCCTGACCACGTGGTTTTTGGCGCGCAAGCACAATTATCCGCGCATGAAAAAGGCCAGCTGGGGCGAGCGCTTCGTCACGTTCAAGAAGAGCGCCTGGGGCTTGCTCTTGATCGTCATCGTCATGGGCGGCATCTATTCGGGTGCCTTCACGCCGACGGAAGCGGCCGCCATGGCTGCCGTGTACGCCTTCATCATCGCCGTCTTCGTCTACAAGGACTTGAAGATCAAGCAAGTGGGCAAGGTCTTGCTCGATTCGGCCGCCATGTCGGCGATGCTGTTGTACATCATCACCAATGCCGTGCTGTTCTCGTTCCTGATGACCAGTGAAAACATTCCGCAAGCGATGGCCGAGTGGATTACGGGCAAGGGCCTGGGCGTGATCAGTTTCTTGCTGGTGGTCAACGTGCTGCTGTTGTTGGCTGGTAACGTCATGGAGCCGTCGTCCATCGTGCTGATCATGGCGCCGATCCTGTTCCCCGTCGCCATGAAGCTGGGCATTGACCCTGTGCACTTCGGCATCTTGATCGTGGTCAATATGGAGGTCGGCATGTGCCATCCGCCCGTGGGCCTGAACCTGTACGTGGCGTCCGGCATTACGAAGATGGGCATCTCGGAGCTGACCGTGGCCGTGATGCCGTGGCTGCTGACGATGCTGGCCTTCCTGGGCCTGATTACCTACGTACCACAAATCTCGCTGTGGCTGCCAAATTTAATTTACAACTAAAACAGTTGTCCCCGTCATGGTGCAAAAAAAGTCGATCCGGCCGAATAAATGCGCTATGATGGGCAGCCTTAAGGGGAAACACGTATATGCATATGCGCCCCGGTAGCAAGGCTGAAATACAGAATTGGCAACAAGGTTAGTGGGGGAGTGGTCTATAAAAACGGTATTGATACCGGGGATATATTGAGGAGACACACGTTTCACAGAAGTTGTTGAGTCATAGCTGTCTGCGGCCACAAGCCGGCACCGGCGGACCCAAACGACCGGGAACGTGAAGCAATATTTGAAGCGCACCGACTGGTGCGCTTTTTTTTCGTGCGCGGGAAACGTCCGCCGGCACGCCCAAAGACGGTGCATAATTCCCGTGGTGCGGTTTCCCGCGCCGGCAGGTTGCATATATGCCACACTTGAACAATGATCAGCAGATGAAAAAACAACAGGGCAGTGAACTGTTCAGCGCCATCGTGGCCGCGCCGTTCGGCGCCATGGGCGTGCGCGCGCACGATGGCCAGGTATGCGAGCTGGTGTATCTGCCGCCGCACTTCGCGGAAAAAGACGCGCAGGATGCCGTCTCCGAGCGGGCCTGCCAGCAACTGGCCCGGTATTTCCGCGATCCCGATTATGTCTTCGACTTGCCGCTGGCCGCCTCGGGTAGCGCCTATCAGCAACGGGTGTGGGCGGCGATTCGCGGCATTGCGCGCGGCCAGGTGCGCACCTATGGAGACGTGGCGCGCCTGATCGGCTCGGCCCCGCGCGCCGTGGGCCAGGCTTGCGGCGCCAACTGGTTTCCCGTGGTCATACCCTGCCACCGCGTGACGGCCGCTGGCGGCCTGGGCGGCTTTGCCCACCACGACGATGCGACGGGCTTCCACCTGGGCGTCAAGCGCTGGCTGCTGGCGCACGAAGGCGTGGCGGCTTACCTATGATGAACAGCCTGCTGGCGCCCGACAACGCTACCCTGATCGACGAATTCTGCGACAGCCTGTGGCTGGAAGACGGCTTGTCGAAAAACTCGCTCGATGCCTACCGGCGCGACATGCGGCTGTTTGCGCGCTGGCTGGAAGTGGCGCGGCCCGGGCGCGAAGGCCTGTACGACGTGTCCACGGCCGATATCGAGGCATATTTCGCGGCCCGCCACGACGAGAGCAAGGCGACCTCGTCGAACCGGCGCCTGTCCGTGCTCAAGCGCTTTTACCAGCTGGCCTTGCGGCACAAGCATATCGCCGCCGACCCGTGCCTGAAGATGGTCTCGGCCAAGCAGCCGGCGCGCTTCGTGCATACCCTGAGCGAAGCGCAGGTGGAAGCCTTGCTGGCGGCGCCCGACGTGAGCACGCCGCTGGGCTTGCGCGAGCGCACGATGCTGGAACTCATGTATGCGAGCGGCTTGCGCGTGTCGGAACTGGTGGACTTGAAATCCGTCGAGCTGAGCCTCAACGATGGCGTGCTGCGCATCACGGGCAAGGGCAGCAAGACGCGCCTGGTGCCGTTCGGCGAACAGGCGCGGCTGTGGATAGAGCGTTATCTGAAAGAAGCGCGCGGCGTCATCCTCGACGGTCAGATGGACGATGCATTGTTCGTCACGCGGCGCGGTGGCGCCATGACGCGGCAAATGTTCTGGGTCATCATCAAGAAACACGCACTGAACGCGGGCATCACGGCGCCGCTGTCGCCGCACACCTTGCGCCATGCGTTCGCCACGCATTTGCTGAACCATGGCGCGGACTTGCGTGTTGTGCAATTGTTACTGGGGCACTCCGATATTTCCACCACGCAGATTTACACGCATGTGGCCCGCGAACGGCTGAAACTGCTGCATGCGCAGCATCATCCGCGCGGCTAAAAATTTTGTATTTGCTCCAACTGCGTCATAATGTGCCCTATGTGCTTATCTGTAACAATAAAAAACTAAAGAGGTAGTAAATGGCCAAGACAAATTTCCAATACGAAAAACGGCAAAAAGAGCTGGAAAAGAAGAAGAAAGCCGAGGAAAAAGCCAGACGCAAGCTGGAAGCGAAGAATAATCCGAAGCCGGCCGATGGCAGCGAGGGCGATGAGCCGGAAGCGGACGACGCCGACGACGCCGATGACGCAGATCCGGCCGCCGAAGGCGACGCACCCGTCCAGCCCCAGTAATTCCCCGTTCCTGACGACCGGTGCGGCATGGCCGCGCCGGCATCTCCTCGTTCTACCCGTTCTCTCTTCCCTTCCGCTACAAGCGCGGCCGCTGGCCAAGCGCCTGTTGCAGCTGTGTGCTGGCGATGGCCGCATCGGCGCGCGCCTGCACATAGCCCTGGTACGCTTCATCGGCCGAACGCTGCGCCGTCAGCCATTCCAGCAGCGAGGCATTGCCTTTGACGTAAGACAGGCGCATGCCATCGACCACCTTTTGCGCATCGACCAGCACGCCATCGCGGTAGCGTGCCAGCCTGTCCTGCGCCGCACGCAGCTGCCGCTGCGCCGTGCGCACCTGCGTCTCTGCCGTCAGTTCCGCCTGGCGCAGGGCCAGCATCGCCTGCGTCACACTTGATTCCGCCTGCACCACGTCGCCCTTGTCGCGCCGCGACAGGGGAATGGGGATGGCCAGCGAGATGGACAGCGCGCGGGAGCGGGACGCGCCATCGACGGGATTGCCGCTGGCATCGATGCCGTCATGGTAGCCGCGCGCGGCGGCCAGGCCCACGGTGACGGTCGGGTCGACGGCGCGGTTGGCGCGCACCAGCGCCGCGCCATCGCGCAGATTGTCCAGGGTGGCGCGAGCGATGCGCACGTCGCTGCGCGCGTTGAGCGCCTGCGGCACCAGCACCCTGGCATCCTGGTCGGCATACGCGGCGAGGTCGCACGCCAGTTGCGCGTCCGGAAACAGAATCTCGAACTGGCGCCCCAAGGGCGGCGACAAATTCAACATGGCGCTGTCCGCCTCGCTGCGCGCCTGCGCCAGCTCGGCCTGGAACTGGTCGCGTTCCACGCGCGACTGCAGCAGCTCGATGCCGCCCACGTCGCCCGCCTTGCGCCGCACTTCGTTCGCTTCCACCACTGTCGACAGGGCCGCCATGGTCTGCTCCTTGCGCGCGACGACTTCGCGCGTGCGGCACGCTTCCGTGAACGCGGCGGCGGCCGTGCCATACAGTTCGCTCTTGAAGCCGGCCACCGTTTCCTCGGCCAGCGCGACATTGCTGTGCGCCGCCTTGATGCGCGCGGCGCGCTTGCCGCCCGTCTCGATGGCCATGCTGATGGCCGGATTCCACGTAACGGGACGGTGTTCGACGCTGCGCACGGTTTCGCGCGTGGCGCCCAGGGTAAACTCGGGATCGGGACGCAAGCCAGCGATGCCGACGCCGGCCCTGGCCGCAACGATGCCTTCTTGCTGCGATTGCAGTTCCAGGCTGTGGCTTTCCACTGCGGACAGGTAGGTGTCAAAGCTCAACGGAGTGGCAAGGGCGCCGGGCGCGATCAGCCAGGCCGCCAGCAATACATTAAAACGTGTCATGGGTCTCTCCTTTGGTGTGCGTCTGGCGTTTTTGCAGGTGCGCCTCGATCAGGTAATACAGGGCTGGCAACAGCAGCAAGGTCAGTGCGGTCGCCGTCACCAGGCCGCCCACCACGACGGTCGCCAGCGGACGCTGCACGTCGCTGCCCAGGCCCGTCGCCAGCATGGCCGGTGTCAGCCCCAGGGCGGCCACGGTGGCTGTCATCAGCACGGGGCGCATGCGGTCGCGCGCGCCTTCCAGCACGGCGTCGCGCAAGTTTTTTCCCTCGTCGCTGCGCAGGCGGTTGATCTGCGCCAGCATCAGTACGGCATTCAGGACGGCCACGCCGAACAGGGCGATGAAACCGACGGCGCTCGACACGTTCAAGGTCATGCCGCGCAGGTGCAGCGCGGCCAGGCCGCCCAGCATGGCCAGCGGCACAGCCAGCAAGACCAGTGCGGGCTGGCGCAGGTTGCGGAACTGGCCAAACAGCAGCAGGAACATGGCGCCCAGGGTCATCGGCAGGATCAGGGCCAAACGGCTTTGCGCGCGCTGCAGGTTTTCAAACTGGCCGCCCCATTCGACGCTGATGCGCTGGTACTCGTTGGCCACGGCTTGCGCCACCAGCGGGCGCGCTTCGGCCAGAAAGCCGGCCAGGTCGCGCCCGCGGGCATTCAGGCGCACGATGATGTGGCGCCGTCCCATTTCGCGCACGATCACGCTTTCGCCCGAGGTGGTGCTGATGGTGGCCACCTGCGCCAGCGGAATCCTCGCGCCGTTGGCGGCGTTGAGCTTCAGGCTGGCGATGGCGTCCGGGCTGGAGCGCGTGGCGGGCGGGAAGCGCACGGCGATGTCGTAGCTTTTTTCGCCCACATACACCTGGCCGATGGGGGCGCCGCCGATGCCGGTGGCAATCAGGTCAGCCACGTCGGCCGCATTGATGCCGTAGCGGGCTGCCTTGGCGCGGTCCAGTTCCACCTTCAGGTTGGGTAGGGGCGGCTCGACGTCCACGGCTACGTCGGAGGCGCCGTGGACAGTCTTGAGGACATTGGCGACCTTGCCGGCGATGGCGCGCACTTCATCGAGGTCGTTGCCGAAGATTTTCACCGTCAGGTCGCTGTGCGCGCCCGACAATTTATCCTGCACGCCGTCGATCATCGGCTGCATGAAGGCCACGGTAAAACCGGGCATGCGCGCGAAGCGCGCGTTCATTTTGGCGATCAGCTGCTGCTTGCTCATGCCGGACTTCCAGCTTTTGTACGGATGCAGTCCCACGCTCGCCTCGATGTGCGACGGCGTCCAGTAATCGGTGCCGTCGTCGTTGCGCCCCGTCTGTGTGACGATGGTCGACACTTCCGGAAATTCCAGCGCGGCGCGGCGCAATTCGCTGGCCATCCCGGACGCCTTGTCCAGGGTGATCCCGGGTGGCATCTGCACCTGCAGCCACAAGGAGCCTTCATCGAGGTAGGGCAGGAAGTCGCGCCCGATACTGCCGCCCAGGATGGCAAGCGCTGCGAGCGATCCTGCGCACACCATCGCCACCCAGCGCTTCTTGCCCACCATGCGATCGAGGAAGCGGCCGTACGCGCCCGCCAGCTTGTCCAGCGCGCGGTTATGGAAGGTGCGGCGCGGCTTGCGCAAGGCTAGCCAGGCCAGGCCCGGAATCAGCACCAAGGCCACCACCAGCGCGCCCACGAGCGCCGCGCCGACCGCATACGCCATCGGCGAGAACAGCTTGTATTCGATGCGCTGGAAGGCGAACAGGGGCAGGTAGGCGGCGATGATGACGGCCATGCCGAACATGATGGGGCGCGCCACCTGCAGGGTGGCGTCGATGGCGTCCTGCAGGGTCAGGGGCCGCTCCTGTTCCCGTTCGCGGCGGCGCAGCATGTTTTCCAGCACCACTACGGAACCGTCGACGAGGATGCCGAAGTCGATCGCCCCCAGCGACAGCAGGTTGGCGGGAATCTTAAAATGGTGCATGAAGATGAAGGCGATCAGCAGGGCCAGCGGAATCGTCAGCGCGACGATGGCGGCCGCGCGCGGGCTGCCCAGATACAGCAGCAGCACCAGGGCGACCAGCAGCATACCTTCGCCCAGGGTAAATCCGACCGTGTGCAGGGTGGCGTCGATCAGCGAGCTGCGGTCCAGGTAGGGCACCACTTTCACATCCTTCGGCAGCAGCTTGGCATTTAAATCGTCCACGGCCGCATGGATGCCCGCCAGCGCTTCTGATGGGTTGAAATCCTTCAGCAGCAGCGTGATGCCTTCAATGGTGTCGGGGTTGTCGTCCTTGCCGAGGATGCCGCGCCGCTCCACGTTGCCGTAAGCGAGCCTGCCCAGGTCCTTCACCAGCACGGGCACGCCATCCTTGCTGCTGACGACGACGTTGCCCATGTCGTCGAGGGTATGCAGCAAGCCCACGCCGCGCACCACGTACGATTGCTGGCCGCGGTCGATGACGCTGCCGCCGCCGCTGATGTTGTTGGCGTTGATGGCGTCCTTGACCTGCGCCAGCGAGAAGCCGTAGCTGTCCAGTTTTGCGGGATCGAGTTCCAGCATGAACTGCGTCGTCAGGCCGCCGAAATTGCTCACGTCGGCCACGCCGCGCACCTGCTGCAGGCGCGGAATCACGGTCCAGAACTGCAGTTCGGACAGCTCGCGCAGGGAGCGTGTTTTTGATTCCAGCGTGTAGCGGTAGATCTCGCCCGTGGGCGAGGTATAGGGATCGAGGCCCGGCTTGGCGTCGTAGGGCAAGTTCACGCTGGCCAGGCGTTCCTGCAGCCGCTCGCGCGTGAAGTAGCCGTCGCTGCCATCCTCGAACACCACCGTGATCAAGGACAGGGCGAACAGGCTGCGCGTGCGCAGCACGTGCATGCCGGGCGTGCCCAGCAGGGCGCGTTCGAGCGGAATGGTGATCTGCTGCTCGATTTCCTCTGCGCCCAGGCCCGGCACCTGCGTGACGATCTGCGAGGTGACGTCGGCGATGTCGGGATAGGCTTCGATGGGCAGCTGCTTCCAGCAATAGACGCCGTAGGCGGCGACAAACAGCAGCACGAGCCAGACGATGCCGCGCCGCTGGCAGCAGGTGGCGATGACACGGTCAATCATTGAGCAGCACTCCTTCCTTGACGACGATGCGTTCGCCGGCCTTCAGGCCAGAGACGATTTCCACCTGCTCGCCATGGCTGGCGCCCACCTGCACCGCGCGTGGCGCGAATACCAGCGCGCTGCGCTCGACCATCACGCGCGTCGATGGCCCGCTTTGCAGCAGGGCTGACGCGGGCACGAGGAGGGCGCGGCGGGAAGCGCCGGCGAATCCCGCGTGGGCGAACATGCCCGGCTTGAAGGCGCCGGCGCGGTTGTCGATGGCTACGCGCACCTTCACCGTGCGCGTCTCGGGATCGAGCACGGCGCCCACATACGCGACCTTGCCTTCGAAAGCCTTGCCGGGCCAGGCGTCGACGGTGATGCGGGTCGCTTGGCCCACGGCCACCTGCGCCAGGTCCCGCTCGGCCACGTTGGCCGACAGCCATACGGTGGACAGGTCGGCCACCGTCATGACGGGCGCGTTGATATCGTTCCAGTAGCCGCCCTGGGCGCCTTCCATGGCGATCACGGTGCCAGCGATCGGCGAACGCAAGACATAGTCACGGCGGGTGCCGCGTGTGTCGCGCGCGCCGGCACCGTACTGGGCCAGCTTGTCGGCGCTGGCCTGCGCATCGCTGCCGGCCTGCGCAAAGGCCGCCTGCGCCGCTTCGTATTCCTTGCGCGCGGCGATCTCCGCGTCGAACAGGGTTTTCTGGCGTTCCAGCTCCTGGCGCGCCTGCAGCAGGGCGGATCTGGCCTTGCTGTCGTCCGCGTAGGCGGCGCTTAGCTCCGCCGAATCGAGTGTGAACAGCGGGTCGCCCGCTTTCACGCTGTCGCCAAGGGCGCGCTGCAAGCGCGTGATGCGCCCGGCCAGCGGCGGCGTGATCTTCACCAGTTTTTCCGGCATGGCTTCGATGCTGCCCGGCGCCTCCGTCTGCGTGGCGATCTCCTGTTCCTGCACGGCGGCGATCTGCAGGCGCTGGCGCAGCGGCGACATCTTGTCGACGGCGATGCTGCCATCGTCCAGGTGCATCGACTGGGCGGGCGGCGCGGCTGCCGCCGTCGGCTTGGCGCAGCCGGCCAGGGCCGAGCAGGCGAGAGCGAGGGCGCAGCTGGCGCCCAGGGCGTTGCGGGTGGTCGTGTTCATCCCGTGTTTCCTTGTTATTGATGGTGATGGGGCATGCGTGGATGCCGTGCCCAGGCGGGCAATGAGAGGGACGCAGTGGCGCAGGCAGCGTCACTACAGCGCCGGGAAAGCATAGCAATGTGCTCCTGAAGAAGCGCCCAAGAACGCCTGAATCATTCTTCAGGTTCGGTGTGCACGCGGTGGAGCGCGGTAAAATGCCAGCATGAAAAACAAGGCGCGACGCGAAAGGCAGGCATGAGAATCCTCCTGGTGGAAGACGACCGCAAGGCGGCGCGCCTGCTGGCGCGGGGCTTGCAGGAAGAAGGCTTTGTCGTCGACGTGGCGCACAGCGCGGAAGAGGGCGAGGATGAAAGCTACTCCGTCGACTATGACGCCATCGTGCTGGACTGGATGTTGCCGGGCAAGCAGGGCATCGACTTTTGCCGCGACTTGCGCGCGCGTGGCATCCAGACGCCCGTGCTGATGCTCACTGCGCGCGACGCCACGGCCGACCGGGTGGCGGGCCTGAACACGGGCGCCGACGATTACCTGACCAAACCGTTTGAATTCGAGGAACTGCTGGCGCGCATCCGCGCCTTGCTGCGCCGCTCCGACATCAGCCGCCCGCTGGTGCTGGCGCTGGCCGACCTGACGCTCGACCCCGTCAGCCACCAGGCCACGCGGGCCGGCATGCCGCTGGTGCTGACGCCCAAGGAGTACGCAATTTTATTGATCCTGCTGCGCCAGGCGGGCGAAGTGGTCAGCCGCGTGCGTCTGGCCGAGCAGATATGGCAGGCGGACCTGATCGGCATCGATAACCTGATCGACGTCCACGTGCGCAACCTGCGGGGGAAAGTGGATGCGCCGGGCTTGCCGCCCTTGATCCATACGGTGCGCGGACGCGGCTTTCGCCTGGCGGAAAACAACGGTGGCTAGCTTTCGCAAGCGCCTGCTGCTGGTGCACCTGGCCGTCATCCTCGCCATCGTCGCCTGCACGGCGCTGGCCGGCTACTGGGGCCTGTCGCGCGCCGTGCATGGCCAGCTCGATGCGGCCCTGCTGGCGCTGGCCGAGACGGAAATGGCCATGCTGCCGGCCGCGCCGCGCCAGCCCGTGCAGGTGCACGAGGTGGCGCCGGGCCTGGCGCAGCCCTCATTGACGCGCCTGGACCGCCTGGTGCAGATCATCGATGGCGAAGGCCGCGTGCTGGCGCGCAGCCGCAACCTGGAGGCGGCGCAGCTGCCGGCGCCGACCGCCCTGCTGGCGCGCCTGGCGGCCGGCGAGACTGTTTTCGAGACGCTGCCCAAGTTCGGCGAAGAGCCGCTGCGCATGGTGTCGATTCCCGTGCCCACGTCCGGCGCGGGCCTGGCGGTGCAGGTGGCCGGTTCGCTCGACGACACCAATCACGTGCTGGCTGCGGCCACCGTGCTGTTTGGCGCCATGGCGCTGGCCTTGCTGGCGGCCGTGGGGTTGGCCGGCGAAATGCTCACGCGCCGCGTGCTGGGCGCCATCGACGACGTGGTGGACCAGGCGCATTCGATCGGCGAAGCCAGCCTGCACCAGCGCCTGCCCCATCCCGGCACGCAGGACGAAATCGGCCGCCTGGTCGATACCCTGAACGCTATGCTGGACCGCCTGGAACACGGCTACGATGCGCAGCGCCGCTTCACGGCCGACGCCTCGCACGAATTGCGCTCGCCCCTGTCGCGCCTGCGCACGGAAATTGAAATCACCCTGCGCCGCCCGCGCGAGTCGCCCGAGTATGTCGACGCGCTGGCGTCCTGCCTCGATGAAGTGCAGCGCCTGACGACCCTGGTGGAAGAATTGCTGATGCTCACGCGCCTGGACGTGGGCCAGGAGCGCAATGCCGTGGAAACCATCGCACTCAATCCGCTCGTGCAGGCGGCCGCGCAGCGCCTGGAAAAGGCGGCGGTGCAGCGCGGCATCCGCATTGTCTTCGATGGCAGTGTGCCCGTGCAGGCGCGGGTGGCGGCCGGCCCCGTGGATCTGGTGCTGGCCAACTTGCTCGATAACGCCGTGAAGTTTTCGCCGCCCGACAGCATCATCACTGTGCACGTGGCGCGCGAGGGCGAACAGGCGATCGTCGGCGTGGCGGATGCAGGACCGGGCATCGGCGTGGAAGACTTGCCGCATCTGTTCGAACGCTTTTACCGGGGCGCCCAGGCGCGGGCGGGCGAGGCGCCCGGCTTTGGCCTGGGACTGGCCCTGTCGCAAGCCATCGTGCATGCGTATGGCGGCAGCATCGAGGCGCAGAACCGCCCGCAAGGCGGCGCCCTGTTCCTCATGCGCCTGCCGGCCTCAGATTGACGGCGCGACGCCTTCCCAGCGCACTTGCCGTACTTGCGGCCAGGCGCCCGCGCGGTTGACGAAGCGCACCAGCACGGCGCGCTGCACGGCCTGGCACAGCACCGTGGCGATCAGCTGCACCACTTGCCGGGCTTCGTCCCAGCTGCGCAGCATTTGCGACGGGGCCAGGCCCGCGCCTTTCAATTCGGCCAGCAGCAGGCGCACCACGTGGTCGGCTTGCGCGGCAGGGCAGGTGACGGTCAGGCGGTAGGTGGCCACGACAGGCGCTTGCCTGGCAAACCAGTGAAAGAATTTTTTCATCATCAGACTCCCCGTTCGGCGACAAATTCCGCGTTGTTAACCAGCGCCCAGCGCACGGCCGAGACGCTGCCTTCCAGGCTGACCTGGCTGACGATCTGCTCCAGCAATCCCAGGCTGGACAGGGGCGTGAGCAAGTCGGCCCGCACTTCG
The DNA here is from genome assembly GCF_034427795.1 of Janthinobacterium sp. GMG1. Classification (NCBI taxonomy): domain Bacteria; kingdom Pseudomonadati; phylum Pseudomonadota; class Betaproteobacteria; order Burkholderiales; family Oxalobacteraceae; genus Janthinobacterium; species Janthinobacterium sp. GMG1. The sequence continues at coordinate 634,877 of NZ_JAXQNT010000001.1, forward strand.
ATGCGTCCGGCCTGCGCCGCGTCTTCGCTGTGCAAGGATTGCAGCATCAGCGCCGGCATGCCGCTGATCATGCGCAGCATGAGGTTGCGCACCTGGACTTCCTGCTCCGCCTCGCACACGGCCGTGACGCGGTAGATGCTTTCCGTCTCTATGCCCGCTTCGCTGCCGTGCGCGTTGATGCGTTGCGCCAGGTGGCGCAGCACCAGGTTGGCGATCAGCACGAAACCCGTGCCGATGGCCGCTTCCAGCGCGAAGCCCAGGCCGCACAGGATGCCGATGGCGGCCGAGCACCACAGGGTGGCGGCCGTGTTCAAGCCCCGCACCGTCATGCCTTCGCGCATGATGACGCCGGCGCCAAGGAATCCAATGCCCGACACCACCTGCGCGGCGATGCGCATATGGCCGGCGCTATCGCCTTCAAGCACGGAAACCATCACGAACAGCGAGGCGCCAACGGACACCAGCGCGTTGGTGCGCAGGCCCGCCATGCGCTGGCGCAGCTGGCGTTCGGCGCCGATCATGGCGCCCAGGGTCAAGGCTGCGGCAACGCGCAGCGCAAAGTCAAATACCACCATCAGTTTCTCCCTGCTGGGGAGGAACAGGCGAGTGCAAGGGCGAAGACAATTCGCCCCGAAAAGGGGGCAGCAGACGATAACGGTGGAACGATGAGGAGGGAAGTGGCGACGAGAGAGTACTGTCGCTGGTAAAACCACACCTTGCCATGGGCAGGGCGGGCGGAATGCGCGCGTCTTGCCTAAGGCCGATCGCCGATGGTCAATCGACTACTGTCACTGGAACAAGCACCCACGAGTCACTCCATATCATTGATAACGGGGACAGTCTAGCCAGTGGGGCAGTTTTGGTCAACTGAAGCTCTCTTCAGGTAGCCGCCGCGTCGTCCCCGCCAATGCGGGGACGGTGAAGGCGACCGGTAGTTCAGTGGGCGTGTGCCTTGCCGTCGTCTGCGGATTCGGCGTGCGCATGCTCGCCGCCGCCAAAGAAGCGCGCGGCGCGCTTGCCCAGGCTATCTAAATAGGTGTAGGCGACGGGCACCACCACCAGTGTCAATAGCGTCGAGGTGATCACGCCGCCGATGACGGCGCGGCCCATCGGCGCCTGCGATTCGCCGCCGTCGCCCATGCCGATGGCCATCGGCAGCATGCCGAAGACCATCGCCAGGGTCGTCATCAGGATGGGGCGCAAGCGCACTTGCCCCGCTTCCATCAGCGCCTCGAACTGGCCCAGCCCTTCGCGCTGGCGCTGGTTGGTGAAGTCGACCAGCAAGATCGCATTCTTGGTGACCAGGCCCATGAGCATGATGAAGCCGATCACGGAGAAGATGTTCAGCGTACTGCCCGTAATCAGCAGGGCGGCCAGCACGCCGATCAGCGACAGCGGCAGGGACACCATGATGGCGATCGGCTGCAGGAAGCTGCCGAATTGCGATGCCAGCACCAGGTAGATGAAGATCACGGCGATCCCCAGCGCCATCATGGCGCCGCCCATGGTTTCGGCCATCTGCTGCGCATTGCCGGCCACGTCGAAGCGCACGCCCGGCGGCAGGTCGATGGACTTGATGGCTTTCTGCACGTCGGCGTCGACGTCGCCGGCAGGGCGGCCCTGCGTGCCCGCATAGATGGCGACCCGGCGCTGCAAGGCCTGGCGTTTCAGCACTTGCGGGCTCGATGACGGCACGAAGTCGACCACCTGGCGCAACGGAATCATGACGGGCTTGCCGTTCGCATCGAGTTTGCTCGACGCCAGCGACAGGTCGGCCAGGTCGGCCACTTTCTGACGGCCCGACTTGGGCAACTGCACGTTGACGTCGTAGTTTTGTCCGTCGGACGCCAGCCAGTGGCTGACCGTGTCGCCCGCCACGAACGGCCGCAGGGCATTGCCGATCTGCTGCACCGACAGACCCAGGTCGCTGGCCAGTTCATTATTGATCTTCACGGTGGTCGATGGATTGGCGCCTTCCTGGCTGTATTCCATGTCGGCCAGGCCCTTGATGTTGCGCATCTTGTCCATCAGGGTATGTGCCACCGCATCGAGCTTGCCTTCATCCGTGCCCAGGATGGCGATGAAGATGGGGCGCTGTCCGACGGACAGGGTGATGCCGGCAATCGGCGCCAGGCGTTCGCGGATCAGCTTTTCCAGTTCTTGCTGCGAGCGGCGCTTGTGCGTCTTGATGTCCGTCAGCTTCAGGTTCACCTCGGCCGCGTTGCGTCCATCGGGCGTGCCGATATTGGCCACCAGGCTGTCGATTTCGGGAAATTCCTTCAGCGCCGTTTCGATCTGGCGCACCTTAGAATCCGTGTATTCGAGGCTGGAGCCGACGGGCGTCTTGAAGCGCAGGTTGACCCAGCCCTGGTCCGTTTCCGGGAACATCTCGCCGCCGATCATGGGCACGAGCATCAGGCTGCCCGCGAACAGGGCCAGGGCGGTAGCCAGGGTCGTCTTGCGCCAGCGCAGGGCCACCTTCAACACCTTGCCGTACCAGACGTGCAGGCGGTCGATGCCTGTCTCGATCCAGGCCATGAAGCGGCCCAGCCACGGCGCGTACTTGAAGCGGTCCTTGACGGGGTCGCGCCAGACGGACGACAGCATGGGGTCGAGCGTGAAGCTGACGAACAGCGAGACGAGCACGGCGACGGCCACGGTGATGCCGAATTGCAGGAAGAAGCGGCCGATGATGCCGTCCATGAAGGCGACGGGCACGAACACGGCGACGATGGCGAACGTGGTGGCCATCACGGCCAGGCCGATTTCATTGGTGCCGTCGTTGGCCGCCTTGTAGTGGTTCTTGCCCATGCCCAGGTGGCGCACGATGTTTTCGCGCACGACGATGGCGTCATCGATCAACAGGCCAATGCACAGTGACAGCGCCATCAGGGTCAAAAAGTTCAGGGTAAAGCCGAAGGCCTTCATGGCGATGAAGCTGGCCAGCACGGAGATCGGCAGTGTCAGTCCCGTGATGATGGTCGAGCGCCACGAGTGCAGGAACAGGAAGACGATCACCATGGTCAGCACGGCGCCTTCGATGATGGTGCGCTTGACGTTATTGAGCTGGCTTTGCACGCGTTCCGATTCGTCATCCAGCACGCGCAGCTTAATATCGGGCGGCAGGGTCTTTTGCAGGTCCGCCGCCACTTTCAGGATGCCGGTGCCCACTTCGACCACGTTGGCGTCCTGCACTTTGGTGATTTCCATCGTCACGGCTTGCTGGCCGTTCATGCGCGAGATCGACAGTTCTTCCTGCTCGCCGTCGACGACGGTGGCCACCTGGTCCAGGTAGACGGGGCCGATGGCGCGGCGCGCGACGATGATCTTGCCGAATTCGCGCGCATCCTTGATCTTGCCTTCCACGCGCACCAGTTGTTCGGCCGCGCCATGGCTGATCGAGCCGGCCGGCAAATTGGTGTTCGTGGCCTGGATGGCGCGAATCACTTCATCGACGCCGATGCCCTGGGCATTGAGTTCGATCGGCTTCATGCTGATGAGGATCTGGCGCGCGCGCAGGCCGCGCAGCTTGACTTGCCCCACGCCGGCCACGCCCTGGAAGCGCTTGCTGATGATTTGCTCCGTCATGGTCGACAGCGAGCGCAGGTCATGTCCGGTGGAGGTCAGCACGATGGTGGCGATGGGGCGTTCGTTGTCGCCCTCGGCGCGCGCGATGAACGGGTCCTTGGCTTCCTTAGGGAAGCGGGGGCGCACCAGGTCCACCTTGTCGCGCAAGTCCTGCATGGCCTTGTCCATATTCGTCGACAGCTCGAATTCCAGGTAGACGCCAGCCCGTCCTTCCCACGAGTTGGCGCGGATGGTCTTGATGCCGCTGACGGTGTTGACGGCGTCCTCGATGGGGCGCGTGATGTCGTTTTCCACGGCTTCGGGCGAGGCGCCCGGGTAGTTCACTTCAATGGCGGCGAACGGGAACTGCACGCTGGGCATGCTTTCCACGCCCAGACCCCGGTAGGAGAAGATGCCCAGCACCACCAGCGCCACCATGACCATGGTGGCGAAGACGGGGTTTTGAATACTGACTTTGGTCATCCACATGGCTTAATCCTTCCGTGCCAGCACGGCTGCCGGCGCGGCGGGCACGCCTGGCTGTGCGGCGAAGGTCACGCTGTGGCCCGGCTTGACGCCATCGAGCCTGGCGATGATGACTTTCGCGCCCGGCACCAGGCCCGATGTGACTTCCGCATAGCCTTCATCCTCGTTGCGCAAGCCCAGGGTGACGGGCTGGGCGACGACCTTGTTGTTCACCAGCGCATACACGACGGGCCCCTGCTTTTCATTGCGCACGGCCGTCAGGGGCACCAGCGGCGCCACGCTTGATCGCTCGGTGACGATGCTGCCCTTGGCGAACATGCCGCCGCGCAGCGCGCCATCGCCATTGTCGACGGCGATGTAGACGAGCATGGCGCGCGAGCCGCTCTCGGTGGTGGGGTTGATGCGCGTGACCTTGCCGGCGAAGTCGCGCGCGCCGAAGCCGTCGACCTTGAAGTGCACGTCCTGGCCCAGCTTGATGCGGGGGATTTCCGCGCTGGGCACGGGCGCTTCCAGGGTCAGCTGCGCCAGGTTGACGATAGTGTAGACGGGCATGTCGGGCGAGACTTTTTCGCCAGCCTGCAGGTGGCGCTTGCTGACGATGCCGGCCATCGGCGCGCGGATCACCGTGTCGGCCAGCGCGATGCGGGCGATGTCGACCATCGCGGCGGCGGACTTGACGTTGGCGCGCGCCAGGTCGACGGAGTTCTGCGTCGTGTCGTATGCCGTTTGCGAAATGTATTTTTGCTTGAGCAAGGCCTGGCTGTTCGCTTCATTCTTGCCGGCCATCGACAATCGCGCCTGCGCTTCGTCGAGCATGGCTTGCTGCTGCGTCAGGCGGGCGCGCAGGTCGGCCGCGTCCAGGCGCACGAGGATTTGCCCATTGGCCACTTGCTGGCCTTCCTGCAAGGTGGTTGCCTCGATCACGCCGGAAACCTTGGCCTTGATGGTGGCCTGGGTCACGGGCGCCAGCGAACCGGACAGGGGCAGGCTGATGGACAGCGCGCGCGCGGCGATGGCGGCCACGTCGCCCTGCGCCAGTTCGTGCACAGGCGTCTTGGCCTGCTCCTTCTTCTTGCTCGCTTGCAGTTCGGCAGCCTTGGCGGCTTGCTGCTTCGATTGCATCACCATCCAGCCGCCGCCAGCCAGGCCCAGCACGACCAGGATCAGCACGGGGGTGCGCCAGCGCCGGCGGCGCGTGGCTGCAAGGGGGGAGGCGGGGGGCAGGGTCTCGTTTTTCATAGGTATTCTTGGTCAGGAGCGGCGCAGGGGTTCGGCGCCAGGTCTCGGTGCGGACCCGGCCTGTCTCTGGCCGGGGGAATTCGGGTAGCGCATCACCGTGGCGGCCGCAGACAACACGCCTGCCGCTGCGGCCGTTCACGGCGATGCGCATGTTGCCACTTTAGGAAGATTCAAGTCCGGCCGCCATCGCCGTGCGACAGATTGCACAAAATCGGGGCTGGAATGCAAAAAACGGCGACCGAAGACAGTGCCGGCATCGAGGCCGTGCACGTCACGATGCTTGCGCATCCTCAAGAAGCCGATTCGCCGGCGCGCAAGAATGGGTGGGATGGTTGCGCTACCGGACAGGCCATACGCCTGCCGGTTGCCGTGCGGCCGCGCCACGGGGGGCTGATGTCTGATCGGATTGCCGGAGCCGCCCCGTCGCCGGGCCGTTTGCTGGCTGCTGCCGAACCGCAGGCGGGAGCGGCCGTCAAGGCGCTGGACTTGCTGTCCATCATCGTTGCCGCCGTCGAGCAGGCACCGGGCTTGGCCGTGCGCGGCATCGACCGCGATGGCATCGTGCGCTACTGGAGCCTTGGTGCGGCGCGCCTGTATGGCGTGACGGCCGAGCTGGCGCTGGGCCAGCCGTGGGCCAGGGTGGCCGCCGCGCTGCCGGATGCCGCCACTGTGGCCGAGGAGCTTGCCGGCGAATTGGCGGCCGTGTGGGACAGCGGCAAGGCGCGCAGCACGCGCCTGTGGAAGCTGGGTGCCGACGGGGCCGCACCGCGCTGCATCTGTTCCACCGTGTTTCCTGTCATACAGTCCGGAAGAGTGCGGCAAGTGGTCTGCATCGATGTCGACATCACGGCCAGCGGCCAGGATGGCGCCGCGCAGGGCGCCTTGTTGCTGATGGGCGACAATTTCCGCCAGTTGTACGAGAAATCCGCCGATGCCATCCTGCTGCTGCGCGACGAGCATATCGCCGACGCGAATCCCGCCGCTATTGCTCTGTTTCAATGCGAAGACCGACAACGGCTGCTGGGACGCCGCCTCAGCGACTTTTCGCCCTTGCGCCAGCCCGATGGCGCATTGTCTTCGTTGCACGGCACGCAGCTGGCGGCGCAAGCCCACGCGGACGGCAACTGCCGCTATGACTGGCGCTATCAGACGTGCACGGGCGAACTGTTCTGGGGCGAAGTGCTGCTCACTTCCGTCACGCTCGACCATACCTATCTGTTTTATGCCGTGATCCGTGATATTTCCTCGCGCAAACTGGCCGAGCGGGCTCTGTACCTGTCGGCACAGGTGGTCGAGCATGCGCGCGAAGCCATCGTCGTGCTGGACCCGCAGCAGCGGGTCGTCAGCATGAATCCCGCGTATAGCGAGATCAGCGGCTACAGCCTGGACGACATGCTGGGCAAACCCTTCGTCCAGCACGGCGTGGAGCCGGACGCGCCGGCGTTTTTCGACCACGTATGGGACGAGGTCGAGGCCAACGGTTATTGGCAAGGCGATATCGTCGGCCAGCGCAAGGCGGGCGGGCGCTACCCGGCCTGGCTGTCGCTAACGGCCATCCGCGACCCGCAGGGGCAATTGAGCAATTACCTGGCCATCCTCAGCGATATCAGCGAGCGCAAGAAAAACGAGGAGCACACGCGCCACCTGGCCGAACACGATTTCCTCACGGACCTGCCGAACCGGGTGCTGCTGCTGGACCGCCTGTCGCTGGCCCTGGCGGCCGCGCGGCGCAAGCTGAGCATGCTGGCCATCCTGTACCTGGACCTCGACCATTTCAAGCACATCAACGACAGCATGGGCCACCACGTGGGCGATTTGCTGCTCAAGGAGGTGGCGCGGCGCCTGGTGCGCTGCGTGCGCGGCGTCGACACGGTCAGCCGCCATGGCGGCGACGAATTCGTCATCATCCTGGCCGAGGTGGGCGGCATCGACCAGGTGGCCCATGTGGCGTTCAGCCTGCTGCATGCCGTCACGCAGCCCTATCAATTGGGCGAATACGAATTGCATGTGTCCACCTCGATCGGCGTGGCCATCTTTCCCAGCGATGGCGACAACATCGACAGCCTCGTGCACAACGCCGACATCGCCATGTACCACGCGAAGGAAAGCGGGCGCAACAATTTCCAGTTTTTCAATGCGGAGATGAATGCGCAAATCGTCGAGCGGGCCAGCCTGGAGCAGGGCTTGCGCGAAGCGCTGGGCAAGGATGAATTCGTGCTGGAATTCCAGCCCGCGCTCGATGTCGCCAGCGGGCAGATACTCGGCGCCGAAGCGCTGTTGCGCTGGCGCCACCCGCAACTGGGCGTGCTGCCGCCCGAGCGCTTCATCGCCGTGGCCGAGGAATGCGGCTTGATGGTGTCGATTGGCAATTGGGTGCTGCGCCACGCCTGCCTGCGCGCGCGCGCCTGGCACGATGCGGGCCATGCCTGGCGCGTGGCCGTGAACCTGTCGCCGGCGCAATGTCTGCACAATAATTTATTGCTCAGCGTACAAGAGGCGCTGGCCGTGTCGGGTTTGCCCGCCGCCTGCCTGGAACTGGAAGTGACGGAATCCTTGCTGATGAAGGGGGGCGCGCGCCTGGCCGGCGTGCTGGCGCAACTGCGCGCGCTGGGCGCCAGGCTGGCCATCGACGACTTCGGCACCGGCTATTCGCGCCTGGCCAATCTGCGCCATTACCCGGTGGATAAACTCAAGATCGACCCATCGTTCCTGCCCGCGGCCGCGGACGGCGCGGTCGGCGAATCCGACACGGCCGTGGCCGCCACCATCATCGCCATGGCGCGCGAGCTGCAATTGACGGTGATCGCCGAAGGCGTGGAAACGGCGCAGCAGTTGGCGTATCTGCGGGGACAGGGCTGCCAGCAATACCAGGGGCGCTATGCCAGCGCGCAAGTGGAGGGCAGCGCGCTGGCGAAGTTGCTGCATTAGTGACTGAGTTAGTTAATGTTTCCCAGCAGCCTGATGCGCGCCAGCACCTGGCCATGGTCGGACGCATATGGCAAGCACAGCAGCAAATGGTCGTTGAGATAAGTCACTTCCTGCAGCACGCCGATGGCGCGCGGCGAGGCGTGATGAAAATGCTCGGACACGAGGATGTGGTCGATCGTCATGTAGGCACTGTCGTGGATATTCGTGTAGCCCACGTGGCGCAGGGCGTCCTGGCGTTGCTGGATGGCGTTGGCGTCGTACAGGCGCGCGCGCATTTCCATGCCTGGTTCGCACGGCGCGCCCGCGCCCATGACGATGGCCGTGGTGACGGCATTGGCGATGTCGTTGAAGTCGCCCAGCACGATGCGGGGACGGCCGCTGTGCCCCAGTTCGCTTGCCAGCATGCGCAGGGCCACGGCTTCCGCGCCGCGCCGCTGCAGCGAGCGCAGGTTGGCCAGCGCGTAGCTGGCCGCATCGTTGCCGTCGCCATGGCGGTAGTCGGGCCGGCGCGATTTCAAATGCACCACGACCACGTCGATGAGTTGTCCGCCAGGCAAGATAACCTGGACATGCAGCGGTGCGCGGGCGAAGCGGCAGGGATTGTCCTCGGCAGGCACGCTCACGCCGGTGGGGAAATCCGCCCAGGCAACACCGGCGCCGGCCAGCGGCAGGCGTGAGACGAGCGCCACCGTGGGCAGCATGCGTCCGGCGGCATCGATCGCATCGTAGCCGGCCAGGTTGGCTGCGCGGTAATGGCGCGTGCGCGACAGCACGTCGCGCAGGGCCGCTTGCGAGAAAATTTCCTGGAAACCGATCACGTCGGCGTCGAGCAGGTCGATTTGCCGCGCCGTCCATTCCGCCTTGGCTTCGTATTGCGCCGGGCTCAACGGTTCCAGGTTGTCATACAATTTCGCCCCGGCGGGGGCCAGATTGCAGACATTGAATGTGGCAAAGCGGATTTCTTCCTGCATAATTAGCACTCCTCACTGAACGATCAGCGTATCACGCATGGCTAAAAAAGAGCATATTTCCGAAACCCAGGCGACGCAGTTGCTGCGCAAGCATCAAGTTTCCTTCGATGAACACCCGTATCCGTACGAAGAGCACGGCGGCACCAGCGTTTCGGCGCGCGAGCTGAACGTGCCAGAACATGCGGTGATCAAGACCCTGGTGATGCAGGACGAGGCGGCCAAGCCGATGATCGTGCTCATGCATGGCGATTGCAAGGTGTCGACCAAGAATTTGGCGCGTGGCATCGGCTGCAAGTCCGTCGAGCCGTGCAAGCCCGAAGTGGCGCAGCGCCATTCCGGCTACATGATCGGTGGCACCTCGCCGTTCGGCACGAAGAAGGCCATGCCCGTGTACGTCGAGCAATCGATCCTGGACTTGCCGCGTATCTACATCAATGGCGGGCGGCGCGGTTTCCTCGTCTCGCTGGCGCCGCAGGTGCTTGTTGATTTGTTGCAAGCCAAGCCGGTGCAGTGCGCCCTGCAGGATTAAGAAAACTGGATGCCGCCCTGTCCGTTGACTGGGCGCTGGTGTATATTCTGCTGCGCCAGCCTCGATGCTGGTGCAATAAACACAATAAAGGGAAGAAATGAATCCAGTAATCACAACCGTGGCAATGACAGTGGCCGCTTACTTGCTCGGCTCGATATCGTTTGCCGTGGTGATGAGCAAGGTCTACGGCATTGCCGATCCGCGCACCTATGGCTCGAAAAATCCGGGCGCCACCAACGTGCTGCGCAGCGGCAACAAGGGCGCCGCCATCATGACCCTGCTGGGCGATGGCGCCAAGGGCTGGCTGGCCGTGTTCCTGGCCGACCATTTTTCCACCGCGCTCGGTGTGGGCGACACGGCCGTGGCCCTGGTGGCCATCGCCGTTTTCCTTGGCCATTTGTGGCCCGTGTTCTTCCGCTTCGTCGGCGGCAAGGGCGTGGCCACGGCCCTCGGTGTGCTGCTGGGCATCAATCCCTGGCTGGGCCTGGCGACCCTGGCTACCTGGCTGATCATTGCCTACGCGTTTCGCTACTCCTCGCTGGCAGCCCTGGTGGCGGCCCTGTTCGCGCCGTTTTACTATGGCTTGCTGTTCGGCGTCGATCCCATCTTGCTGTCTGTGATTGTCATGAGCGTGCTGCTGGCTTACCGCCATAGCCAGAACATCGCGAACTTGCTCTCTGGCAAGGAAAGCAAGATCGGCGGCAAGAAGGATGCGGCCAAGGCCGCTGGCAAGAAGAAGTAAGCGCTTGATTTCCCGCGCGCCGCACGCATATGCTGTGCTTGCGGCGCCGCGCGGTGCGGCCGCCCCCGACTCGCGCAAAGGCTGTCCACCATGACTGTTTCCACCACCTCCGCCACACCCGTCCCCGTCCGTATCGATTTCGTCTCCGACGTTTCCTGCCCCTGGTGCGTGGTCGGCCTGAAATCGCTGGAGCAGGCGCTGGACAAGCTGCAAGACACCGTCCAGGCCGATATTCACTTCCAGCCCTTCGAACTGAACGCCAACATGCCGCCCGAAGGCGAGGATATCGGCGAACACATCGCCCGCAAATACGGCTCCACCCCGGAACAGATGGCGCAGTCGCGCGAAGCCATCCGCGCGCGCGGCGAGCAGCTGGGCTTTACCTTTGCCATGGACAAGCGCGGCCGCATCTACAACACGTTTGACGCGCACCGTCTGCTGCACTGGGCCGCTCTGGAAGGGCGCCAGAAAGAACTCAAGATGGCGCTGTTCGATGCCTACTTCACGCAGGGACAGGATCCGTCTTCGCACGAAGTGCTGCTGGCCGTGGCCGGCAAGGTGGGTCTGGACGCCGTCAAAGCGGCCGCCGTGCTGGCCTCGAACGCCTATGCGGACGAGGTGCGCGCGCAGGAACAGTTCTACCAGCAGAATGGCATCAATTCGGTGCCCGCCGTCATCATCAACGAGCGCCACCTGATTTCCGGCGGCCAACCACCGGAAGTGTTCGAGCAAGCCTTGCGCCAGATCATCGCCGGCGCTTGAGCCAGGCGCCAATGGCGCGCGCCATGGCGGACTTTTTGCGCTACACTCGGCGCAGAAGGAGGATAGTCAAATGCCAACAGCCAGCTGGAATGGCGCCGTCATCGCGCAAGCGACCGATGCGCAGGTGCAAGTCGTTGAAAACAATGTATATTTTCCTTTGTCAAAGGTGACGCAGGACTACCTGCGTCCCAGCAGCCATACGAGCATCTGCCCTTGGAAGGGCACTGCCAGCTATTACGACGTCGTTGTCGATGGCGCCGTCAATGCCAACGCGGCATGGTATTACCCTGAGCCCAAGGACGCCGCCAGGAAAATTGCCGGCCACGTCGCCTTCTGGCGCGGCGTGAGCGTCGAGCGCTGACCTGACTCCCCCAATTTCCTGACAAAGAAAGCAGACGATGGATTTACGCCTCGCCGTGTACCAACTCGCCTCGGACCATGCGCTCGATGCCCAACAAACCCGGCAGTTGCAGGAAGTGGCCGGTTTCCAGCGCGAACCGGCGCGCCTGGCCTACTGGCTGCCGCGCGGCGTGGCCGTGCTGGGCGCTGCGCTGCTGGGCATGGGCTTGATCTGCTGGGTCGCCGCCAACTGGGAAGACCTGGGTCGCATGGGCCGCTTTGCCCTGCTGCAAGGCATGCTGGCCGCCGCCTGCCTGGGCGCGTTTGCCGTACCCAGGGCGCGCGTCCCTTTGCTGCTGCTGGCTTTGCTGACCATCGGCGGCCTGTTTGCGTATTTCGGCCAGACGTACCAGACGGGCGCCGATCCGTGGCAACTGTTCGCCCTGTGGGCCGTGCTGGCCTTGCCCCTGTGTTTTGTCGCGCGCAGCGACGTGCTGTGGACGCCGTGGATGCTGATACTGGCGACGGCCGCCACCCTGTGGATGCAGGCGCAGGCGCGCCATAGCTGGCGCATCGATTCGGCCGACCTGGGCATTTTCGTCAGCGGCTGGCTGGCCGTGCTGCTTGCCTGTGCGTTTGTCTCGCCCCTGCTGGCGCGCTGGACGGGCGCGGGCAGCTGGGCCCTGCGCCTGGGCCTGGTGCTGGCCACTATCCTTATCACGGGCACGGCCGTCAGCGCCCTGTTCGGCAACGATATCGCATCGCCGTACTGGGCCGGACTGGGCTTGCTGGCCGTCGCCGGCGTCCTGCTGGCCATGCGCAAGTTTTTTGACGTGTTCGGCCTGAGCGCCGTCGCACTGGGCCTGAACACCTTGCTGGTTGGGGGGCTGACGCATGTGCTGTTCAATGGCCATGGCGATGGCGTCGGCGCGCTGACCGTGCTGGGATTGCTGGCCGCCGTGCTGCTGGCATTGACCGTGCAAGGCATACTGTGGCGCACGCGCCAGGAGGCGGCATGAACACTATTCATAGTCAACGAGCCGATGCGCTCGCCACCCTGATCGACGACGCCACGCGCGCGGGCCTGTTGCCGCCGAACGCCCCCCGTCCCGTGCAGGATGTGCGGCCGTGGCCGCTGGTGCTGATGACGGCTTTCGGCGCCTGGCTGGCCGCCATTCCCCTGATGATTGCGCTGGGCGCGGGTCTGGAAAGCGTCGTGCGCCACGGTCCCGGTGCGTATGTCGTGGCCGCCATCGTGCTGGTGGTGGCCGTGCTGCTGATACGCACGCGCGGCGTGGCGCTGTTTGTCGAGCAACTGGCCGTGCCCTGCCTGCTGGTGGGCGGCGGCTTGCTCGGTTATGCCCTGTACCGCGACTATTCCACGCAGACGGCATCGCTGCTGCTGTGCATGGCATGCCTGGTGGTGGCCGCCGCCTTGCCGCGCGACTGGCTGCGCGTGTTGCTGGGACTGGTCGCCTGCGGCTTGCTGGGACTGGGCATCATCGATAGCACGCGCGACTGGATTTTCGAGAACGATCCCACGCAACTGTATCTGGCCTGGATGCTGGCTCTGGCATGCTGGCTGGCCGCCCACTGGCTGCAGAAGCAAGCGTTCAACGACGGGCGCGGCGCGCCTGTCGCCGCCTTCCTGGAGTCGCTGTCGACGGGATGGGTCCTGGCAATCTTGCTGGGGCTGGTCTTCTGGTCCGGCATGACCTTCATGCTCGGTGGCGCCTTGGGCGGTGGGTTTGCCGGCGACGTGGCGCGCGAAGTGACGCGGCATCAGGGTATTGCCTGGTATGCGCAGGCCTTGAATGGGGTCTCGCTCGTGCTGGCCACGGCGGCCGCCGCCTGGACGGGATGGCGCTGGCCGGCATTGCGCCAGTTGCCCGCTATCGGCGTGGCGCTGGTGCTGATCGTGCTGGCGTGGTTCATGCCGGCGCTCGGTCCCGTGCTGCTGATCCTTGCGTATTGCCTGACGAGCGGGCGTTCGCGCGTGGCCGTGGCGGCCGCGCTGGCGGCGGCGTGGATACTCGGCAGCTTTTATTACCAGCTGGCCTGGCCGCTGGCCAGCAAGGCGGCGCTGCTGGCCGTGGCCGGTGCCGTGCTGTGCGCCCTGTCGTGGCTGGCCATGCGCGGCGCCGTGTTGCACCTGGTGGAAAGCAAGCCGGCGGATGTGGTCCTGGAGCGCCGCGCCGCGCGCCTGGGCGTGCTGGGCGGCTTGCTGCTGGTGTTGCTGGTCGCCAATGGCGGCATCTGGCAAAAAGAGCAGCTGATTGCCAAAGGACAAGCGATCTTCGTGGCGCTGGAACCGGTCGATCCCCGTTCGCTGATGCAGGGCGACTACATGCGCCTCAATTTCGTCAACCTGGGCGTGCTGTCCACCCTGGCCAGCGTGGAGCGGGCGCCCGGCCGGCCCCTCGTGGTGGCGACGCGCGATGCACGCGGCGTGGCGGAACTGCTGCGCCCGTACACCAAGGAGGCGCTGGCGCCCGGCGAATTCCTGCTCGAACTGACGCCGAAGGATGGTAACTGGGTGCTGGTCAGCGATGCCTGGTTCTTCAAGGAAGGCGAGGCGGCGCGCTGGGAAAAGGCCCGCTATGGCGAGTTCCGCGTGCTGCCCGACGGCCGCGCCTTGCTGGTGGGCATGCGCGGTCCGGAGCTGGAGAAGCTGTAGCGCAAGTAGCAACGCAAGAGCGCGCCGGGGCGGGCATCCTGTAAAATTGCCCGATGGATAATATTACGCATTCGGTCATCGGCCTCGGGGTCGGCGAACTGGTACACCGCAGCCTGCCGCCCGAGCCGCAGGCACCCGCACAGCGCACCCGGCGCGCGCTGTTTCTGTTTACTGCCTGGTTTGCCAGCAACGCGCCCGACCTGGATCTGGTGCTGACAAAACTGTTGCCGCGCCCCTTCGGCTACATGTTGCACCACCGTGGTCACACGCACACCTTGCTGCTGGCCTTGCCGCAGGCGCTGCTGTTGCTGGCGCTGCTGTGGCTGTTGTGGCCCGGCGCGCGCCGCTTGCTGAAAAGCAGCGTGCCCACCCGCATCGGCCTGGCGGCCTGTCTGCTGCTGGGATTCTGCTTGCACATGGGCATGGATTTCCTCAATTCCTATGGCTTGCACCCGTTTTATCCATTTGACAGCCGCTGGCTGTATGGCGACATGGTCTTCATCGTCGAGCCGATGTTCTGGGTGCTGCTGGGCGTGCCCGTGATCATGTCCTTACATTACGGCATCGTCAAAAGCGTGCTGCTGGCGGGACTGGCGGCGGCCCTGTGTTTCTTCACCTATAAAACCTATCTGGCGCCCGTCTCGCTGGCCGTGCTGCTGGGGCTGGGCGTGATCCTGGCCGTGCTGCAAGGGCGGGCCGCCGAGCGGGGGCGCGGGCCGCTGCTGCTGGCCTTCGCGCTGGCCGCCACCTTCATCGGCACGCAGGGCGTGGCGTCGGCCCTCGGCCGTGCGCGCATCGAGGCGGCCGTGCAGCGCGTGGATCCCGGCACGCGCGTATGGGACGTGGCGATGACGGCGTTTCCCAGCAACCCCCTGTGCTGGATCTATGTCTCGCTCGACAGCAAGACGGACGTGTACACCTTGCGGCGCGGCACCCTGAGCCTGCTGCCCGCATCGCTGGCGCCCGGCGCCTGTCCGGCGGGGCTGGCAGAAACCAGCAAGCAGGGCCGGCAACTGGCGCCCGGCATTGCCGTCTCAGCCCAGGCGGCAGGCAGCTTGGCCGCCTTGCGCGCCTTGCAGGAAGACAATTGCTATGTCGACGCCTGGTTCCGCTTTGCCCGCATGCCCAGATTGAATGCGGACAAGCTGACTGACGTGCGTTTCAACCCCGGCATGCTGCCCAATTTCACAACCGTCGAATTGCAGCAGTTCCGCAACCGGCCGTGTCCGGCCTATGTGCCGGGCTGGGATCGTCCCCGCGCGGACATGCTGGCGCCGCCGCCAGCCGTGCGTCCGTAGCGGATTTGTTGCCTTGTGGAAAAATATTGCATGTGCGCCTGCTTTGCCATGGCCGCGCATGCGACACTGTCAATTCAGCAAGAATGATATTTAGTTAGGATTATCTTGGAAGAGCAACACGCCTTACCTTATCTGCGGGAAACCCTGCTGTTTCTCGCCCTGGCCGGGATTTTTATTCCGCTATTGCAACGCCTGAAAGTCAACCAGGTGCTCGGCTTCCTGGCCGTGGGCGCCCTGTTCGGCCCGTTCGGCTTCGGCCTGTGGGCCGGCGACTTCACGTGGCTGACGTATTTCTCGTTCGTGCGTGCCGAGCAGGTGAGCGGCCTGGCCGAGCTGGGCGTGATGTTTTTGATGTTCATGATCGGCCTGGAACTGTCGACGGAACGGCTGTGGGCGCTGCGGCGCTGGGTATTCGGCGCGGGCGTGGGGCAGGTGGCCGTCAGCGCCTGCCTGATCGGCGGCGTCGCGTATTACTTCGGTCTGTCGCTGGAAGCGTCCATCGTGCTGGGTCTGGTGCTGTCGCTGTCGTCCACGGCCGTGGTGATGCAATTGCTCACGGACCAGCGCTCCTTGCAGACGCCGGCCGGCCAGGCGGGCTTTTCCATCCTGATGTTCCAGGATTTGATGGTGGTGCCGCTGTTCATCCTGATCGACGTGTTCGCCAGCGGGCGCAGCGACGACCTGGCATATCTGCTCAGCTTTGCGGCCGTGAAGTCGGCCGGCGCCATCCTGCTGATCTATCTGCTGGGGCGCCGCGTGATTCGTCCGCTGTTCCAGTTTTTCGTCAAGAAACGCCAGCCCGACGTCTTCATGGCATTGACCCTGCTCAGCACTCTGGGCATCGCGGGGCTGACGTACCTGGCGGGCCTGTCGATGGCGCTGGGCGCCTTGCTGGCCGGCTTGCTGCTGGCGGAAACGGAATTTCGCCATGAAGTGGAAGTGACGATCGAGCCCTTCAAGGGCTTGTTGATGGGCCTGTTCTTCATGTCGGTGGGCATGCAGATCGACGTGCGCGAAATCCTCAAGTCGCCGGTCTTGATTCCCCTGGCCGTGCTGAGCCTGTTTGCCTTGAAAACCCTCGTCATCAGCGTGATTTTCCGCCTCGGCGGCTTTCACTGGGGGCGCGCCGTGGAAACGGGCGTGCTGCTGGGGCAGGGCGGCGAGTTCGCCTTCATCGTTGTCGCGTATGCGCTCGGTACCAAGCTGATCGGCCCGCAGGTGGCGCAGTTCGTCATGCTGGTGGTGGGCCTGAGCCTGTTTGCCACGCCGGCGCTGGCCAAGGCGGCGCGCGCGTTCGGCAACTGGTGGGAACGGCGCCACCACCATCAGCTGGCCGACCTGGCGCACGGCGCGCCGCCGCCGCAGGGCAGCACCGTCATCATTGCCGGATTCGGCCGGGTGGGGCAGTTGCTGGCCAAGGTGCTGACGGAGCAGGATATCGCGTATGTGGCCATCGAAAACGATGCGCGCCTGGTGACGACCCTGCATCCGCGCGGTTTCCCCGTGTATTTCGGCGATGCGTCGCGTGCGGAATTGTTGCAAAAGGTCAATGCCGACCGGGCCGCCGCCGTGGTGCTGACCATGGACCATGCGGCCTCCGTGCTGCATGCCGTCAAATCGATCCGCCGCGAATATCCGCAGTTGCCCGTGTATGCGCGGGCGCGCGACGAGGCGCATGCCGTGGCCCTGATACAGGCGGGCGCCACCCTCGTCGTGCCCGAGGCGCTGGAATCGGCGCTGCAGCTGACGGCCACCGTGCTGCACACGGTGGGCCTGTCGGAAGCGCGCACGACGGACATCGTGCAAGCCGAGCGCGACCGGCGCAATGCCGTGTTGCTGGCGAAGAAGCTGTTGTAGTGCAATCGTGCGTGTCGCCGTGCTTTGTAAATTATCTATACAATAATAGTATATGAGCACACTACCCACATGAAAGCCGCGACGAAGAGCGGCGCGGCGCCCTTGACGCCGCAGCAACTGGCGGCGCAGGAAACGCAGCAAAAATATGGCAAGCCCGAGCGGGGCTGGCGCGA
This sequence comes from Janthinobacterium sp. GMG1, assembly GCF_034427795.1. NCBI lineage: Bacteria > Pseudomonadati > Pseudomonadota > Betaproteobacteria > Burkholderiales > Oxalobacteraceae > Janthinobacterium > Janthinobacterium sp. GMG1. Next base: position 652,445 of record NZ_JAXQNT010000001.1, read on the forward strand.
GCAGGTGTACACCGTCATTTTCGAGGCGGAAACGCGCACGGGCCGCGCCTTCGATTTGCTGCTGATCGCCGCCATCCTGATCAGCGTGACGGTGGTCGTGCTCAGCAGTGTCGCTTCCGTGGCCGAGCGCTATGGCACCTGGCTGACGGCGCTGGAATGGTTTTTCACCATTTTATTTACCGTCGAATATTTCGCCCGCCTGGCGTGCCTGCAGCATCCGGTGCGCTACGCCAAGAGTTTTTTCGGCATCATCGACTTGCTGGCCATCGTGCCGACCTACATCGGCTTGCTGCTGCCGGGCGCCCACGTGCTGATCGACGTGCGCATTTTGCGCCTGCTGCGCATGTTCCGTATCCTCAAGCTCACGTCGTATGTGCATGAATACACGGTGCTGGGGCGTGCCTTGCTCGCCAGCCGGCGCAAGATCCTCATTTTCTTGTCTTTTGTCATGATGGTGGTCTTTCTGTTGGGTACTGTGATGTACGTGGTGGAAGGGCCGGAGAACGGTTACAGCAGTATTCCCACGTCGATATACTGGGCCATCAGCACCATGACCACGGTCGGTTTCGGCGATATCACGCCGAAGACCGACATCGGGCGCACCATCGCATCGCTGATGATGCTGCTCGGCTGGGGCATCCTGGCAGTGCCTACCGGCATTATCAGCGCGGAAATGACGGTGCAGCGCAGTTCCAAGCTGGTCACCACGCGTACCTGCCCCACGTGCCTGAAAGAAGGGCTCGATGATGATGCCAGTTTTTGCAAGAGCTGCGGCGTTGCATTGCCGCCATTGGCACGCGATTAGCGCATAGATCCTTCATCAACCGTATTTACTTTACTTTTTTAAGGCCAACATGATTCCAGTTCGCCTGATCTCGACGGGCAAAGCCGTGCCGTCGCACAGCGTTACCTCCGCCAGCCTGGACCTGACATTGGGCCATCCGGCCGGCTATACCCTGCGCAAGAGCGGCGTGCTGTCGCGCTTTGTCGCCGCGCCCGATGAATCGCAAAGCCAGCTGGGCGCCGCCGCCCTGCTCGACGCGCTGAAGAATGCGAGCCTGCGTCCGGCCGACATCGATTTGTTGATCTGCGCCAACGGCGTGCCCGAGCAGGCGTTGCCGAACACGGCCTGCTTCGTGGCCGAACATGCGGGCTTGCCGCCAGGCACGCAAAGCTTTGACGTCAACGCCAGTTGTCTCAGTTTCATGGCCGCCTTCCGCGTGGCCGCGTCCATGCTGGCCGGCGGCGCCTACCGGCGCATCGCCATCGTCTCGTCCGACCTCGCCTCGCGCGGCGTCGACTGGAGCGAGCCGGAAGCATCGATGATCTTTGGCGACGGCGCCGCCGCCGTCATCGTCGAGCAGGGCGACGGCAGCGCCGGCATCCGCGCCTACAAGATGGGCACGTATCCGGAAGGGCGGCGTTACTGCGAAATCCGCGGCGGCGGCACCGAGCGCAACCCGCGCAACGGCTGCGAACCGGGCGATTATCTGTTCCGCATGGATGGCAAGGCCGTGTTCCGCCTGGCCGTCAAGGTGATGCCGGATTTCCTCGCGGAACTAATGCAGGAATCGGGCGCGGGACTGGAAAAAGTCGACGTGGTCGTGCCGCATCAGGCCAGTCCGCTGGGACTCGCGCATGCGGCGCGCATCCTCGACGTTCCCGATGCTAAAATCATCAAGATCTTTGAAACGCACGGCAACCAGGTGGCCGCGTCCCTGCCCACCGCCCTGCACGAGGCGGTGATGACGGGGCGGGCCGTGGCAGGCCAGCGTTTGCTGATGATGGGCACGGCCGCTGGCCTGACCATCGGCGGCATGATACTTGACCTGTGAAGGTGGTGTGATGAGGCGGATACTGGTCACGGGAGCGACGGGCGGCTTGGGGCGCAATGCCGTGCGCACCCTGCTGGCGCAGGGCGTGGAAGTGCGCGCCACCGGCCGCAACGCCGCCGTGGGCCGCGAACTGGAACGCATGGGCGCGCAATTCGTGGCGCTTGATCTGGCACAGGCATCGCCGCGCCAGGTCGATGAGCTGGTGCGCGGCATGGACACCGTCTGGCACTGCGCCGCGCTGTCGTCGCCCTGGGGCGCGGAGCGCGACTTCATCGCCGCCAACGTCACGGCCACGGCGCAGCTGCTGCGCGCGGCTGCCAGCCTGCACGTGGCGCGCTTCGTGCACATCTCCACGCCAGCCATCTATTTCGATTACCGCAACCACCTCGACGTGCCGGAAACCTTCCGTCCCGACGCCTTCGTCAACGCGTATGCGCGCAGCAAGGCGATGGCGGAAAAACTGGTGCAGGATTGCGTCGACCGCCATCGCGGCATGACGTGCGTGATCCTGCGCCCGCGCGCCATCTTCGGCCCGCATGACCAGGTCCTGATTCCGCGCCTGGCGCGGGTGCTGGAACAGCGCGGTGGCAAGCTGCCCCTGCCCAACGGCGGCGCGGCCACCATCGACATCACCTATGTCGACAATGTCGTGCATGCGATGTGGCTGGCCACCGTGCACAAGACCATCGCGTCCGGCGCCGCCTTCAACATCACGAATGGCGAACCGGCGCGCCTGTGCGACATCTTGCGCACCCTGTTCTGCGAGCATCTGCAGCAGCCGTTCGAAATCGTCAGTGTGCCGTATCGCGTGCTGGCGGTGGTGGCGCGCCTGATGCAGTTCGCCTCGCGCTTTACCCGCCGCGAACCATCGCTGACGCCCTACAGCATCGGCGCGCTCAGTTTCGACATGACGCTCGATAATGCCAAGGCGCGCAAGGTGCTCGGCTACCGTCCCATCGTCAGCCTGCAGGAAGGCATCGCGCTGACGGCGCAGTGGATGCGCCAGGAAGCGGCGGCGCACAAGGTGGGCAAGGAGCGCAATGGCTAGCATCACCGCGTTTCGCGTCGGCCACTGCACCCATCCTTCGTGCATGGTCTTGAAAGGCAGCGGGCTGGCCAGCCGCTGCTTCCCCTCGCGCGCCTACCTGATCGAGACGCGCGCGGGCCTGTACCTGTGGGACACCGGCTACGCCGAACACTTCCGCGCCGCCACGTCGAAGGGCGTGTACCGGATGTACGCGTGGGTGACGCCGATTTTCTTCGATGAGAATGAGTCCCTGCAGGGCCAGCTGCGCGCGCATGGCGTGTCGCCCGGCGACATCCATACCTTGCTGCTGTCGCACTTCCACGCCGACCATATCGCCGGTCTGCGCGACTTTCCCGGCGCGCGGCTGATGGCTTCCAAAACGGGTTGGGACGCCGTGCGGGGATTGTCCGGCGTGGCCGCCGTGCGCCAGGCCTTCGTGCCCGAACTGCTGCCGAACGATATTGCGGATCGATTGAGCTTTGTCGACAGCGTGCCCGAGACGGCCTTGCCTGCGGCCCTGCTGCCATTCACGCACGGGCGCGACGTCAGCGGCACGGGCGAGATCTACATCGTCGACTTGCCCGGCCACGCCGTCGGCCATCTGGGCGCCTTCGTGCTGCAGGATGGCGGCTGGACCCTGCTGGCGTCCGACGCGGCCTGGGTGCCGGAAAGTTTCCAGCAGCTGCGCGGCCCGTCGGAACTGTCTTTCATCATCCAGCACAAGCGCGCGCCGTACTACGCCACCCTGAACCGCCTGCACCAGTTGCACCAGTCCGGCAATGCGCAGATCCGCATCACGCATGAAGATACTGTCGATTATTTGCCTGTGGCGGGCCGCCCGTGAAGCGTCTTGTCTGGCTCTTGCTGTCGTACTGGCGCACGCGCCGCCTGCGCTTCACAAGCCGCGCGCAGCTCGACGCCTACCAGCAACAGCAGCTGGCCCGTTTCATCGATACCCTGTGCCAGCGCAGCGCTTACTTCGCCCCATACCGCAAGCTGCCCCTGGCGCAGTGGCCGACGATGAACAAGGCGCTGATGCTCGAGCATTTCGACGCCATGAACACGGCAGGAATCACGTTGGCGCAGGCGATGGACGCGGCCATGGCGGCCGAGCATAGCCGCGACTTCACGCCGGCCGTCGGCGACATCACCGTGGGGCTGTCGTCGGGCACCTCGTCGCGGCGCGCCGTGTTTACCGTCAGCCCGCGCGAAAAGGCCCAATGGGCGGGCGTGATGCTGGCCAAGGCGCTGCCCGACGGCCTGTTTTCCGGCGAGCGGGTCGCGCTGTTCCTGCGCGCGAACAGCAATCTGTACACGGCCGTGCGTTCGCCGTGGCTGACCTTTGCGTTTTACGATCTGTTCCAGCCCTTCGACGCCTTGTGCGCGCAACTGGCGCAGTATCAACCTTCCGTGATCGTCGCACCCGCGCAAGTGCTGCGCCAGCTGGCCTTGCGCGTCATCGATGGCAGCCTGGCGCTGGCGCCGAAAAAAGTCATCTCGGTGGCCGAAGTGCTGGAAGCCCAGGACCGGGCGCTGATCGTGCAGGCGTTTGGCGCCGTGCATGAAATCTACCAGGCCACCGAGGGTTTCCTTGCCAGCAGCTGCGAACACGGCGTGCTGCATTTGAACGAGGAATACGTGCACATCGAGCCGCAGTGGCTCGACGCTGAACAACGTCGCTTCGTGCCCGTGATTACGGACTTCACGCGCATTACGCAGCCCATCGTGCGCTACCGCCTGGACGACATCCTGATCGCGCGCGCCACGCCATGCCCGTGTGGCCGCGCCACGCGCGCCATCGACGGCATCGAAGGGCGCTGCGACGACATGCTGCTGCTTCCCTCCGCGCGCGGCGGCGCCCCCGTCGCCGTGTTTGCCGATGTGCTGACGCGGGCCTTCGCGCAAGCCTTGCCGCCGGACGCCGACTACCGCCTGGCGCAAGCGGGCGAAGCGGCCTTGCAGCTGCATGCGGCCCTGGACGATGCCGGCCTGGCCGCCCTGCGCGCGCACCTGGCAATGGTGCTGCAGGGCCTGGGCGTGGCCGTCGATGGCCTGGCCTGGACGACGAGCGCCGAACTGCCTCCCTTTGACCCCACCATGAAACGGCGCCGCATCCGGCGCCTTGCCACCGCATGAACCCTTCTTCCATGACCGTACGCGGCCGCCTGCTGCATTTGCTGGCCGGCTGGGGCAGCGTCGGCCTCGTGTATTTTTCCAGCGACTTGCTGCAAGGACAGGGGGTACTGCTGCCGGAAACGGCGCTGGATCGCGCCATTCCCTACACGGATGCCGCCATCTGGCTATACCTGTCGTTCTTTATCCTGATCCCCTACGCCTACCTGGCGGCCGATGCGGCCCGCGTGCGCTGGCTGGCGCGCGCCATGGCGCTTTCCGCCGTCATGTGCGGCGTGGTCTTCCTGCTGTATCCGACCACGCTCGCCTACCCGCCCGTGGGCGACGGCAGCGCCTGGAGCACGCAGGCGCTGCGCATGCTGCAGGCGGCGGACTCCACGCAAAACTGCCTGCCGTCGCTGCATGGCGCCCTGACCTTGCTGTGCGTGTGGGCCTTGTGCGACAAACGCCAGCTGCTGCGCTCCACGCTGGCCGTGGTGCTGGGCGTGGCCATCTGCTACGCCATCATCGCGCTGCGCCGGCACGTGAGCATCGACCTGGCCGCCGGCCTGGCTGTCGGCATCGCCGGCGGCATGCTGGCGAAAATGCAGGTATCCTTGGCTGCCCGCCGCGCCGTTTCCATCAAAACCGCACCATGATGAATCCATTTGCCCTGTCGTTCCTGATCATGCTGGCCTTCGTGCTGGCCGAACTGCTGATCCTGAAATGGGTGCGCAAGACACCCGTGCCGTGGAAGGACGTGATCTTCAACCTCAATTCCGGCCATATCCTGATGTGGGTATTTCGCGGCGTGGAAGTGGCCGCGTTTGCCCTGCTGCTGCGCCATGTGAACCTGCACCTCGTCGATCAGTGGCCCGTGGTGGCGCAATGGGTGTTCGCTTTTTTTGCCTGGGACCTGTGCTTTTACTGGATGCACCGGCTGCACCATAAAATCCCCTTGCTGTGGGCCGTGCATGTGGTGCACCACCAGGGCGAGCATTTCAACCTGTCGCTGGGCGTGCGCAATTCCTGGTATTCGTCGCTGACGAATTTCCCCTTCATCGCCATCCTGGCCGTGCTGGGCGTGCCGCTGGAAATCTTCCTTGTCGTCTCGTCCCTGCATTACACGGTGCAGCTCTACAACCACAATGCATTGGTCAAAAAATCCGGCATCCTCGATAGCTTCATGGTGACGCCGTCGCATCACCGCGTGCACCACGGCACGGACAAGCGCTATATCAACCGCAATTTCGGCGGTACCTTGTTGATCTGGGACAAACTCTTCGGCAGCTTTCAGCCCGAACTCGAGGGCGTGGAAATGCGCTATGGCGTGAAGGGCATGACGCCAACGCACAACCCGCTGTTGGCCAGCAACGGCAAACTATTTACCTGGCTGCGCGCGCGCTTTCCCCACTGGCAGTCGCGCGGCACTTTCGAGGTGCCCGAGCTGTTCATCGGCATCGGCGGCGTGATCCTGTTTGGCCTGGTGATCCATTACGTCAACCACGAAGCGGTACTGGCGGGCGCGCAGCAAGTCATCCTGTTCGCGCTGATCTTCGGTGGCACCCTGGCGCTGGGCGGCTTGTCCGATGCGCGGCGCTGGGGCGCCATCGCCTGGGTGGCCATCGCGCTGGCCATGCCTGCCCTGTATCTGGGCTGGTATGGCGCGCGCGATGCGTGGGGGATGGTGTTTTTGACCGCACTGCTGGCGCATGGCCTCGACGGCGCGCGCCGCCTGTGGTGGCCGGCGGCAGCGGGGACGCGCGCGTGACGCAGCCTGTACCTTCGTTGCCGCCGCTGCGCTTCCGGCCCGCACGCGATTCCGCCTTCCGCCGCGAATTGCGCGCACGCGCCGACGCCTACCTCGCCAGCGAAGGACGGCACCGCTTCGGCGACTGGCGCCTGCATGCGAAAACCGCCTTCCTGGCCGCCCTGACGGTGGGGCTGTATGCGCTGGCCTTGAACGCTGGCAGCACCTGGCCGTTTGTCGCCAGCTATGTGGCTTGCCTGGTCGCGGCCATGGCGCTGGCCATGAATACCCTGCACGATGCGGCCCACAGCGCCATCTTCCGCCAGGGAGCCTGGAACCGCGTGCTGATCCGCCTGGTGGGTTTGCCCGTGGGCGTGGATACGGATTTCTGGACCATCCGCCACGTGCATTTCCATCACACGTATGCCAACGTGGAAGGCTATGACCTCGACACGGAACCGAACCCCTTCCTGCGCCAGACGCCTTTTCAACGCTGGTCGCCGCAATACCGCTACCAGTACCTGTATTGGCCCGTGGTGGCGGCGCTGTCGCTGCCGTATCTGAACTGGTATGGCGACTGGCTGGACCGCTTCGGCAAGACGCCCGTGGCCGCGCACAGCCGTTTGCAGGGCTGGCGCGGCTGGCTGTCGTTCCTGGGCTGGAAGCTGGGCCATGTGGCGCTGGTGCTGGCGCTGCCCATGTGGGTGCTGCAGCAGCACGGCATCGGCTGGGGCGTGGTGCTGGGTGCGTATTTTGTGGGCCAGATGATCGCCTCGTGCGCGCTGGTGGCGCTGATCCTGGGCACGCACTGGGCCGAAGTCGAGTTTTTCCAGCCTGGCGCGGACGGTACGCTGCCGCACGACTGGTATCAGCACACGTTTTACACGTCTTGCGACTGGACGCCGCAGCCGCGCCGCCTGCGCTGGCTCGGTTACTGGCTCGGCGGCTTGAATCTGCACCTGACGCACCACCTGTTCCCCACCTGGAATCACCGCCACTACCCGGCGCTGGCGCGCATCCTGGCCGAACTGGCGCCATGCCACGGTCTCGTGTACCGCGAACTCGGTTACGGCCAGCTGCACGCTTCGCAGCAGCAATTCCTGCGCGCCATGGGCCGCCCGCCCGCACAGTCTTGACGAATCGCGCTTGACTCGGTTTCCGTTCCGTCTTACATTTCTGTAACGACAGAAATAAGAGAAAATCATGGAACTGAGTCCGACCACGCAGAAATATATTTTGCACTGGGGCGAGATGGGCACGCGCTGGGGCGTCAACCGCACGGTGGCGCAAATCCACGCGCTGCTGTTCCTGGCGAATGAACCGCTGACGGCGGAAGACATCGCGGCCAGCCTGAACGTGGCCCGCTCGAATGTCAGCAACAGCCTGAAGGAATTGCAAAGCTGGGGCCTGGCGCGCATCACGCACGTGATGGGGGACCGGCGCGACCACTTCGTCGCCCTGCAGGATGTGTGGGAAATCTTCCGCGTCATCATGGAAGAGCGCAAGCGGCGCGAGATCGATCCCACGCTGACGGTGCTGCGTGAATGCGCGATCGAGGGCGAACACGATGCGGCCATTCCACCGGCGACGCTCGAGCGCATGGGCGAAGTGCTGGCGTTTTTGGAAATGCTCAGCTCCACCTACAGCGACTACAAAAACCTGCCGCCGGCGACCCTGCAGCGCATGTTGTCGATGGGCGGCAAGGTGGCCAAGTTCCTCAGCCCGGAAGACAAGCCTGGCAAGCGCGCAAAATCATGAACGGCCCGTCCGAAGGAGAGCTGTTCAGGAAGGTGATGGGCAAGCAGTGGCTGACCCTGCACCCGGACATCCGCCGCCGCTTCGAGAAAAATCCCGCGCCGGGCCAGCCTTTGTACTACCGGGGCGAACTGCGTGAACTTACCAGCTCGCGCTTGGGGAAGTTCCTCGGCTGGCTGACGCGCCCCTTCATCGATGGCGCCCTGATCCCGTATGACGACGCGGATTTCCCCGTCGATATCGAAGTCTATTCGCGCCCCGGCTGCCCCTTCATCTTCAAGCAGCGCACCTACCGCCTGCATGGCCGCGCGCCGATCCGCTTCACCTCCTACATGGCGGAAAGCGCGAAGGGCGAAGTGCTCGAATACGTGGGCATGGGCCTGGGCATGAAGCTGGTGCTGCACGTGGAGGATGGCAATCTGTACTTCACCAGCGATGGCTATTTTTGGGATCTTTTTGGCTGGCGCATGCCGCTGCCCGGCGTACTCACGCCCGGCAAGACCTATCTGTGCCACCGCAATGAGACGCCGCAGCAGTTCAATATCCGCATCGAGATTCGCCACGTCCTGTTCGGCACCACGTTCACCCAGGCGGGCGTGTTCCGCGAATCGGCCGCGCCGGAAATCAAGGAGACACCATGAATACGCATTTGCTGGCCCTGCAACTGATGGCGGCGCAAGGCTGCCTGGGCGCCTTCGATACCATCTACCACCATGAAATCACGGAGGCGCTGCCGCAAAAGGCGTCGGCGCGCCTCGAATTGACGATCCATGCCACGCGCGCCCTGATCTACAGCCTGCTGTTCGTCGGCCTGGCAGCCTGGGAGTGGCATGGCGCCTGGGCCTGGGTGCTGGTGATTGTGTTTGGCGTGGAAATCGTGCTGACCCTGTGGGATTTTGTTGTGGAAGATCAAACCCGCCTCCTGCCCGCCACGGAGCGGGTCACGCATACGGTGCTGGCGATTAACGCGGGCGCCTTCATCGCCCTGTTGGCCCTGAACAGCAGCCAGTGGGCCAGCTTGCCGATGGCCCTCGTGTGGCAGCCGTATGGCTGGCTCAGCGTCTTCCTCGCCCTGTGCGGCGTGGGCGTGGGCTTGTCCGGCCTGCGCGACGCGTATGCCGTGTGGCAGCTGGGACGGCGCAAGGTGCAGGAGACGGCAGAGCAAGAGGAGCACCTGCGCTTTGCCGCCGCGCCGCAGTCCGTGCTGGTGACGGGTGCCACGGGTTTCATCGGCCAGCAGTTAGTCAGCGCCTTGCTGGCCGACGGCCATGCGGTGACGGTGCTGACGCGCCAGCCGAAACAGGCCGCGTGGACCTTTAATGGCCAGGTGCGCTGCATCCAGTCGTTCGACGAATTGGCGGATGCGCAGCGCATCGACATGGTGGTCAACCTGGCCGGTGCGCGCATCGTCGGCAAGCGCTGGACGGACGCGCGCAAGGCGGCCCTGCGCCGCAGCAGAGTGGCGCTGACGCAGGACCTGGTGGCGTGGATCGCCCGCGCGCAGCACAAGCCACGGGTGCTGCTGTCGGCATCGGCCATCGGTTACTACGGCGTGCAGCCGCAGGGCGATCCGACGCAATTGGCTGAAGACAGCGCGCCGCAGCCTATCTTCATGTCGCAGCTGTGCCAGGAGTGGGAAGCGGCCGCGCGCCAGGCGGAGCAATTTGGCGTGCAGGTGGGCTGCATGCGCTTTGGCCTCGTCTTCGGCCACCAGGGTTCGCTGCCGCAGATGCTGCTGCCGATACGCTTCGGCGTGGGCGGCCCGCTGGGCAGCGGCAAGCAGTGGGTCACGTGGGTGCATGTGCGCGACGTGATCCGCGGCATCGCCCACCTGGCGCGCCGCAGCGAAGCACAGGCAGTGGGCGGCGCGTATAACTTCTGCGCGCCGGAAGCCATCGCGCAGCGTCGCTTCGCCCAGGTGGCGGGCGCCGTGCTGCACCGCCCCAGCGTCATGCCCACGCCGGCCTTCCTCATGCGCGCCTTGCTGGGCGAGCAGGCGGACTTGCTGGTGGAAGGCCAAAGGGTCGCGCCGCGCCGTTTGCTGGCCGACGGCTTTGTCTTCCGCTATCCGCAGCTGGAAGGAGCGCTGCGCAGCCTGTAGCCTGGCGTAGAATGGGCCATTGGGATGCCTTGGAGCACAATCTATGCCCCGCTTCAGCCATACGATAGACAGCCATGTTTACCAGTTCGCCAGCCTGAAAGAGCTGCTGGCGAAGGCCACGCCGCCCCGTTCGGGCGATGTGCTGGCCGGTATGGCGGCATCGAACGCGCGCGAGCGGGTGGCGGCGCAGCTGGCGCTGGCCGACGTACCGCTGTCATTGTTCCTCAACGAGGCGCTGGTACCATACGAAGACGATGAAGTCACGCGCCTGATCATCGATAGCCATGATCGCGCCGCGTTTTCCCCCATCGCCCACCTGTGCGTGGGCGACTTTCGCGACTGGCTGCTCGATGACGCAACGGATACGCAAACGCTGGCGCGCGTCGCCGCCGGCATCACGCCGGAAATGGCGGCCGCCGTCTCAAAAATCATGCGCCTGCAGGATCTGGTGCTGGTGGCCCGCAAGTGCCAGGTCGTCACGGCCTTTCGCAATACCCAGGGCCTGGCGAGCCGTCTGTCCACGCGACTGCAGCCGAATCATCCGACGGACGACGCCACGGGGATTGCCGCCTCCATCCTCGATGGCCTGCTGCTGGGCAGCGGCGACGCCGTGATCGGCATCAATCCGGCCACCGACAATGTGGCGCAGGTGGTCTCGCTGCTGCACCTGCTCGACGCCGTCATTGATCAATATCAGATTCCCACCCAGTCATGCGTGCTCACGCACATCACCAATACCATCGAGGCGATACGCCGCGGCGCGCCCGTCGACCTGGTGTTCCAGTCGGTGGCGGGCACGCAGGCGGCCAACCGCAGCTTCGGCATCGACCTGGCGCTGCTGGCTGAGGGCCAGGCGGCGGCGCTGTCGCTGGGGCGCGGCACGGTGGGCAACAACGTCATGTATTTCGAGACGGGCCAGGGCAGCGCGCTGTCGGCCGGCGCCCACCACGGCATGGACCAGCAGACGTGCGAGGCGCGCGCGTATGCGGTGGCGCGCGCGTATCAACCGCTGCTGGTCAATTCCGTCGTCGGTTTCATCGGCCCCGAGTACCTGTATGACGGCAAGCAGATCATGCGCGCGGGGCTGGAAGACCATTTCTGCGCCAAGCTGCTTGGGCTGCCCATGGGCTGCGACGTGTGCTACACCAACCATGCGGAAGCGGACCAGGACGACATGGATGCCTTGCTGACCATGCTGGGCGTGGCCGGCTGCAATTTCATCATGGGCGTGCCGGGCGCGGACGACATCATGCTCGGCTACCAGAGCACCTCGTTCCACGACGCGCTGTATGCGCGCCGCGTGCTGGGCCTGCGCCCGGCGCCCGAATTCGCAGCCTGGCTGGCGCGCATGCGGATCACGGATGCGCAGGGCCGCTTGAACGAAGCGCTGGCGCCGGCCTTCCAGGCGGCCCTGCTGCGCCTGGACGACTAGGAGGACGCATGGACGAAACCAACCCTTGGCAGGCGCTGCGCGCGCATACGGCAGCGCGCATTGCGTTGGGACGGTGCGGCGTCAGCGTGCCGACCAAGGCGCAGCTGGCGTTCCAGCTGGCCCACGCGCAGGCGCGCGACGCCGTGCACCTGGAACTCGATGGCGAGGTCCTGGCGCGCGCCTTGGCCGCGCAGGGGCAAGGCTGCGTGCCGCTGCACAGCGAGGCCGCCACGCGCGCCGAGTATCTGCAACGGCCCGACCTTGGGCGCCGGCTGGACGATGCTTCACGCGCACGGCTGGCCGGAGGTAGCAAGGGAGTCGACCTGGCGCTGGTGGCGGCCGATGGCCTGTCGGCGCTGGCGATACAACGCCACGCGGCGCCGTTCCTGGCCGCCTTGCGCGAGCGACTGGCGCGGGAAGCGTGGACGCTGTCGCCGCTGCACATCGTGGCGCAGGGACGGGTGGCCATCGGTGACGAGGTGGGGCAATTGCTGCAGGCGAAGGCCGTGCTGGTGCTGATCGGCGAGCGGCCGGGCCTCAGTTCCCCGGACAGCCTGGGCCTGTACCTGACGTGGGCGCCCAAGGTGGGGCTGCTGGACGAGCGCCGCAACTGCATTTCGAATGTGCGCCCCGAGGGGCTGGCGTATGCGCAGGCGGCATACCGGCTGCACTACCTGCTGTCGCAGGCGTTCAGCCGGCAGTTGTCGGGCGTGGCATTGAAGGATGAAACGGTGGAAGAGGGCGCGGCCCTGGCGGGCACGCGCAACTTCCTGCTGGAATGATCAGACTTCGCGGATTTCGTCCAGCGGCCAGCGCGGGCGCACATTGAACGAGTAATCGTGCTTGGCGGCGTCGGGATTGATCTGCAGGCGCATGGCGCCGGCAAAGGCGATCATGGCGCCGTTATCGGTACAGAATTCCAGCTCCGGGTAATACACTTTAAAACGCTTCTTGGCGGCGGCCGCGTTGAGCGAGGCGCGCAGTTGCGCGTTGGCGCCCACGCCGCCGGCGATCACCAGGCGTTTCAAGCCCGTGTGCTTGAGGGCAGCCACGCATTTGGCCGTCAGCACGTCGACGATGGCGTCGACGAAGCCGCGCGCGATATTCGCCTTGTCCTGTTCGCAGATGTTCGCGATGACTTTTTCTTCATGGTTCTTGACCACCGTCAGCACGGCCGTTTTCAAACCGGAGAAACTGAAATTGAAATCCTTCGAGTGCAGCATCGGGCGTGGCAGTTTATACGCGAGCGGGTCGCCGAATTCGGCCAGGCGCGAAATGGCGGGGCCGCCAGGATAACCGAGTCCCAGCAGCTTGGCCGACTTGTCGAACGCTTCGCCGGCCGCATCATCAAGCGTTTCGCCCAGCATCGTGTACTGGCCCACGCCATCGACGCGCATCAGCTGCGTATGGCCGCCCGACACCAGCAGGGCGATGAAGGGGAATTCCGGCGGCTCGGACGCCAGCAATGGCGACAGCAGATGGCCTTCCAGGTGATGGATGCCCAGCACCGGCTTGTTGATGGCCAAGCCCAGGCTGCAGGCGACCGAGGAACCGACCAGCAGCGCGCCGGCCAGGCCGGGACCCTGCGTGTAGGCGATGGCGTCGATTTCGGGCAGGGTGATGCCGGCCTTGGTCAGCGTTTCTTCCAGCAGCGGGATGGCGCGGCGGATATGGTCGCGCGACGCCAGTTCCGGCACCACGCCGCCATATTGTTCGTGCATGGCGACTTGCGAATAGAGGGCGTGCGACAGCAGGCCGCGTTGCGTGTCGTACAAGGCCAGGCCGGTTTCGTCACAGGAGGATTCGACGCCAAGAACAATCATGAAGGTGCTAAATAGGGAGGAGTAATCCGCCATTGTAAAGGAAAGCCGGCCAGTCCACCGTGCGGCCGGCGCACCATTTCGGCGGCAGTGTGCACTTGCGCAGTGCGCCGCGGTGCCGTTTTTCCCGGATGTCGGTCATTTTTCGCCTGCATCGGCACTGGCACCGCTCTTGCTTAGACAGGCGTGTGCCTTTCTCAAGGGAGCTAGCGATGTCGGAACAATGGAAAATGATTTGCCGCCTGAAGGATATGCCGCTGGCGGGCGCGCGCATGGTGCAGCGGGGACTGGCGTGGCAGGACTTGCCGGGCGTGGCGCTATTCCGCGCGACGGACGATACGGTGTATGCGCTGCTCGACACGGTGCCTTGCCTGGGCGGCCCGCTGGCGCAAGGGGTGCTGATGGAGAAAAACCTGATGGGGCCGAAGAACAGCTGGATCATCGAGCTCGATTCGGGCCGTCTGGTGGCGCCCGTGCAGGGCATGGCGCGCACGTACGCCGTGCGCATCCTGGACGGGCGCATCTACCTGGACGTCAATGAACTCAATATCCCGGCCAGCAAGGCGGAACAGGCACTGGCGGGATCGTACGCCGTGCTGCCGCATGTGCAGATGGCATAGGTGTTTGGGGTCAGACCCTCAATGCCGCTAACGCCAGGTTCAGCGCCAACGCAAGAGGGGGTCTGACTCCAGCTGTTTACTTTGGGCGGTTCAGCAGGTGCGCATGTGCGTCGCGCAGCATGGTGGCCGTCGTGTCCCAGTCGATGCAGCCGTCGGTGACGGAGCAGCCGTAGGTCAGTTGCGACAGGTCTTGCGGGATCTTCTGGTTGCCGCTGACGATGTTCGATTCGATCATCACGCCCACCAGCGAGCGGTTGCCCTGGCGGATCTGGTTGACCACGTCGGCCATCACCAGCGGCTGCAGTTCCGGCTTCTTGTAGCTGTTCGCGTGCGAGCAGTCGACCACAAGGTTGGCGGGCAGCTTGGCCTTGGCCAGCGCCTGTTCGGCGATGGCGATCGAGACCGAATCGTAGTTCGGGCGGCCGTCGCCGCCGCGCAGCACGACGTGGCCATACGCGTTGCCGCGCGTGCGCACGATGGCGACGTTGCCTTCGCCGTTGATGCCCAGGAAAGAGTGCGGGTGCGCCGACGACAGGATGGCGTTGACGGCGATGCTGATGTCGCCATCGGTGCCGTTCTTGAAGCCGACTGGCGTCGACAGGCCCGACGACATTTCGCGGTGCGTCTGCGATTCCGTCGTGCGTGCGCCGATGGCGGTCCAGGCGATCAGGTCGCCCAGGTACTGCGGCGAGATCGGGTCCAGCGCTTCGGTGGCGGTGGGCAGGCCCAGTTCGCACACGTCGAGCAGGAACTGGCGCGCCTTTTCCATGCCTTCGTTGACCTTGAACGAGTCGTCCATGTACGGGTCGTTGATATAGCCCTTCCAGCCCGTGGTGGTACGCGGTTTTTCGAAATACACGCGCATCACCAGCAGCATCGTGTCCTTGACTTCCTCTTGCAGCGCTTTCAGGCGGCGCGCGTAATCGAGGCCGGCGACGGGGTCGTGGATCGAGCACGGACCGACGACGACGAACAGGCGCTGGTCCTTGCGGTCGATGATGTTGCGCAGCGCTTCGCGGCCGCGGCTGACGGTGTCGAAGGCGCTTTCCGACAGGGGCAGCTTGGCGTGCAGTTCGGCCGGTGTCGGCATGGGCGCGAAGGAGGTGACGTTGATATTTTCGATGTCTGGCGTATTCATGATTCTGGCTCGGCTTTCGCTATTGCGTTCTTTAAGAGGCAATAGTGTAGCGGAAATGCGGCCTGGCGGCGGGGATGGGGCCAAAACGGGAATGCATCAGTTGTTTTTATGGCAGTGCCGGCGCGCCACCGGCCCCTTGCTGCCGGACGCTCAATGACCGCCGCCCAGGCTGGCGCCAACGCCGTAGCGGGCGATGCGCTGGTCGTTGCCAGCCAGCTCGGGCGGCCGGGGGAGGCCGGGATGGCGCCGCACGTGCGCGAGGATGGCGCTTTCGTGCTGGCGTATCTGTGCGTCCAGGCAGGCGATTTGCCGGCCCAGCAGGGCGTGCAGCGCCTGCTGGCCAGCCCGCAAGTGCGCATCGAGGCGCGCCGATTCCTGCTGGCGCACGCCTTGCATGGCGTGCAGGCGGCGCAGCCACAGGCGCAGTTCCACGTAGGCGGGCGAAGGCGGCGTCCACCGTGCGGGGCGCCTGTGCTGGCAGTAGTTGGCCAGCACCACGGCGCTGTGCGCCGCGTCTCCGGGCAAGCCATGGCCACGCAGATAGTCTTCCAGCTGCGCGGGCTGGGCGTCGCAGACCAGCATGCCCATCTCGGCCAGCATGCGGGCTGGCGCTTCGCTGTACGGCATATCGAGGCGCATGCAGACGCGCAAGCCCATGACGGGCACGTCGTTCCTTTGCAGCCAGCTGCGCAGCCAGCGGTAGCCGGCCACGTCGTTTTCCAGCACCTTGCACAGCATTTCGCCGCCCGAAAGCAGCACGGCTTTCAGCTGCAGCTTGCTCGTTTCGATGCCGACGAAGGCAGTTTCCTGTTTGACCGCGTGTTCCATGATGAGTTCCCCCTGTGCAGTCTTATACGCAGCGGTGGCGCCTCTGGATGCAGGCGCGCAGAAAATTCGTGAAAATAGCTGGAAAGACTGTTGCATCGGCGCCTATGGCATCCGCCAGCCTCTCTGCAAGGGGAAAATTCCGTGTAAGCTGGCGCCATGACGACTGTATCCATCCCCCATACCGATGTGGCCGGTGAGCCATTCCCCGCAGCACGTTTCATCAAAGAAATAGGACGCGGCAAGAACGGCGCGCGCAGCATGACGCGTGATGATGCCCGCGCCCTGTACCGCGCCATGCTCGAGGGCCGCGTGTCGGACTTGGAACTGGGCGGTATTTTGTTGTCGATGCGCATCAAGGGCGAATCGGTCGACGAAATCGCCGGCTTCCTCGACGCCGCCGAAGCATCGTTCAGCCCGCTGGCCGCGCCGGCCGGCGAATTTGCCCCGATCATCATTCCCAGCTACAACGGCGCCCGCAAGATGGCCAACCTGACGGCCTTGCTGGCGCTGCTGCTGGCGCGCGCCGGGGCACCCGTGCTCGTGCATGGCGTGAGCAGCGATCCGGGCCGTATCACGACGGCCGAAGTGCTGGCCGCGCTGGGTGTGCCCGCTTCGCTCGACCATGCGCAAGCCGAAGCCGCCATGGCGCGCGGGCAAGCGGCCTTCCTGCCTATCGAAGCGCTGGCGCCGCGCCTGGCGCACATGCTGTCGTTGCGGCGCGTGTTGGGCGTGCGCAATTCCACGCATACCCTGGTGAAAATCATGCAGCCGTTCGCCGGTCCCGCCCTGCGCCTGGTGTCGTATACGCATCCGGAATATCTGGAAATGCTTGGTGAATATTTCCTGACGGCATCTCCGGCAGGGCGCGGCGACGCTTTCCTGATGCGCGGCACGGAAGGCGAAACGGTGGCCAACGCCAACAAGGCGCAGCAGATCGACTGGTTCCACGGGAGCGAACGCACGGTGCTGGTGGAAAAGCAGTTGCTTGTCGAAGAGTTGCCGCATTTGCCGACCGAGCGCGATGCCACCACCACGGCCGCCTGGATCGCCGCCGTGCTGCGCGGCGAGGTGCCCGTGCCGCCATCGATCGCCGAACAGGTGGCGCAATGCCTGATGGCATCGCGGCAGATTGCAGCACGGCCGCGCTAGCCGCGTCGCCGCAGTTTACAATGGCGTCTTTGTAATCAGCGGTGACCGGAATTCTTATGGCAAAACAATTTGATGTGGCAGTGATCGGCGCGGGCGCGGCCGGCATGATGTGTGCGGCTGTTGCCGCCCAGCAAGGCAAGCGCGTGGTGTTGATCGATCACGCGGCCAAGCTGGCCGAAAAGATCCGCATCTCGGGTGGTGGGCGGTGTAATTTCACCAATATTAACGCCACCCCGCAAAATTTTCTCTCGGAAAACCCGCATTTCTGCAAGAGTGCACTGTCGCGCTACACGCCGCAGGATTTCCTCGCGCTGGTGAAAAAATACCGGATCGGCTACCACGAGAAGCACAAGGGCCAGCAATTCTGCAATGAATCGGCCGAGCAGATCATCGAGATGCTCAAGGACGAGTGCGCCGCTGGGGGCGTGCACTGGCGCATGCCGTGCAAGATCGACAATGTTGTCCAGCAAGATGACGGTGGCTTCGTGCTGCAGACCGATAGCGGCGACATCGAGACGGCCAGCATCGTCATCGCCACGGGCGGCCTGTCGATCCCGAAGATCGGCGCCACGGATTTTGCCTACCGCATCGCCAAACAATTCGACTTGACGATGGTCGAACCGCGTCCGGCCCTGGTGCCGCTGACGTTCGATGCGACCAGCTGGGCGCCGTTCGCGGAATTGTCCGGCATCGCGCTGGAAGTGGATGTGGAAACGGGCAGCCTGAAAGGCCGCAAGGCAACGGGCGCGCGTTTCCGCGAAGATTTGCTGTTCACGCATCGCGGCCTGTCGGGTCCGGCAATTTTGCAGATTTCCAGCTACTGGCTGCCGGGCGAACCCATCGTCATCAATCTGCTGCCGGAAGTGGACGTGGCGCAGACCTTGATTGAAGGCAAGGGCACCCTGAAGAAGCAGCTGGGCAATATCGTCGCGCAATGGCTGCCGCAGCGCCTGGCCGACTGCCTGCTGGCCGTCAACGGCCTGGCGCCGGACGCGCGCATCGCCGATATGCCGGACGCGCAGCTGCGCAAGCTGGGGCTAGCCATCAATGCCTGGTCCATCGTGCCGAACGGTTCCGAAGGCTACCGCAAGGCCGAAGTGACGCGCGGCGGCATCGACACGCGCGAACTGTCGCAGCAGACCATGATGGCCAACAAGGTACCTGGCCTGTATTTCATCGGTGAAGCGGTCGACGTGACGGGCTGGCTGGGCGGCTACAACTTCCAGTGGGCCTGGGCTTCCGGCGTGGCGGCAGGTATTGCCTTGCAGTAAGCAAGTCTGTAGGATGGGGTTCTGGCGCCCGGTGCGCCGGTCCCGGTGCGTGGTTTACGCCACATTCCGGCAGCGACCGCAGGCTGCATGCCGCACGCAAGTGGGGGAGGGGCTTCCCTTTCCGAATAAAAGCTGCTACTATCTATCTCTTCCTATACACCACCTCAACGGTTTGAATTTTACATGACCACTATTCGCCTTAAAGAAAACGAGCCGTTCGAAGTCGCAATGCGTCGCTTCAAACGCACCATCGAAAAAACGGGTCTGCTGACCGAATTGCGCGCACGCGAATTCTACGAAAAGCCAACAGCTGAGCGCAAGCGCAAGCTGGCAGCTGCTGTAAAGCGTCATTACAAACGCATCCGCAGCCAACAACTGCCGAAAAAATTATTCTAAGACTGTTCAGTCAGAACCAACCCGGGTAGTTCGGCGCATTGTTCGCCACGGGTTTTGTTTTGATTCGCCTGGAGTGATACTTCAGATGAGTCGCATACCCGCTCCGGTTCGCCGCAGCGGGTTTTCGCTTTTGTGGCCCGCTGATGCTAGCCGCGCACGAGCACCCACCTACTGACCAACGAGGATTGCCATGAGCTTGAAAGAACAAATTACCGAAGACATGAAAAATGCCATGCGCGCCAAGGAAGCGGGCAAGCTGGGCACGATTCGCCTGTTGCTGGCGGAAATCAAGCGCAAGGAAGTCGACGAGCGCATCGAATTGACGGATGCCCACGTGACGGCCATCGTGGAAAAGATGATCAAGCAGCGCAAGGATTCGATCACCCAGTTCGAAGCCGGTGGCCGTGCCGACCTGGCCGACATCGAAAAAGCCGAACTGGTGCACCTGGCGGGCTATATGCCTGCCGGCCTATCGGACGAAGAAGTGGCGGCCGAAGTGGCTGCCGCCGTGGCCGCCTCGGGCGCCGCCGGTCCGCAAGACATGGGCAAGGTCATGGCCATCGTCAAGCCGAAGCTGGCTGGCCGCGCCGACATGACGGTGGTGTCCGCTCTGGTCAAGAAAGCCTTGACGCCGGCAGCGTAAGCATACAATAGTAGCAAGGGCTGCCCGCCGTCGCGCTGGCAGCCTGTTAACAGCCCACACGTTGACCTGGCTCAACCTCAGGCCACGTGCGGTAGTATAGTCTGACCTATAACAAGACCCGCCCTAGCCAGTGATACCTCAATCCTTCATTTCCGATTTGCTCAACCGCGTCGATATCGTCGATGTCGTGGGCCGCTATGTGCAACTGAAAAAAGGTGGCGCCAATTTCATGGGCTTGTGCCCGTTCCACAGTGAAAAATCGCCCAGCTTTACCGTCAGCCCCACCAAGCAGTTCTATCACTGCTTCGGCTGTGGCGCGCATGGCACCTCGATCGGCTTCCTGATCGAGTACTCGGGCATGGGTTTTGTCGACGCCGTCAAGGACCTGGCGCAGAACGTGGGCATGGTCGTGCCGGAAGCGGACGACAAGATCCCGCCGGCCCAGCGCGCGCAGATCCAGGCGCAAAGCATGGCCTTGTCCGACGCCATGACGCAGGCCTGCGATTATTACCGTGGGCAATTGCGCCACGCGCCGGAAGCCATCGCCTACCTGAAGAACCGGGGCTTGACGGGCGAAGTGGCCGCTCGCTTCGGCATGGGTTTCGCGCCCGGCGGCTGGGACAATCTGCGTTCCGTCTTCCCCGATTACGACGTGGTGGCCCTGGCCGAAGCTGGCCTCGTGATCGACAAGGTCGATGAAGAGGGCAATAACCGTAAGCGCTACGACCGTTTCCGCGAACGCATCATGTTCCCGATTCGCAATACCAAGGGGCAAGTGATCGCCTTTGGTGGCCGCGTGCTCGACCATGGCGAACCGAAATACCTGAACTCGCCGGAAACCCCCTTGTTTTCCAAGGGATTCGAACTATATGGGCTGTTCGAGGCGCGCCAGGCTATCCGTGACGCCGGCTACGTGCTGGTGACGGAAGGCTATATGGATGTGGTTGCCTTGGCGCAAATGGGTTTCCCGCAAGCAGTAGCCACCTTGGGCACGGCGTGCACGCCCACCCACGTGCAAAAACTGCTGCGCCAGACGGATAACGTGATTTTCAGCTTCGACGGCGACAAGGCCGGCCGCCGCGCCGCCCGCCGCGCGCTGGAAGCGAGCCTGGCCCACGTGTCGGACAATAAAACCATCAAATTCCTGTTCCTGCCGTCGGAACACGATCCGGATAGCTATATCCGCGAATTCGGCGCCGAAGGGTTTGAACAGCAAGTGCATGAAGCCATGCCGCTGTCGCAGTTCTTGCTGAAGGAAGTGTCGGGCGAGCATGATCTGTCGGAACCGGAAGGGCGCGCCCGCGTGCAGTTCGACGCCAAGCCGCTGCTGCAACTGATGGCGCCGTCGTCTTTGCGCCTGCAGATCGTGCGCGGGCTGGCCCAGCTGACGCAGTCCACGCCGGCCGAGATCGAAGCCCTGTTCGAGCTGGCGAAACCGGTTGCCGTGGCGCGCCGCGCGCCGCCGAAATCAGGCCGCCCCGTGCCTGTCGGTCTGGAATTGAAGATCATGCGCATGCTGGTGGCGCATCCGCCGCTGACGATGCGCATCGACGAGGCCGCCTTGGCCGCCTTCCAGCACCTGGGGCCGGATGCCGCGCACAGCCTGGGGCAGCTGGTGGCCGTGGGCCAGGCCTTGGGCGAGCACGGCAGTTTTGCCGCGCTGGCGCAGCAGTTGAAGGAGCTGGGCAGCGAATACGACGAGATCATCGGCGAGATAGCGGCCGGCACGGAATCCGATTACGACAGCGAATTGTCTTGGCTGGTGAGCACCATCCGCGAGATCAAATTGAATGCCTTGAAGGCGGAATTGCAGCAATTGTTTGCGTCGGGTTTGCCATCCGAGAAAATTGGTGTACGCTACCGCGAAATCATGCAGGAGCAGGGGGCGCTGGAACGCGAACGCGATGCCGAGTTAGTGAATCGCTAACCTTGTCTTGAGGGTATGGCGCGCACTGGAAAAACATTTTTCGCGTGCTATAATTAAATGCTAAGTATTGTGTGCTTTGGCAAGCTAGTTCTGTTTCGTAAATAGTATTTGTTTTCAGTAAGTTAGGCTCTTGATCGGCGCGGTGGATCGTGTCGGCAGCCAGGGCCAACTGGCGTTTTCGGCGTTGCGGGCAAGGCTCGCAGACGCTGGCAAGCCGCGCCAGGCTCTCGCTCCCAACGCGGTCGATGCAGGAATTTTTGCCGAGACGGCTGGCAACAGCCGGTGGACAGGAATTGCTGCGCTTCCCGCGGATCGTGGCCGATGAGGTGTAAGTAACGTAACAGTGTCGAATTTGCGTAGTCGGCAGGTTCGAAGATGGTGGTTCCCGCAGGTAGACAGGGAACTGGCAGCAAACTTTATCCTAATCCACCGTAAAGCAAGTCGTTGTGTAATCGAAAGCGCCTGTGCCAATCAAGAAACCCGAATCCAAAGCGGCTGTAAAGCCCACTAAAGTTACCACGAAAGCCGAAAAGGCGCTCGACCGGCCAGAAGCGCGCGTCACCAGCGCGCCCGTGGTCAGCCAGACCACCGACGCTGCCACCCTGGCGGCGATCGATACGTCCGGTTATGTCTTGCCGTCGGTAAAAGTGCCAGGCCGCCGCGGCCGCAAGCCAAAAGAATTCCAGCCAGAAAATGATGAAGTCGCCGCCCTGAACGCCGTCGAGCGGGCCGAACTGAAGGCCGTCGACAAGGCCAAGGCCAAGGACCGCAAGGCGAAAGAGCGCGCGCTGCTGAAGGATGCGTTCTCGTCCGACACGGAAGCGAGCGAGGAAGAACTCGAGCGCCGGCGCCAGAAACTCAAGACACTGATCAAGTTCGGCAAGGAACGCGGTTTCCTGACCTACGCGGAAATCAACGATCACTTGCCCGAAAACATCGTCGATCCGGAAGCCATCGAAGGCATCATCGGTACCTTCAATGACATGGGTATCGCCGTCTACGAGCACGCGCCCGATGCGGAAACGTTGTTGCTGTCCGATAACGTTGCCGTCGTCACCAGCGATGACGAGGCGGAAGCGGCAGCCGAGGCGGCATTGTCGACCGTCGACTCCGATTTCGGCCGCACCACCGATCCCGTGCGCATGTACATGCGCGAAATGGGCTCGGTCGAGTTGCTGACGCGCGAAGGCGAGATCGAGATTGCCAAGCGCATTGAAGATGGCTTGAAAGACATGATCCAGGCCATTTCCGCCTGTCCCGTGACGATCGCCGAGATCATCGCCGCCGCCGACCGCATCGCCAACGAAGAGATCAAGATCGACGAAATCGTCGACGGCCTCGTCGATGAAAACGAGCCGGTCGCCGCAGCCCCTGTCGTGGCCGCACCCGTCGAAGAAGACGAGGAAGAAGGCGAAGCGGAAGAGGAGGAAGTCGAAGAAGAGGAAGAGGCGAGCGCTTCCGGTGCGGCCGGTTTCTCGGCTGAACAGCTGGAAACCCTGAAACGCACGGCGCTGGAAAAATTCGCCATCATTTCGCAGCAATTCGACAAGATGCGCCGCGCCTTCGAGAAAGAAGGCTACAACTCGAAACCCTATGCCAAGGCGCAGGAAGCCATTTCGCAAGAGTTGCTGGGCATCCGCTTCACGGCCAAGGTCGTGGAAAAGCTGTGCGACACCCTGCGCGGCCAGGTCGACGAAGTGCGCCATATCGAGAAGCAGATCCTCGACGTGGCCGTGAACCGCTGCGGCATGCCGCGCGCCCACTTCATCAAGGTCTTCCCGGGCAATGAAACCAACCTCGACTGGGTCGATGGCGAAGTCAACGCAGGACACGCGTACAGTGCCATCCTGGGCCGCAACATTCCGACCGTCAAGGAACTGCAGCAGCGCCTGATCGACCTGCAGGCGAGGGTCGTCTTGCCGCTGCCGGACTTGCGCAACATCAACCGCCAGATGGCGGCCGGTGAAATGAAGGCGCGCAAGGCCAAGCGTGAAATGACGGAGGCCAACTTGCGCCTGGTCATTTCGATCGCCAAGAAATACACGAACCGCGGCCTGCAATTCCTCGATTTGATCCAGGAAGGCAATATCGGCCTGATGAAGGCCGTCGACAAGTTTGAGTACCGCCGCGGCTACAAGTTCTCGACGTATGCCACCTGGTGGATACGCCAGGCCATCACGCGCTCGATCGCCGACCAGGCGCGCACGATCCGCATTCCCGTGCACATGATCGAGACGATCAACAAGATGAACCGCATCTCTCGCCAGATCCTGCAGGAAACGGGCGCGGAACCCGATCCGGCCACCCTGGCGATCAAGATGGAAATGCCCGAGGACAAGATCCGCAAGATCATGAAAATCGCCAAGGAACCGATCTCGATGGAAACGCCGATCGGCGACGACGACGATTCCCACCTGGGCGACTTCATCGAGGACAACAACACCCTGGCACCGGCCGACGCGGCCCTGCACGCGTCCATGCGCGGCGTGGTCAAGGACGTGCTCGATTCCCTGACACCACGCGAAGCGAAAGTGCTGCGCATGCGTTTCGGCATTGAGATGTCCACCGACCACACGCTGGAAGAAGTGGGCAAGCAATTTGACGTGACGCGCGAGCGCATCCGCCAGATCGAAGCCAAGGCGCTGCGCAAGCTGCGCCACCCATCGCGCTCCGACAAGCTGAAAAGCTTCTTGGAAGGCAACTAGAAGCCAATAGGGCTTGACGTGCGCCCGTGATACCCCTATCCTCGCGTGTCCGTTTCCAAAACGGCCGCGCGAGGCGGGCATCAACAGCGCCGCCCCGCCGCAGTCCCCCTTGGGCCTCTAGCTCATGCTTGGTTAGAGCAGCGGACTCATAATCCGTTGGTGCCGTGTTCGACTCACGGGAGGCCCACCAGAATTTGCAGCAATAGAATGAGCCCCGGCGGGTGACTGCTGGGGCTTTTTTTATGCGCGAAACAATCATCGCAAGATTTTGTCGTTCGGATAGGCTAGCTGGCTTTGTCGCTATTTTCATTTTTAAAGCGGTATGGAGCACGTAATAAGCATTGCATACTTTGTCTGCCGTTTAATCTTGTATTCGCTTGAGTACGTCACAGGCCATCTTCGTTGTTCAATGCGGATATGATTGAGCTTGTGTCTGAATGGCAGACTTGAGGTAGTTCGGGTTTTCAGGACAGTTAATTAAGCACACGAAAGTGTGCTTCCACTTGCGCTGGCGTTTGGTAGCCCAAGGTTTGATGTAGCCTGCCGCGATTGTAATACATCCCGATATAGTCATTGACCACCGCCCTCGCTTCTTCTCGGGATGCAAACAGACGATCATGCATCACTTCGTTCTTTAGATTGGAAAAGAAACTTTCGGCGACAGCATTATCATGGCAATTGCCTTTACGGCTCATACTCGCCAGCACACCGTGTTTTTTGCAGTAATTCACGGTAATCATTGCACCCATAAACCGTGCCTTGATCACTGTGGAAAATCAGTCCTGAGCAGGGCTGCCGCTGAGCCAATGCCATGTTCAACGCCGCCATCGGCAGTGCCGCCGCTTGGGTGGAATTCATGGCCCAGCCGACCACCCAACGTGCAAACAAATCGAGTACGATGGCCAGATGGATCCATCCTTCTCTCGTACGCAAGGAGGTAATGTCGCCCACCCAAATTTTGTTAGGGGCATCGACCTGAAAGGCGCGCTTGACCAGATCGGGCGCTGGGGGCTGCACACGCTCTTTCGCGTGCATGACGCGAAAGCGTTTCATGCGGGTCGTTTGAATGTCTTCCAGTTTGCGCAGCCTGATCACGCGATGCTTCCCACATTGGATGCCTTCGGCCTTAAGCAAATGCCACATCTTCACCCCCCCAGGGGCCCAGCGATGCGCTGTATTGATGGCGACGATTTTGGCACGCAAAGCCAAGTCCTGCTGGCTGCGTAAGCTTGGCCTAGCCTTTTTGAAGGCGTAGTACAGGCTGCGGCTGGTATCAAGCACACGACATAGCGACTTGACTGAAAACTCGCTGCGGTGCGCATCAATGACAGCGTACTTCACTTCTTTAGGCGAGTTAAGTACGCATCTAACTTTTTTAAGATGGCCAGCTCCTCCTGGGCACTGGCAAGGTCACGTCGTAACTGTTCGATTTCGCTCAGATTGCCAGTCGGTGGCCGGCCTGGCGAACGCAAGGTATCCTCCAAGGATTGCTCATCGAGCTTCTTCGCCCATTTATAGAGCTGGTTGCGACGCAGCCCTAGCTCTACCGCCAAATCAGTGGCGCTTTGATTGCCTGCGCGCAGCCGTGCTACCGCATCGCGCTTGAATGCATCTGTGAATGTGGCGCGCAACTTCAGTGTTGATTCCGGTGAAGTGGGAATGATCTCCCGCTTCGAAGGTAGTTGCTTCTTCTTCATGAGTATCCTCCAGGGCACATTGTCCCCTATTAGAATGTCCATGAAAACCGGACTAGCTCAACTTGACCCCGCACCGCCGCACCGGCTCTGGCAGGGCCATCATGGTTATTCAAGGGGAGGCTCTGTATGGATGGAGGAGATGCCATCATGGCTATTTAGGGTGCTAGTGGCTTGGTCTGAATGGCAGACTTGGATCCCTCTTCTCCTAATTAACAGCGGGGGGCTTGCAAACTTCGCAGGACGTGGCGTTGGAGTGCGTGTGCTGTGGTATTGGCAGGACACAGCAATATGGCGGCTATACAACGCTACATTGACTTGCGTCCTGCTATGCTTAAAGCGGCTGCTGAACTGGTTTGATTAGATGGCCAGGTAGTTCAGGAATGCTTGCGCTTTTCTGTTTAAGCTGTTTGGTACCCTGCGAGTATCGTACTGAGAGCCGACTTCAGCATTGTTCCAATGATAAACATTAGTCAATAAACCAAATAAATATCTTGGATCAATAATGATTTCACTATGTGGCGTTGGCAGTGCAGCGGACTTATCAAAAAATGTTAAAAATTTAGGTTCATTTTTATTGGCGTTTATTACGGCAACTTGTTCGTTAGGCAGTCGTATGCAAAAATAATAGTTTTCATCGCATTCAGACTTGCTTACCGCGTTGCGACTTGCGGGAAAAAGCAGACGTTTCAGTGGAAGTTGTTCTATTTCTTCTTTTGCAATCAGACGTTCGTAATCCATTCGCATTGTTTGTATTTCTTGAATACGTTTTATTTTTTCACGCTCATCGTATTTTTCTTTCCTGATGCGGCTTGGATTGAGATTGTCCGTATCGATTTCACCGCCGTTATCGGCAAGCACAACAGCTTTTTCATCAAACTCCAGGACTTCAACGGGATCGGCAACACCTCTGAAATCATTCAGTCCAACAAGTTTTCCGCCCAAAATATATTTTCCGGCAAATGGAATGTTGACTTTGGCGTCTATTGTTTTTACGAGAGTTTTGTATCGCTCAAAAAAAGCCAGTTTTTTATTGTTGGCTTCAGCCAAAAGCTTATCGTTTGACGTGTCAAAGTAGGTTTGGGGATAGGGGCCTGCACCTGTATAGCCGCAAAGCAAAATATCAACTTCATTGGCTACGGATTTCAACTGGCTGCGCATTTCCTCGTCAAAAATAATATCATTGGCATTTACCACGCAATGTGTTTTGTCGTTGGTCGCCTGATATTTAACGATTATCGCTGAATCAATATCAGAAATACTTCCTGTTTTCTGAGGAATGATTTCTACGGTGGTTTTACCTATTGTCAGTTTTTCCGTCAATATTGTCGGCTCTATCCCATCTGCTCGCATTTTTCCTGCGAGATGATTTGGTAAGTGATTTGCTATCAATACCTTTTTTACGCCATATTTTTCGAAATATTTTTTCAAAAAATCACTGTCGTAGTGGTCAGGATGTATATGCGATACGTAGATGAAATCTACATCGCCAATACTTTCAAGCGGATTTTCGATCTTTGGGAAGTGAAACCAGCTTCCATCGTAAATGCCTTCTGTAAACCAGGGATCGTGAAGAATGGATAAGTCAGGTGTTGTTGTTATTACGCAGGCTGAATAAATGTATCGAACGCTGATTGCTTCTTTGCTTACTACTTTTTCCATTGATGTACTCACTTATGCTAATGTGTAGGCGGTCATTTTACGTGCGACACTTGCTTGTAACAAGCAAAACAGGCGAGGGTAAAATTTTTTTTTTGTTGTAAGGCTTCTTTGCTTACACACTTACTCACACACCTCTGGCAACTGCTTGTTAAGCCACGTAAACATCGGCTACTGTTTGGATATTTTTTCTCCCGATCCGTTGGTACTGTGTTCGACTCACAAGATACCCATCAGAATTTGGCAGTAATAGAAAAAGGCCCCTGCGGGTAACTGCCTGCGCTTTTTCGCGCTGTCGTACAATCGCGGCATTGCGATTGATGATGGATGAAACGAGATGACGGCTGAAGTGAAGATGGAAGATGTCGTCGTGGGCGATGGCAAGGCGGCGGTGCGTGGCGCGCTGATCACGGCCCACTACCGGGGCTGGCTGGAAGATGGCACGGAGTTTGACTCGTCGCACAAGCGGGGTGAGCCTTTTCGCTGTGTGTTGAGCAATAACAAGGTCATCCAGGGCTGGATTCTGGGTTTGCACGGCATGCAGGTGGGTGGCACGCGCAAGCTGTGGGTGCCGGCTGCGTTGGCGTATGGCGAGCGGCAAATGGGTTTGATACCGCCGCATTCCAATTTGATCTTCGAGATTGAGTTGCTGGAAGTGCTGACGCGCGATTGATACGCGATGGTGCAATCAGGCTGGAACGACGTCGCCTCTTTGCAGCAACAGTTGCTCGATGTCGGCGCGCAACGCCTGCTGCGTGGGGAAGTTGGCATAGCGCAAGGTGACATAGCCGGCCAGCTTGAGCATGGCGTCGCGCTCCTTGTCCTCGCGTTCGCGGCCGGCGTGGCTGCGGTCGTCGAGCTCGATCACGGCGATGACGTTCAGTTGCTGGCTGCACAGAACAAAATCGGCCACCTTGCGGTCGAAACGGTTTCTGTTGGCCCATCCTTTCGCCGTCACCAGTGCGGAAAACGCTACTTGCGCCAGCACCGTGCATTCCGGTAATGCCGTCTGCAGCAGGTGGTACATCTGCTGTTCGCGCGCCGTCATCACGGGTTTTCTGTGCAGGCGCAGCGGCCTGCGCGACTTGGCCGTCTGGCGCGTGGCCAGCATGGCAAAGAACAGGATCAAGGCCGCGATGGCGAGCAGGACGATGAAGGGAGGCATGGGCTGGCATCAGAATGGACGAGTCTTGATGGTACGCGAACAGCGGCATGTTTCGTGCCGCTGCCAGCGTATTTCAGGTGGTGCGCTTGTGGAAGATCAAGCCTGTTTCAAGTTCATCTGCATCACGTCCAGCGCCGGCACGATGTCATGCAAGCTGGCCACTTCACAGGTGGGGATGGCGGCCGAGGTATTGGCCATGCTGTCCGGGTTGAACCAGCAGCTGGCTATGCCGTAGCGGTTAGCGCCGAGGATGTCGGCGTCCAGGCGGTCGCCGATGATGATGGTCGTGTCCTTGCTGAATGCGCGCGCCATGTTGGCGGCATATTCGAAGAAGCGCACGTCCGGCTTGGCGTGGCCGCACGCTTCGGAAGTGGCGACGAAGGAGATGTAGTCGCTCAGGCCGGAGGCGGCGATGCGGCGCTTCTGGATGGACTCGACGCCGTTGGTGATGATGCCCACTTCGCCGATGCGCGACAGCGTTTCGCACACTTGTTTGGCGCCATCGATGAGCACGACCGTGTCCGGCAGCGATTCCAGATACAGACGGCTGGCCAGTTCCGGATCGATGGCGATGCCGTTCAGTGCAAACGTCTTGCGGAAGCGTTCCACTTTCAGGAAATCCTTGGTGACGTCACCCGTCTCGAAACGTCTCCACAGGTCGACGTTAATCGCCTGGTATTGGGAAAACAGCGCGTCGATGCCGTCGCGCAAGCCCAGTTCGTGCATGGTGTGCAGGAAGGAGCGTTTTTCGGACGCCCGGAAGTCGAGCAGGGTATCGTCCAGGTCAAACAGGAATAGCTGGTAGGTCATGGTATGTATTGAAAGGAACTTGTCTTGCATCGTAGCACGTAGCGATGAGTTCGGTTGGCCGTGCCCTGCGCGGGCGATCCGCTACAATCGCTGCCAGACTCGTCACTTTCACTTCACCCTCCCATGACCCAGCTTTCCGTCAACGTCAATAAAATCGCCCTGCTGCGCAATTCGCGCGGCCGCAACTTCCCCGATTTGCTGGCATTTTCCGCGCGCTTTCTCGACTTGGGCGCCGCCGGCATCACCTTGCACCCGCGTCCGGACCAGCGCCATGCGTGCTACGATGATGTTGCCCCGTTGCAGCGCCTGTGTGCAGAGCGGGGACGCGAGCTGAATGTGGAGGGCTATCCGGCGGCGGAATTTCTGCAAGTCGTAAAAAGCGCGCGCCCCGCGCAATGCACCCTGGTGCCCGACATGCCGGGGCAATTGACTTCCGATCACGGCTGGGACATTGAACAGCACGCAACGCTGTTGCGTCCCGTCATTGCGGAATTGAACGACCTGGGCATCCGCGTCAGTCTGTTTGTCGATGCCGATTACCCGGCGCTGGAATGGGCGCGCGAGGTAGGGGCGGCGCGGGTTGAACTGTACACGGAGCGGTTTGCCGAGAGTTATGGCGGCGCGCAGGCCGATGCCGTGTTTGATACCTATCTGCAGGCGGCGCGGCGGGCGCAGGCGCTGGGCCTGGGCGTGAATGCCGGGCATGACCTCGATTTGCACAACCTGGCACGCTTCCTGGACATTCCCGGCATCCTGGAAGTATCGATCGGCCATGCGCTGGTGGTTGAGTGCCTTGAGCTGGGCATGGACAAGGTGCTCGGCAGCTATCTTGAGATATGTCAATCGTAGCAGCCTTGGGCGCCGACGCTGGCCGGCCGCTGTAGCCTGAGCCGGACTGGCCGTTCTTCGATGCCGACTTTGCCGTCACGGCACAGACGCTGGCGCAGGTGCAAGCGCTGACGCCCGATGCGGCGGCGCAACTGTGGACGCGCCATGTGTCGGCCCAGCCCGACGAGACGCATCCCATGCAGTTGCGTGAGGGGCATCGCTTGCAGCCGACGGTATCGGGGCCGGACTGGCTGGCCGAGTTCGATGCCGTTTCCGGGGAACACCCCGCACAGCAGGGCCGCGTGGCCGCGTTCCTCTCTTCCCACTTTCATGCCGCCGGGGCAATGCCCGTATTTTTCATGGCCAGCCGGGCGCGCGCCTATGCGCTGACACCGGCCGCGCTTGCCGCATGCTGGCCTTGTTTGCTGGCCATTTCCGATGAGAGTCCCTTGCTGTACCAGCCAGTGACAGGCAAGTTCGTCTGGTGCCGGCCGCATGGGGAGTTGGCGGGTGGCGAGGACGGGCTGCAGTCCGCTACCTGAGTGCACGAACAGCGATTACATATCCACCCACCAGTTAAGCAAGGTTTCATCATCGTCGTCATCGAGGTTGACGTAGATATTGGCGAAGTACCATTCCACGCCCGTCGCTTCGCGGAAGGCGTCGAAGGGGCCGTTGACGTTGTAGATGCCGTGGTGTCCCGGCACGCTGAAGGTGAGGTTGCCCTTGTACTGGCCATCCAGGGTGCCGCCCAGCTGGTTTTGCACGTCGCGTTCGAGCTGGTCCACTGCTGCTTGCGACACATCGTCGGCATAGATCTGGATGCAGAAGTTGCCGCCGCGCTTTAAGACTTCGGCGGGGGCCAGCGGGTCGGCGATGTTGACGATGTCGCCCCGCGCCAGGTTCAGGGTCAGGCCGGGCGAGGCCAGCAGTTCGTAGACGTGCTCGTCGATCTGGCGCGCGGGCAGGGTTTCATACACGGGGCCGTCGGTGTTTTCGCCTGCCAGTACGCGGATATGCGGCAAGCCTTCGCAATTGATGTCTTCCATTCATTCTTTCATAGTGCCGGCGCGATGCGCTATGGGTCGCGCCAGGTTGGGGGTTATGGCAATATTGTACCGGGTACGTGTCTGCTGGCAGGGCACGCAACAGTGCAAACGGGGAGCGGCAATGGAGAATGTGGTGCAAACAGGTGGCTGTTTATGTGGCGCGGTGCGCTTTGAAGTGACAGGCGAGGGCGGCAATCCGCACAGCTGTTCCTGTCGGAATTGCCAGCAGCACACTGGCGCGCCGACGGTGGCGTGGGTGGAATTTGCGCGCGATCAAGTGCGCTGGACGGGCACGGCCGGTGTGCCGGCCACTTACCGCTCTTCCGAGTATTCCAGCCGGGCCTTTTGCGCCGCTTGTGGCAGTTCCATCGGCGCCATCGACGATGCGCCAACGGTGGCTTTGCTGGTCGGCAGTTTTGATGATCCCACCCAGGCGGCCTTTGCGCCCGAATATCACTCGTTTGAAGATGCCAGGCCGGGCTGGTGGCCGGCCGCCACCATTGCAGCTGACTAGCCGCGCCCGGCTTGCAGCAGGGCAGCATGCCGCTACGCTGGCCTGCGGTACTTGTCAGGTGCCCAGGATATGAAAAAGGCACGCCGTGGCGTGCCTTTATATCTTGCCTGACGGCTTGGCGTCAGGCGGCGTGCTTAGAAGCGGTAGCTGGCACTGATGCGCAGTACTGGGTAAGCCTTGAAATCCTTGACCTTGTCGGCCAGTTTGTCGTTTTCAGCGGCCACGTCCGTTTTCAGGGCGGCGCACACCAGCGGGTCGCAGCCGGTATTGCGCAGCGAGGTTTTAGGCGATCCCTGGAACAATACGCCGATGTCGCTGGAAATACCCCAGCCGGCGTCTTTCACCGGGTTGCCCCAGCCGATGCCGATGTAGGGGGCGACCTTGCGGAAATCGATGGTGCCGTCCAGCTGGCCAGCGCTGGCTGCCGTATAGGTGTTGCCGTTCAGTGTATAGCTGCCGCTTTTGTTCGGCTTGCCTTTGGCATCGATTTTATTGCCGTTGTATACGACGCCGGCGCTCACGCGGAAGGCGCCGTCCATGGGGAAGTAGTCGAGCAGGGCGTCGAAGGTGCGCAGTTTGAGTTTCAGCTTGTAGTCGACATCGTCGGTGCTGGAGTCGTAGGAGTAATTCAGGAAGCCGACGCCAAAACGGGCATTCAGATTCGATTGCAGCGGCACGCTCAGGTGCGCGCCGACGCCGGTCGTACCCAGGTCGGCGGCGATGGCCATTTCTGCCTGGGCTTGGCTTGCGCAGAACATGCCAGCCAGCAAGGCGGCGATCAGGTGATGCTGTTTCATGCTTACGGACTCCAGTCGTTAGTCTAATCACGCGATAAATATACCAATGGAAACTAAAGTTTCCATTGGGTAATTTCAGCGGGAATGATAGAGGCTGGATTGTTGCAAGGCAAGACGAAGTGGAAAATGGTGGTGCAAGGTGTTGCTTTTCTGTCGCACCACCTTGCAACGTGGCTTAATTGTGTGTGCTGATGCCGCTGCGGAACTGTTCGAAACCGGCGCGCGCTGCCTTGTAGCAATTGCCAGCGGCCGCTTCCAGGCCTTCGCGGTCGAGCACTTCGACGGTGCCGCGGCGGTACTGGATCAAGCCTTCGTCCTGCAGCTTGCGGGCCGTGACGGTGACACTTTCGCGGCGCACGCCCAGCATGTTGGCCATGGTGTCTTGCGTCACCTTCAGCTCGTTCGACAGCGAACGGTCGAGGCGGTCAAGCAGCCAGCGGCACAGCTTTTGTTCGATGCTGCAATGGCGGCCGCCCACCACGTTCTGTGCCATTTGCGCAAACATGGCGCTGGTGTAGCGCATCAGTAATTGCGCCAGCGCGCCGCCTTCACTGAACACTTCGCGCAGGAAGGCTGTTTTCAGGCGGTAGCCGTAACCGGCCGTTTGCACGATGGCCGTGCAGGTGGCGCGCTCGGCTTCGTACAGCACCACGCCGGCCACGCCTTCGCGGCCGATCACGGCGATCTCGGTGGTGGCGCCGTCTTCCATCACATACAGCAGGGAGACGATGGCGTTGGTGGGGAAGTACGTGTATTCAATCTTGCCGCCACAATCGAACAGGTGCTTGCCGGCAGGCAAAGCGACCAGTTCCAGTTGGCAAAACAGGCGCTCCAGATCGGCGCGCGACAAGGCGCGCAGCAATTCGTTCTGTTGCGCGCCCGTGATGCTGATCATGGGCGTGGCGGGAGCGGGTTGCCAGTTGTGCTGGGCGGCGTGGGTATGCGTGGCTGGTGTCAGGTTGCTATAAGCTTTGTACATGGTAGGGCCTCGTCTTCTGATTTTGTTGGATGGCGCTGCTTTTATGGCTTGCTAGCGTTGTGCTGAATCTTGTATCCACTATAGAACCAGGGGCCGCGGACGGGCATCGGATGAGCCGACGCGCTTATGTAGGCTAGGAACATTGCCTCGTGTCATCCGACTCCTACGCCTGTTCCTTCATTTTTCCCAGTGGAAACAGCCATGCTTGAACAAAAAAATACGCCACGCTGCCCGCTACCCGCGAACTTTGGCTGAATGCCTTGATCAAACCACTCTGTGTCGTCTTACGACGGTGATAAAATGTTGCATTGCGGAAATTTGACTCGTGTGTCGGGATGAGCCGTTGCCCTTGCTCTCCCTCACTGCTTCCTTCCGCTGCTGCCTGCGATGCCTTCCTTGGTCGCCCCACTGCCCGCGCCGTACCTTTGACTGCGCGTGGCTGTCTTGTCCCGTTGACCCGTTTAATGAAGGAAAGCAACGCATGAAATGGTTTTTTGATCTGAAAATTGCCACCAAGCTGATCTTGTCGTTTGGCGCCGTGCTGCTGTTGACGGCCGCGCTGGGCGTGTCGGCGATCTTTTCCATGGCGCGCATCAATACCGCGTCGACCGACTTGTCTGACAACTGGATGCCCAGCGTGCTGGCGGCCATGTCCATGCGCAGCGACGTCAGCGATTTCCGCCGCTGGGAACTGGCGCACATGCTGGCCGCGCAGAATGCCGACATGGCGCAGAATGAAGCGCGCATGACGGAAACCCAGGCCAAGCTGAAGGTAGACGGCGACAAGTATCGCAGCCTGATTTCCGAACCGGGCGAGAAGGAAGTGTTCGAGCGCTTCCTGGCGCTCAACGATGAATTCATGCGCCTGCATGCAGCCATGCTGAGCCTGTCGCGCGACATGAAAAAAGAAGAGGCGCGCGCACTGGCCGTGGGGCCGTCCGCCAAGGTCATGGCGGACATGATGGTGCTCCTCGATAAACTGGTGTCGATTAATACGGATGGCGGCGTGCGCTCGAGCGCCAGCGCCGACGCAACGTATGCGGCCTCGCGCGCCAGCCTGATCGGCTTGGTGGTGGGCATCGTCGTCGTTGGCATGCTGCTGGCGCTGTGGGTGGCGCGCAGCGTGGCGCGTCCGCTGATCGCGGCCGTCGGCGTGGCGCGCCAGGTGGCGGCCGGCGATTTGACGGCGCATATTGTTGTGCAATCGCAAGACGAAACGGGGCAATTGATGCAGGCCCTGAAAGACATGAATGCCAGCCTGCAGACGCTGGTGGGTCAGGTGCGCAGCGGCACCGATACCATCGCCACGGCGTCGAGCCAGATTGCCGCCGGCAACCAGGACTTGTCGTCGCGCACGGAAGAGCAGGCCAGTTCGCTGGAAGAAACGGCCTCGTCAATGGAGGAGCTGACGTCGACCGTGAAGCAGAATGCGGACAATGCGCGCCAGGCCAACACCATGGCGCTGACCTCGTCGAGCATCGCCATCGAGGGCGGCAAGGTGGTCGGTGAGGTGGTGGGCACGATGGCGTCGATCAATGCCTCGTCGCGCAAGATCGTCGACATCATCGCCGTCATCGACGGCATTGCCTTCCAGACCAATATCCTGGCCCTGAATGCGGCCGTCGAGGCCGCGCGTGCAGGCGAACAGGGACGCGGCTTTGCCGTGGTGGCCACGGAAGTGCGCAACCTGGCGCAACGTTCGGCCGCGGCGGCCAAGGACATCAAGATCCTGATCGGTGATTCGGTCGAGAAAGTCGAGGCGGGATCGAAACTGGTGAATCAGGCGGGCCGCACGATGGATGACATCGTTGCCAGCATCACCCGCGTGACGGACATCATGAGCGAGATCACGGCCGCCAGCAGCGAGCAGAGCGCCGGTATCGAACAAGTTAACCAGGCCATCGCCCAGATGGACCAGGTGACGCAGCAAAATGCAGCCCTGGTGGAAGAGGCGGCCGCGGCGGCCGAATCGATGCAAGAGCAGGCTGCCAGCCTGAGCGAAGTGGTCAGCATCTTCAAGCTCGATGTGGCCAGCGCTGCCGCACCGCGTGCGCCTGTCAAGGCGGTCAAGGCGCCGGCAGCCGTGACGCCGGCAGCTGCGCCACGTCAACTGGCCGGCACGGCGCGTCGCGCAGCGCCAGTGGATGAGTGGGAAAGCTTCTGATTAAGCGCGCTTGCGCGGTTTCTTGACGCCCTGGGTGACGGGCGCGGCAGCGGCTTGCTGGCGCTGCTGCCAGGCTCTCAGGGCGTCTTCGTAGGCGGCCAGGTCTTCCTGGTACATTTCCAGCACGCAAAAGGTGCAGCCGCTGTGGCAGCACTCGTCATTGCCCGGTTTGTTGGGCGGCTGCGGTTGCGGATCGTGGGGCAAGGGCGGGGTGGGCATGGTGAGGGCAGGGGACGGCGGAGCTGGCATCGGAGCACGCATGATACGGCATCCCGGTGCGCCGTTGCTGGAACGCTTTTTGCTCAAAAATCACGGTTTCCGTGTACAGTTGCGGTGAATTAGGGTATCGTTTACAGCACTGATATTGTATCTTCTGCGCGCGATGTTCCGCCGGCGCGATCTCCGCCGCCATCGCAGCACATCTCTTCGACGCTCCCGCATACGCCCTACAGCATGTCCCGGAGCACGGAGGTGCCGCAAGAACAATGATCCATGGCTTGCAAGACGGAGCTGCCTGCGCCCCGAAATGTTGTTTATTGAGAAAGCATGGCTTCCGCAGTGCGGAGGCACACCAGAAAATTTATGTCTGAAACCGAATCGACTCCTACGCCTAGCCCGGCGATTGCCCCTGAAGCGGCGCCCGTCGCCGCTGCGCCTGCACCAGCACCTGCCGCACCCGCTGCCCCCAG
This sequence comes from Janthinobacterium sp. GMG1, assembly GCF_034427795.1. Classification (NCBI taxonomy): domain Bacteria; kingdom Pseudomonadati; phylum Pseudomonadota; class Betaproteobacteria; order Burkholderiales; family Oxalobacteraceae; genus Janthinobacterium; species Janthinobacterium sp. GMG1. The sequence continues at coordinate 689,302 of NZ_JAXQNT010000001.1, forward strand.
CCTGACGTTTGCCGACTTTGGCCTCGCGCCTGAAATCCAGCGCGCACTGACCGACCAAGGTTACACCCATCCGACACCGATCCAGGAACAAGCGATTCCCGTGGTGCTGCAAGGCCGCGATGTGATGGGTGCCGCGCAAACGGGCACCGGCAAGACGGCCGGTTTTTCCTTGCCGATCATCCAGTTGCTGATGGCGCATGCCAGCAGCAGCATGTCGCCGGCACGCCATCCGGTGCGCGCACTGATCCTGACGCCGACGCGTGAACTGGCGGTGCAGGTGGCCGAAAACGTCAAGGCTTACGCCAAGCATACGCCGCTGCGCTCGACCGTCGTCTTTGGCGGCATGGACATGAAGCCGCAAACCGTCATCCTGCGTGGTGGCGTGGAAATCGTCATCGCCACACCGGGCCGCTTGCTCGACCATATCGAGCAAAAGAACATCAGCCTGAGCCAGGTGCAGATGCTGGTCATGGATGAAGCCGACCGCATGCTGGACATGGGCTTCCTGCCTGACTTGCAGCGCATCATCAACTTGCTGCCTAAGCAACGCCAGAATCTGATGTTCTCGGCCACGTTCTCGCCAGAAATCAAGAAGCTGGCCGCCACCTTCCTCAACGATCCGCTGACGATCGAAGTGGCGCGCAGCAACCAGACGGCCGACAAGGTCACGCAAGTGGTCTACAAGGTGACGGAAGACCAGAAGCATGCCCTAGTCGCCCATCTGTTGCGCCAGCGCGACCTGAAGCAGGTCATCGTATTCTCGAACACCAAGATCGGCGCCTCGCGCCTGGCCCGCGTGCTGGAACAGGAAGGCATGAGCGCCACGGCGATTCACGGCGACAAGAGCCAGCAGGAACGCATGGCGGCGCTGGAGTCGTTCAAGAAAGGCGAGATCGACGTGCTGGTGGCCACCGACGTGGCGGCGCGCGGCCTGGATATTTCCGACTTGCCTTGCGTCATCAACTTCGACTTGCCGTACAACGCGGAAGACTATGTGCACCGCATCGGCCGCACGGGCCGCGCCGGCGCCTCGGGCGACGCCATTTCGATCTACTCGGATAAAGATGAGCGCTTGCTGGCCGATATCGAGAAACTCATCAAGCAAAGCATCAAGCGCGGTGAATTGACGGGCTTCAACCCGGCTCCCGCCCGCAGCAATGACAGCGAGCGCCGCCCGCCGCGCCGCAGCGAAGGTGGCGAGGCGCGTCCCGCGCGCGCCCCCGAGAGCCGCCATGCCGGCGAGAGCCGCGACAGCCGCTCCGCCGAGCGCGGTGCGCGTCCCGCCTTTGGTCCCGGTGCCCGCCGCGAAAAGGCCGATCCCTGGTTCCTGAAGCCATATGAGCCCGCCAAGGCAGCAGCCCCGGCTGCCGCCAGCATGGCGCCTGCCGCGGCCAAGCCGAAACAGAAGGTGGCGGCGTTGCTGGGTGGATTGTTGAAGCAATAATATCCGTCTGTGCCGAGCGATGTATCGTATGCGTGGGCAAAAAAAGGGGGAGGGGATGGCAAGTTTGCTGGGCGACTTTGAAAGAAAAAACCGGCAACGCTCTGTGAATATTGCCGTTCTTTAGGTTATGTCACCGTCAGATGTGGGAGTGTGCCCAGCGTTGTTTTCAATAACGTTTCTGGTGAAGGATGCGCCTGTGGTGCCAGCCCAGGTAGTTCGGCAGTTAGCGCGTCGCCACGCCGTGAAAGGGCAGTAGCCATTCGCGCAAGCGGCTGTGATAAGCGTTGACGTTCTGCACGTGGGGGGCACCCCGCACGTGGATGCCGGTGCCCAAGTTGACGGCCTGGTGGCTGATGCCCGCCTCTCTGGCAAAGGCCGGGTAGGAGGCATGGCTATCGGTTGCCAATAGAATATCTTGGTTGATAACGGACAACAAACAGCGGTGCAGCTGTGCTCTTGTCATCCCCCTTTGTCCGTGACGCAATCAAGGGTCTTGCCGGTGCGGTCACGCGCCATCAAGATGCAGACTTGCTTATTCGAAATACCGTACCGCTGCGCATAGCCGTCCCGGCGGCGGTCCGTACGCGTCATCTGCCTGGATCCCTTTTCTGATGCCGGCACACACAGTTTATCGGCCTCGGCAATGCCATGCATCCGTTCCGTTTTGGCTGCGCTGAGAACGAGGTGGCGTCAGCGAAATGTGGTGTTGCGGTGCAACCTCAGCTGCTGAGCGGCCTGGCGCACCGAGGCGGAATCGAGCAGGCAATCAGCATAGGCGATCCACAGCGCCTTGTGGCGCAAACGGGCCAGCGGGGTTACCTGTCAAGGCATTGAGGTACGCCTGCAAGGTACGCAGCGGTAGCGCTGCAGGCCGTGCGCATAGTCATGCCGGTGCAGATGAGGCGAGCGGCAGGCGGCACAGGTCAATCGCGGCTGCACCACACTTTCCATAAGTGCGACGGTCGCGTCATGTGGCGCGTTGCCACGCAGCAGGGCCATGGACGCCTGCCGCTGGCGTCGGTTCAACTGCGCAAAACTGCGCGATAAGGCTGATCCATTCGACTGGCTGCATGATCTGCTTCCGTGTGGTAAGTATGCAGAGCCAGACAGCACGGCCAACGGAAGATTCCGGTATTTCTCCTATTTGTCGATGACAGAACCTTTTTTACGTCATCTAGCGAGAACGCAAGATTGGATTTGCTGGTGCGGATTGCGTCTGTAGGCCAGGGCTTAGCCGCGTTGCCTGGCTTTCCTCTTTTTGAAATAGGCAGACGTCCTCAATAGTTGAGTGCGACATCATTTCCAGTTGGGTATGAATACGTCAGATTTGCCCAAGAGTTATTGCGGACAGGCCATGAGCATGGATGCTCATGGCCTGTCCGCACTGCCAGGTTTACTTTTGCAGTTTCAGGCTGTTGTTTTTCCACCACAAGCGACCGCCAACAACGCCTACCGCCAATATGAATCCCAAGGCGAGGCCCGTCAATAAAGCTATCAACAGACTCGTTGTACGATGTTGCGGCAAATCTGGGCCGGCAATGAAACGGCTCTTTTGCAAATATAAGCTACTCGCAGTTTGATTTTCAATAGTGATCCGGTTGAAAACCTCCTTGATCACTTCATTGTCCAGATCTTTGTCCTTGAAAGTGGCTATCTTGATAGGTTCGAGGCCACGCAGAACACTTTCACCGGATTTGGTACCGTTTAACATATCTTTAGTTTTACCGAAATACTCACCTAATATGACGGTTTGTGTTTTATCACGCCGGATTTTTATTAGTTTCTCTTTCGTTTCAGCGACTTCAACTTCATTGGTTGTTAATTGGGCGGTTGGCGAAAGATAGCGGGCAGTCTCCTCTGTTACCGAGACGACCTGACGTGCTCCTTGCTCGGTGGAAACGGGATAGCGTGAGATGATAGATTTCAATTCCCGGTTTTTACGTACCAATTCTTCCAGCTTTTCATTTTGTTCAATAATGTCATTGTCGAGTTTTGTGATTTTTGTGGAAATTTCAATATCCTTGAAGCGCAACATATCAGAATAATTCTGATATATGATGGCGTCCATTACATAGCGACCTAATAGTAATACGGCACTTCGCGCCATGTCCGGTGTCGTTGCTACATAATTGATGCGCAAACCAATGACATTATTGCTTTCATCTTTATTAGATTCCATGCCAAGTTTTTTGGCATCAAGCTTTGTAAACGGAAAAATTGGCTCGATCAGGTTGCTGATGCCTTCTCGTGAATTGATTTTCTGTAGCAGCGATTCAGCGCTGACGTCTCCTGCAAGCTTATTTTGTACGTAAAAATCGGAATACTTTTCGGCGCTATTATATACGGCTTCATAACGCTTATAGTTCGACAGAGCGATTCCCGGTGGCGGTTCCTTGGCCAGTTTATCCGCAACCGGCATTATTGGAATTGCGCCGCCAAACTGGAAAAAACCTTCGCTCTTATATTTCCCTGTCAAAATGGCGGTCGTGAGCGTTAGCACCATGGCCAGGATGGTAATGCCGGCAACCAATCCGCGCGCACGCCACAACATGACGGCCAGATCTGTCAGATTGAGTTCCTTGCTGTCCTTATCTTCCGCGACTAACGCATCATGTGTTTCCAAAATTCCTTCTTTCATATCGTTTTTTTCGATAGGCATTTGTTGCTTTCAATTGTACAGAGTTGTCGGGGTGACTATGCGCCCCCTGTTGTTATTGTGAAGAAACTTAAAATCTATTGGTTGCAATTATTGGATATCTGTGTTAATACGTCAATGATCGCGTTCTGCGCGGAATTGCCGATGATGCGAGATGCTTTTAATGGGTGATTTACGTAAATCATTGATTCGTAATGGCTGGGTAGTTACGCTTGGGCTGGGATGGAAATTGAAGAGACGCTGTAGCTAAAAATTAAGCATGAGAAAGATTTTTCTCAAGATGAGCCCAGTCAGGCGCACACACTAATCCCAGCGAGCAACATACAACATTATAAGGGTTTGGGTGTAATTCATCATGGGCAATTGTGACAAGGTGTAAAAGCTTGCTATTTCCTTGCTGCGCAAGGGGGGGCGGGCGTATATCATAAGGGATGCTGCTGCCGGGTTGAGGTGTTATGTTTCTATGCTAGCAAGTGTAACGATTCAAAAGATATTCACTCAGGTACCTGCTTGCCTCCATGTATCGAATAGGGACTTCGAGGCCGGGCCTGACGTTGGCGCCATCGTGGTTTGTCATGTAAGGTGCGAAGCATAGCAGGGTAAATGCTGTCATCGGCACCAGGGGGCGGACGCCGATAAGCTGATGCTTGGGCGCCGTTGTCAGGTGAAGTATCGAACGGCCTTCCTGCTTTTGTTGATTGGATTGATGTGCCTGATGCGTAGTGAGCGCCTAACAAAACGGTAGCGAGCGGGTGTGAGGCTCGGCGTTCTCGTCGGCCTGCGAAGCGGAGCTGTACGAATGTATTAGGCCTGCTGCGGCCGGATATGTTTGCGGCTGTAAGTCGCAACGCGCAGTAGGTTTTGTTAGGTGTTCTTAGTCATGCCGCACAGTCTGGGGTGTGCTACTTCGTTTAAAATAGCTGCTTCTGGCGTGCAGAGTTATATAGGGGCATTAATATGATATTAGTAAGTGGCGGCGCCGGTTTTATTGGTTCCAATTTTGTGGTGGATTGGTTGGCGCATAGCAATGAACCTGTGATTAATCTGGATAAATTGACATATGCTGGCAATCTGCAAAATCTGCAGTCATTGAATGGTGATCCCCGACACATTTTTGTCCACGGTGACATCGGCGACACGGCCCTGGTGGCTGCCTTGTTGGCACAGTATCGACCGCGTGCCGTGCTGCATTTTGCCGCGGAGAGTCATGTCGATCGTTCCATTCTGGGGCCGGCTGCGTTTGTCGAGACGAATGTCAACGGGACCTTCAATTTGCTTGATGCCGTGCGCGGCTATTGGGCGGCATTGCCAGATGCGGAGCGCCTTGCTTTTCGGTTTTTGCACGTCTCCACCGACGAAGTGTACGGCACGTTAGGGCCGGATGACGCGCCGTTTACTGAAACGACGCCATACGCACCGAACAGTCCCTATTCTGCCACCAAGGCGGCATCGGACCATTTGGTGCGCGCGTACCATCACACCTATGGCTTGCCTACGCTGACGACGAATTGTTCCAATAACTACGGGCCATTTCACTTTCCTGAAAAATTGATCCCGCTAGTGATCGCCAATGCCCGTGCTGGCAAAGCCCTGCCTATCTATGGCGACGGTCAGCAGGTGCGCGACTGGTTGTATGTCGGTGATCACTGCGCGGCCATACGTCGGGTGCTGGAGCAGGGCGCCGTCGGGGAAACTTACAATGTCGGCGGCTGGAACGAAATGACCAACCTCAGTGTCGTGCATACATTGTGCGATATCCTTGACCGGCTCGATCCAAAGCCGGACGGAGCATCTTACCGTAGCCAGATTACCTATGTCGCGGATCGTCCTGGTCATGACCGCCGCTATGCGATTGATGCGCGCAAGATTGAACGTGAACTCGGCTGGAAGCCAGCAGAGACCTTCGAAAGTGGCATTGCCAAGACGGTGCAATGGTATCTCGATCATCAGGACTGGGTGCAGAATATCCAGTCAGGTGCCTATTTGAACTGGGTCCAACAGAACTATACGCAACGCGCCGTCTTGGAGCCAACGTCATGAGTCTGCAGCGTAAGGGAATTATCCTGGCGGGTGGGTCGGGTACTCGCTTGTATCCAGTGACGATGGCTGTATCGAAACAGTTATTGCCGGTGTATGACAAGCCAATGATTTATTATCCGTTGACGACCCTGATGCTGGCGGGTATCCGCGAGATATTGATTATCTCGACGCCACAAGACACACCCCGCTTCCAGGAGTTGTTGGGCGATGGACACCAGTGGGGGCTGGAGCTGAGCTACGCCGTGCAACCCTCGCCTGATGGCTTGGCGCAGGCCTTCATCATAGGTCGGGAATTTATCGGCGATGCGCCATCCGCCCTGATTTTGGGCGATAACATCTATTACGGACACGATTTCGAGTCGCAACTGCTTGCCGCATCCAGCCGTACGGAGGGGGCTACGGTATTTGCGTATCATGTGCATGACCCTGAACGCTATGGCGTGGTTGAATTTGATGCGCAGCGGCGCGCCGTCAGTATCGAAGAAAAGCCCTTGCAGCCCAAGTCTCATTATGCTGTTACAGGCCTGTATTTTTACGACAAGCAGATTGCGGACATCGCGGCATCGATCAAGCCATCGGCGCGCGGTGAGTTGGAAATTACCGATGTTAATCAGATTTATTTGCAGCGTGGCGAGTTAACTGTCGAACATATGGGGCGTGGCATGGCGTGGCTCGACACCGGAACGCATGAGTCATTGCTGGAGGCTGGGCAATTTATTGCCACGATTGAGAATCGGCAGGGCCTGAAAGTGGCTTGTCCAGAAGAAATTGCTTTCCATCGTGGATATATTGACGCGGAGCAATTAAACAAGCTTGCGCAATCGTTGAAAAAGAATAGCTATGGCCAGTATTTGTTGCGATTGTTAAATGAAAAAGTATTTTGACTATTATTATGGAAATCCAGAAGACGGCGATTGCCGACGTAATGATAATCGAGCCGAAGGTGTTCGGGGATGATCGTGGTTTTTTCTACGAAAGTTTTAACCAGAAAAAATTCCAAGAATTAACCGGAGTTAATGCTCATTTTGTTCAGGATAATCACTCAAAATCCGCCAAAAATGTATTGCGTGGACTGCATTACCAAATCCAGCAGGCGCAAGGTAAGCTGGTGCGCGTTGTCGCTGGCGAGGTATTTGATGTTGCGGTGGACTTGCGTAAAAGTTCTGCGACTTTCGGTCACTGGGTAGGGGTTCTGTTGTCCGCCGAAAATAAGCGACAGTTGTGGATACCGCCTGGTTTTGCGCACGGCTTCATCGTAACCAGCGACTCGGCCGAGTTCCTGTACAAAACGACCGACTACTGGGCGCCGCAATTTGAACGCAGCCTCCAGTGGAATGATCCTGCCATTGGCATTGAATGGCCGCTCGATGGGGAGCCACTGTTGTCGAGCAAGGATCAAGTGGGCGTATTGTTGGCCAATGCAGAGGTATTCGCGTGAAAATATTGTTGACAGGTAGTACTGGTCAAGTCGGTTATGAATTGCTCCGCAGCTTGCAGGGTCTCGGTGATATCGTCGCTCCCGGCCGTGCACAAATGGATCTGTCGAACCTCGATCAGGTGCGTGATGTTATCCGTGCCGTCAAACCTGACCTGATTGTCAATCCGGCCGCCTATACGGCGGTAGACCAGGCTGAGCGTGAGCCTGAATTGGCCATGCTGGTCAATGCCCGCGCGCCAGAGTTGATGGCCGAGGAGGCTCGCAAGCTGGGTGCGGCCATGATTCATTATTCGACCGACTATGTGTTCGATGGGGCAAAAAATGGCCCTTATTCGGAGGAGGATGTAACGGCGCCGATCAATGTCTATGGACGTAGCAAGTTGGCTGGAGAGCAAGCAATTCAGGCGGCAGGTATCGATCATCTGATCTTGCGTACTAGTTGGGTTTATGGGATGCGCGGCAAGAATTTTCTGCTGACTGTGCTGCGCCTGGCGCAGGAGCGTCCTGAGCTGCGCATCGTTGGTGATCAGTATGGTGCACCGACCTGGTGCCGAACGATTGCCGATGTTACGGCGCATATCGTGGCGCGGATTGGAGCGGATCGGCCTGACTGGTGGCGCCGTCATGGCGGTGTGTATCACCTGAGTGCGCAAGGCAGCACCACCTGGGCTGGTTTTACTGAGGAAATCCTTCGAAATGCCGCTCTGGCATCACCGCCACAGGTAAGGTCGATCACGACGAGTGAGTATCCCTTGCCTGCTCCTCGTCCCGCTTCTTCCTTGTTATCGAGTGAGCGCCTGCGGCAGGTGTTCTGCGATTTGCCTGAGTGGACGGCAGCTTTGCGCTTATGCATGGAGCCCTGATTGATACAAGCCATATTCATTTTCCATATTGAAAAGTGTGTGGCGATGTGATTGTGGGTCAACATGGAATGCGTGCCAGTAGGTGTTTTTTAGCGAAAAACCGCATTTCAGACAACTCACTAATGTTAAAATGTGGTGGGAATTTTTAAGATAGCAATGAGAAATATTTCCTGGCAGTTTTAATTTCGCCAATTTCTTGTTGCTAAGGAAGCATTTGTTTTAAAAATAATTCAACATTTAAGAGTTGCTAATAAATAAAGTTTCAGCATCGTTTCTCTATTTTTTGAGGAAATATTTCACACTCTTCACTAGCTATGTTTCTTGATGCGTTTCCAATATCCGCATTGAATGCGCAGCAAGGTACGTCCTTTTTCGGATTGCCCGGAGGCGTTCGCAATATGGCTGCGTAAAAACAGCATGGTATATGCAGATGGATATTTTCAATTGATTAATATTGTCAAAGCATCCTGAGGCTGTACTCCGTCTTAATTTTGTCATTCAATTTAATTTAAATATAAAAATGTTATCAGATAAGTCTATCCTCATTACCGGTGGAACCGGTTCGTTCGGTAAAGCATTCGTGAAAACCGTGCTGGAACGCTATCCAACGATCAAGCGCCTTGTGGTATTTTCGCGCGATGAATTGAAACAGTTTGAAATGGCGCATGAGTTTTCGGATGAGAAATATGCAGGCATCCGTTATTTCATTGGCGATATTCGCGATGAGGCCCGCCTGCGCCGTGCGCTGGAAGGTATCGATATTGTGATCCACGCTGCTGCGCTGAAACAGGTGCCAGCTGCGGAATACAATCCGTTCGAATGCATCAAGACCAATGTGCTGGGTGCGCAAAATCTGATTGAGGCATGCCTGGATACCAAGGTGCAGCGTGTGGTTGCCCTGTCAACGGACAAGGCGGCTGCGCCGATCAATCTGTACGGCGCCACCAAACTGTGCTCGGACAAACTGTTCGTTGCGGCTAACAATATCGTCGGTAATCGCGATTTGCGTTTCAGCGTCGTTCGTTACGGCAACGTCATGGGTAGCCGCGGCTCCGTGATTCCTTTCTTCCTCGAACGCCGCGCGACGGGCGTCCTGCCGATTACCGATACGGCCATGACCCGTTTCAATATCAGCCTGCAAGAGGGCGTCGACATGGTTCTGTGGTCGCTTGAAAATGCATGGGGCGGTGAGGTTCTGGTGCCGAAGATTCCTTCCTACCGCATCACCGATGTGGCCGAAGCAATTGGACCTGAATGCAGCTTCCCGGTTGTCGGCGTGCGCCCTGGCGAAAAGATCCATGAAGAGATGATTACTTCTAGCGACAGTTTCAATACCGTCGACATGGGTCGTTATTACGCTATTTTGCCGATGAGCGCCAAGTATTCGACGCAAGAGTATTGTGACAAGATGGGGGCAAAGCTGGTTCCGCCGGGATTCTCTTACGATAGTGGTAGCAATACTGATTTCCTGACCAAAGAACAATTGCGCGAGCTGATCCAGACTCACGTCGACCCAACTCATACCGCGTAAAACATGACAATGATTCCTTATGGCCGACAAGATATCTCTGAGGCCGACATCCAGGCTGTGGTCGATGTCTTGCGCTCGGACTTTCTGACGCAGGGGCCGGTAGTGCCAGCGTTTGAACAATCGGTAGCAGCGTATTGCAGTGTCCCCTACGCGGTGGCTGTCAATAGCGCGACCAGCGCCTTGCACATCGCGTGCCTGGCTTTGGGCGTCGGCCCGGGGGATCTGGTCTGGACCAGTCCGAACACTTTTGTTGCCAGCGCCAATTGTGCTTTGTATTGCGGTGCCGATATCGATTTTGTCGATATTGATGCCCATACCTACAATATGAGCATTGAGGTACTGAAGCAAAAGCTTGCGCAGGCGAAACTTGCCGGCCGATTGCCTAAAGTGCTCATCCCCGTGCACTTGACAGGTCAACCTTGCGATATGGCCTCCATCCATGCCCTGGGCCAGGAATATGGCTTCAAGATTATTGAAGACGCTTCGCATGCGATCGGCGGAAAATATCGTGGTGAACCGATCGGCAATTGTCAGTATAGCGATATTACCGTTTTCAGTTTTCATCCAGTGAAAATTATCACCAGCGCCGAAGGTGGTATGGCAACGACGCAGGATGCGCAACTGGCGATTAGCTTGCAGCAATTGCGTAGCCACGGCATTACGCGCGACCCGGAACAGATGACGCATGCACCTGATGGCGCGTGGTATTACCAGCAGATCACACTCGGTTATAACTACCGCATGACCGATATGCAGGCGGCACTTGGTCTGAGCCAAATGGCACGGCTTGATGAATTCGTGGCATACCGTCATACCATGGCGCGTCGCTATGATGCATTGCTGGCAGAATTACCGGTTATTACGCCATGGCAGCATGCGGACGGCTATTCGGGCCTGCACTTGTACGTGATTCGCCTGCAGACCGAGCGCCTGACGCAGTCCCACCGCGCCATTTTTGACGCGTTGCGCGCCAACTCAATCGGCGTCAACCTGCACTATATTCCTGTACATACTCAGCCTTACTATCAGGAAAAAGGCTTTAAACCTGGCGATTTCCCGGAGGCAGAACATTATTATGCGCAAGCCATCAGCTTGCCGATGTATGCCACCTTTACGGAAGAGCAGCAGGATCGCGTGATTGAGGCCTTGCGGGAAGCGCTGAAATGAAAATTGGATTGGGCGCAGTACAGTTCGGGCTCGATTATGGTATTGCCAATGCGGCCGGCAAGGTATGCGAAACGGAAGTTGCGGCCATTTTGACCGCCGCGGCCGGGCTGAAATTGAAATTGATCGATACTGCGGCGCTATATGGCGATAGCGAAACTGTACTCGGACGCACCATGGCACCAAGCGCGTCTTTCGACATCGTGACCAAGACGCCGCAGTTTGCCGGCGCCGTGCTAGGTACTGCTGACGCGCAGCAACTGGAAGAGAGTCTGCATGCTTCATTGCTGAAGCTGCAGCGCGCCGCCGTGTATGGCCTGCTGATACACCGGGTTGACGATTTGCTGTTGCCTGGTGGCGAAGTGCTGATGGAGCGTATGGTGCAGTTGAAGGCGCGTGGCCTAGTGAGCAAAATCGGGGTGTCCGTGTATACAGGGCAGCAGATTGATGCCGTGTTGGCGCGCTTTCAGATCGACTTGATTCAATTACCTATCAATGTGCTGGATCAGCGCCTGTTGCATAGCGGCCATTTGCGCAAGTTGAAACAAGCCGGTGTTGAAATACATGCCCGTTCCGTTTTCCTGCAAGGTTTACTGTTGATGGCGCCCAGCGATCTGCCTGCCCATTTTGATGACGTGCGTGAGCACTTGGCTGCCTATCACCGCTTTATCGCCCGGCAAGGGTTGACGTCGCTGCAAGCTGCGCTGGGTTTTGTGACCGGCCTGGAAGAGATCGACCATGTGGTTTGTGGCGTCAATTCTAGTGCACAACTGCAAGAAATATGCATGGCGGACAGATACGTGGCCGCAAGCGGGGAGCATGTGGGCTATGACGCCTTTGCGATCAGCGATGAGGCGCTCGTCAATCCGGCCTTGTGGCAACAGACAAAGGGGAAGTAATGATATTGGCAATATTACAAGCCCGTGTTTCGTCATCGCGGCTGCCAGGCAAGGTGCTCAAGCCTTTGTTGGGCGAGCCAATGCTGCTGCGCCAGATCGAGCGTTTGCGTGACGTACGCCAGATCGATCACTTGCTGGTGGCGACTAGTCGCGAATCTTCGGATGACGCCATTGAGGCACTGTGTCTGGCAAATAACATCGCTTGTTTCCGGGGCGATCTAAATGACGTGCTGGAGCGTTTTCACCAGGCAGCGCAAACGTTTTCTCCTGAGCATATCGTCCGCCTGACGGCCGATTGTCCACTGACCGATCCGGCTCTGATCGATGAAGTCATCGCTTTTTATCTGGCCGGTGACTACGATTATGTCAGCAATTGTGTCGAGGCTACTTATCCCGATGGACTCGATGTGGAGATTTTCCGCGCTCCTTGCCTGGATGATGCGTGGCGCGAAGCGCGCCTGCCATCGCAGCGCGAGCATGTCACGCCATTTATCCACCAGCAGGCCCAGCGTTACAAAGTCGGTGTCTACCGCAGCGCAAGGGATTTGTCGCATTTGCGCTGGACAGTGGATGAGCCCAAAGATTTTGAATTGGTCTCCATGATCTATGAAGCACTGTATTGTGAAAACAAGTGCTTTTCCATGCAGGACGTCTTGTCGCTGCTGGAGCGCCGCCCTGAATTAGCAAATTGGAACACCATGCATGGACGTAACGAAGGATTGCTGAAATCGCTCGCCGCCGATGCTGTACCGACTACCACCCACACCATAGAGAATTAATATGTCTACACGCTATCAACGCTCTGAAGAGTTATTGGAACGCGCCCTTAAAACGATCCCGCTCGGCTCTCAGACTTTCAGCAAGAGCAAAACTCAATATCCCTTGGGTGTTTCGCCGTATTTTATTCAACGCGGCAAGGGTAGCCATGTATGGGACGTGGATGGCAACGAGTACATCGATTTCATCAGCAGCCTGGCCTCGATCACGTTGGGCTATAACGACGAAGACGTGACCAATGCGGTAAAAGCACAACTGGATGAAGGTGTGATTTTCAGCCTACCGCATCAGATTGAAATGCTGGTCGCTGAAAAAATTTGCGAAATCGTTCCTTGCGCCGAGATGGTGCGTTTCGGTAAAAATGGTTCGGACGCCACGTCCGGCGCTATCCGTGTAGCGCGCGCCTACACCAATCGAGAGCATGTGGCTGTATGCGGCTACCATGGCTGGCAAGACTGGTATATTGGTTCGACCGCGCGTAACCGCGGTGTACCGGTCGCCACGCGTGAGTTGACGCATACGTTTGCGTATAACGATCTGGCATCACTGGAAAAGCTGTTCGCCGATTTCCCCGAGCAGATTTCGGCCGTGATCCTCGAACCGATGAATGTGTATGAGCCAAAGGAAGGCTTCCTGCAAGGGGTCAAGGAGCTCGCGCACAAGCACGGCGCCCTGTTGATCTTCGATGAAACCATCACTGGCTTCCGCTACGCCAATGGTGGCGCGCAAGAGCTATTTGGCGTCACACCTGACCTGGCGACGTTCGGCAAGGGCTTGGCGAATGGCTATCCGGTATCAGCCGTGGCTGGCCGCGCCGATGTGATGAAGCTGATGGAAGAAATTTTCTTCTCGTTCACCTTCGGTGGCGAAACGCTGTCGCTGGCGGCAGCCCTGGCGACGATGGAGAAATTGCAGCGCGAACCGGTTGTGGCGAGGATACAGGAGCAGGGCCAGAAAATTATCGACCGTCTCAATGCCATCATTGAGACGAACGCAGCGCAGCACATCATGAGTGTTGCTGGTCATCCAAGCTGGAGTTTCGTGTTGATCAAGGATGCTGCTCCTTATACGCAATGGCACATCAAGACCTTGTTCATGCAAGAAATGTTGGCGCGCGGTATCTTGACTTTCGGTACGCATAACGTCAACTACAGCCATAGCGACAGCGATCTGGAAAAGCTGTTCGCAGCCTATGAAGAAGTAGTGCCCATGCTGGTTGCTGGCGTCAAGGATGGTAACTTGGAAAGTATGCTGCGTTGCAAGCCGTTGGAACCACTGTTCAAGGTGCGATGAATAGTTCCATCGTTATCCGCGTGGATGCTTCCTTGCACATGGGAAGCGGACATGTCATGCGCTGCGCGACCTTGGCGGAAGAGCTCAGGTTGCGTGGGGCGGCGATCACCTTCATTTGCCGGGAACTTCCGGGTAACTATATTGATTGGCTACGTACACAGCAATTCGAGGTGCTAAGCCTGGCAGTTGCTGTGTGCGGTGAGACAACGGACGCTGCTGTCTCGCCGCCGCATCTGGCCTGGCTGGGGGTTCCACTGGAGCAGGAGCTTGCGGAGGTATGCACACTGCTGGCGGAACGGCCCGCAGCGGACTGGATCATTGTCGACCATTACGCACTCGAGGCGCGCTGGGAGCAGGCGGCCAGGGCGTTTGCGCACCAGATCATGGTAATCGATGACCTTGCTGATCGCGCGCATGACTGCAATGTTTTGCTCGATCAGAACTATTATCATGATATGCAGCGACGTTATGACGGCTTGCTGTCGTCGGCTTGTCTGACGTTGCTGGGACCGGGTCATGCCTTGCTGAGGAATGAGTTTGCCCACTGGCGCGCGCAGTGCGGACCACGGGGTGCTGCGGTACGTCGCGTGCTGGTATTCTTTGGCGGTGTCGATGCAGATAATTACACGATGCCGGCCATTGCTGCACTGGCACGGGCAAACCGGCCGGACATACAGGTCGATGTGGTGATCGGCACGCGCCATCCGGCGCGTGCGGCGATCGAAGCTGTGTGCTTGCAGCATGGTTTTACTTGCCATATACAGACCTCGCGCATGGCTGAATTGATGGCCGCGGCCGACCTTGCCATTGGCGCCGGCGGGACAGCGACTTGGGAGCGTTGCAGCCTGGGCTTGCCTGCTCTGACCTTGTGTGTCGCCGATAATCAACGACAGCTGGTTGAGGATGCCGCGCTGGGAGGGCTGGTGTATGCGCCGGAAATTGGGCCTGGGCCTGAGCTGGAAGAGCGGTTGCTGAATCATTACATCTCCTTGCTTGATAATCCTGGCTTGCGGCAATTTCTGTCGCACCAGAGCCATGCCGTGGTTGATGGTCGTGGCGCAGCGCGCGTGGCGCGCAAGCTAGGTATGTGCTCGATTGTCTTGCGTACTGCCAGTGAGACTGATTCGGCCAACTTGATGCGTTGGCGTAATGATGAGTCGATCCGCGCGGTGTCGCGCAACAGCGCGCCCATTCCGCTGGAGAATCATCAACGCTGGCTGGCTGGCCTGTTGGCCGACCCGCAGCGCATTTTGTTGATTGGCCAGCAGCGCGACGGCCAGCCAGTTGGCGTGGTTCGTTTCGACCTGGCGCAAAGCAGTGCGGAAGTATCGATTTATCTCGTGCCAGGAACGCAGAAACGGGGGCAGGGTACGGAGCTGCTTGCTGGCGCAGAACAATGGCTGCGCAATATGCGTTCTGATATAACAATAATACGGGCGGAAGTTCTGGGCGATAACCAGCCTTCGCACCGTCTGTTCCTGGCAGCTGATTATGTCAGGAACTCCACTACCTATTTTAAGAAGGTGCTGCAACATGACTGATTCCATCAAAATTGGTAACCGCCTGATCGGCAAGAATCATCCTCCTTTCGTGATTGCCGAAATGTCCGGTAACCATAATCAGTCGCTAGAACGCGCACTGGAAATCGTCGAGGCGGCTGCAAGAACGGGAGCGCATGCGCTTAAAATTCAGACGTATACGCCAGATACCATGACGCTCGATTTGAACGAGCGTGAATTTCACATCAGCGATCCGAATAGTTTGTGGGCAGGAACCTCCCTGTACAAGTTGTATGGTGAAGCCTATACGCCGTGGGAGTGGCATAAGCCGATTTTTGATCGCGCCCGCGAGTTGGGGATGATTCCGTTCAGCACTCCGTTTGATGATACGGCGGTCGATTTCCTAGAAACGCTGGACATGGATTGCTACAAGATCGCCTCGTTTGAGAATACCGACTTGCCGTTGATACGTCGTGTGGCCGCCACAGGAAAACCGTTGATTATCTCGACCGGCATGGCTAGCATCGCGGAACTGGATGAAACGGTGCGGGCTGCGCGCGAAGCGGGTTGCAAGGACTTGATCTTGCTTAAATGCACCAGTACGTATCCTGCCACGCCGGAAAATACGAATATTCTGACGATTCCGCATTTGCGTGCGATGTTTGATTGCGAAGCCGGCTTGTCGGACCATACCATGGGAGTAGGCGTGTCGATCGCCAGCGTGGCACTCGGTGCCACTGTGATTGAAAAACACTTTACGCTGAACCGGGCCGACGGTGGTGTCGACTCATCGTTTTCCATGGAGCCGCACGAAATGCAATCGCTGGTCATTGAAACAGAGCGCGCCTGGCAGGCACTGGGCAAGATCAGCTATGGCGTCACCGAAAAAGAAAAAAAATCGTTGATGTTCCGCCGCTCCCTGTACATTGCTCAAGACATGAAAGCGGGCGATATCCTGACGCCGCAAAATTTGCGTGCCATTCGCCCGGGCTTAGGCTTGCCGACCAAGCACTATGAGCTGGTCATGGGACAACCCGTCAAGCAGGATGTAAAGGCTGGCACGGCGCTTAACTGGAACCTTATCTTGGGGTAAGGTTTAGTGATTTATGGTAGTAGTGCGGCCCGGGTGGGAAATTCCTCCCCGGCTGTAATATCTGATGGCTTGCCTGCATATTTTTCTTTCCGCGCTATTTTTATCTGGTAGTGAGGGTTCTGAATATAAAAACTACGAGTAAGTTGCGCAATGTGATGAAAAATGGCATTTTGAAATATGAGTGAAATCAGGTCCGGTATATTTTCCATGGCCATTCATGGCGGTGGGTTGGCAATACGTCTCGGTTTCATGCTGCTCTTGTTGCGTTACGCTAGTCCGGCGATTATGGGGCTATATGGGCTGGCAGTCGCCATGGAATCTGTCGCTATTTACCTGGCGGGATTGGAGTTTCATACTTTCACCTCAAGGCGATTTGCGCGCAGTGCGAGTCAGCGGCGACTCAAGGTATTAATGCGCGTTCATCGTCGTTTACTGGCATTCACCGCGCCATTGGCAACAGTGTTGGGCTTGTTCGCTGCACATATATTGAACTTCACGACAGATACCTTGAGTTTGCTGTATCTGGGTATTTTATTGTTTAGTGGAACAATAATGCAGGAACTATCGCGCTATCTGATATTGAACAGGCAGCCCGTGCACTCGATATTTATCGGTTTCCTGCGTACGGCGGCCTGGCAACCAATTGCATTCTTTTTTTTGCATTCCAACGAACATGTGCTCCGCGACATTCTATTTTTGTGGGCCATATTTTCCCTGTCTGGTGTCATTTGGGGTATATGGGTACTCAGGAAATTGATTGTATGTAAGTGCCGGCCGCGAAAGAACTATCTTTTTCGTGGCTTATATAATGCACGCGCCTACTACGTCATTTCCGCCGCAACCGTTCTGCAGGGGAATTTGGAACGGTTTATTTTGCAAATGTTGCTTGGACCAAGTGCGGTTGGCGTATTTTCATTTTTTCAGACCTTGGGCAATACGCTGGGTTCCGTCGCGCAAACGGTGGTGACAAATATTGCATTGCCGGAGTTATTAATGCGATTCGGGCAAAAACTCAAGGGTAGGCAGGAATACATGCGGCACGTGATGAAACGATTGCTGATTTGTTGTACTGCTCTATCTGCAGCTATTTGTCTGACCGCATGGCCACTTATTTTGGTCTTGTCGCGGCAGGAATATACCGACAAGCTGTGGATGTTGCCATTTCTGTTGCTGGGCCAGGGATTCATAGTATGGACTCAGCCGATTCATTTGGCTTTATATGCCGGACATAAGGACCGAATATTGTTGATCATGATGGGCGGAGCCCTGTTGGCTTCCATATTGGCGAATTTAATTTTCATCGAGCTTTTTGGAATTGCTGGAGCGGTAGTTTCACCTCTGGTTGTAGCGATACTGATTTCTGCGGTGAGAAAATACTGGTTCAATCGTCTTAGTAAAAATGGTGAATTGTGAAAAAAATAATTAATAAACTGATTGCTTGGCTAGCCACATCTTGGTTAGGTAAATGGTCTTACAGGATAGGTAGCCTCGCCGGCGTATTGATTTTGCGGGCCTGTTCACTCGCTAAGAGCGCGACGCTCTTTCCTGGCGCCGGTAATTTGAGCCTCGATATTCGGACAGATTTGAAATATCCCGAAAATATCACCATCGGTAGCAATGTCATCATAGGTGCCGATTGTCAGATCGGAGCGATGGCGCCGGTCGTGCTGGGGAATTATGTACGGATATCGCGCGGCGTGACAATTGAAACAGCCACACTGGATTTATCTGCTGCCTTGCCGTATCCGCATATCGCCAAGCCGATTTCCATCGGTAACGGTGTTTGGCTGGCGGCGCACGTGACGGTATTGGGTGGCGTGAATATTGGTGATGGTGCCATCATCGGAGCTGGTGCGGTGATCAGTCGTGACGTTCCCGCTGGCGCCATCATTGTGGGATCTGCGACGCGTGAGTTAAAACGGAAGTTGGAAATAGTCGAAGAATGGAAATCATGAAACTGTTAGCGATCGAAAAAAAAGGCGTCCAGCCTACGCTGATCACACGTGCTTGGCACAGAGTACAAGAACGCGTGCGCAGTCCGGCAACGCGTGGCCGTCTCGCGAAAATGATTACCTGGTTGCGCCCGCGTGGTGCACCGGCCAATACTGATATTGGAATTGCAGAGTTAAAAAAACACGGCGTCTGCATGATGCCGGGGTTTATGAATGATGCCGAGATTGCCAAATTGCGCACGGCGTTGTCCGAGTTCAATTGCTTTGACCCTTGGCGCGAGCATTTGGGGGAGTTTCGCCATGATCAAATTCCGCAAGGAACCCATGTGGCGCAGATTCCCTGTGCTGCGCAGATTGAGCAATTGCATGCAATTGCCTACGACCGACGCTTAATTGATCTAGTTACTGCCTATTTTGGCTGCCGCCCATATCTGGATAGTATTCAGGCATGGTGGTCGGTATCTGGCAATGATGAGCCAGAAGAAGCAGAGAATTTTCATCGGGACAACGATTCTATTCGTTTTCTGAAGTTCTTCTTATATGCCACCGAAGTGGGCGAGGAAAATGGACCTCACGTTTTTGTGGCTGGCTCGCATGTGCAAAATACTTTGACCGAGCATCGTCGATTATCTGACTCCGAGGTTAAAGCAGCATTTGGAGTGGAGCGGATACGTATTATGACGGGAAAAGCTGGTGATGCGTTCATGGAAGATACCTTTGGCATACACAAAGGGCAGCTGCCGAAATCAGGGAAGCGCTTGTTGATACAGTTCCGTTATTCCGTAACTGAATCTATTTTCCGCTCACCGTTGATTGTAGCGCCGGCGGCGGATATTCAGCCAGAGCTGGCAACATCATTAATAAATGACTGATACTATTTTGAAAAAGAAAACCATTTTATGCCTGATCAATGCGGCAGCGTATTCGCGCACATATTTTGAAGAATTGGCGCCAAAACTGATAGCTGAAGGCTATCGCGTAGTTTTTGCTCTGGATTCTCATCTTTCTGATGTATTGTACGCAGAAAACTGCAGTTTGAAAGATGCGTGGTATTTTACAGATTACCTCAAGAGCAAGCTGCCGCTTGATGCAACTACATTGCAATCGCAGAAAAGCTGGGCATCGCTGTATTCTGATTTCGATCGATTTCTGACTATGGACATTGTACCCCCGCTCAATGCCAATGGTGCTGTGCAGTACCGCGATATCCCCGAAATGTTATCGCGCTTTTTTGCAGAGATTTTTATCGAAGAGGAAGTTACGGCGGTTTTGTACGAGCCGGTCAGCAATAGCTTCGCTATTGCTGCATTTGAATGGGCACAAGCTGCTGGCGTCCCATTTCTCAGCCTTAGCCCATCGAGAATACCGGGACGTATTGAGTTGAGCAGCACTGGCGCATTGGCCGACGATGTTACGATTGGAGATTTATTTGCGCGTAGGCATACTGGCGGCGTGTCGGATGAGTCGAGAGAAATTGCGGCCCAATATGTTGCACATATCGATCATAGTGTTCCTGATTATATGAAGATAAATGGACTCGATCAGATTGGTTTGCTTGGAAAGTACTTCAAAATTGACAAGATACAGCATTTCTTGCGAGGTTGGCGCTATAGTCGCCAATATCGTGAAGATTGTGCATTAGCCTATCAGCATGGTGATCCGGTCAAACTTTCTATTGCCTATTTTAAGCGTTCATTATCTCGTCGTCTGAAACTGGGACGAGCGATGAAGGAATATTCAGTTACAACCAAGGATGAGCCATATTTGCTCTATCCATTACATTTTCATCCGGAAGCCTCCACCTCGGTGCTGGCGCCTGATTATGTGGATGAGATGAATACCATCAAGGCCATCGCATTTCGTCTGCCAGTGGGGGTAATGCTGTATGTGAAGGAGCATCCTTCCGCGGTAGCATTGCAACCACTGTCATTCTATCGCCAGCTCAATGCTTTGCCGAATGTAAGGCTGCTGGCAGCGCATCTCCCCACCAAAGAAATCGTGCGACGTAGCCGTGGCGTTATCACCTTGACGAGTACTGTGGGATTCGAGGCGGCGGTCTTGAACAAGCCTGTCATCGCGTTGGGAACGGTGTTTTACAGCTATTTCCCGAACGTTCAGCGTGTATGCAATTTTTCCGAACTGGAACCGGCACTGGGCCGCTTGCTTAGCTACCAACCCGTTCAGAAAGAGGCCCTGATCGACGCTACTGCTGCGTATGTTGAATTCGGTACGCCTGGTTCATTTGACTTTCGTAATAGCCTTGGTAATGACGCTGCATTAAGTGGTGTGGCCCGGCTGGTTCATCTCAAGCTGGATGCGCTGCTCGCCGCGAACGAAAAGGTGGGATGATTCATGCCAGCTAGCAGAAGTTGGGCAGTTGTCGCATTATTTTTGATCATTACCGTTGCTCAAAAAATGATTGAGCCAATGTATAGCGGCTACTTCTTTGCATTTTGTGCTTTATCCCTGATGCTTGCCTGGAAATGTAGGTATTCGCGCTTTATCAAGGCGCCAGAGTTGAACATCGATTTTTTCGCCATTTCTCTGGTACTGACCTTTTCCATCTTTTTTGCGATAAAGACGCATCAGGATGCTAGGGATATTTTTCGAGATGTAGGTGCGATATTTGCCTTTATGATAGGACGTTATGTCATTCCCCTATGGGTTGGACGGGGAAATGTCAAGCTTCTGATGCAGACCTTGTCGGACATCGGCGTGGCAATATCGGTGATCACTATCATGTTTGCCCTTCTGGCATATCTCGATGGCGCGGATGCCTATCATTGGCGAGGGACATATGTACCGCTTTCGCATGGTTGGCTGCCTTATTTTTTGATCGTTAATATTGCCTTGCTGCGGAAAACATCAGAACAGGCATCCCGTTATGGTTATCGCATATTTCTCTGCATCGCCGGAACGATTGCTTCGCTATCGCGCACCGATGTACTGCTTGATCTATTTATTGGTCTGGTGTTGCTATTGACGATAGGACGGCATTTATTCAGCAATGTTCGAGTTATGCGGGGTTTAATTGCTTTTGGCATTATTGTTGCTGTTCTGATGCCCAAGATCATCGAACTGGACGTAGTACAGGAGCGTTTGGCCAGCAATGCCGAGGATGCAGACCCATCTCTTGGATGGCGATACATCGAAAATCAGGCTTTATTTGATCATTTCAGCGAAGGTGCTGCTTTGCCTGCGATCGTGGGTTATGGCTTGGGATCGCGTATTTCGTTGCCAGATGGTGTACTGGATTTCGATGGCAATGACACGATACCGTTGCTGCACAATAGTTATCTGACGATCGTGCTGAAATTCGGGCTGCTTGGGCTATGCTTTTTTGCACTATATATTGTGAGGAAAGTTCGCGTGTGGATGGTATTGCGTAAGAGCCCACATGCCATATATGCGTGGACCGGCAGCTGGATCATGTTGATTGTGTTGGCGAAAGGGATCATATTGCAAGGGTTGACTGAATGGAGCCATGTCATTTTCTTCGGCTTGGCCTGTATGTTGCTGTCTTTCGACACCTATAAAAAAGATTCGAAGAAATGAAGATGATAAAGATTGTTTTTTGCCATTTGCTTAACGATTTTTCTGGTAGTCCTAAGGTTTTGCGTGACACAATTTCGGCACTGAAAGGTGAGGGACAAAACGAGAAACTTTATGTTTCTGGTGATACTGATGGATTCCTCTCAGATTGCCAGATTTCACGAGGTAAATACTGGTATATTCGCTCGAATAATAAATTTGTCACTTTATTTACTTATTTTTTTAGCCAGCTGTGTTTGTTTTTTAAGCTTCTACGCGATCGAAGTATTGCCAGGGATGCCATTGTTTATGTAAATACTTTGCTTCCATTTGGTGCTGCTATATATGGGAAGTTGACAGGACGTATAGTTATCTATCATGTGCACGAGATATCGATCCGGCCAGCCGCTCTCCGATATTTTCTGGTGAGTTTGGTGAGGTGGACATCAACCTTAAATATGTATGTCTCCAAGGCGCATATGCAATTGTTGCCAATCCCTGGGGTGGAAAGTCGTTGTATCTATAATGCACTGGATCATGCTTTTGAGAAGAAAGGCGGGAGCTCCGTTTACGAGCCGCGTCGCCAGGGGATTTTCAATGTATTGATGATCGCATCGCTGCGTGATTACAAGGGGATAGTGGAATTAATTGCGTTGGTCAACTCGCTGTCTGCACGGAAGGATATACATTTTGATCTGGTCATTAATGGCGATCAGTCTGAAATCAACGCATACTTTTCGACAGCAGCTTGCCCATCGCAATTGACGGTGCATCCCAGAACGCTGGATACGCCGGCATATTACGCCCAGGCTAGCTTGGTATTGAGTCTTGCGCGAGTTGATCTTTGGCAGGAAACCTTCGGCTTGACGGTGCTGGAAGCTATTACATTTGGCATTCCGGTCATTGTTCCTCCAGTAGGAGGCCCAGCGGAGATCGTCACTGATGGGGTCGAGGGGTTTCTTGTCGATTCGCGTGAAACTGACAGTCTGCATACCCATGTCTTGCGCTTGGCCGACGATGCAGCGCTGTGCTACAGGATGTCCGAGGCCGCACGCTTGCGTGCCAAGGATTTCATGCGTGAAAAGTTTATCGCTGAAATGAATGCTTTGATCAGGGACCTGCGTGCAGCCTGAGGCGCAGCCATTTAGAATGGATAGCAGTATGGGTTGTTTTTCTTGTAATTTTTAAAATTACATCAGATTTATAATAAGAAATTGGTTGTTATTATGTTGAAGAAAATCGCAATTGTTGGTTCCGTCGGACTTCCTGCACGTTATGGTGGCTGGGAGACCTTGGTCGATCATTTGACCAGCCATTTAGCCACTCGGTATGAATTTACGGTGTACTGTAGCGCGAAGAAGTATGATGAGAAGCCGAGCAGCTATAACGGCGCAAAACTTGAATATATCAATCTGGATGCCAATGGCGTGCAGAGTATTCCCTATGATGTAGTCTCTATGCTGAAGGCCAGCCGCTTTGCCGACGTGATTGTCGTTCTTGGTGTTTCCGGATGTATATTTTTGCCTCTTATTAAGCTTATCACCAAGAAGCAGGTCATCGTTAATATCGATGGCCTTGAGTGGCGTCGTGCCAAATGGAGCAAATTTGCCAAATGGTTCCTGAAAAAGTCCGAGGCTGCCGCTGTGCGGGCCGCTGATGTCGTGGTTGTGGATAATCAAGCCATCCAGGCCTATGTACAGAACCAGTATGGACGCACGGGAGTTTTGATTGCATACGGCGCTGATCATGCGCAGAACCGTAGTCTTGAGGTTGATGTGCTACAGAAGTACGCCTTTGCATCCCGGCGCTATGCGTTCAAGGTATGTCGGATTGAACCGGAAAATAATATTGATATTATTTTGGAGTGTTTTTCAACGTATTCCGGCATGGACATGGTCATGATAGGCAACTGGCGTAACAGTGCTTACGGCGAAGCTTTACGCAAGAAATACGAACACCTTCCACATCTGCATTTATTGGATCCTATTTATGATCCCGAGATACTGAATCAGATTCGCGGAAATTGTCACATTTACATTCATGGACATAGCGCAGGGGGCACTAACCCCTCGTTGGTCGAGGCCATGTATCTGGGACTGCCAATTGCGTATTTTGATTGCGACTTCAACCGCTTCACGACCCATGGTGCGGGACTGCCTTTTGAGGATGCCGCGGGGCTGAAAGTGATACTTGAAACAAGCTCCGATGAGCAGCTCAAGGCCATCGGTGTGCAGATGAAAGCCCTGGCAGAGGAGTTTTATACCTGGGATCGCATCGCCAACCAATATGCGCAGTTGTTTTGATGCTCTCGCTCGTGGAACACCAAATGCCAGATAAAATACTCGTCACGGGTGCAACCGGTTTTGTCGGCGCGGCATTGTGCGCGCATCTGGATGCGCAGGATATGTCTTATGTGGGAACTGTGCGCCAGGCATCCACTTTGCCTTCTCGTTTAGAGGTGGGTGAGTTGACCGCGCAAACTGATTGGTCCGCGGCATTGACTGGTTGCGACGTTGTGGTTCATCTGGCCGCACGTGTTCATGTCATGGATGATCAATCGAGCGACCCGCTGGCGGCATTTCGCTCCGTGAACGTGGACGCTACCTTGAACCTGGCCCGTCAGGCTGTACAGAGTGAAGTACGGCGCTTTATTTATGTCAGCAGTATCAAGGTGAACGGCGAGGCTACCCACGGCACACCATTTACCTCCAAGGACCAGCCTGCGCCATTGGATCCTTATGGTGTTTCCAAGATGGAAGCTGAACGCGATTTGCAGGCGCTGGCGCAGGAAACCGGCCTGGAATTGGTTATTGTGCGTCCGCCGCTGGTGTACGGTCCCGGTGTCCGCGCAAATTTCCAGCATCTGATGAAGTTGCTCAAGCGGGGGATTCCCTTGCCACTGGGCGCCGTACATAATCGGCGCAGCATGGTAGGCCTCGATAATCTGGTTGATTTGCTGACTGTATGCTGCTGGCATCCGCGTGCGCCGGGCGAGGTTTTTCTGGTCTCCGACGACCATGATTTGAGTATTACCGAATTGTTGCGTTCCCTGTCCTTTGCAATGGGCAAGATGCGGCCGTCTCTGTTTTCGATGCCCGTGGGACTGCTGGCAGGGGCTGCTGGCTTGTTGGGGAAATCTGCCGCCGCCAGTCGCTTGCTTGGCTCCTTGCAAGTGGACATTGCGCATACCCGCGCGACGCTCGACTGGGTGCCGCCGGCAAGCGTCGAAGACGGCATCCGCAAGACAGTAGCGCATTTTTTATCTTTAGCTGATCGGTCGTAAATGAAAAGATTATTTGATCTTTGTTTTGTTTTATTTTCCTTTGTGATTTTTTGTGTGCCCCTGCTGCTGGTAGCAGTTGTTGTCCGCCTGACTTCGCGTGGACCGGTCCTGTACTGGTCAGATCGCGTTGGGCGCCATAACCGTATTTTCAAGATGCCTAAGTTTCGCACCATGCGCGTTGATACACCGGCGGTGGCTACCCATTTGCTGACGGATGCGGCCCAGTTCTTGACTCCTCCGGGTTCTTTCTTGCGCAAATCCAGTCTCGACGAGTTGCCGCAATTGTGGAGCATTCTGTGTGGGGACATGTGCGTTGTTGGCCCACGTCCAGCCCTTTTTAATCAGGAGGATCTGATTGCCCTACGTACGCAGTACGGCGTTGATGCCCTACGCCCGGGCTTGACAGGCTGGGCCCAGGTTAACGGACGCGATGAGTTGCCTATTCCGCAGAAGGTTAAGCTGGACGTGGAATATGCGCAGAGACAGTCGCTGCTCTTCGATATGCGGATCATCTTAATGACCTTAGTTAAAGTATTGCGGCGCGACGGCATCAAACATTGATGCCGGACCGTGCTTCTCGCCGCGGCGCGGCCTGAGTTCAATGCAGTACATACGCATGGATTGCGTACTGGATTAATAGTGTGGTTCTCTTATTGGGTGTATTAATGAAGCTGTTATTGGAATTTCCTCGCAGACGCAAGCAAATCGTCGCTGTGACGGCAGACTTGATTTTTCTGCCTCTGACTTTTCTCGCGGCCATTTTTCTGCGCTTCGATAGTGCCGGTCCTGACGTGATTCGTCCGTATCTGTGGCTGATCATGGCGGCGCCATTAGTTTCGATTCCGATATTTATTCGCCTGGGTTTGTACCGGGCAGTTATTCGCTTCATCGACTACAAGATCATTTATGTGGTGCTGTTTGGCGTCACGCTGTCGGTGGCAATACTGCTGGCAGTGACTGCGTTTGCTACCAGTATGATTGGTCTTTCTCGCGGAGTATTTGGAATTTATTGGGTTAGCGCCATTATGTATGTCGCTGCAAGCCGTTTTATTGCACGAGGCTATTTTTCGCATGCAAGCAGGAAAATGGACAGTGTTCGTGTTGCCATTTACGGCGCCGGAGTCTCTGGCAATCAGCTGGCTCAAGCCCTGAGCCATGCTGGCGAGTATCGTCCTGTCGTGTTTATTGACGATAAGAAAGAACTGAGAGGTGCCACGATTGCCGGTATCACCGTGTATCCGTCAACGGCACTGGCCGATCTGATTGAATCCAAGGAGATTTCTAAAATTGTATTGGCGATGCCGTCCTTGTCGAAGGCGCAGCAGCGTCGCATTCTCGACAAGCTCGAGCCGCTTAAGGTGAAGACGCTGGTGGCGCCACCGATTAAGAATCTGATCAATGGATCGGCACGCATTCAGGATATGCGAGAGGTGGAAATTGAAGATTTACTTGGACGTGATGCCGTTGAGCCAAATCAAGATCTCATGGCAATGTGCATCACAGGAAAAGTTGTTATGGTCACCGGAGCCGGTGGCTCAATTGGTTCTGAACTGTGCCGCCAGATTCTGAATCAGCGCCCGGCGCAAATGATATTGCTGGAAATGTCGGAATTTGCGCTTTATTCTATCGAGCAGGAACTACAAGGATTATTGCGCCAGAGAAATATTCAAGTGCAACTGATGCCATTTCTCGGTTCTGTACTCGATACCGAGAAATGTGAAAAAATTCTGCGTACTTTTGGTGTTGAAACGCTGTATCACGCTGCCGCCTACAAGCATGTGCCTTTGGTGGAACATAATCCCATCGAAGGCATACGTAACAACGCGTTTGGCACCTTGAGCATGGCGCGTGCGGCCATTGCCGCGAACGTTAAGCGCTTTGTGCTGATTTCCACGGACAAGGCGGTACGACCGACAAATGTCATGGGATCCACCAAGCGTCTGGCTGAACTGATACTTCAGGCGTTTTCGCGCGAACAGGACAAGACACGTTTCTGCATGGTTCGTTTTGGAAACGTATTGGGATCATCCGGCTCGGTGGTTCCCTTGTTCCGCAAGCAGATTATTGCAGGGGGACCCATTACGATTACCCATCCTGAGATTACCCGCTATTTCATGACGATTCCAGAGGCAGCGCAGTTGGTGTTGCAAGCCGGTGCCATGGGGTCTGGCGGCGATGTTTTTGTTCTGGATATGGGCGCGCCGGTGAAGATTGTTGACTTGGCCAAACGCATGATCCATTTAAGCGGTCTAGACGTTAAAAGTGAGTTAACACCAAACGGAACGATCGAAATCCAGCATGTAGGCTTGCGGCCTGGCGAAAAATTGTATGAGGAGCTTCTGATTGGGGACAATGTGGAAGGAACCGAGCATCCATTGATTATGCGTGCTCAGGAGGCCGAAATTCCATGGCCTAGACTCGATGGCATGTTGCTGGAGTTGGGGGCCGCTTGTGATCAATTTGATCATGTCACCGTGCGCGCGCTATTGCTGCGCATCGTGATGGAGTACGAGCCACAATGTGATATCGAAGACTTGATCTGGTGCGCCAATGATAAGTCGTCGTGCGATAGCCAGAGCGGACTCAAGTCTTCGTTGCATTAATTCAAGCTTTGCAGGCTGTGTCAGCAGCCTGCATCGCCATTCAAGCTTGGCTATCCCGGCCGTAGCAATGCGGGCACGACATCTCATACACATATTCCGGCGCAAGCTGCTGACGCGGCGTGACGACGGCGCGGCAGACGAAACATTGCACGGTTTCCGTCGGTTCCAGTTTCGGGTTCAGCGCCGTGCGGTAATCGAAGACGAAGCAGTCGCCCGTGTAGTGCTCGCCGCCCACTTCCTCGAAATATTTCAGGATGCCGCCGTCGAGCTGGTACACGCTGTCGTAGCCGATTTCCTTCATGTGGATGGCGGCTTTTTCACAGCGGATGCCGCCCGTGCAAAAGGTGACGACGGTCTTGCCTTCCAGTTCATCCTTGTGGGCGGCAGCCACGGCCGGGAATTCCGTAAACTTGTCGATGCGATAATCAAGCGTGTTGTTGAACGTGCCCACGTCCACTTCAAAGGCGTTGCGCGTTTCCATCATGACCACGGGTTTGCCCGCATCGTCGACGCCGGCATCTAACCAGCGCTTGAGCGTGTGCGCGTCGACGGACGGGGCGCGGCCCAGTTCCGGCTTGATCAGCGGCATGCGCATGGTGATGATTTCTTTTTTCAGCTTGACCAGCATGCGCTTGTGCGATTGCTCGTTCGACAAGCTTTCTTTCCACTCGAGGTCGGCCAGACGCTCGTCGCTGCGCACCCAGGCGAGAAAGGCATCGATATGCTCGCGCGTGCCGGACAGGAACATGTTGATGCCTTCCGGCGTCAGCAGGATCGTACCCTTCAGGTCCAGCGCCAGGCATTGCTCCTGATACAAGGGACGCATGGCTTCCGTATCGGCTAGCGTGATGAATTTATACGCGGCAATATTGACAAACGTGGCGGCGGGCGGGCTGACGGCGGCGGAAACGGCGGGTGTTGCTGGGGTGATGGCTTGCATGATGGCGATCGGGTTAGACTGAACAGCCGATATTATAAGCCCGACAGGCCAGGCGGGATACCCGGTCCGCACCCGCGACGCGGTAGAATAGACCCCATTGAATTTTGCACGAAACGGTACACAGGATGGAAATGGTAATGCAAGAGGCCGGCGCTCCGGCAGGTTCACAGCAAGCGATGCAGCCCGGTCCTGCCTTCGTCCACTTGCGCGTGCACTCGGAGTACTCGATCGTCGATGGCCTGGTGCGCATCGACGACGTGGTCAAGGCGGCGGCGAAGGACAAGCAGGTGGCGCTGGCCGTCACCGATCTGTCGAACCTGTTTGGCATGGTCAAGTTCTACAAGGAGGCGCGCGGCAAGGGCATCAAGCCCATCGTCGGCGTCGATGTGTGGATCACGAATGACGACAACCGCGAAAAACCATCGCGCCTGCTGTTGCTGGCGAAGAACCGCATGGGCTATCTGCAACTGTGCGAACTGCTGTCGACGGCCTGGCTGACGAACCAGTACAAGGGGCGCGCCGAGCTGCGCATCGAGTGGCTGCAGGCGCTGGCGACGAATACCTACGACCTGTACCCGGGCGAAAGCGCCGCGAATGGCTTAATCGTGCTGTCCGGCGCGCACTTCGGCGATGTTGGTACGGCCATCGAGAATGGCAACCTGGCCCTGGCCGAGCGCAATGCGCAGCGCTGGGCCGAGATTTTTCCCGGCCATTTCTATGTCGAGATCCAGCGCGGCGGCCAGGCCAACCAGGAGGCGCAGGTACGCCATGCGGTGGCCCTGGCGGCCAAGCTGGGTTTGCCCGTGGTGGCCACGCATCCCGTGCAATTCATTTCCCCTGAAGAATTTATTGCCCACGAAGCCCGCACCTGTATCGCCGAAGGCGAAATGCTGGCCAACGCCAAGCGCGTGAAACGCTTTAACGACAGTCAGCGCTTCCTGTCGCAGGCTGACATGGCGGAACTGTTCGCCGACTTGCCGGCCGCGCTGGCCAATTCCGTGGAAATCGCCAAGCGTTGCAACTTGACCCTGACCCTGGGCAAGCCGCAGTTGCCGAATTTCCCCACCCCGCCCGGCATGACGATCGACCAGTTCCTCGTCGCCGAATCGCAGGCGGGCCTGGAAAAACGCCTGTTGCAGCTGTATCCCGATGCCGAACGCCGCGAGAAAGAGCGTCCGCGCTACGAGTCGCGGTTGAAATTCGAGACGGACACGATTTGCAACATGAAATTCCCCGGCTACTTCCTGATCGTGGCCGAGTTTATCCAATGGGCCAAGGAAAACGGCGTGCCCGTCGGTCCGGGCCGCGGTTCGGGTGCGGGTTCGCTGGTGGCGTATTCGCTGCTCATTACCGACCTCGATCCATTGCAGTACAACCTGCTGTTCGAGCGCTTTTTGAATCCCGAGCGCGTCTCGATGCCCGACTTCGATATTGACTTTTGCCAGGAAGGGCGCGACCGCGTCATTCAGCACGTCAAGGATTTGTATGGCAAGGAGGCGGTCTCGCAGATCGCCACCTTCGGTACCATGGCGGCCAAGGGCGCGATCCGCGACGTGGGCCGCGTGATGGACTTCGGCTACAACTTCTGCGACGGCATCTCGAAGCTGATCCCGTTCAAGCCGGGCAAACCCGTGTCGATCGCCGATGCCATCGAGGAAGAACCGCTGCTCAAGGAGCGCCTGGAAAACGAGGAAGAGGTCAAGCAGCTGCTGGACCTGGCGCAGCAGGTCGAAGGCATCACGCGCAATATCGGCATGCACGCGGGGGGCGTCCTGATTGCCCCGGGCAAGCTGACGGATTTCTGCCCGCTGTACACGCAGGGCGGTGACTCGGGCGTCGTGTCGCAGTACGACAAGGATGACGTGGAAGCCGTCGGCCTCGTGAAGTTCGACTTTTTGGGTCTGACGACCCTGACGATTCTCGACCGCGCCGTGCGCTACATCAAGCAGCTCGATCCGGCGCAAGCCAATTTCGATCTGGCAACGTTGCCGCTGAACGATAAGCCATCGTATGACTTGCTGACCAAGGCCAAGACCGTGGCCGTGTTCCAGCTCGAGTCGCGCGGCATGCAGGGCATGCTGAAAGATGCGCGCCCCGACCGCTTCGAAGACATTATCGCGCTCGTGGCCTTGTATCGTCCGGGTCCGATGGACCTGATTCCCGACTTCTGCAAGCGCAAGCACGGTGAGCGTTTCGATTATCCCGATCCGCGCACGGAATCGATTCTGTCCGAAACCTACGGCATCATGGTGTATCAGGAGCAGGTGATGCAGATGGCGCAGATCGTCGGCGGCTACTCGCTGGGCGGCGCCGACATGCTGCGCCGCGCCATGGGTAAAAAGAAGGCCGAAGAGATGGCCGAGCACCGCGAAATCTTCCGTGCCGGTGCGGCGAAAGATGGCTTGACGGCGGAAAAGGCCGACGAGATATTCGACTTGATGGAAAAGTTCGCCGGCTACGGTTTTAATAAATCGCATGCCGCCGCCTACGCCTTGCTGTCGTACCACACGGCTTACCTGAAAGCGCACCATACGGCCGCCTTCATGGCCGCCAACTTGTCGCTGGCCATGGACGACACGGACAAAATCAAGATACTGGTGGAAGACTCGCTGGAAATCTGCAAGCTGACCTTGTTGCCGCCGGATATCAATGAATCCGATTACCGCTTCATGCCGAGCGGCGCGGCGCCGTCCGTGAGCGGCAAGAAAGTCACGCAGATCCGCTATGGTCTGGGCGCCGTGAAAGGCTCGGGCCAGAACGCCATCGAAGCCATCATCGCCGCGCGCGAGGCGGGCGGGCCATTTACGAGCCTGTTCGATTTCTGCAAGCGCGTGGATAAAAAGCAGATCAACCGCCGCACCATCGAATCCCTGATCCGCAGCGGTGCCTTCGATTGCCTGAAGGTCGACCGCGCCATCCTGCTCGCGTCCGTGGCCTTCGCCATGGAATGCGCCGACCAGGCGGCCAAGGCCGCCAACCAGGTGAGCCTGTTTGGCGGCGACGACAGCGACATGGTGGCGCCGCCCGAGTACGTCAAGGTGCCCGTGTGGAGCGACAAGCAGCGATTGACGGAAGAAAAGATTGCGCTGGGCTTTTACCTGTCCGGCCACCTGTTCGATTCGTATGCGCCCGAGGCGCGCCGTTTTGCGCGCACGAAACTGTCGGAACTGTCGCCGTCGCGCGAACCGCGCATGATGGCTGGCGTCATCACGGGCTTGCGCACGCAGATGACGCAGCGCGGCAAGATCCTCATCGTCACGCTGGACGACAAGAGCGGCACGGTGGAGGTGACGGTGTACGGCGAACTGTTCGACTCGAACCGGAAAATCTTCAAGGAAGATGAATTCCTGGCCGTCGTGGGCAAGGTGTCGGAAGACCGTTTTTCGGGCGGCTTGCGCATCACGGCCGAGAGCGCCTTTGACATCATCTCCGCGCGCGTGCAATATGGCCGCCAGCTGGGCTTGACCTTGCCCACGACGCTGGACATGAAACGCATCAGCGACGTGATCATGCCGCACCGGGCGGCGGACGGACTGCCGATCGCCGCCAAGGTCAGCCCGCAAGGCGTCAGCTGCGTGCTGCAGTTTGGCGACGAATGGAAAGTGGCGCCATCGGATGAATTGCAGATGGCGCTGGAGCAGATGCTGGGCGCGCAAGAAGTGGCGGTCGAATACTGACCGGCACCGCCCGGCGCAGGCAACAAAGCCAAACCGCAGACATGCTGGTTTGGCTTTTTTCGTTTACATGTCTTTCAGGCCTGTGATCGCATAGCCTTTGGCGGCGATCTGCTGGTGCGGCTGTTCGATATGGTAGCTGGGCAAGATCTCGGCATCGTCGGCCACTTCGCTGGCGCGTACTTCCAGCTGCCAGTCAGTATTGGTAACTTCTTCCGGAATGAGCTTTCCTTCCGGCACGGCGAGATAGGAAAAAATGCCGTCGTGCTCGGCCCGGCGGTAGATGTCTACGCGCATGAGTGCCTCCTAGTAAGCGTTGGGGGAACCGGCGCACCGCAGGGCATGCCGATAGTGCTAGCGTAACAGGATTGCGCCGCGCATGGGTTGAAGCGTGTGCCGCAGGAGCGCCATCGCGCGGTGGCCGGAGCACTCAGGCGACAGCGGAGGCGTAGTCGTCGTCATCCAGATCGAGCGCTTGCCGTACCTCGTTGGCGGCTTTCGCAGCGCCTGCCGTGGCGACCTGCACCGGGCTGCGATGGGTATCGAGGCCGCTACGCAGGCTGCTGATCATGGCCAGCGTCAGTTCGTGGCGTTTGCGTGCTTCCGAGCGCTTTTTCGAGGGTATGTCTTCCAGGACAGGCAGGGGCAGGTTTTCGCATGGCAGCTCAAAATCGCCATCCTTGCGTGCCTGCGCGCCAAGTTCTTGCCAAAGGGAATTGTAATCGGCGAACAGCCGGCCCTTTTTTGCGGAATGGTGGACGGCGCGGTTGGCGTTGCCTACAAGCACCATATTGCGGCAGCCATGTTCATGTCCCAGCTGGCGCACCAGGCGCACCATCAGGGCCTTGGGGCGCATGCCATGCAGGTCGCGGGTTGCCTCGCGTACGCGGCGCAAGCCTTCCGCGCCGCGCGGACCCTGGATGCAGCCGATGCCCACGCCCATGCTGGCGTGCACGCGGGAACCGAAAAAGGAAAACGCGACCGAGTAGATCACGTCATCGCCATGCGCCAGTTGCAGGACCATCTCGCCTTCGCGGTCCATCGGTTGTAGCGAACACAGCTGCAGGTGGTAGGGCGCGCCCGATTTTCCCGGTACGGTACCCAGCCGCACGGGCGCGCGCGCCGCCTGCGTCATCAACTTGCCCCAGCCTTGTTGCAGGATGAAATGATAGTGCTCGACCAGCAAGGCGACGCGCTGGCGGCATGACAGGTTCGTGCTCAGGTAAGGGCGGTACACCTTGTGCATCAGGCGCGGGTAGGCTTGCAGCAAGTCCTGGAACACGGGGTGGGAATTGAGCAACTGCAGCCAGATGCGCGTCTGCCTGCGCTGCAGCTGTGCCCGCAATTGCAGCTTGAGCAGCTCGCGTACGCGGGACATGCCTGGTGGCATATTGCTCAGGCCCGCGTGCAGGGTAATAGCTTGTGTCATCAAAGAGTTTTCATGTGGATGTGGATGGGCCTGGCGCAGGGTGCTGGCTGCGCTTCAGGCCGGCGGCGGCCCGCTCATGCCGTCGGTGTCGGCCAGCAATACCGTGGCGCTGCGCGTGGCGCGCGCCAGTTTGCGCGCCAGCGCACCGGAAAAACGGCGCTGCCAGGGACTATGGCGCAGGGCTGGCAGGACGATTTCGTGGCAACCGAGCAGTTCGGCCGTATCGAGGATCGTAAACAGCAGCTCGCCGGCAAAAATATGCGTGCTGAAGGCGAGTTGAGAGCGGCTCAGATACAGTCCCGCCTCGTGCATCATCTGCTGCGTGGCCAGGTCCAGCGCATGGCATGCGCCGGCGCTGTGCTGGGGCAAGCCATCTGTCCGGCGCGCTGGCGCCGGTGTCACGTGCAGCAGGCTGACGCTGACCTGGATGCCCCATTCCTGCAGGCGCCTGGCGTAGCGCGCACCGTAGATGATGTCGCTGGCGCGCTTGACGGGCAAGAGCAGCAGCAAGGTATCCTGGCCCGGCTTGCCGCAGGCGCCCGCGGCGCTGTCCGGGGCGCGGTGGCGTTGCGGGGCAAGGCGCGATGCATGCATGGAAGGAGTGGCCGTGGTGGAAAAACCAGTTCATCTTATCCATGCCCCCGCGCCCTGTAAATTGGCGAAACAGCGTACGGGTTCCCCTTATGCCGCGCTTGTTTTAATAGCGGTAGGTGACATACACGGCACCGATCGGGGAGGTCTTGCGCTGCACGATGGGGCTCTTGGCCGCGTCACCCAGGCGGCTCTCGACGCCGACCAGGGTATTGATGCCCCAGCGCGCATCGAAGCGGTGCTCCCAGTTGACGGTGGCCTGGGCTTCATAGAAACCACCCTTGGGCGTGTATTGCTTGAACGAGGTATTCGCAGCCTGGGTGGCCGTCACGCCATACATGGTCTGCACGTACTTGCGCTCGCCCCAGCCCAGCTGGCCGCCGATGCTCACGCTGTCCTGCTGCACGCCCTTGGCGTCGGCCCGGCCATAGATCTGGCCTGTCGCGCCGAAATGCACATTCGCGCCATTTTCGCGATTCGACAGGGGAATGTCGCTCGACACGCTCAGTGACAGGCCCGGCAAGGGCGAATAGCCCGCGCTGAGCAGGGCGCTGGCGTTGCCCTTGACTTCGCCCATGCCCTTCAGATAATCGCTGCCGCCGAAGCCGTTGATGCCCGTGCGCTTGTGGTCTTCGCGCTTGCCGCGGTAGCCCAGCGCGGCGCTGTAGCTGAAGGGCCCGGCCTGGCCGCCATAACCGAGGCCGCGCGAGGTGCTGATGAACAAGCCATTGGCCATGGCGTAATCAAGGATGATCAGGGGTGAGGCCGACAGCTTGTCGGCACCGGAATAGCTGGACACGGCAGCGACGCCGCCGCCGATGGTGAAGACATTTTCCGCAGCGGGTTCGGCCGCCGCGGCGGCCAGCGGGTTGAGGATCATGCCGCTGGCGAGTGCCAGCGCGGTCAGCAGGGTTGTGGGTGCGTGCATGGTGTTTTCCGTCAGGTGGAGAACCGAGGCCGGAGTGGCTCGATTGACTGCCGACAGTATCCATCCTTGCCATGAAGGAAAAATGAGCCTTTTATTAAGATTGTATGAAGAGCGCTTCTTTACCCATTCTTCAGCTTGCGGTGGTTTAATACTCACCATGAAGATACTGCTGATTGAAGACGATATGGACCTGGGCAATGGCGTGCGGATCGCCCTGCGCGACCAGGGCATGCAAGTGGTCTGGGTGCGCAGCCTGGAGGATGCGGCGCGCAGCATCGAGCACGACAGTTGTGAGCTGGTGTTGCTGGACCTGGGCTTGCCCGACGGCGATGGCCTTGATTTGCTGGCCCGGCTGCGCGCGGCGCGCCTGCCGGTGCTGATCCTCAGCGCCCGCGATACGCTGGAACAGCGCTTGCGGGGCCTGGACGGCGGCGCCGACGATTACCTGGTGAAGCCCTTCGTGCTGGCCGAGCTGTTGTCGCGCGTGCGCGCCCTGGCACGCCGCAGCTATGGCTTCGATGGCGACACCATCGAATTGCGCGGCCTGCTGCTGCAGGTGCCCACGCGCCGGGTCAGCGTGCATGGACGGCCCGTGGAGTTGACGGCCAGTGAATATGCCCTGCTGAAGACCTTGCTGATGCGCGCCAATCGCGTCATCACGCGCCGCGTGCTGGAAGAGCATATCTTGCCCGGCGGGCTGGCGAATGCCAGCAATACCCTGGATGTGCATATGGGCAACCTGCGCCGCAAGATCGGCGAGGGATATATCCGTACCGTGCGCGGTGTCGGCTATGTCATCGACCAGCAGGGCGAGACATCCACTTCGCCCGGTGCCGGCGCATGATGGGGCGTTTCTGGGCCATGCTGCGCCGGCCCACCCTGGTGCGCCGCCTGATGATGGCGCAAATGCTGATGCTGACCGTGCTGTGGAGCCTGGCCGTGGCGTATGTGCTGTTCGAGGGAACGAGCGAAGCGAGTACTGTGAGCCGCGGCGTCTTGCACGCCATTATCAGCGTGGCCGATAACCTGGCGGAGCAGCCGCAGCGCCAGGAACAAAGCTTGCGCGCCATCGACGAAGCCTTGCGCGAGGAATTTGAAATGGGGCAGGTGCCGGAGCTGGCGCCGCGTATCCTCGTCTGGCGCGAAGGCAAGCTGGTCTACAAGTCCCCCGCAGCGCCCAGCGGCATCCGCAGCGCCGGGCCCGAGCAGATGGAGGTGGTGTATATCAAGGGCCAGGCCTGGCGCAGCCGCAGCCTGTCCGAAGGGGCCACGCGCGTGACGGTGCTGGAGGTGGGCGGCGCCTGGCAATTTTTCATCACGATCAATTCACGCGGCTACTACCTGTTGCCGCTGCTGATCAGCCTGCCGTTCCTGCTGGTGCCGGCCTGGCTGTCGATTCGCCTGGCCATGCGCCCATGGCGCAAGGTGGCGCAGGAAGTGGCGGCGCGCGGACCGCAGGATTTGCGGCCGCTGGCCTTCAAGCCGCCGCATGGCGAACTGGCGGCGCTGGTCGACAATATCAATGCCCTGCTGCAGCGGGTCGATGCCAGTGCGGCGCGCGAACGCAGCTTCATCGCCGACGCCACGCATGAGCTGCGCACGCCGCTGGCGGCCATGCGCGTGAATGTCGAAGCCTTGCAGGGGCAGGCGCACGATGCACGCCAGCAAGAGCTGCTGGACGGTATCTTGAACAGCGGCAACCGCGCCACCCGTCTGGTAGGCCAGCTGCTGCAGCTCACGCGCAGCGAAGTGCAGGCGGGCGGGGGAGAGTTGCCGCGGCGGCAGGCGCTCGATACTTTGCTGCAAGACCGACTGGCGGCTCTGTCCGGCCTGGCCCAGGCGGGCGATATCGAGCTCGAATTGCAAGCCAGCGTCTCGCTCAGCGTAGCCGGACAGCGCGAGAGCCTGGTCTCGCTGATCGACAACCTGGTGGAGAACGCCATCAAGTACAGCCCGCGCGGCAGCAGCGTGACGGTGTCGCTGCATGCGGAGCGGGGCCAGGCCGTGTTGCATGTGGCCGATCAGGGACCGGGCATCGCGCCGGCACTGTATGAGCGCGTATTCGACCGTTTTTTCCGCGCGCCGCAGCAGGCGCAGCCGGGTAGCGGCCTGGGCTTGTCTATTGTCGCGTCCGTCGTGCGCCAGCACGGCGGCACGATTCAGTTGCACAGAGGCAATGGCGGTCTGGGCTTGCTGGTGGAGGTGCGCTTGCCGCTGGCCGAGGCCTGACTGCGCTGGCGCCCCTTGCGGCATTGCATGAAGATTATTTCATGTGCTTATAACGCAAGATGGCATGGCGTGGCGCAGGCTTGCGATGCATAATGCGGGACAGTTAAAAAACACCGTTATGCGCCCATTCCTGTCCCGCTACCTGCCGTATCCCGCCTTTGTCGGCCTGTATCTGCTATTTGACTGGGCCACGTATATCGATCCGATGTACGGGCTCAACATTACCCCCTGGAATCCGGATCCCGCGCTGGGCCTGGTATTTTGGCTGATCCACGGCCGCAAGGCGGCGCTGCCGTGGTTTATCGCCCTGGTGGCCGGCGAGGTGCTGGTGCGCGGCATGCCGGCAGGCCTGCCCCTGACCTTGCTCTGTTCGGCGTGGCTGGTGCTCGGCTATGGCGGTATGGGCGCAGTCTTGCGCCGCAGTTTCAGCAGCAGCGATATCTTCGACAACCGGCGCCGCCTGAGCGCCTGGGTTGCCATCGTGCTGCTTGGCACCGTGCTCAATGCGCTTGGCTACATTTCCCTGCTGTCGCTGACGGGACGCATCCCGGCCGGCGAATGGGGGACGGCAGTCTGGCGCTTCGGCATCGGCGACATGGTCGGCATGCTGGTATCGATGCCGCTGATCTGGGTGCTGTTCAGCGAACGGGGGCGTGAGCGCCTGCATGCCGCCGTGTGGCGCTGGGAAACCCTGGCGTATCTGGCCCTCGCCAGTTTCGTGCTGTGGAGCCTTTTCGGTTCCATCGTGCGTTCCGAATACAAGCATTTCTATTTCCTGTTTCTCCCCGTGATCTGGGCCGCCTCGCGCCAGGGCTTGCATGGCGCCGTGCTGGCCGTGTTTGTATTGCAACTGTGCATCATCACCCTGGTGAAATGGACGCATGCGGTCGATATCCAGTTTTATGAATTGCAGCTGCTCGATGCCGTGCTGGCGCTGGTGGGATTTTTTATCGGCATCGTCGTCGATGAAATGCGCCAGGTGGCCGACGAACTGAAACACACGATGCGCCTGGCGGCCGCCGGCGAGATGGCGGCCGCGCTCGCGCATGAGCTGAACCAGCCGCTGACGGCCTTGTCGACCTATGGCAAAGCGTGCGAATACTTGCTGGAACGGGGAGAGACGGGCGCCTTGCTGCAGGGCGCAGTGGGGCACATGATCGTGGAATCGGGACGCGCCGCGGACGTGGTGCGCCGCCTGCGCGACTTTTTCCGCACGGGCGCGATGCAGCTCGAAGCGGTGGAGGCGGGCGCCTTGATCGAGGGCATGGCGCGCCAGTTCACGCCGCTGTTCCATGAGCATGGCATCGAGCTGGTGCTGGCGCCGCCGTCGCCGCTGGCCGTCAATGCCGACCGCCTGCAAATCGAGCTGGTGTTGCGTAATTTACTGGCCAATGCGCAGGATGCGGTGATGGGCCAGCCGCGCGGCCGGCGCCGCATCACGGTCTCGGCCGAGCGGCTCGAAGGCGGGCGGCTGCGGCTGTCCGTGGAAGATAGCGGGCCCGGCATTTCCAACAGCCTGGCGGCACGCCTGTTCGAACCGTTCGTCTCGACCAAGGCCAGCGGCCTGGGGCTGGGGCTGGTGCTCAGCCGCAGCATCGTCGAAGCGCATGGCGGCCAGCTATGGGCCGAAGTGGGCAAGCATGGCATTTTTCGTTTTGTCCTGCCCCTGGCGCGCGCCAGTGCGGCCGCTACAGGAGAGTATGGTGACAAGTAATTTGACGGTGTTTATTGTGGATGACGATCCCGCCGTGCGCGATGCGCTGGGTTTGCTGCTGGGCATACGCGGTTACCGCACGGCCCTGTTTTCCTGCGGCGAGGATTTCCTGCACAGCTGGCGGCCAGAGTGGGCCGGCTGCCTGCTGGTCGATATCCGCATGTCGGGCATGGATGGCCTGAGCCTGCAGCGCCGCTTGCTGGAGCTTAAATGCATGCTGCCCGTCATTATTATCACGGGACATGGCGACGTCACTCTGGCGCGCCAGGCCTTCAAGGCGCAGGCCAGCGATTTCCTGGAAAAACCGTTTGACCACGACAAGCTGCTGGCCGCCATTGAGGAAGCGTTTTCGCGCGAGGCGCATGCGCGCAGCCAATTGCTGCGCCAGGTGGAGGGGTTAGCCTTGCTGCGCGCTCTGACGCCGCGCGAGCGGGAAGTGATGCAACTGGTGGTGACGGGCCAGCACAACCGCGATATCGCCCCTGCACTGGGCATTTCCGTGCGTACGGTGGAAGTGCACAAGGCGCGCCTGATGGACAAGCTCGGTGTCGATAATGTGGCCGACCTGGTGCGCATCAGCATGCTGGGCAGCGGCTAGCCGCTGCAGCGTGGTCTAGGCGATGGTCTGCAATACCTGATCGCTTGAAATCGCCTTGACCCAGTCGCTGCGCCGCGCCACCGTGATGACGGTGCTGTTGGCGCTGTCGAACGGCGCCCATTCCGGATTCTTCTTGCGCATCAATGCCACCACGGGCACATGCACGGCGTTCGCCAGGTGCATGATCGACGTTTCCACTGAAATGATCAGGTCGCATTGCGCCAGCATGGCTGGCAGTTGAAAAAAGTTGTCGACGGCGCTGAAAGCTTGCGTGCGCGGCAAGCCATGCGCCTGCACGACGGCATCCACCTTGGCCAGTTCCTGCGGCATGGCATTGATCAGGAAGCAGGCATTTTTCCACTTCGGCATCGCCTGCATGCGCGCGATCAGCTCGGCGATGCGTTCCAGCGGCCAGCCGCGCTTGTGCGACTTTGCAAACGGGTTCAGGAGTACGAGCGGACCCTGGCGCGGGGCAAAGCCCCAGGTGGCCAGCTGCGCCTGCGCTTGATGCAGCGCCTGTTCGGGAATGTGCACGAAGGGATAGCGTTCGGCCACGGGAATGTCGAGTCCCGTCAATTGATGGAACCAGTCCGCGTACACGCTGCTGATATGGTGCTCGCCGGCATCCTGTCCCGCATACGAGGCCAGCACGGCATCGATTTTGCGATAGGCCAGGTAATGCCAGGGGCGTAGCGGGCTGAACGGCTTGCGCGTGCCGATCACCAGCCCGTTCGGGCTGATCGCGCGGGCAAGATCCGCGTACTGCTGTGGCCGTACGTGGGCCAGTGACACGACGATGGGATAGTGTTCCGCCTTGGCTTCGCGCAGTGACTCTTCGTATAGCGCCGGGCTGTAGGTCTTGCGGTACACCTTGGCGAACAGGCCCGACTGCTCTACCCAGTCATACAGCGAATAGGTGCGCAGGCTTTCCCATTGTTTCGCGTCGGACGTGCGGCGCACTTCGTCGACCCACAGGTGGATCTGAATATGGGGATAGGCCGCGGCAAAGGCGCGGAAACCGTTTTGCAGGTAGGTAAAGTCTCCCAGCGCCAGATGGGCGATGAAAAGAATTTTGTCCGACTTTTGTAGAAGTTCGGCGGGAATCAAAGGCGTCATGTATCAGTACGATTTCAGGTATTCATTCGATGGTGTCAAGCCACTTGCTGGGAAAATTGCAGGCGATGCAGATTGGCATAGGCGCCGTTGGCATCCAATAATTGCTGGTGACTGCCGGTTTCCATTATTTTCCCATGTGACAATACCACGATACGGTCCGCACGTTCAATTGTTGATAGCCGATGCGCAATAACGAGGGTGGTTTTACCTTGCATCAGATGTTCCAGCGCCGCTTGCACGGCCCGTTCCGCTTCCGTATCCAGTGCCGAGGTCGCTTCATCGAGGATCAGGATGGGCGCATCCTTGTAGATGGCGCGGGCGATGGCCACGCGCTGGCGCTGGCCGCCGGACAGGCGCGAGCCGTTGTCGCCCAAACGCGTTTCCAGGCCATCGGGCAAGCCGTCGATGACGTCCGACAGGAAGGCGGCCGCGGCAGCCGCTTCGATGCGCTGCCGGTCCGGTGCCGCATCGCCATATGCGATATTCGCGGCCAGGGTATCGTCGAACAGCACCACCTGCTGGCTGACCATGGCGATCTGGCTGCGCAGGCTGGTCAGGGCGATGGCGTCGATATTCTGCCCATCGAGCAAGATTTCGCCACTGCTGGCCGAGTAAAATCCGGGCAGCAGGCTGACCAGGGTCGATTTGCCGCCGCCGGACATGCCGACAAAGGCGATCGTTTGTCCTGGCGCGATGCTCAGATCGATATGCCGCAGGGCCGGCTCCTGATGTCCTGGGTAGGCAAAGCTCACGTCCCTGAATTCGATGCGGCCACTGCAGCGGCCAGCGAGCGGCATGCCGCCCGTGCGTTCCGGCGTCTTGTCGATCAGCTGGAAGACTTCCTCGGCGGCGGCCATGCCGCGCTGCAGGGGGCCGTTGACTTCGGCCAGCTGTTTTAACGGTGTCAGCAGCATGAGCATGGCCGTGATGAAGGAGACGAAGCCGCCGACCGTGATTTGGCCCTGCTCCGACTGGAACAGGGCCATCACGATGACCAGGGCCACGGCGGCGGCCGTGATTACCTGGGTGATGGGTACGGTGGCGGAAAAGGTCGTGGTCATGCGCATGCTGTAGCGGCGCAATTGCTCGGCACGCTCTTCGAAGCGCGATTTCTCGTAGTCCTGGCCGCCGAAGATCTTGATTACTTGCTGGGCGCGCGTGGTTTCCTCGATGACCTGGGTCAGCTCGGCATTGACGGCCAGCGAGTCGCGGTTGAGTTTTTTCAGGCGCTTGCCCGTGGTGCGCACGACGATGGTCAGCACGGGCAGCAGCACCAGGGTGACCAGGGTCAGCGCCCAGTTCAGATACAGCAGCCATGCAAGCAGGCCCAGCACGGTCAGCGAGGAGCGCACGATCGAGGTAAACACCTTGGTCACCATTTCGATGATCTGCTGCACTTCAAACATGATGGAGTTGATGACTTTGCCCACCGTGTGCGTGTTGTAGAAGTCGATGGGCAGGTTCAGCATGCTGGCAAACATCCTGCGACGCAACTCGTTGAGGATGCGTGTGGAGACATAGCTCATCAGGTAGCTGCTGGCAAAGGTGGACACGCCGCGCATGGCAAAGATGCCGATGACGATCAGTGGCACCAGCCAGAAGGAAAAATTCACCTTGCCGCCAAAACCATTGTCGAGCAGTAGCTTGAGCGCATACGGCAGCAGCGGTTCCGTGGCCGCCGTGACGACCATCGCCAGCAAGGCCAGGGCCAGGTGTTTCTTATAGGGCGCGTGCAGTGCGGTGAGGCGCTTCAGGTCGGGCGTGAGCATCGGTATGGTTCCTTGCAGGGACAGCAAAAACGGTCAGGCGAAAAACAAGCTCAGGCAATGCGTTCCTGCTGACGCAGCATGGCCCACAGTATCACCATCGGGAAGACCAGCATGATGATGCCGATATTCAAGGTTAGCGAGCTTGTCGTCAGGCCAAAAATCATATAGCAGGTGCACAGTACCACGCCTGCCAGCGCATATGGCTGGGTTGCAGGGGCACTGTGGCGTAGGGCGCGGGCAAACAGGGACAACGGAACGAGGAAGAGTGCCAACAAGGCCATTACGCCGACGATGCCGCGCTTGACCAAGGCATCGAGGTAGTCGTTGTGGGCGTTGGTGTACTCGCTGATGATATTGCTCATCTTGCCTTCAGCCATCAAGACGCGCTTTTCCTCCAGGTAACCAGTGCGGCCAACGCCGACCAATACATGGTCGCGGGAGATCAGCAAAGCCGTGCGCCACATTTCAAGGCGTTGCCCGACGGAAGACCATTTGAGATCAGCGCCATACTGGAAATTTTGCGCCTCTTCAACAGCGGTATGCACGCGCTTGCGTATTTGGGAATCGGGCATTGCGTATGTCACTGCGGCCAGCGCGACGAGCACGACTAGCGCTCGGATAATATGCCGTTTTCCAGAGGTTTTTGCGTGATGCAGCACGATGATGCCTGCACAGACAGGCAAGGCCAGCCAACCGCCGCGACTGCCACTGACGATAGAGCCGAGGACTCCGGCCAGAGCGCCGGCCAGTAAAAAGATGGACCACACCATACGATGGCGCTGCTCTCGTGCCCAGCCCAGCCCGCACAGGGCCAGCATGCCCATCAGCATGCTGACATTGCCGTAGTGAATTGCATTGCTGGTTGCAGCTTGTGGACGTTCGAGGTGCAGTACGATTAACTGCCAAAATGCCAGTGCTGCTCCAGTCATGGCGCCGATGGCTACGCCACTCCACCATGCTGATGGCCTCGGTGGATACGCGAGCAGCAGCAGCATCACTGGCGCGGCCAGCAGTGCACGTAGCGGGATGTCAAGTTCGCGCGCTGGATCGGCGTGATAAAGCATGTTGGCGGTAAAAATGAAGAAGTACAGCAGCAGCGTAACGAGCATCAGATAATCTCGGCGCTGCAGATGCAGGCGGGGGCGTTTCCATAACAGCCAGCTGCTGGCCAGCAGCAGCACCAGCGCGCCAAGGGAGTATCCGCTGTTGACAGCCAGCGCCAATGCAAAAAAAAGAAAAACACAAACAGAAGTCAGGCCGAGCATGAAAATCCTTGGTAACGCATGTCGTCGCCATTATGGCAACTGTAGCAACATAAAGTAGACGTCATTGTAATCGAAGGTGGCAACAAAAACG
Source organism: Janthinobacterium sp. GMG1 (assembly GCF_034427795.1). Classification (NCBI taxonomy): domain Bacteria; kingdom Pseudomonadati; phylum Pseudomonadota; class Betaproteobacteria; order Burkholderiales; family Oxalobacteraceae; genus Janthinobacterium; species Janthinobacterium sp. GMG1. The sequence goes on from NZ_JAXQNT010000001.1 coordinate 733,712, forward strand.
TTCCATGGAATTTGCTCTTTGATAACTGTATGGGCGATCTCAAGGGGGAAATGAAAAAAACCATGGTTTTTAGTCATGGTTTTTTTGTAAGCAATGGTAACTTGCTGTTATTTTGCCAAGACCGGCAGGCCGGTCATGCGTCTCAGGCGTTGGCTGGCACGCGGGTGGCCACGCCGGTGGCGATGGCCGCTTGCGACACGGCTGGCGCGACCCAGCTGCGCAGGCGCTCGTCGAACGGCGATGGAATCAGTTGCAGCGGCGTCAGCGCGCTGGTGGTATGGCCCGGCAATGGTTCCTTGGCCAGCGCGGCGATGGCGCGCACGCAGGCCAGCTTCATCTCCTCGTTGATGGTGGTGGCGCCCACGTCGAGCGCGCCGCGGAAGATGTACGGGAAGCACAGCACGTTGTTGATCTGGTTCGGATAGTCCGAGCGACCCGTGGCCACGATGGCGTCGTCGCGCACGGCATGCACTTTTTCCGGGGCGATTTCCGGATGCGGATTGGCCAGGGCGAAGATCAAAGGCTTGGCGGCCATCGATTCGACCATCTGCGCGCTGACCACGCCGCCCTTCGAGACACCGATGAAGATGTCGGCGCCAACCATCGCGTCGGCCAGGTCGCGGTCGCTGGTGTCATTCGCGTAGCGTGCCTTGTTCTCTTCCATGCTGGCATCGCGGCCCGGGTAGATCACGCCCTGGCTGTCGCATACTTTCAGCAGCGACTTGTTCAGGCCCAGTGAGACGAGCAAGTCCAGGCAGGCGATCGACGCCGCGCCGGCGCCCGATACGGCTACTTTGACGTTACCGATATCTTTGCCCACCAGTTCCAGGCCGTTCAGGATGCCGGCCGCGACGATAATGGCCGTGCCGTGCTGGTCGTCGTGGAAGACGGGAATGTTCATGCGCTTGCGCAATTGCTGTTCGATGTAGAAGCAGTCCGGCGCCTTGATGTCTTCCAGGTTGATGCCGCCGAAGGTCGGCTCCATGCGCACCACGGTGTCGATAAACAGGTCGGGATCGTTCTCGGCCAGTTCGATGTCGAACACATCGACATCGGCAAATTGCTTGAACAGGCAAGCCTTGCCTTCCATTACCGGTTTGCTGGCCAGCGGACCGATATCGCCCAGGCCCAGCACGGCGGTGCCATTGGTGATCACGGCCACCAGGTTGCTGCGCGAGGTGTAGATGCCGGCTGTGCGCGGATCTTCCACGATCGCTTCGCAGGCGAAGGCCACGCCTGGCGAGTACGCGAGGGTCAGCGCGCGCGCGTCGCCCAGCGGTTTGGTTGGCGTGACGGAAATCTTGCCTGCACGAGGTTCGGCGTGATAGGCGAGGGCGGCTTCTTTCAGGTTGAAAGTTTCGCCGTTCTGTTCGGCGTGCTTGCTGTGCGAAGTAGACATAAGAATTCTGGGAAGGGCAACCAGGCCCGAGTGGTCAATCCGGGCCATGTTATGCAAGCGTTTGCACGCTGTCAAGGCTGGATTGTACTTAAGAGTCTCAAAACCGCTTTGGGCGACGGTATTATTTCAATGCAAGCGTTTGCTCGGTTTTTGACGGGAAGAGGAATTTTTACGATAAAATCACCACATTGCGATCCGGGAAGCCCATGACAAACAAGAACCCCACCTTAAGCGACGTCGCGCGGGCCAGCGGCGTGCACTTTTCCACCGTCTCGCGCGTGATGAACCCGGCAACGCGGCAAATGGTCAGCGTCGAGGTGGCCGCGCGCGTGCTGGCCGAAGCGGCTCGGCTCGGCTACCGGCCGAATCGCGCCGCCTCCACCCTCGTCACGCGCAAGTCGCGCATCATCGGCGTGGTCTTGCCCGATATTACCAACGCGGTGTTCCCGCCTATCCTGCTGGGCATCGAGGAAGGCTTGCGCAAGCATGGCTACCTGGCCATCGTCGCCAATGTGGGCGCCGACGAGGAAGAGCAGCTGTTCGTCATCAACCGCCTGCTGGGGCAGCAGGTTGACGGCCTGATCCTGGCTACGGCGCGCCGCGACGATCCCGTCATCAAGATGTGCATCGACCAGAACGTGCCCGTCGTCACCGTCAACCGCAGCGACGAGACGGGCGTCGCTTCCTGCGTCGTCAGCGACGACGTGGTCGGCATGCGTTTGGCCGTGGAACACTTGCTGGCGCTGGGCCACCGCCATATCGCGCACATTGCCGGCCCGGAAAACCTGTCCACGGGCCACGTGCGCCGCCTCGGCTTCCTGGCCGCCATCCAGGCCAGCGAACTCGATCCCTCGCAAGCGTTCGTGTTTGAAAGCAGCGGCTATTCGCGCGAATGCGGCAAGGCGGCCCTGCTGGAACTGCTGCGCCAGTCGCCGCGGACGACGGCCGTGGTGACGGGCAGCGACCTGGTGGCCCTCGGCTGCTATGACGCCATCCGCGAACTGGGCATGAGCTGCCCCGAAGATATTTCCGTGGTGGGCCATAACGACATGCCCTACATGGACATGATCCGCCCACCCCTGACCACCATCCGCATCCGCCACCACGGCATCGGCACGGAAGCGGCCAGGCTGATCCTGCAAACCATCGACTCGCCCGATTCCCCGGTGCTCGACGTGCGCCTGAAACCTGAACTGGTGGTGCGCGAATCGACGGCCGTTCCCCGGGGCTGAGGCCGCGCCTGGGGCCGCGCCGCTGCAAGGTGGTACACTGGCGCCCCTCAACGTATTTTGCCCCTCTATCGCCATGACCAAAACCAACACGCCTTCCCCGAAACGCCGCGAAGAGGGCGTCGCCAAGCTGACCGTCAATCCCTTCCTCGACGCCGAGTTTTACGCGCGCATGCGCGACTACACGGAACGCGATGCGGCCATCATCAAGGAACTGAAGGCGATCGCTGAAATTCGCGCCGGCAACAAGCAGCCCGATCCCCGCCTGGCGCCGTCGCTGGAGGCCCTGCGCAGCACCGTCAAGAAAGGCTTGAGCTTTGGCGAGATGCTCGAGCGCATGGCGGCCGGCAAGGAAAAGGGATTGTGGGAGCCGTGGATGACGACCTTCGGCATCGAGATCCGCGCCGTCAACTACGGGGCCGGTCCGCGCAACGCCTGCCTGGTGCTGGACCTGGCCGCGAATGCCCCCGCGCACGCGATGTTCGCCAAGGCGGGCATCCAGAACTGGCGCAGCCTGGCTGCCGACGACTGCTCCGTGGTGCGCTCGGAAAAAGCGACGGAAACGACGCCCCTGAAAGTGTATGCCGTGTTTTACCTGGATCCGCTGCCAGCCTGATCGGCCAGCAGCACCAGCGCCAGCACGATCAGCATCACGCCCGATAGCCGTTCCAGTGACGGCAGCGCGCGGGCAAAGCGCTGCCGCAGGGCGCTGCTGCCGATGGCCAGCGCCACCGCCATATCCCACGCCAGCACGGCAAACACCATCCACGCGCCATACGCCGCCATCGCGGCGGGACTCGTTTGCCTGCCAGCCAGCACGGTGGCCAGGCTGACGTAGAACAGCGCATTCTTGGGGTTCAGGATGGCCGAGACAAACCCCATCGCGACACCGCCGCGCCAGCGCGCCTTGCCGGTGGCGGACGCGGCTTCCAGGCTGCTCTTGCCCGCGTGGCGCAGGAACAGCCAGCCCAGATACAGCAGATAGGCGCATCCTGCCAGCCGCACCACCATGAATGCCGTACTGCCCGCCCGCAGCACCGATAGTCCTGCAAACGCCGCCACGATGAACACCGCATTGGCTGCGGTAATGCCCATGCACGTGCCGGCGGCACCGCGCCAACCGTGGGCCAGCGAGGTGCGCGCGATCAGGAAAAAATCGGGGCCGGGCGACAGCAGGGAAAGAAAGTGGGCGGCGGCGATGAATAAAAAGTCCTGCATGGCTTGCGCTCCTGAACGATATGGAGGCGAGTATGCAATGGTGCCGCTGGCGCGTATTGAAGAAAATTGCAGGCTAGCGATAGCGTCCCGGCGTGATGCCAGCATGCGCCTTGAAGACGCGTTGCAAATGGCTCTGGTCGGCAAAGCCCAGCTCATGCGCCAGCTGGGCCAGCGCCGTCCCCGCCTGCAAGCGACTGCGCGCGCGGTTGACGTGGGCATTCAACTGGTAGGCGTGCGGCGTCAGGCCCGTGGCGGCGCGAAAGGCGCGGATCAATTGATAAGGACTCAGGCCTGCCGCTTGCGCCAGTTGTCGCAGGCTGGCCGAGGGCTGCGCCTGCAGCGTTTCGAGCACGGGCGCCAGTTGCTGCGGCACCGGCTTGCGTTCCGACGGCAGCGGGTCTGCATAGGCGCTGACGCAGGCGCGCAGAAACGCCAGCAGCGCCGCATTTTTCTCTGCCGCGCCGGCCGTTGAAAACAGCCGCGCATTCATGGTGCAAAACTGCGCGTATAGCAGCGGGCAGTGCAGCACCGCCGCCGTATCGCCATCGAGCCCCGGCGCGTGTGCTTGCAGCCACTGCGCATCGAGATGCAGCATCTGGTAGCTCCACAGGGCGTCAGGCAGTGGATTGCAGGCATGCACGCAGCCGGCCGGCACCAGCACCAGGCTGCCATTGCCGAGGGCGACCTTGCCGTCTTTGCTGCCCGTAAAGATGCTGCCGCCAGCGTCGACGGCGCCGATGGAAAACGTGGGATGGCTGTGCGGCTTGTAGCACGCCCGGCTGTGGCAGGCGCGCCGGCTCTCCACGTGGGGCATGGCTGGATCGCGCCAGAAGGCAGTGGTGTTATTGCTTGCGTACATAGGCGTCAAGCAGCCGGCGCGGGCGGGCGCAAATACAGCATTTGATGCTGCAGGTCGAACAGCACAGGCATTTGCCTGAAGAAATCCGTGCCCAATATGCCATCTGCCTTGAATTCATCCGGCAACGCCATCAACAGGGGCGAGATGCTTTTTCCTCCCGGCAGCGGCAGTGTGATCGTGCGGCAGGGAAGCCCGGGCCCCAGCTTGAAAGCGCATTTTTCCACGCGAGAAAACGCTTCGGCTGCCGAACTTTTTATAATGGAAATGGAGGCGGCCGTGTCGAGCACCAGGCGATAGGTTTTCTTGCCGTCGGCCAGATGCAGCAGCAAACCTTCATCGATGCGCTCATATGGCACTGCCAGCCATCCGGCAGGTGGCGCGGCGCCATCGCCGGCGCTGATCTGCAGGGTGCCTGCTGGCAGGTCGAACACGACCCGCTTGCCAGCAAAAAAATTCAATCCCAGCACGGACATATTTGCCGGCAAGCCCTTTTGCTCGCCCAGCGACAAGCCCCATGGCGTCAGAATGACGCCTTGCATGGCAGCGAATGGCAAGCCGTTGACGGTCAGCGCGGGGACGAGAAATTCGTCCGATGCATGAACCTTGCCAGCCAGGTCGATGCTTTTGCGTTGCCGGCCTGTGTAGGCCAGCCCCGGTAGCGATTGCGCGACCTCCGGCGTCAGGTGCAGGCTGGTGCTTGCACCCGTGTCGAGCACGAACGGCAGCGTCTTGCCGTTCAGGTCCAGTTGCACCACGGGCGTACCCTTGGCGAGGGTGACGGGGAGCGTGGCGTTGGCAGCGGCCAGGGCCGCCGATGCGCACAGCAGCAACAGGCACAGGGCAGCGTTTGTTTTCATGGTCAGCGTGCGCAATGGACTACATCAAAATCACGTCGTATTGCTCCTGGTGGTAGGCATTCTCCACCTGCAGCGAGATTTTCTTGCCGATGAAGTCACCGAGCATGGCCAGGTGCTGCGATTCTTCTTCCAGGAACAGATCCACGACTTCCTGCGAGGCGAGGATGCGGAATTCGCGCGGGTTGAACTGTTTTGCTTCGCGCAGCAGTTCGCGCAGGATTTCATAGCAGATCGTGCGCGACGTCTTGACTTGTCCCTTGCCGGCGCAGGCGGGGCAAGGTTCGCACAGGATGTGGGCCAGCGACTCGCGCGTGCGCTTGCGCGTCATTTCCACCAGGCCCAGCGGCGAGAAATTGCTCACCGAAACCTTGGTGCGGTCGCGCGACAAGGTGCGTTTCAGTTCGGCCAGCACGGCGTTGCGGTGCTCGGCGTTGTCCATGTCGATGAAGTCGAGGATGATGATGCCGCCCAGGTTGCGCAGGCGCAGCTGGCGGGCGATGGCGTGCGCCGCTTCCAGGTTGGTCTTGAAAATCGTGTCGGCGAAATTGCGCCCGCCCACAAAGCCGCCCGTGTTGACGTCGATGGTGGTCATTGCTTCCGTCTGGTCGACGATCAGGTAACCGCCCGATTTCAGGTCGACCCGGCGGCCCAGCGCGCGCAGGATCTCTTCTTCCACGCCATACAGGTCGAACAGCGGGCGCTCGCCCGTGTAGTGCTGCAAGCGCGTCAGCTCGCTGGGCGTGTAGATTTCCGCGAATTCGCGCAATTTCACATAGTTTTCGCGCGAGTCGACCTGGATGGTGGCCGTTTCATCGCCGACGAAGTCGCGCAGCACGCGCTGCGCCAGGCTCAAGTCCTGGTGCAGCAGGCTGGTGGCGGGACGCGTGCGCGCGCCGTGCGTGATGGTGCTCCAGGTTTTTCTCAGGTAGTCGACGTCCGCCTTCAGGTCCGCGTCGGAAGCGTCCTCGGCCATGGTGCGCACGATGTAGCCGCCCTTTTCGTCGGGCGGCAGCAGGCTTTGCAGGCGCACGCGCAACTGCTCGCGCTCCGCTTCCTTTTCGATTTTCTGCGAGATGCCGATGTGCTTGTCCTGCGGCAGGTACACCAGCATGCGCCCGGCGATGGAAATCTGCGTCGACAGGCGCGCGCCTTTCGTGCCGATCGGGTCCTTGATCACCTGCACCGTCAGCACCTGGCCGTCAAAGAGGATTTTTTCGATGGGCGCCGGTGTCGCGTTCTGGCCGTCGTGGCCGCGCGCTTCCCAGATGTCGGCCACGTGGAGGAAGGCCGCGCGCTCCAGGCCGATGTCGATGAAGGCCGACTGCATGCCCGGCAATACGCGCACCACCTTGCCGGAATACACATTGCCGGCCAGGCCGCGCGTGAGCGTGCGCTCGATGTGCAATTCCTGCACGGCGCCCTGCAGGATGAGGGCGACGCGCGTTTCTTGCGGCGTGATATTGATCAGGATGTCTTCGTTCATGGAGGCGCGGGAGTGGAGGCAACGAATGACATCATACTCGGGATCAGGGCAGGGGCAAACCTGCTTCACGCAGCAATTGCGCCGTCTCGTACAGGGGCAGGCCCATGATGCCGGAATGGCTGCCTTCGATGTGCTCGACGAACAGCGCGGCGCTGCCCTGGATGCCGTAGCCGCCGGCCTTGTCGTACGGTTCCGGCGTGGCGCAGTAGGCGGCGATCGAGGCGGGCGAGAGCACGCCGAAGCGCACTTGCGACACCTGCGTGCGCTGCTCGGCGAAATCCTTGTAGTGCACGGCGATCGAGGTGAGCACCTCGTGCGTGCGGCCAGACAGCTGCTGCAGCATCGCCACTGCTTCCGCGCGGTCGGCCGGTTTGCCGAGGATGACGCCGTCGATGGTGACGGTGGTGTCGGCCGCCAGCACGGGGCGCGGGGTCAGGTGGCGGCGGCGCACCAGGTCCCAGGCGAAAGCGGCCTTTTCATTCGATACGCGGGCAACATAGTCGAGCGCCGATTCGCCGGGCAGGACTTCCTCGGTGACGTCGGCGCCGCGCGGGCCGTCGCTGCGCAGCAGCAGCAATTCGAAATCGACGCCGATCTGGCGCAGCAGTTCGCGCCGGCGCGGACTTTTGGAGGCGAGGTAGATCTTGTGATCAGCCGTTTTCATGGGGGAGTTCAGACGCGGTGATAGGGGTGGTTTTGCGTGATCGACCAGGCGCGGTACAGCTGCTCGGCGAGGATCACGCGCACCACGCCGTGCGGCAGGGTCATGCTGGAAATGCGCAGCATGCCTTCGGCACGTGCCTTGAGTTGCGGATCGAGACCGTCGGCGCCGCCGATCAGAAAGGCGGTGTCGCGGCCATCCTGCTGCCACGTCATCAACTGCTGCGACAGGCCGACACTGGTCAGGTCCTTGCCGCGTTCGTCGAGGGCGATGATGCGCACGCCCTTGGGCAGGACGGCTTCGATGCGTTCGCGTTCCAGCGCCATCGCCGTGGCGGCGGTCTTGCTGCCGGAACGCTCCACCGGCTTGATTTCTTTCAGCACGATGCGCAATTCCGGCGGCATGCGCTTCGCGTATTCCGCGAAGCCCGTCTCTATCCAGGCCGGCATTTTATGGCCGACCGCAGCGATGATGAGCTGCATCGAGGCTTACGCTTCGACTTTTTTGATACGCTTGATCACGGTTTTTGCCGGTGCAGCATCGGCTGCCGGCTTGGCCGCGCGTGGGGCGCGCACTTTTTTCTCTGGCAGCGCTTTCAGTGCTTTGACGGCAGCCGCTTCGGTCTTGGTTGGCGCGACTTTCACGGTCTTGCCGACGGCTTTGGAAGCGGTGGCTTTCTTTACCGGGGCTTTCTTGGCGGCGGTGGCTGCCGTGGCTTTCTTGGCCGGTGTCTTTTTCTCGATCACGGGCGAAGCTTCCACATTGGCCTTGCTCGCTGCCAGATGGCCGCTGACCTTTTTCGGCTCGTCGCCGGCCGCTTTTTTCGGCGCGCGCTTGGCGGCGCCCAGTTTGATCGGGGTGTCGCCCCAGATTTCTTCCAGGCGGTAGTAGGCGCGGATAGGTGCTTGCATGATGTGCACGATCATGTCGCCCAGATCGACCAGCACCCATTCACCGGTGTCCTCGCCTTCCATGCCGATGATGTCGCCGCCGGCGTCCTTGACCTTGTTGCGCACCGAGGCGGCCAGCGCCTTGGTTTGACGGTTCGAGGTACCGGAGACGATCGCGATGCGGTCGAACAGGCTGGTCAGGTGACTCGTTTCGAAGACGGCGATGTCTTGGCCTTTGACGTCTTCAAGGGCGTCAACGACGAGGGTTTGCAGTTTTTTGATGTCCATTTAGCTTTTGTATAAATTATGTTGTTCAATATAGTCTAGCACTAGCGGGGAAACAAGCGAGTTTGCCCGATTCCCCCGTTGTAATGCCGCACGTATTTCGGTGGCGGAGATATCCACCGCGAAGTCCTGTGCCAGATAAGTCAGACCGTGCGGCGTGTTGCGGATGCTTTCCAGTGACCCCAGGCGGCGCGAAAACTCGTCGGCGACCACTTGCGGCACTGCGGTGTCATTCAGCGCGAAGCCGGGGCGGGCCGCGACGCAGATATGCGCGTATTCAAATAATTGCTGCCATTCGCGCCATGTCGCGAGCCGCTGCAGCTGGTCGGCACCCATCAGAAAAACGATGGAAGCGCGCGCTCCCAGCTCGGCGCGTACCTGGCGCAAGGTATCGATGGTGTAGCTGGCCTGGCCATGTTCGCTGCGCTCGATTTCCTGGCGGTCGATCACGACCGGCAGCGGCAGGCCCGTAAACGCCAGGCCGGCCATCTCGGCGCGCTGCTGGCCGGTGGCGCCCAGATTGCCCTTTTGCCAGGGCGCGCCGGCCGGAATCACGCGCAGTTCATCGGCGTGCAGCAGGCTGGAAAAATGCGTGCCCAGCGCGACATGGCCCATATGCACCGGATCGTAGCTGCCGCCCAGCAGCGCCACGCATGCCCTGCTGCCTGGGTTCACGCCTGAAGCCAGTCGCGATGCACGAGGAAGTCAGTATACAACGCCGCTTCGGGACTGCCGGCTTCCGGGTGCCAGTCGTAGCGCCACTTGACCACGGGCGGCATCGACATCAGGATCGCCTCGGTGCGTCCGCCCGACTGCAGGCCGAACAGGGTGCCGCGGTCGAACACCAGGTTGAACTCGACATAACGTCCGCGCCGGTAGCACTGGAAATCGCGTTCGCGTTCGCCGTAGGGCGTATCCTTGCGGCGCGCCAGGATCGGTACATACGCGTCGATGAAGGCGTCGCCGGCGCTGCGCATCATCGCAAAGCTGTCGTCAAAGCCCAGGGCATTGAAATCGTCGAAGAAAATGCCACCGGCGCCGCGCGCTTCGCGCCGGTGCTTCAGGTAGAAATAATCGTCGCACCACTGCTTGAACTTCGGATGCAGCTCCTCGCCAAATGGCGCCAGCGCATCATGGCACACCTGGTGAAAGTGCTTCACGTCGTCCGCGTCGCCATAATACGGCGTCAGGTCCATGCCGCCACCGAACCACCATACGGGTGCGCCATCGGCATTCACGGTGGTGAAGAACCGTACATTCATGTGCACCGTGGGCGCATACGGATTACGCGGATGCAGCACCAGCGACACGCCCATCGCTTCCCACGCCTTGCCACCCAGTTCAGGGCGCGCGGCCGCTGCCGATGGCGGCAATGCGGCGCCGGTGACATGCGAAAAATTCACGCCGCCCCGCTCGAACACATTGCCTTCCTCGATCAGCCGCGAAATGCCGCCGCCGCCCTCGGGGCGCTGCCAGGCATCGGTCAGGAAGGGCTTGCCGTCCTGCGCTTCGAGCGCCTGCACGATACGGCTTTGCAAATCGAGCAAATAGGCCTTGACGGCCGAAGGAGAGGGAGTTGACGACATCGCGTGGGCCGACGAGGCCGAAATAAAAAAGTAAGGACGGATTGTACCCTGTTACGCGTTTTTGTGATAGGGCGGCGCTTGCGCTGTGCGTTTGTGTTGTGGTTCAGCGCGCGGGCGGCGTGGCGTCGTCCTGCACCACCGTGATGGACAGGTCCGCGCTGGCGCCGGGCAAGCGCGCACTTACCACTGCGTGCGCGGCGCGCTGCTGCAAGTCGGGCCGCTCTACGCCTTGCCCGGTGACAGGGGCTGCGGCGGGAGAGGGCGCTTGCCTGGCCACGATGGCGCGGCCGGCAAAGGCCAGTACCAGCACCAGCAGCGCGGCCATCACCCACGTTCCCGGACGCGCATAGGCGGGGCGCTCCCGGCGCGCCTGGCGCGCGGCGCCATCGACGATGATGCGTCCCAGCTCCGAGCCGTGCTGGCGCGTGCGCAATACTTCGAATTGCTGCGCCGTCATGGTGCCTTGCCGGAGCATCTCGCGCAGGGCGGCGATCGGCGAGGCAAGCAGGCGGTCCGCGGGCAGGCTGGCGTGGGCTGCGTCGCGCTGCCACTGGTTGATCAGGTCTTCGTCGTACAGGGTGTCGATGGCCTGGCGATTGACCATATTGAGCGCGTCGGCGGCCAGTTGCTGGCGTTCGAGCAGGGCCGCGCCGCCATGTCGGCGCGGCAGATCCTGTACGCGCCGCAGGAAGTCGTCCTGTGGCAGAAGGTCGGTGCGCAGCAGCCATGCCAGTGCCTCGGCGGGACCTGCGCCGGCGGCCAGCCGCGGCATGTCGACGTCGTCTTCCTCGTCCAAGGCGAGGATCTCCAGTTCGTCGGTGGCGTCGTCGAGCTCATTGCCCGTGATCAGGCTGAGTCGGCGCAGTTCGGCGAGGGCAGGATGGAGGTGACTGGTCATGGGCTGAAACTTTGTCTGAAAGGCAAAATCTTAGCGCAAGGTCCGTTTTCCCGGCGCGCCAATCAAAAACAGGGCCGGGGCGGATGTATTCCGCGCCGGCCCTGCCGTTTGCCACCAAGGGGCGTGCTTAGTGCTTCAGGCCGCGCCAGCCGATGTCGCGGCGGTACTGCGCGCCGTCGAAATGGATTTTTTCCACGGTTTCATATGCCTGCTTCTGCGCCATCTTGATGCTGTCGCCCAGGCCCACCACGCACAGCACGCGGCCGCCGTTGGTGACCAGGCGCTCGCCCTCGATGCGGGTGCCCGCATGGAAGGTGACGGAGTCCGGCGTTTCGGCCGGGATGTCGCCGATGGACGTGCCCTTGACGGGATCGTCCGGGTAGCCGGCGGCGGCCATGACGACGCCAACGGCCGTGCGGCGGTCCCATTCCAGTTCCGCGGCGTCGAGGGTGCCGTTGACGGCGTGCTCCATGACAGTCACCAGGTCGGTTTTCAGGCGCGCCATGATCGGCTGCGTTTCCGGGTCGCCCATGCGGCAGTTGAATTCCAGGGTCTTTGGCGTGCCCTTGTCGTCGATCATCAGGCCCGCGTACAGGAAGCCCGTGAACGTGATGCCATCCTTGGCCATGCCCTGGATGGTCGGCACGATGATTTCGCGCATGACGCGCGCATGCATGGCCGGCGTGACGATCGGCGCCGGCGAATACGCGCCCATGCCGCCCGTGTTCGGGCCCTGGTCGTGGTCCTTCAGGCGCTTATGATCCTGGCTGGTGGCCAGCGGCAGGATGTTCTTGCCGTCGCACATGACGATGAAGCTCGCTTCTTCGCCGGCGAGGAATTCCTCGATGACGATGCGCGCGCCAGCGTCGCCAAACTGGTTATCGGCCAGCATATTGTCGACCGCCTGGTGCGCTTCTTCCAGGGTCATGGCGACGACCACGCCCTTGCCGGCGGCCAGGCCGTCGGCCTTGATGACGATGGGCGCGCCCATGGCGTCGACATAGGCGTGCGCGGGAGCGACGTCGGAAAACGTCTGGTAGGCGGCCGTCGGGATGCCGTGGCGCTGCATGAAGGCCTTGGCGAAGTCCTTCGACGATTCCAGTTGTGCCGCTTCTTTCGTCGGGCCGAAGATTTTCAGGCCGCGCGAGCGAAACAGGTTGACGATGCCCGCTGCCAGTGGCACTTCCGGACCGACGACGGTCAGGCCGATGTGTTCCTGTTGAACGAAGTCGGCCAGCAATTGCGGGTCGCTGATGTCGAGATTGACCAGGCGCGCATCGCGCGCGGTGCCGCCGTTGCCCGGCGCGACATACACCATCTGTATGCGTTCGGACTGGGCCAGTTTCCAGGCCAGGGCGTGTTCGCGGCCGCCAGAGCCGACTACCAGAATTTTCATAGGGACCGTTCGTTCAATGTGGGTTGCAGGGCGGCGGTGCCGCCCTTGAGTGCAGAGTGATTAATTCTCTATCAGGGCGTTGGTGAACACTTCCTGGACATCGTCCAGCAGTTCCAGCGCATCGATCAGCTTTTGCATCTTGATGGCGTCGTCGCCCGTGTAGACGGTTTCCGTTGCCGGTTTCATGATGACTTCGGCCACTTCGGCCTTGAAGCCGGCCGCTTCCAGCGCTTCCTTGACGGCGGCGAAATCATGCACGGGAGTGAGCACTTCGAAGCCGCCTTCCTCATCGGCGATGACGTCGTCGGCGCCCGCTTCCAGGGCCGCTTCCATCAGTTTGTCTTCGTCGGTGCCCGGCGCGAACAGCAGCTGGCCGCAGTGCTGGAACATGAAGGCGACGGAACCTTCGTTGCCCATGTTGCCGCCGTTCTTGTTGAAGGCGTTGCGCACTTCAGCCACCGTGCGCACCTTGTTGTCGGTCATGCATTCAACGATGACGGCCGCGCCGCCCACGCCGTAGCCTTCGTAGCGCACTTCTTCATAGTTGGCGCCATCGACGCCGCCGCTGCCGCGGTTGATCGCGCGCTGGACGTTGTCTTTTGGCATGTTCGCATCGGCCGCCTTGTCGACTGCCAGGCGCAGGCGCGGATTGGTGATGGCGTCGGCGCCGCCCATGCGGGCTGCGACCGTGATTTCCTTGATCAGGCGCGTCCAGATTTTGCCGCGCTTGGCATCGGTGGCAGCCTTTTTATGCTTGATATTGGCCCATTTGCTATGTCCTGCCATGTCGAATCTTCCTTAGACGGGTGTTCAATTGTGGCCGACATTTTAGCATATCGGCCCCCTGCGAAGCGGCATGGCCCCGTCATCAGGATGACACAATCTGTTGCTAAAGTGACGCGCTTTCACCATATCGAGGGCGCGACATCATGGCAAGTCAAATGGACAGGCGGCAATTTCTGAAATTGGGCGGCTTTATTACCGTGTCGGTGGCCACCGTCGGCCTCGCCGCGTGCGGCAGCACCGATTACAGCGATCCCGGCGTGCCGCTGGCCTCGGGCAGCGACTGGAAATTCCCGCAAAGCGTGGCCTCGGGCGACCCCCGCGCCGACAGCGCCATGCTGTGGACGCGCGTCGTGCCCGCCAGTTTCGATGCCGTCGCGCCTGCCGTGGCCAGCAAGTCCGACGTGGCCGTGCGCCTGATTGTCAGCGCCACCGACAACTCGTCCGCCTTGGGCGGCAATACTGCCCTGGCGGGCACGCCCATCGTCGACGCCAAGCTGCCCCTGAAAACCGATTTCGACAATACCCTGCGCCACAAGGTGACGGGCCTGCAGCCGGGCCAGGTGTATTTTTACCAGTTCATCGCCGGCGACGTGCGCTCGAACGTGGGCCGCTTCAAGACGGCGTCTGCCGCGACCGCCGACGTGTCGCAGCTGCAGTTTGCCTACCTGACGTGCCAGGACTGGAGCATCAACCACTGGGGTGCGCTGTCGCACATCGCCGCCAACGAATCGCTCGATTTCATCGTCCACCTGGGCGATTACATCTATGAAACGGTGGGCGAGGCCTTCCAGAGCGGCGCCGTGGAAAGCCGCCACGACCAGCTGAAATTGCCCGACGGCACGTTCAAAAGCGGCACATCCGGCGCGAAATACGCGACCACCGTGGCCGACTACCGCTACCTGTACAAGAAATACCGTACCGATGCGCGCCTGCAAGCCGTGCACGAGCGCTTTGCCTTCATCGCCGTCTGGGATGACCACGAATTCACGGACGATGCATGGCAGGACGCTTCCACCTATGAAGGCATCGTGGCGGCGGACGGCAGCGATTTGCACCAGCCAGCCCGCCGCCGCAGTGCCAACCAGGCGTGGTTCGAATACATGCCGGCCGACGTCACGTTCGATAGCGCCGCGACGACGTTCCAGAACATCCAGATTTACCGCGACTTCCAGTTCGGCAAACTGATGCAGCTGGTGATGACGGACGAGCGCCTGTACCGCGCCGACCATGCGATCGCCGAGTCGACCATCAATCCTGCCACGGGCAAGCCGCTGGGCAGCATCGGCAGCCGCTACCTGGTGCCGCAAGCGCTGTTCGACAGCGTGGAAGGACAGAAAATGGCGGCCGCCACCAAGGCCGGCGCCGATCCGCTGGCTGCCGTCGGCATGCTGGGAACGACCCAGCGCGACTGGTGGAAAAGCAAGATGAAGGCGGCGACCTCGACCTGGAAGCTGTGGGGCAATGAAGTGTCCCTGCTGCGCATGGGTCTCAATGGCACGGATGCGATTGCCACCTTGCTGGCGCTGAGCGCCATGGCCAACGTGGGCAAGGCCATCGCCAGCACCTTGCCGTTGGTGGGCGGCAACGTGCCGCTGGCCTCAGGCATCGTGGCCGCTTCGACGGCGGGCGCATCGACGACCGTGGCGCAAGCGGCGGCGATGGCCATTGCCGGCGCCGCAGCCAATGCCGGCGCGCAGGGCGCCGCTGCCGTGGGCGCCGGCTTGAGCGCGGCCCAGGCCGGCATCACGGTGGCTGCCTACAACAGCGGCTCGCCGGCCGCCGCCGCGCAAGTGATCGCCTTCGGCTGGATCAAGCCCGACGTGCAGGCCAAGGGCGCCGCATCGAGTTTTGTCGCCGCTTCCGGCCAGCAGGCGGCGCTGGCACCATTCTTTACACGTTTCCTGCTCAATTGCGACCAGTGGGATGGTTACAACAGCGAGCGCAAGAACCTGATGGCGCACCTGAAAACCAATGCCATCGGCAACGTGGTGGCGCTGACCGGCGATATCCACTCGTTTTTTGCGGGTACCGTCAGCGACGACTTCGACGCGGCCGGCGGCGGCACGCCCGTCATGGTGGACCTGGTGTCGGCTGGCGTCAGCTCCGATTCCTTCTTCAGCTACCTGAAGTCGGCTGCCGGCGCCATGGGCGATATCGGCACCCTCGTCAGCTATCCGCTGGCCATCCCCGTCACGGGCCTGGGCACGGTCAATCTCGACGTCAACTTGCTCGACTACACCATGGGTAAGGCGGCGCCCACCGTCGACAGCCTGCTGGAGCAATTGCGCGTGCAGTTGCGCGGCGCCCTGGCCGCCAAGGGCGTGCCGGAAGCGCAACTCGATGCGACGGTAGCAGCCGTGCAGGCTGGCTTGAAAGCGAGCACCGACTTCAGCGTGACCCTGCTGGGCTTGGCGCAGCAATTGTCCGGCCTGGGCAACAACCCGTGGATCAAGCATTTGAATACGGATGCGCAGGGCTACACGGTGGTCACTTTGACGCCGGGCAAGCTGGTGGCGCAGTTCAAGCAGGTAAATAAACTGATCGGCACGGCGGCACCAAGCAACGTGATTGCGCGGGTGACGACGGCGACGGTGACGGCGGGCGCGGCGGCGGTGGTGGTGTCCTAAGGCCGAACTGCTGGGGTCAGACCCTCAATACGGCTAGCTCTGAGGCTTGCGCTGCCGCCCGAGGGGGTCTGACCCCGGCTTTTGCCTTACAATCTGGAGATGAGCTCCAGTTCCCCGCAAGCATCTCCTCCCTCGCTTCCCCGTTCCGTCTACCTCGGTGGCCTGGCCATCGCCGTGGGCGGGGCGGTGCTGTTTTCCACCAAGGCCATCGTCGCCAAGCTGCTGTACCGCTACCAGATCGACGCCGTCACTCTGATCGCCTTCAGGATGATCTTTTCGCTGCCCGTGTTCGCCGTCATCGCCTGGTGGAAGATGCGCACGGAGCCGCCGCTATCAAACCGCGACCGCTGGCGCCTCGTCGGGCTGGGGCTCGTCGGCTACTATCTGTCCAGCTATCTGGACTTTCTTGGGCTGCAATACATTTCCGTGGGGCTGGAGCGCTTGATCCTGTTCCTCACACCCACCTTCGTGCTCCTGATTACCACCGTGTACTTCAAGCAGAGCATCAGCCGCTTGCAGTGGCTGGCCTTGCTTACCTCGTATTGCGGCATCGTACTGGTGTTCGTGCACGACTTGCAGGGCGGCGCCAGCAATGTGGCGCTGGGATCGACGCTCGTGCTGGGCTCGGCCTGTGCGTATGCCGTGTATCTGCTGGGTTCGGGCGAATTGGTGAAACGCATCGGTTCGATGCGGCTCGTTTCCTACGCGATGTGCGTGGCCAGCTTTGCCTGTATCGCCCAATTCTTCATCCTGCGCCCCGTCGAGTTGCTGATCCAGCCCATGCCCGTGTATGGCTTGTCCTTGCTCAATGGTATCTTTTGCACGGTGATGCCCGTCTTCATGACGATGATCGCCGTCGAGCGCATCGGCGCGCCCGTCGCTTCGCAGGCTGGCATGATCGGCCCCGTGTCGACCCTGTTCCTGGGCGCCATGATTCTCGATGAACCGATCACCAACTGGCAACTGGCTGGCACCAGCCTGGTATTGGCCGGGATTTACTTGCTGTCGAAAAAGAAATAATTCCTCCACTCACTGAAAACGTCCTCACCATGAAAACACGCATCGCCCTGATTGCCCACGACAAGAAAAAAGATGACATGATTACCCTGGCGGGCGAATACCTGGACTTTTTGAAGGGTTGCGAACTGTCGGCCACGGGCACCACGGGCGGCCGCCTGATCAATGAGCTGGGCTTGCAGGTGGAACGCAAGCATTCCGGTCCGTTCGGCGGCGACTTGCAGATCGGCTCGCTGCTGGTGGAAGGCTTGATCGATTGCGTGATCTTCCTGCGCGACCCGATGACGCCGCAGCCGCACGAGCCGGACATCAATGCCCTGGTGCGCGCCTGCGACGTGCACAACGTGGCGTGCGCGACAAATCTGTCATCGGCGCACCTGGTGCTGTCGCAACTGCAGGCGCAGGCCAACGCTGCCGCCTGATTCACCGAGACAAGGAGATGAGCATGAGCGCAACGATTACCACCAAGGCCATCCGCGTACAGCGCGTGGGCGGCCCGGAAGTGATGGAGTATGTGGACGTGGAACTGCCGCCGCCCGGCCCCGGCGAGGCGCGCGTCAAGCACGAGGCCATCGGCCTCAATTTCATCGACGTGTATTTCCGCACGGGCTTGTATCCGCAGCCGCTGCCCAATGGCCTCGGTGTCGAGGGGGCGGGCATCGTCGAGGCGGTGGGCGAGGGCGTCACGGAAGTGAAAATCGGTGACCGGGTGGCGTATGCGGCGCGCATCAATGGCGCGTATGCGCAGCAGCGCAACCTGCCAGCGGCCCTGCTGCTGGTGTTGCCCGAGCGCATAGCTTTCGACACGGCCGCCGCCATGATGCTGCAAGGCTTGACGGTGCAATACCTGTTCCACCGCACGGTGGCGCTGAAGGCGGGCGATACCATCCTGTTCCACGCGGCCGCGGGCGGCGTGGGCCTGATCGCCTGCCAGTGGGCGAAAGTGCTGGGCGTGAACCTGATCGGCACGGCCGGCTCCGATGAAAAGGCGGCGCTGGCCAAGGCGCATGGCGCGGCCCACGTCATCAACTACAACACGGAAAACTTCGTCGAGCGCGTGCGCGAGATCACGGGCGGCAAGGGCGTCTCCGTCGTCTACGATTCCATCGGCAAGGACACGTTTACGGGTTCGCTCGACTGCCTGGCGCCGCTGGGCATGATGGTCAGCTTCGGCAACGCCTCCGGTCCCGTGCCGGCCTTCACCCTCAGCGAGCTGGCCTCGCGCGGTTCGCTGTTCATCACGCGTCCGGCCCTGTTCAGCTATGCGTCGAACCGCGCCAACCTGGAAGAGATGGCGGCCTCGCTGTTCGGCGTCGTCAGCAGCGGCGAAGTGCAGATCGAGATCAACCAGCGCTACAGTCTGGCCCATATCGCCCAGGCGCATGCGGACCTGGAAGGGCGCAAGACGACCGGCTCGACCATCATCGTGCCATGAGCGGCAGCGATGACGGCACGCCGAAGTTCGGCCGCCTGCTGATCGTACTGTTATTGGCCGTGGCCCTGATCGGCGCACTGACCTTTGCCGCCGAGGCGTATTATTCGTAGGTGAAAAAAAACCGGCTGGTGCATTGCTGCACCAGCCGGTTTTTTTGTATTGCCACCTGATTATTCGATTTTGACTTCGACTTTCCGGGGCACGCCGCTCTGGCCGGGGAAATCGGCAAAGGCGCTGGCCACCATGGCCGGCATCACTTGCGACGTGGCGCGCTTGTTGCTGGTCGATTGTACGGTGACGTCGTACAGTTTCTTGCCGTTGCGGTCATTGATCGTCACGCGCAATTCGCGTTCATATTTATGGCGCACGCTTTCTTCCACGTCCATCGGGCCATACCAGTAGGGGTTGTAGCCAAAGCGGCCATAGCCTGGCCATGCGCCGTAGCGGTAGCCGTAGCGGCCAGGCCAGTAGCCAGGGCCATACCAGAATGGATCGGACGCCTGCAGCACGCGCTCAGGATAGTCGACGGTGGAAAACTGCATCGCCACGCGCAAATTGGCTGCCGCCGGGCCGGACGCTTCGCCGAAGCCGTGCTTGGCCAGTTCCGCGCGCACCAGGTTCTGGTAGTTGCGGTATTCCAGCGTGTCGTTTTCCGCCGCTGGCGCTTCAAACGCATACGATTTGTCCTGCAATTGCGCAGGCCACTCGTGGAAGACGGTCACATCGCTGCGTATGGTGGTGGCGCATCCGGTCAGCAACACGGTCAATGCGGCCATCATGATGGTGAGATAACGTTTCATTGCATGACCTCCTGATAGTAGACACAATTCATCGCTTAGTATTATAAGAATAGTTCTATTTGTTTCTATTCATTATTACAGAATGTTACCGAGCATGTCGGCGTGTAAGGGAATCCAACATTCCTGGCCTGAATCGCGACTATCGGGGGCTGGTGTTGGTAAAATAGGCTTTTGCCTCCGCTCCCACCCAAATCCCTATGCGCACAGACAGCCCTCAGACGATTTACCGCAAAGATTACACGCCGCCCAGCTTCCTGGTTGACAGCGTCGAACTTGGTTTCGATCTCGATCCCGCCCGCACAGTGGTGGCGAGCCGGATTCACATGCGCCATAACCCGGCCAGCACCAGCCGCAGCATCGAATTGCACGGCGAACACATCGAACTGGTGCAAGTACGCCTGAACGGCAAGCTGCTGAAACCGTCGCAGTACAAGCTGACGGCCAGCATGCTGAGCATCCCCAAGGCTCCGGACGATGTTACGCTCGATATCGAAACCGTGCTGGCGCCGCAGGACAATACCTCGCTGTCCGGCCTGTACGTGTCGAACCATAATTTCTTCACGCAGTGCGAAGCGGAAGGCTTCCGCCGCATCACCTTCTTCCCGGACCGCCCCGACGTGATGGCCAGGTATACGGTCATGCTGCGCGCCGACAAGGACAAGTATCCGGTGCTGTTGTCGAACGGCAACCTGATCGAAGAAGGCGACCTCGGTGATGGTCGCCATTACGCCAAGTGGGAAGACCCGTTCAAGAAACCTTCCTACCTGTTTGCCCTGGTCGCCGCGCGCCTGGTGTGCCAGGAAGAGCGCTACACCTTGAAATCGGGCCGCGAAGTGCTGCTGCAGGTGTGGGTGGAAGACGGCAACCTCGATAAAACCGACTACGCCATGCAGTCGCTGAAAAATTCGATTCGCTGGGACGAGGAACGTTTTGGCCTGGAACTGGACCTGGACCGCTTCATGATCGTCGCCGTCGGCGACTTCAACATGGGCGCCATGGAAAACAAGGGTTTGAACATCTTCAATACCAAGTATGTGCTGGCCAACTCGCGCGTGGCGACCGACGTCGATTACGCAGGCATCGAAGCGGTGGTGGGCCACGAATACTTTCACAACTGGACCGGCAACCGCGTGACGTGCCGCGACTGGTTCCAGCTGTCGCTGAAGGAAGGCTTGACGGTGTTCCGCGACCAGGAGTTTTCGGCCGACATGATCGGCACGGACACGGGCCGCGCCGTCACGCGCATCGACCAGGTGCGCACCCTGCGCCAGGCGCAGTTCCCGGAAGACGCGGGTCCGATGGCCCATCCCGTGCGTCCCGACTCCTTTGTCGAGATCAATAACTTTTACACGGTCACGATTTACGAAAAAGGCGCCGAAGTGGTGCGCATGTACCAGACCCTCGTGGGGCGCGACGGTTTCCGCAAGGGGATGGACCTGTATTTTGAACGCCACGACGGCCAGGCCGTCCAGTGCGACGACTTCCGCGCCGCGATGGCCGACGCGAATGGCCGCGACTTTACCCAATTCGAGCGCTGGTACAGCCAGGCCGGCACGCCCATCGTGCAAGCTTCCACGCGCTACGATGCTGACAGCCGGACGTTCGAGCTGACCCTGGCGCAAAGCTGCCCCGCCACGCCGGGCCAGCCGAAGAAACTGCCGTTCCACATTCCCGTCACCGTCGGCTTGCTGGCTGCCGATGGCAGCGACCTGCCGTTGTACGTGGATGGCGTGGCGTCGAACGGCGCCACCAGCGTCGTGCTGGAACTGACGCAAGCGTCGCAGACTTTCCGCTTCACGCAGGTGGCGCAAGCCCCCGTGCCTTCGCTGCTGCGCGACTTTTCCGCGCCCGTGGTGCTGGAGTACGGCTATACCGACGCCGAACTGCTGCACCTGTTCCGCCACGACAGCGATCCCGTCAACCGCTGGGAAGCTGGTCAGCGCCTGGCCATGGAGCGCCTGCTGAAACTGACCGGTGCCGTGGCTGCTGGCGAGACCCTGGTGCTGGACGACACCTTCATCGCAGCGCAGCGCGCCTTGCTGGCCGACGAAGCGCTCGATCCCGCCTTCCGCGAGCTGGCGCTGATCCTGCCGTCGGAAACCATCATCGCCGAGCGCATGGCGCAAGTCGACCCGCAAGCGATCCATGCGGCGCGCCAATTCATGCGCCGCACCATCGCCACCGCCCTGAAGCCTGAACTGCTGGCGCAATACCACGCCAACCAGACGCCGGGCGAATACAGCCCTGACGCCCTGTCGGCCGGCAAGCGCGCGCTGAAAAACCTGGCGCTGTCGTATCTGCTGATCGCGCCTGAAGCGGCGGAGCTGGACCTGGCGCGGCTGCAGTTCGACAATGCCGGCAACATGACGGACCGCGCCGCGGCGCTGGCGGCGCTGATTCATTCCGGCTCGCAGCCGCATGCGCAGGCGGCCTTGACCAGCTTCTATACCGACTTCGAGAACGAAGCGCTGGTGATCGACAAGTGGTTCGCCATGCAGGCGGCCGCGCCAACGACCGATGTGCAAGCCGTGCGCCAGTTGATGACGCATCCGGCCTTCACCTTGAAAAATCCGAACCGCGCGCGCAGCCTGATCTTCAATTTCACCAACGGCAATCCATCGCAATTCCATGCGGCAGATGGCAGCGGCTACGCCTTCTGGGCCGAGCAAGTGATCGCGCTCGACGCCCTGAACCCGCAAGTGGCGGCCCGCCTGGCGCGTTCCATGGACCGCTGGCGCCGGTACGTGCCTGCGCTGCAAAGCCACATGCGCGAGGCGCTGGAAAAAGTCGCCGGCCAGGCCAACCTGTCGAATGACGTGATGGAAGTCGTCAGCAAGGCATTGGCCAATTAACACCGCAATAACTCATCAAAACAAAAGGGATTTCATGAAACGCATCAGTCTTACGCAATACCTGGTTGAAGAGCAGCGCTCGAACAACAGCATTCCGGCCGAACTGCGCCTGCTGATCGAAGTCGTCGCGCGCGCCTGCAAAACCATCAGCCACGCCGTCGGCAAGGGCGCGCTGGGCGAAGTGCTGGGCACGGCGGACACGGAAAACGTGCAGGGCGAAGTACAGAAAAAACTCGACATCATCTCCAACGAGATCCTGCTGGAAGCGAACGAATGGGGCGGCCACCTGGCTGCCATGGCGTCGGAAGAGATGGAATCGATCCACCCGATCCCGAACCGCTATCCGAAGGGCGAATACATGCTGCTGTTCGACCCATTGGATGGCTCGTCGAACATCGACGTCAACGTCTCGATCGGTACCATCTTCTCGGTACTGAAGGCGCCGGACGGCATGGGGCAGCCGACCGAGCAGGACTTCATGCAGGCAGGCAGCAAGCAAGTGGCGGCCGGCTACGCCGTGTACGGCCCGCAAACCATGCTGGTGCTGACTTTTGGCAATGGCGTGAACTGTTTCACCCTGGACCGTGAAATGGGTTCGTGGGTGCTCACGCAAAGCAATATGCAGATCCCGCCGACGACGAAGGAATTCGCCATCAACATGTCGAACGCGCGCCACTGGCATCCGCCCGTGAAACGCTATGTCGACGAACTGCTGGCCGGCGACACGGGCCCGCGTGGCACCAACTTCAACATGCGCTGGATCGCCTCGATGGTGGCCGACGTGCATCGCATCCTGAACCGCGGCGGCATCTTCATGTACCCGGCCGACCTGCGCGACACCTCGATGCCGGGCAAGCTGCGCCTGATGTACGAAGCGAACCCGATGGCCTTCATCGTCGAGCAGGCGGGCGGCGCCGCCACCGACGGCCAGCAGCGCATCATGGACATCGCCCCGCACAAGCTGCACCAGCGCGTGCCCGTCTTCCTCGGCTCGAAAGACGAAGTGGCCCGCGTCACGGCTTACCACGCGGAGTAAAAGCCGCACTTTTCCACGATTTTTAGCGGCCCGCAGCCGGGCCGCCAAAAAAATGCAAAAAAGTTCGCGTTGACACTAGCAAATTTTGTGCATTGTTTGTAGAATGTGGGTCTTCGCCGTTGTAGCTCAGTTGGTAGAGCAGCACATTCGTAATGTGAAGGTCGCCAGTTCGATTCCGGCCAACGGCACCAAGTTTCATCAGAAAACCCGCTTGACTTGAAAAAGTCAGCGGGTTTTTTGTTTTTTGTCATCCTTCCGGCTTCATATCCACTGATCGTTCTGCACCGTGCGCTCATACGCGTCGCCATCGCCCGTATTGACCACGCCGCGCGGCTCGATCAGCAGCAGCCTGGCTTCGGCAAGGGCGCACGGTTTGTGCTCGACGCCACGGGTCACCACCGCCATCTGGCCGGCACGCTGCACGATGGCATGTCCTTCCGCGTAGCCAGGGCCGCGCAGGGCGATGTGCAATTCGCCTTCCAGCACGATGAAGGTTTCGTCCGTGTCGGCGTGCCGGTGCCACTGGAATTGACCGAGTACCTTGACGACCTTGAATTGGTAGTCATTCATTTCGGCGATGACGCGCGGCTGCCAGTGCCCGTCGATCAGGGCTATCTTGCCTGCCAGGTCGATGGACTGGCCCTGGCCGCGCTTGGTGTTGGTGATTGACATGCTGTGCTCCGTTCAAGTGGCGATGCAGCCAGAATACGCAACTGCTTGCCGGCCGTATTGAACGATCGTGGGTGTTTTCAGCGTGTGCTGGCACCGCCGGCGTAACGCAGCCAGCGGCCGGGCGTGAGTCCATGGGTTTTCAGGAAGTGCCGCGTCATGTGGCTCTGGTCGGCAAAGCCCGCGGCCATGGCAGCCGATGCGAGCGTGCTGCCTGCCAGCAGCAGGCGCCGCACCATTTCCAGGCGCCGCATCGTCAGATAGCGGTATGGGCTGGTGCCATAGAAGACGCGAAAGTCGTGCGACAGGCTCCAGCGATCGCGTCCCGTTGCCGCTTCAAGTTCCGCCAGGCTGACGGCGCGCGTGCAGTGCGCCTGCAAGTAGTCGCGCGCGTGCCGCGCCGCCAGGAAATCGCCTTTTGGACGCTGCGCCGGCGTACCGGCCGCCGCCGCCAGCGCATGCGCCAGTTCTGCCAGCGCCTCGCTTTGTTCCAGCGCTTCGAGCGGGTGGCCGTCGTGCGGCAGCAAGGCGCAGGTGGCCGCCGCCAGGCGGGGATCGGTCGACACGCCGCCTTCGATGAAGGGCAGCGCGCGTCCGCCCAGCACGTCCTGGAACAGCGCCGGCTCGATATACAGCATGCGGTAACGGAAGCCGGCGTCGGTGCCCGCCTGGCCATCGTGGGCCTCGTCGGGATGCAGGATCATGGTATTGCCGGGCAGGCTGTTGCGCTGCCCGCGGCGGTAGCTGAAACGCTGCACGCCCGCCAGCGTGCGGCCGATGGCGTAGGTGTCGTGGCGGTGCATGGCATAGGCCTTGCCCTTGAACCACGCCTCGATGCGTTCGATTCCTTGTACCGGTTCGGCGCACCTGACCCAGTCGCTGAGTGCTGGCGTTGATGCTCGCTTCATGGTGTCTGTTCGCAGATGCCTGCCCTGGTTGACGAATTCAGACTGTACTCGCCGCGCATAGGGCTGTCCACGAAAACCGCGGTTCAGAAGTTGTGCTTGATCCCCAGCGCCACGCCCGACAAGGTGGCGCCCCTTGTTTCTGCATCGCGTCCCAGACTGTTGATGGCAAAGTCGGCGATGCCGTTGCGGCCGTTGGCCAGACGCGTGTAGTAGGCATACAGGCTGCTGCGTTTCGACAGCTGGTAGTCGTACCCGGCGGTGGCGTGGGTGGCGCCCGTACCGCTGCCGGCGCGCACGGTGCCGATGGTTTCCAGCGCGCTGCCGGTGGCGCTTTGCGCGTGGGCCAGGCCGAAGCGCAGGCCATGGCGGCCGAACTGGCGCGTGGCGGAGACATACACCGTGCGTCGGCGCAGCTCGCCCGTGGCCGTGGCGTAACGCAGGCTTTCCAGCGCCACCGCCAGTTGCGTGGCGCTGTCTATCCTCCATGCCAGGGCCAGCTTGCTGCCACGGTCGGAGAGTCCCCTTCCCTGGTAGGCGTGGTGTTCTTCCTGCGCCAGGCTCGCATACAGGGAGCCGCCGTCGTAGAGCAGGGCGGCCGACATCAGTGCGGGATGCACGCCGTTGGCCGGCCGTTCTTCCGCCATGCCGCGCGCCACGCGCAGCGACCAGCCCCGCCACTGCGGCGTCCAGTAATGCACGCTGTTTTGCTGGCGTCGGTCGAACGAGTACGCATTGCTGGTATTGCTTTCGGTGGCGCCCGCGCCGTTGCCCATCAGGCTCATGTAGCCGGCCGTGGTGGGGTAGAACGGGTCGAGCGCGGAAGTGGCGCTGTTGTAGGGCAGGGTCCAGTTGCCGGCAAACAGGGTGCCCCACGGGCCGGCTATGCCGGCACGCGTGTCGCGCGCGGCGATGGATCCCGCGCCCGTGTCGGGAGCCAAGGTGCCCTCGACCTGGAACAGCGCCTGCCAGCCGCCGTCCAGGTCTTCGCTGCCGCGAAAACCCAGTACCGAACGGTTGTTGGAGACGCGCCGTCCGCTGTCGCCGCTGCCGGACGAGTGCAGCGCTTCGAACGCCACGTTCAGGCGGCCGTACAGCTGCACATTTTCCTGTGCCGCGGCGGGCAGGTTAGCGGCCAGCGCGAGCGCGCCGGCAGCCAGCAGGGGCAAGCGCGTCAGCATGGCCTCAGAACGCAAAGCAGCTGCACCCCAGCGCGCCCCAGAAGCCGGAGTGGCTGGAGACGGGCACGGAACTCTTGCGCGCCACGTCGTGCGCGTGGGCGTGCACGCCGCAGGCGCCCTGGCACTGGTGCTGTTGCATGACGCTGGTCTTTTGCGGCGGCGCGGCGCGGTAGTGGCCGGCCACGTTTTTCACGGGCGACCAGTCGGGCAATACGGGGATAGGAGGTGGCGCCAGCTTGGTAAATTCCGCCTGGCCGTAGACGATCTTGCCGCCGACGATGGTGAGCACCGATTCGATCGACTTGATCGCTTCTTCATCGATGCTGAAGAAATCCGCGCTCAGGACCGCCAGGTCGGCCAGCATGCCTTCCTGGATGCGCCCCTTCTTGCCTTGCTCGCTGGAGAACCAGGCGCTGCCCGCCGTCCACAGTTCCAGCGCCGTGTCACGCGACAAACGGCTGCCCGCGTCGTACAGGCGCAAGCCGCCCACGGTGCGGCCCGACACGAGCCAGTACAGCGCCGTCCACGGGTTGTAGCTGGCGACCCGGGTGGCATCGGTGCCGCCGCCCACCGGCACGCCCGAGGCAAGCATGCGCGCGATCGGCGGCGTGGCCTTGGCCGCTTCCGCGCCGTAGCGGTCGACAAAGTATTCGCCCTGGAAGGCCATGCGGTGCTGGATGGCGATGCCGCCGCCCAGCGCCTTGACCCGGTCGATGTTTTTCGGCGTGATGGTTTCGCAATGGTCGAACATCCAGTGCAGGCCGTCGAACGGGATATCGCGGTTGACCTTTTCAAAGACCGTCAGCATGCGGGCTATCGATTCATCATAGGTGGCGTGCAGGCGGAAGGGCCAGCGTTTCGACACCAGGTGGCGCACGACCTTTTCCAGTTCGTCGTCCATGCCTGGCGCCAGGTCCGGGCGCGGCTCAAGGAAATCTTCGAAGTCGGCGGCGGAAAACACGAGCATTTCGCCGGCGCCGTTATGGCGGTAGTAATCATCGCCCTGGCCCGGCGTGACCATCTCCGTCCATTTTTCAAAATCCTCCAGTTCGCGGCCCTTGTTTTGCGTGAACAGGTTGTAGGCGATGCGGATGGTCAGCTGCTCCTTTTGCGCCAGCTCCTCGACCACCGCGTAGTCTTCCGGATAATTCTGGAAGCCGCCGCCCGCGTCGATGGCGCTGGTCAGGCCGAGGCGATTGAGTTCGCGCATGAACTGGCGCGTGGAATTGACTTGCAGTTCGCGCGGCAGGGTCGGACCCTTGGCCAGGGTCGCATATAAAATCATGGCGTTCGGACGCGCGATCAGCATGCCCGTGGGGTTACCGGCAGCGTCGCGCACGATTTCGCCGCCCGGCGGATTCGGCGTGTTCTTGTCGTAGCCGACCACGCGCAGGGCGGCGCGGTTCAGCAGGGCGCGGTCGTACAGGTGCAGGATGAAGACGGGGGTGTCGGGCGCGGCCGCGTTGATTTCATCGAGGGTGGGCATGCGCTTTTCCGCGAACTGGAATTCGTTCCAGCCGCCGACGACGCGTACCCACTGCGGGTTCGGCGTGCGCAACGCCTGTTCCTTCAGCATGCGCAGGGCGTCGGCCAGTGAGGGCACGCCTTCCCAGCGCAATTCCAGGTTGTAGTTCAAGCCGCCGCGGATCAGGTGCAAGTGCGAGTCGTTCAGGCCGGGGATCACGGTGCGGCCACCGAGGTCGATCACGCGGCTGTCGGGCGCGCGGTGGCGCATGACATCATCGGCGTCACCGACGGCAAGGAATTTGCCGTCGGCAATGGCCACCGCGCTCGCTTGCGGGCAGCTTTTATCGACGGTATGAAAACAGCCGTTGAGCAGGATCAAGGGTGCGGTGGCGGGGAGGGTGTGTTCTGGCATGGTGCAGCTCCATGGTTGCAGTGCGGGAGGGCCGGCGTGCGCGGCGCGAAAGTCACGTCGGCCAGTGTAGCGGACGTCCCGCGCGTGAACACGGGCCAAAAGATCAGGTGGGGCGGAGCGCACTGGCCGAAGGACGGGGGCGGCGGCCGGCCGCATGGCTTACCATGCAGGCTGCGGCGCCGGGCGCTTCCCTGGCGCGTTTTTCGTTTTTAGTGCATTGCACGGTATCAGGAGTCATTCGATGGATCAGCCACCACACACCCGCCTGTTCGGCACCAGTCTGGGATTTTTAGCCGGGTATGTCGACACCCTGGGTTTCATTGCCCTGTTTGGCCTGTTTACGGCCCATGTCACGGGCAACTTCGTGCTGATTGGCGCCGCCCTGGCGGACGCATCGCGCGCTTCCATCCTGTTGAAGTTTCTCGCTTTCCCCGCCTTTATCGCCGGCGTCGCCATCACACGCCTGATGGTGCTGGCCGTCGAGCGCCGCGCCGGCCCGTCGCTGACCCTGGCGATGCTGCTGCAGTGGGCCTTGCTGGCCGGCTTCATGGTGTTTGGCATCCTGGCCGAGCCGATCGGCAAGGATGTCAGTTCCATGGCCATGGCGGCAGGCTTGCTGGGCACGGCCGCCATGGGCGTGCACAGTGCCACCAGCCGGCTGCTGCTGGCGCACTTGGCGCCCACTTCCATGATGACGGGGAATGTGACGCAGATCGTCATCGACACCGTCGACGTGCTGCGCGGCGCGGCCGATGCTGCCACCCATGCGCGCTGCGGGAAGTTCTTCTGGCCGTTGCTGGCCTTTGCCCTGGGCGCCATCGCCGCCGCCTTTGCCTACCTGGCCTTCGGTTTCGTGGCGCTGGCCTTGCCGTTGATGCTGCTGGGGGGATTGATCGTCGTGCAGCAGCGTAGCGGCCAGCCGGGCGTGCCGGCGGCCTGAGCGTACTGGCGCGGCTCAGGCGTCGAGGATGCCGCGCCGTAGCGCGATCGTGACGGCGTGGGTGCGGTCACGGGCGCCCAGCTTGGCCAGGATGGTGCTCATGTGCGCCTTGACGGTTTCTTCCTTGATCTGCAGCAGTGCGCCCGTTTCGCGGTTGGAATTGCCTTGCGCAACCTGCTTGAGCACGTCCAGTTCGCGGTTCGACAGCACGTCGCTGCAGGCGTACAGCGCCAGTTCCGCCTCGATCTCGGGCGTGATGTGGCGCCGTCCCGCATGCACGTTCTGTATCGCCGCCAGCAATTCGTGGCGCAGCGCGCTTTTCAGCACATAACCACATGCGCCCGCGCGGATGGCGCGCAGCACTTGCGTATCGCCCTTGTAGGTGGTCAGCACGATGATGCGCGCCTGCGGATGGCGCGCGCGGATGGTGCCGATGGCGTCAAGGCCGCTCATGACTGGCATCTGCAAATCCATCAGCGTGACATCGGGCTGCAGCGCGTCAAATTGCTGCACCGCCTGCTGGCCATCGGTGGCCTGGCCCACCAGCGCCACGCCGGGAAAGGCGCGCAGCAGGGCCGCGATGCCGTCTAGCAGCAACTGGTGGTCGTCGGCGATGAGGATGCGTATCGGCGCCATATCGCTGCGCATGATGTTGCCTGGCAAAGAGGAGTTATCGATCAAGAGTCGTCGGAACATGGTGAGCAAAAGGTATTTTACCGCAGCGCTCACCGGGCTGCAGGGGGGATTCCCCAGAGGAAAGCTCCATGCCAGCCTATATTTAGATAGTGGTGCGGGCACGCCGCCAGGCATACGATGCACGGCAGTACCCACTCAACCCTGTCTTCATGGATGACATCATGACCAATCCGAAACTGGAAGTCCTTACCCCCGACAATTGCCAGATCATTTTCATCGACCAGCAGCCGCAAATGGCGTTCGGCGTGCAATCGATGGACCGGCAAGCGCTGAAAAACAATACCGTGGGCCTGGCCAAGGCCGCCAAGGTGTTCAACATCCCCACCATCATTACGACCGTCGAAACGGAAAGCTTCTCCGGCCACACCTATCCCGAGCTGCTGGACGTCTTCCCCGGCAAGGATATCCTCGAGCGCAGCTCGATGAATTCCTGGGATGACCAGAAGGTGCGTGATGCGCTGGCCGCCAACGGCAAGAAGAAAGTCGTCGTCTCCGGCCTGTGGACGGAAGTGTGCAACAACAGCTTCGCCCTGTGCGCGATGCTCGAAGGCGACTACGAAATCTACATGGTGGCCGACGCATCCGGCGGCACGTCGAAGGAAGCGCACGACTACGCCATGCAGCGCATGATCCAGGCCGGCGTGGTGCCCGTGACATGGCAGCAGGTGCTGCTGGAATGGCAGCGCGACTGGGCGCACAAGGCAAGCTACGACGCCGTCATGGCCATCGTGCGCGAACATTCGGGCGCCTACGGCATGGGCGTCGACTACGCCTACACGATGGTGCACAAGGCACCGCAGCGCATCCATGGCGAACACGCCACCCTGGCGCCGGTGCCTGCCAGGTAAGCGCCACGCGGCAGTGCCATGCGCCGCGCGCCTGAGCGTGCGCGGCGTTTTTTTCATCGAAAGGAATGCGCCATGAAGTTATATGTGATTTCGCTGGCGGTGGGCTTGCTGGTTGGCGTCATTTACGCCGTCCTGCAGGTGCGCTCGCCGGCGCCGCCCGCCATTGCCCTGATCGGCCTGCTGGGCATGCTGATCGGCGAACAGATCGTCCCCGGCGTCAAGCGCCTGATGGCGGGAGAAGCCATCACGGTGTCGTGGCTGCGCAGCGAGTGTGTGCCGAAGATCAGCGGCGTGGAGGCGAAACCAACGCTGGCCAAGGCCGAACCGCAGCAGAAGGACGACAGCGCCGCTTGATACCGTGGCGTCAGAACGCGCCCAGCAAGCCGCGCCGGGCGGCCACCGTGGCCGCTTCGGTGCGGCTTGATACGTTGAGCTTGGTCAAAATGTTATTTACATGAAATTTGACGGTGCCTACCTCGATGCCGGCGTTGCGCGCGATCATCTTGTTGCTCTTGCCTGCTGACAGGTGCAGCAGGATGTCGTGCTCGCGTTTCGACAGGCGATTCGCCTCGATGCGACTGGCTTGCTGCGCCGCCAGTTCCGGCGGCAGGTAGTGCCTGCCGGCGGCCACCTGGCGGATGCACTGCGTCAGTTGCAGGAAGCCGGAATCCTTCAGCAGGTAGCCGCGCGCGCCGGCGTGCAGGGCGCGGTGCACATTGTCTTCGCCCTGGTAGGTGGTGAGGATGATGATCTTCGCTTGCGCGTCGTCTGCGCAGATGCGTTCGATCGCCTCGACGCCATGCATTTCCGGCATGTTCAAATCCATCAGCACCACGTCGGGCCGTAGCTCCCGGTACAGCTCTACGGCGGCGTAGCCCGTGCCGGCCTGCCCCAGCAGGAGGAAACCTGGCAGTGACGCGATCAGCGAGGCCAGTCCCGCCAGGATCAGCGGGTGGTCGTCGGCGATCAACAGGGTAATCGGCGGATCGGCCGGGGGCAGGGTTGTGTGCATGGCTGTGCTCATGGCGCTGGCAGGGTGAAGTGGAAAACGCTGCCATGGGGGGCGCCGGGGGCATGCCACAGGCGCCCCCCATGCGCGTCGACGATGCGGCGGCAGATGGCCAGGCCCATGCCCATGCCGTCCGGCTTGCTGGAATACAGGGCGTGGTACAGGCGGCCAGCTGCCTGCGGCGCGATGCCGGCGCCATTGTCGGCGATGCTGAAATGCTGCACTTCCCCATCCAGGCGCGAGGACAGCAGCACCGTGCGCGGCCGGCCGCTGGTGCCCTGCAGGGCTTCGATGGCGTTCATCAGCAGGTTCAGGATGACTTGCCGAAATTGCACCGGGTCGGCGTGCAGCAGCGGGCGGCCCGGCGCCAGCTGCGTTTCCAGGCGGATGGCGTGGCGTTGCAGTGGCGCGCACAGCAGCGGCAGCAGGTCTTGCACGGCGTCGTCGGCCACAAAATGGCCGTGGCTGCCCGGCGCGTTGCAGGCCAGGTCCTGCACGCTGCGCAGCACGGCGCTGGCATGGCTGCCGGCGCTGGCGACCAGGGCCAGCGCCGCGCGCGCCTCGTCGAGGCGGGGCGGATCGTGATCGAGCCAGCGCAGGGCGGCATCGGCATTGAGCGTGATGGCCGCCAGCGGCTGGCGCACCTCGTGCGCGACCGATGCGGCAAATTCGCCCATGCCGCCCATGCCGCCTAGGTGCTGGGCCTGCGCCAGGCCGGCGTCGTTTTTTTGAAGGGGATAATGCATGCTGGCCATCGCCGTGCTCCTGTCGCTGTCGCAGCGTATGCCGCGCTGCAACAAGTATGCATGGCCCGGCAGGCAAGGCAGTTATACGAATGGGGGAGGCGGGCGGTTTTTTTGCGCGCTGGGGAGAGTGAAATACCGCCGGGCGGGCCGGCGGTGCGGGGAGCGCAGAACGGTCAGGATTTGATAAAGGCCAGCAAGTCGTCGTTCAGTCGGTCCTTGTGGGTGGCCGGCAAGCCGTGCGGCGCGCCTTCATAGATGACCAGCCTGGCGTTCTTGATGAGCTTGGCTGCGGCCTTGCCGGAAGCGTCGATCGGCACGATCTGGTCGTCGCCGCCGTGCACTACCAGGGTCGGCACGGAGATTTTCTTCAGGTCGGCCGTGAAGTCCGTCTCGGAAAACTGTTTGATGCAATCGTAGGCGTTCTTGATGCCGCACTGCATGCCCTGCAGCCAGAAGGTGTCGCGCATGCCTTGCGATACCTTGTTGCCGGGACGGTTGGCGCCGAAGAACGGCACGGTCAGGTCCTTGAAGAATTGCGAGCGGTCGGCCAGCACGCCGGCGCGGATGCCATCGAAGACGGACATCGGCAAGCCGCCCGGATTCGTCTCCGACTTGACCATCTGCGGCGGCACGGCGCCCACCAGCACGGCCTTGGCCACGCGCTTTTCGCCATGGCGGCCGATATAGCGGGCCACTTCGCCGCCGCCCGTCGAATGGCCGACCAGGGTCGCGCCCTTGATGTCGAGCGCGTCGAGCAGGGTGGCCAGGTCGTCGGCGTAGGTATCCATGTCATTGCCCTGCCATGGCTGGCTGGACAGGCCGTGGCCGCGGCGGTCGTGCGCGATCACGCGGTAGCCGTGGCTGGCCAGGAACATCATCTGGTCTTCCCAGGCGTCGCCCTGCAATGGCCAGCCGTGGCTGAAGACCACGGGCGTGCCCGTGCCCCAGTCCTTGAAGTGGATGACGGTGCCGTCCTTGACGGTGACGCTATTGACGGTGAGCTTGCCCGGCGCTGCAGCGGCGGCGGCTGGCTTGGCGGCGGCGCTGGCGCCACCGGCGGCCAGCAGGCCCGCGCCGGCGGCCACGCCGGCGACGCTGACGAGCAGCTTGCGGCGGGAGTTGACTTCTTCGGCTTCGATTTTCTTCGGCATGATGCATTTCCTTCGGGGATGGGGGAGGGGCCAATGATGGCAACAGCGAGTCTAGGCCTTCGCGCGCGCTGGCGCCTCTGCCAAAAGACCAGTCGCGCCGAGTCTCCCGCCTGCCTATGATGGCTGGCAGCGGCGCCCCGCGCCGCCTGGCTTTCCCACTGGAGTAATCATGAAGAAAAACTCGATGGCGGCACTGGCCGGCCCCTTTTTACCCGACGCGGGCTTGCTGTTTGCGCGCGTGGCGGGCGCGCTGCTGGTGCTGCACGTGCATGGCTTGCCGAAGCTGCTGCATTTCTCCGAGGAACTGGCGCACATCGACGACCCGCTGCACCTGGGCCGTGCCGTCACCCTGTACTGCGCCCTGTTCGCGGAAATCGTCTGCCCGCTGCTGGTCGCCGCCGGCTTGCTGACGCGCCTGGCCTGCCTGCCCTTGCTGTTCCTGCTGGGCGTGTCGATGCTGCTCGTGCACCCTGACTGGAGCATCGCCGACGGCCAGTTTGGCTGGCTGCTGATCATCGTCTTCGGCACGATTGCCATCAGCGGCGCGGGCAAGTATTCGGTGGATGCGCGGTTGCGCCGTTAAATGACGAATTCCCGCCGCACGGCAGGCTTGTGCGCCAGCAGCAGTGATAATTTCTTCAATGCGCTGGCCAGGCGCGCGCGGTCGCGGAGGCTGCCCAGCGAGATGCGGATGGCGTTCGGCGCACGGCTGTCGTAGAAGGCGTCGGACGCCGTGACGGCCACGCCCTGGGCGCGGGCCGTGTCGGCCAGTTCGCGCGAGCTCCAGTAACTGGGCAGCGAAAACCACACGTGAATGCCATCGCTGCGCGGGTGAGTGGTGCCCGTCAGGAGGGTGCGGATAATGTCCTGGCGCGCATCCGCTTCGCTGCGTATGCCGGCCAGCAGCGCGTGCGCGGAGCCGTCGTGTATCCATTGCGTCGTCAGCGCCGTCGTCACGGGCGTGGCCATCAGACTGAACGTGCGCAGCGCCTGCAGGAAGCGTTCGCGCAGCTGCGTGTCGGCGATCAGTGTATAGGCCATGCGCAGGCCCGGCGCCAGGCATTTTGACAGGGTGGCGATATGCGACACGTGGGCTGGCGCGTAATGCGCCAGGGGCGGCGGCGCATCGGATGCCAGCAGCCAGTACGGGTCATCCTCGATGATGTGCATGCCGCAGCGCTGGGCCACCTCCGTGATGGCCAGGCGGCGCGCGGCCGGCATGGTGTGCGCCGTGGGGTTTTGCAGGGTAGGGTTCAAATACACGAGGCGCGCGTGGTGCTTGCGGCCAGCCTTTTCCAGCGCCTCGGGCAGCATGCCGTCGGCATCCGTTTCCACGGCGATGGTCTTGCGGTTCAACTGGCCTGCGGCCAGGCGCAAGCCCGGATACACGGCCGCTTCCGTCAGGATGGCGTCGCCGGGCCGGCTCAGGGTCAAAATCAGCGCCGCCAGCGCCGCCTGCGCGCCGGGGCAGGCCACCACGTGTTCCGCGTCGACATCGCCGAACATGGGCGCGAGCCAGGCGGCGCCCGCCGCGCGGTCGGCCTGGCTGCCGCCGCCCAGGTGATAGCTCATCAACAGATCGCTGTCCGTGCGCATCAGCACCTGCGCCACGCCCTGTTTCAGCAGGTCGTCGAAATCCACGCCTACGGGCGGCGGCGGGATGTTCATGCTCAGGTCCAGCATCTGCGTCAATTCCACTTTTGGCGCCGCCACATAGGTGCCGCGCGCGCCATGCCCTTCCAGCAGGTTGCGGCGCTTGGCTTCGTCGTAGGCGCGCGTCACGGTCGTCAGGTCGATCTGGAACAGCGCGGCCAGGCTGCGCTGCGGCGGCAAGCGGTCGCCCGGGCGCAGGCTGCCATCGGATAGCGCGCGCTCGAGCATGTCGGCGATCTGCAGGTAGCGCGGACCGCCGTGCTGCACGAACGGCGTGATCCATGCGCCGGCCTGGCTTTCTTCTTGTATGGATTTTGACTTGGACATTTTATCTATATGTATGGGTATTTATTCATGCAATTATGAGGAAATACCTTGAAAAAATCCATGCATTTGTGAGTGGAGCAGGTTTTATCTTGCGGCAAGGACTATGCATAATGGATCGTTTCCCTGCATCCAAATCGGACTGGCTGGGATTGCTATTTCCAACAGGAATTTAAGTCTGGCCTTCAAGGTGTGGCAGCGCACGGTGGCGCGCGGCTGGCGCGGGTAAGGTAGTGCTAACAGCTTGCTGCTGATCCACTGTTTGATATGGCTCAGCCCGGCAGCGTTTAGCCGCTTCTTTTTCCCCGAAGCGAGGAGAATCATGATTCGGTCACGGCATCGAGCATGGTTGAAATTATTCACTGTTAAAGGAAACCATCATGAACGCGATTGAAAAAACCAGCTCCGATATGAACGGTACCCCCCAGGATACCCGCCAGGAATTGCACCGCACCATCGACAAGGTGGCAAGCCAGGCACAACCCCTGGCCGACAAGGTGGCCACGCGCGCCCATGACGGCGTGGACCAGGTGGGCGACCGCCTGGACCAGGTCAGCGACAGCGTCAACAAGGCATCCGAAACCCTGATGGCGCGCGGCAAGCAATTGGGCGCCGCCTGCCAGCGCGCCGGCGAGACGGGCCGCGATTATGTGCGCGAGCGCCCGGCAGTGTCCTTGCTGATCGCGGCAGCGGCCGGGTACGGCCTGTCGAAATTGCTGGGCTCGCGTAAATAAGTTTTGCGCCTTCCTGGAAGGTAGTTGTCGTGGGCGCTATTCCCCTCGCCGTCATGGCGGGGCGGGCCGGCGCCCACGCGCACAAGGTAGTAGCAAGCAGTAAAGGAGAGTGATGATGCGCTCCATTTTGTTGTGGTTGATCGGCATACCTATACCCATCATTATTTTGATTGCCCTGTTCGTGCGCTGAATGAGGGAGTTGTAGCGTTCTCCCGGGGCAAACTACTCACAGGAGACGTAATGGCTACCAACAAGAAATCGCCGTCCACGGACGGTGCGGGTTCCGTTTTGAGCAGCATGTCCGGTCCATCCGACAGCAATGCGCCGCACAGCCTGGGGGCGGACAATGACGTGACCCGCGCGCTGCTGCAAAAGACGGCCGCCGGCCAGCAGCTGGCCGCCGCCATGGCCGTCAATCCGAAAGAGGAAGGCCAGTACGGCGAGGCGGCGCGCACGCCGGCCGAAGGCGTGCATGTGGCAGCTGGCGAGCCGCTGGCCACGGCCAGCACCACGGGCGAAACGATACCCTCTCCGAAGACGGGCGATGGCCAGCCCGCGCTGGGCGAGAATGCGCTGAATAGCTCGCTGGACGGCGCCCGTGCCGACGATAGCGGCTGCGTGCTGACGACCAATCAGGGCGTGCCCGTGGGTGACAATCAGAATTCGCTGAAGGCGGGCTTGCGCGGCCCGACCCTGATGGAAGATTTCATCCTGCGTGAAAAGCTCACGCATTTCGACCATGAGCGCATCCCCGAGCGCGTCGTGCATGCGCGCGGTTCGGCGGCCCACGGTTACTTCGAATGTTACAAGGAGCAAAGCAAGCATACGCGTGCCAAGCTGTTCGCCAAGGCGGGCAAGCGCACGCCCGTCTTCGTGCGTTTTTCCACGGTGGCCGGCGAACGCGGTTCCACCGATACGGCGCGCGACGTGCGCGGTTTTGCCGTGAAGTTTTATACGGACGAGGGCAACTGGGATTTGGTCGGCAATAACATCCCCGTCTTCTTCATCCAGGATGCGATGAAATTCCCCGACCTCGTGCATGCGGTCAAGCCCGAACCGCACAATGGCATGCCGCAGGCGGCCAGCGCGCACGACACCTTCTGGGATTTCGCCTCGCTGTCGCCGGAAATCACGCACATGCTGATGTGGGCCATGTCGGACCGCGCCATCCCCCGCAGTTACCGGATGATGCAGGGCTTCGGCGTGCACACCTTCCGCCTCGTCAATGCCAAGGGCCAGTCCGTGTTCTGCAAATTCCACTGGTCGCCCATGGCCGGCACGCACTCGCTCGTGTGGGACGAAGCCGTCAAGATCAGCGGCGCCGATTCCGATTTCCACCGGCGTGATCTGTGGGAAGCCATCGAGTGCGGCGCGTATCCCGAGTACGAGCTGTCCTTCCAGGTCTTCACGGAAGCGCAGGCGGAAGCGTTCCCCTTCGACGTGCTCGACCCCACCAAGCTGATTCCCGAAGAACTTGTCCCTCTCGTCCCCGTCGGGAAAATGGTCTTGAACCGCAACCCGGACAATTTTTTCGCCGAGACGGAGCAGGTGGCATTCTGCACGGCGCACATCGTGCCAGGCATCGATTTCAGTAACGACCCGCTGCTGCAGGGACGCATCCACTCGTATGTCGACACGCAGATCACGCGGCTGGGCGGCGCCAACTTCCATGAGATCCCCATCAATGCGCCGCTGGCGCCCGTGCACAACAACCAGCGCGACGGTATCCACCGCCAGGCCATCAACCGGGGCCGGGTCGCGTATGAACCCAATTCGCTGGCGGGCGGCTGCCCGTTCCAGGCGGGCGCGAAGGGCTTCAACAGTTTTCCCGCCTCCGCCGAAGGCGACAAGGTGCGCGGCAAGCCCGAGAAATTCGCTGAGCACTATGGCCAGGCGCGCCTGTTCTGGATCAGCCAGACGCCTATCGAACAAGAGCACATTGTGCATGCATTCCGCTTTGAATTGAGCAAGGTGCAGACGGTGGCTATCCGCCAGCGCATCGTCGCCATGCTGCGCAACGTCGACGAAACCCTGGCGCAGCGCCTGGCCGATGGCCTGGGGCTGGCGCTGCCGCCCGTCATGCCGCGCGCCTCGCTGCAGCCGCTGCCGGCATATCCGCCATCGCCGGCGCTGTCGCTCTTTTTCCGCCCCGGCAAGACGGGCATCCATACCCTGCGCGTGGCCATCCTGGTGGGGCCGGGCAGCGATGGCGCGCAGGTGCGCAATATCTATGCCGCGCTGCTGGCCGATGGCGCCGTGCCGCGCCTGGCGGGCAGCCACCTGGGGAAAGTCGACACCAGCGGCGGCGCGCCGCTCGACGTGGAAATCTCGCTCGAGGCGGGACCGTCCGTGCTGTTCGACGCCGTCGTGGTGCCGGACGGTCAGGGCGCCGTGCAGCAGCTGGGCGACGATGCCAATGCGCTCGACTTCCTGCGCCTGCAATACCGCCACTGCAAGCCGATGCTGGCCATCGGCGCCGGCAAGGACTTGCTGGACAAGGCTGGCGTGCCGGTGACCCTGCCCGATGGCAAGCCGGATCCCGCCATCATCGTCGCGCCTTCCGGCGACGTGGTGAAAGCCGTGGCGGCCTTTAAAAAGGCGCTGGTCGCGCACCGGGCGTTTGCGCGCGAGACGGACCCGCCGCGGGTGTGAGAGGCTGCATCGGCACAGGGGCCGTAACCGCCGGCCCCGTTGCATACGCTGTTTGAGCTGCATGCGCAACGCCATGCAACAATGTAAACAATAAAAACGTCCTGCGGTGATATGCTGCTGACTAGAACTGTTCATTTGCCACTATCTGGATAGCAGCGGCAAGGAACGGCTTCAGCAAACCGGATCGCGATTACTGCATGGACAAGTACACACCTCGCACCTGGGGGCCGGGCGAACGCCCGACCTTGCCCGGGTCGCCATCGATGCCCGAACATTCGACGCCCAAGCGTGTCGCGTATTTCATCGTCGGCCTGATCGTCGCGCTGACGGGGGGACTGGGCAACGGCCTGGTGACGGCCAATTTGCTGAACCTGCAAGGTTCGCTGGCTGCCTATGCCTACCAGATGCAGTGGCTGCCGGCCGCCTACGTGATGACCATCGTGTCCATGAATCTGCTGCTGGTGAAGTTCCGCCAGCAGTTCGGCCTGCGCCTGTTCACGGAAGCGTTCCTGGTGCTGTATGCGCTGGTGACGTTCGCCCACCTGTATGCGAATACCTTGCCGTCGGCGATCGCCGTGCGCGCCGCGCATGGCATGGTGGGCGGCGCGCTCGGCGTGCTGGGGCTGTACTACACCTTGCAGGCGTTTCCCGCGCGGCACCGCCTGAAAGGCGTGGTGCTGGGCCTGGGTTTTGCTCAGCTGGCGCTGCCGCTGGCGCGCATCTTCACTTCCGAGCTGCTGCAGATCGGCGAATGGCATGGCCTGTACCTGTTCGAACTGGGGCTGGCCCTGCTGGCGCTGGGCTGCGTGCTGGCCCTGAAACTGCCGCCCGGTGACCGCGTGCAGACGTTCGAGCCGCTCGATTTCCTCACTTTCATCCTGTTCGCGCCCGGTGTGGCCCTGCTGTGCGCCGTGCTGGCGCAGGGGCGCACGGCGTGGTGGATGGAGTCCGAGTGGGTGGGCGTGTGCCTGGCATGTTCCATCGTGCTGATCGCCGCCTCGCTGGCCATCGAACATAACCGCGCGCGCCCGCTGCTCAACACGCGCTGGCTCACCACAGGCAAGATCGCCAAGCTGTTTTTATCAGTGCTGCTGTTTCGTATCGTGCTGTCCGAATCGACGGGTGCCGTGGGCTTTCTGCAGGCGCTGGGCTTGAACACGGACCAGATGCAGAATCTGTTTATCGTGGTCCTGCTGGGCAGTGTGGCAGGTTTGGTGGTCAGTGCGCTGACGATCAACCCCGCGACCCTGAACCGTTCGCTGATGTTCGCGCTGTTGCTGATCGCCGCTGGCGCCCTGATCGACGCGCACGCCACCAGCCAGACGCGCCCCGTCAACATGTATGTCAGCCAGTTTCTGCTGGCCTTTGGCGGCACTTATTTCCTTGGTCCCACCATGGTGGCGGGCATGGGCGCCGTGATCGCCGAACCGCGCAACCTGGTGAGTTTTTCCGTGATGTTTACCATGACGCAGAACCTGGGCGGCCTGCTCGGGGCGGCCATCGTCGGCACCATCCAGACGGCGCGCGAAAAATACCATTCCAGCTACCTGGTCGAGCATCTCACCATGCTTGACCCGCAGGTGGCCGCGCGCGTGCAGTCGGGCGCCGCAAGCTATGGCGGCGTGCTGATGGATCCCACCTTGCGCAGCACCCAGGGCGTGGCGCGCCTGGGCGCCATCGCCACGCGCGAAGCCAATGTGCTGGCCTATAACGACGTTTTTTTGATGATCGCCGGCGTCGCCATCGCCACCTTGATCTGGATGCTGGTCAGCCAGTCCTGGACCCGCATCACCACCGGCGCGCGTCGTCTGGTCGGCCCCGTGCGCGATGCGCAGACGGCCATGGCCATCGTCCCCATTACCAATTCGGAACCGAGCAATGACAGAAAATAACACCACGCCGCCAGTACCGCCCATCGCACCCGCACCCGCCGCCCCTTCCACGGCGCAGCCGGACCGGCGCCACCAATGGCTGTCCGCGCTGGCCTTTGCGGCCGTGGCCCTGGTGGGCGTGCTGATCGTGCTGTACGCGTGGCGGCTGCCGCCGTTCACCAGTCCCATCGTGACGACGGAAAACGCCACCGTGCGGGGGCAGGTGACCATCATCGGCACGCAGCTGTCCGGCTATGTGGTGGAGGTGACGGTGCAGGACTTCATGGACGTCAAGGAGGGCCAGCTGCTGGTGCGCATCGACGATCGCATCTACCAGCAGCGCTACGAGCAGGCGCAGGCCCAGCTGGCCGCGCAGCAGGCGGCGCTGTCGAACTGGGCGCAGCAAAAGGCCAGCGCGCAGGCGGGCATTTCCGTCAGCGAGGCCGTGATGGCCAACGCGGAAGCGCAGGCGCGCAAGGCCAGCGCTGACCTCAATCGCGTGGAGCAGCTGGTGGCCGACGGTTCTTTGTCGCAGCGCGAACACGACCAGTCGCGCGCCACGCAGGCGCAGATGGCGGCAGCGCTGGCGCAGGCCAGGGCCAATCTCGACATCGCCCAGCAAAGCGTGCATAGCGTGGTGGTCAACAAGCAGGCCCTGGAAGCGGCCGTGGCGAACGCGCAGGCGGCCGTCAAGGCAGCGAAGATCGACCTCGATAACACGCGCATCGTGGCGCCTTCCGATGGACAATTGGGCCAGGTGACGGTGCGCCAGGGCGCGTACGTGAATTCGGGCGCGCAGCTGATGGCGCTGGTGCCGCGCCAGATGTGGGTGATCGCCAATTTCAAGGAAACGCAGATGAACGGCGTGCAGGAGGGGCAGAGCGCCACCTTCCACGTCGATGCGCTCGACGGCGCCGTGCTGACAGGTCAGGTGGAGCGCATCTCGCC
This sequence comes from Janthinobacterium sp. GMG1, assembly GCF_034427795.1. NCBI lineage: Bacteria > Pseudomonadati > Pseudomonadota > Betaproteobacteria > Burkholderiales > Oxalobacteraceae > Janthinobacterium > Janthinobacterium sp. GMG1. The sequence goes on from NZ_JAXQNT010000001.1 coordinate 775,232, forward strand.
GGCCACGGGTTCCGAGTTTTCCGTGCTGCCGGCCGATAACGCAACGGGTAATTACCTCAAAATCGCCCAGCGCATTCCCGTGCGCATCCGCATCGATGCGGGCCAGGCGAACGCACGCCGCCTCGTGCCCGGCATGTCGGTGGTGGTCAGCGTCGACACGTCGGCCGTGCTGAACGACTCGGCGGAGAATCCGGCGCCGCCGCCTGCAGCGAAGAAGGCCAAGCCATGAAGCGCCATTTCCTGCTGATGGCCGGTGCGCTGGCGCTGGCCGGCTGCGCCGCCAACGCGCCACCGCAGCCCGCATCGGCACTGCAGTTGCCATCCGGCTGGCGCGCGCAGGCGGCAGGTGCACCGGCGGCGACTGACGCCCATGTCGAGCAGCTGTGGTGGCAAGCCTTCGGTGATCCGGTCTTGAGCGACCTGGTGGGCGAGGCGCTGGCGCGCAACGGCGACTTGCGCGTGGCGCGCGCCCGCGTGCAGGAATACCGCGCGCGCCTGGCGCAGGCCGATGCAAACCGCGCGCCCAACCTGGCCTTCGACGGCTCGCCCACGCGCACGCGCACCCTGGCCTCCAGCGGCAAGCCGTATGTGACGAATGTCTTCCAGGCGGAACTGCAGGCCAGTTATGAAATCGATGTGTGGGGCCGGCTGGCCAGTCTGAGCGATGCGGCCGGCGAAAGCTACCGCGCCGAGCAGGCCAGCCTCGATGCGGCGGCCCTGTCGATCGCCGCCAGCGTGGCGACGAGTTACCTGAATCTGCGGGGACTCGACGCGCAGCTGGCGCTGACGCAATCGACCTTGCAGCTGCGCGAACAGTCGCGCGAGCTGGCGCGCAAGCAGTTCGAGGTGGGCTACAGCTCGCGCCTGGAATGGCTGCAGGCGCAATCGGAATACCATGCGGCGGCCGAGCAGGTGCCGCAGCTGCAGCGGCAAATCTTCGAGCAGGAAAACGCGCTGGCCATCCTCGTCGGCGGCAATCCCGGCCCCATCGCGCGCGGCTTGCCGCTGGCCGAGCTGGCGGCGCCTGGCGTGCCGGCCGGCCTGCCATCCGAATTGCTGCGCCGGCGGCCCGACATCGCGCGCGCGGAACACAACCTGGCGGCCGCCAACGCCAGCCTGGCCGCCACGCGCGACCAGCTGCTGCCCTCGTTCAAGCTGACGGCCGTCGGCGGCGGGCAAGCGACGACCCTCACCGATTTCCTGCATGCGCCGACGGCCCTGTGGCGCCTGACGGCGCTGGCGGCCGGCCCCCTGTTCGATGGTGGCCGGGTGCAGGCGCAGACGGATGCGGCCGGCGCGCAGCGCGACCAGCTTGTCTACGCATATGAAAACGTGGTGCGCAATGCTTTCGCCGAAACGGAGAACAGCCTGGGCGCCATCTACCGGCTGCGGCAGCAAGCCGTGGAAAACGATGCGCGCCGCGCCACGGCGGCGGACACCCTGCGCATCGCGCATAACCGTTACCGCAATGGCTATGCCTCGTACCTGGAAGAACTCGACGCCCAGCGTACCCTGTACAGCGCCGACGTGGGACTGCTGCAGCTGAAGACGCGCATCCTCGTCGCCTCGGTCGACCTGTACCGGGCCATGGGCGGCGGCTGGTCGGCAGCGGCCCGCCCTTAAAGCTTGTTCCAGTCTGTCCGGCAGGCGATGGATTCACCTGCCGGGACAAGCGCTGGTCTTTCTTGCTGCAACATCCAGGCTGTTTGCCTGGATGCTGACGGCGGCGTCCTCCTGCTGCCCTTTCCCAAAAATCCCTGCTTTTCCCCTGTCCGCGACGGCGCGCTGCCGATTTTTGTTGTTGTATTTTAACAACGAAATTTTCACGGTATCTTGCACAAAGAATTTCCACTGGGAATTCTTTTGCGATTTTCGCCGCGCATCTCCTGTGATACCAATAAACATTGTCATTTCAATTATTTTTAGTATCACATGGGAAACACTTTATATTTTGATATGTACGGTAGGATACATAGTGACACATTGGCTCAAATTGGCATCTTTACCGTCATTTTCTGCCATTCCAAGGGCGTGATGCCAAAAAAACTGTCTTAGTACCAATTTCAATAAATAACAAAATAGACACACTTGTTAGCATGGGCACAAGTGCCTTTGAGGAATTTTTTGATTTCCTTGTCTAATCTCAATTAATTAACTTTTTAATATTTTTATTGATTGTAAAGCATTAAAAAATGCACCAGAATGTCGCAAATCATCAATGTTGCTAAAAATTACACATTGAATATTTGTTGACTTTCGTGCCGCCTTGTCATGCCAGCAGGGTGAAAAAACAGGCTGTTCGCTATTTTTTCTGGGCCGGAAGTGCCGTTGCAGTACACCGCACAACCCCCTGATGACTGCCATGCCTATGTCCTCCTTTTTGCGAACTATCTTCTCCTGTCTGATCTCTTGCAAGCGGGGAGGGCCGCGCGCTCTCCTGCAGCGCTTGCTATGGCTGATCGTCTGTTTCTGTACCCTTGGCGGGGTGGGAACGGCATCGGCGGCGACCATCGACTTATCCGTTTCCGCCTATCTGCAAACGCCGGATCCCGTGCCGCGCGGCGGCAAGGCCAGCTTTTCGGTGGTCGTGACGAACAATGAGGACCTGGTCGATGCGACGGGCACCGTGCGCCTGGCGGTGGAACTGCCTGCCAATGTGAGTTTTGCATCGAGCACGGCGCCGGCCGGTTGCGCCTTCAATCTGGCGGGCAGTCCGCAATTGCTCAATTGCACGCGCAGCGGACTGGGCAAGACAGCGAACTGGACAGTAAACTTCAGCGGCACCGGCTCGGCGGCTTCCGCCGTGGTCACGAAGGCCAGCGTGTCTTTTGCCAACGTGGACACGGACGGCAACAGCTTCAACAACGATTCGATCAAAACGGTCACCGTCATCAAGGGCGCGGACCTGAGCGTGGCCGCCAGCGGCACGACCGGCTTGAGCGGCTGCCCCGCAGCCTGTACGGCAGCGGCCGGCGCAACGGTGGGCTACCAGGTGGACGTGGCGAATGCCGGTCCGGATAGCGCATCGCAATTCAAGGTCACGTACAACTTGCCGGCCAGCGCGGATTTTACCTACGCGTCGGCGTCAGGCGCCGGCTGGGCATGCGCCCGTTCGGGCACCGTGCTGACCTGTACTTACAGCGGCGCGGCCATCGGCGTCGGACAGCAGGCTCCCCCCATCACGATCGGCGGACGCATCGTGAAGAGCATCGCCGGCACCATCACCAACGGTGCGTCGGTGGCCTCCAGCGACTTGCAGACCGGTGATCCGGAAGACGGCAATAATGGACCCAGCCAGGTCATCGTCACGGTCAAGCCGGGCACCGACCTCGATGCCAAGGAAACCCTGGTGTCGAACGCCAGCGGCCTGAGCTCGTTGACGGCGGGCGAGGCGGTCAGCCTGAACCTGTGGGCAGTCAATAGCGGCACGCAGGATGCCAGCGGCGTCACCGTGAAGACGACGGTGTCCAGCGATTTCACCATCGGCACCTTGCCGGCTGGCTGCGCCAAGGCGGGCCAGACGATCACCTGCAGTATCGGCGCGCTGGCGCATGGCGACACCTCCTCCAAGTTCCTGATTCCGCTGACCGTCGCCACAGGTGCGACGGGCGGCGCGAATGTGGTGGACGTGGCGCGCAGCGCCCCGCTCGATGGCTTGAACAATCCCGCCTCGGCCACGTACACCATCGTCGCGCCATTCGCCCACCTGACCCTGACCAAGAGCAAGTCGCCAGGGCTGGTCGCAGCCAATGGCCTGATCACCAATACCATCACGGTCACCAATGCGAACACCTCCACCAGTGCCGCCAGCGGCACCGTGACCGTGACCGATACCTTGTCGCCGCAAGAAAGCTACGTCAGCGCCAGCGGCACCGGCTGGACCTGCAGCGTGGCCGGACAACTGGTCACCTGTCACTACACGATCAGCGGCAGCCTGGCGCGCGGCGCAAAACTGCCTGCCCTGGTTCTGACCACGCGCGCGCAAGCCGGTTTTGCTGGCACCTTGAGCAATACTGCCTGTACCGGCATGGCCGCCGGGTCGGCGCACCAGCCGCCGGACAATGCGAGCACGGGCAATTGCGCCACCGCCAGCGTCACATCGACGCCGCTGAACGTTGACCTGGCCATCGTCAAGACGGCGTCCCTGGCCAGCTTGCCGGCCGCGTCGAATACTTTCAGCTATACCCTGGTGGTCAGCAATGCCGGCCCGGACAGCGCTCCGACCGTCAAGGTGGTCGACGCCTTGCCGCATTGGTACAACGGCAGCAGCGGCACCACGGGTGGCAGCGTCGCGCTGGCCGGCAGCGGCGCGGGCGAAAGCTGCAGCTTTGCTTCAACCGTCACTTGCACGCTGCTGAACCTGGGCAGTGGTGCATCGCGCACCATCACCATCACGCTCAACCGCCCATTGAAGGACGGTGCCTTGCTCAATACCGCCACGGTATCGAGTCCCGATGCCATCGACACCAATGCGGCCAATAACAGCTCCGGCGCCACCGTCACCGTCGTGCCGCGGGCCGATGTCGGCGTCACGGCGATGTCCGGTGCGCCGAACCCCGTGCGCGTCGGCGTGCCGCTGGTGTACACCACCTCGATCCGCAACAATGGACCCAGCAGCGCCGCCAATGTGGTACTGCGCCAGGTCATCGATCCGGCGCGCATGAGCTTTGTGGCCGGCTCGGCCAGCATCGCGGGCAGCGCTGCGCAATGCACGCTGGTGCCTGCCTTCACCGGCGCGCCCTATGCGGGACAGTCCGGTATCGAATGCCGGACCTTTGGGCTCGGCGATGGCGAGACGCGCCAGCTGATTTTCTCGGTCATTCCCGTGTTCCCGTACCCCGATGCGCTCGACGCGACCTATGTCAGCAGCGCCACCATCAGCACCACGACCGACGACAGCAATGCGGCCAACGACAGCAGCAGCACCACGGTCACCGTGATCAGCAAGGAGCTGGACCTGAGCGTGTCGGCCGTCGATACGGGCTACGAACAGAGCCCGTTCGGCGATGCGCTGGTGTACCAGGTCAGCGTGCAAAACAATGGCCCTTCGCTGGCCACCGGCCTGAAGCTGGTCGTGGCTCCCGTGCCGCCGCCGCAAAACGGCGCGGCCGTGCCGTATACCATGCTGTGGAATGCCGCCGGCAGCACCTTGCCGGCCGGCGCCTCGTGCAGCCAGCCAGGCGGCGCGGGCTCGAACCTGGTGTGCTACCTGGCTAGCTCATCCGCTGGCAGCACCTTGGCCAGTGGCGCCAGCCGCGTGTTCGGCCTGAAATTCGATACGGGTCCCGTCAGCAATGCGCCGCTGGGATCGATCACCTACAAGATCAATGCCAGCGTCGAATCGCTGGAAACGGGGGCGGCGCCGTTTGCCGGCGACAAGCTGGCGACGAACAACGTGGTGGAAGAAACCACCACCGTGCTGCCGAAGACCGATCTGATGCTGGTGTCGAAAACCGTTTCGCCCGCCTCGCCGTTCAGCATCAACCAGCCCTTCACCTACACCCTGGTGGTGGGGAATCTGGGTCCCGCCCTCGCGGCCAGCACGGTCGTCACCGACGTGCTGCCGGCCGGTTTCGTGCTGACGGGCGCGCCGACGGCACGCCTCGGCTCGGGCGCTCCGCTGACCTTGAACAATTGCGTCAGCAGCGGTTCGCCGGTCACCGTGACCTGCACGCTGGGCGTGCTGCCGATTGCATCGGGCGCAGCCGACACGGCCAATCTGGTCAGCATCACCATCCCCGTGAAGGCGCCATACCCGGCCTATGCGGGACCGTTCGCCAGCAATATCACGAATACGGCCAGCATCGTGCCGACGCCGGGCACCTCGCGCGATCCGAATGCAGGCAACAACAGTTCCAGCGTCGATGTGCAGATCGTCAAGTCGAGCATCGCCGGCTCCGTCTATAACGATGCAAACCGCAGCAACAGCATGGATGCCGGTGAAAAAATCACCAGCAGCGTGACGTTCTCGCTGTACGGCCAGGATTTCTGGGGCAACGATATCGGCACGGCGGGCGCACCGCTGACCCTCGGTACCAGCAGCGGCGACTTCCTGTTTGACCGCCTGCCGCGCTCCGCGGCCGGCGGCTACACCCTCGTCGAGACACAGCCGGCCAGCTACGCCGACCTGTTTGAAGTCGCCGGCACGGCCGGTGGCACGCCGCCACCGGCCAGCTGCGACGGCGGCGCCAACTGTTCCGCCAGCGCGACGCACAACACCATCGGCCAGATCGTGCTGGCGCCGAATACGGCGGCGACCGGCTACCTGTTCCAGGAATACGCGCATGCGGCCATCAGCGGCTACGTGTACGCCGACAAGAACAATAACGGCTTGCGCGAGGCGGGCGAAAATGGCATCGCCGGCGTGCAGGTGAAGCTCTCCGGCCTGACCTTCTGGGGCGCCGACGTGTGCGCCGCGATGGGCAGTGCCTGCACGGCCACCACCGACGCCAATGGCAAATACAGTTTCACCAATGTCCCGCCAAGCCGGCTGGGAGAATCCTACACGGTCACCGAACTGTCCCAGCCTGCCGGCTATGCGGATGGCAAGGAGCAGAACGGTGCCGGCAATGTCGTGGCGAACAGCGCGGGCCGCGCGGCGCCGGAAGGCATCGTCGTCGGCAGCATCGAACCGGGCCTCAGCTACACCGAGCGCAATTTCGGCGAACTGGCGTTGGCGTCGATTGCCGGCAGCGTCTACATGGACAACAACCGCGATGCGGTGCGCCAGGGTGGCGAAAGCACGGGCGTGGCCGGCGTCACGCTGACCTTGAGCGGCAACGACCATCTCGGTCATCCAGTCTGTCCAGGCAGTGCAGTGCCGAGCTGTACCTTCCAGACGGGCGCGGATGGCAGTTACCTGATTGCCGGCCTGGCGCCGAGCGACGCCGCCGGCTATGCCGTGACGGTCACGCCGCCGGCCAGCCTGTATCACACGGGTGCGCAGGCTGGCAGCCTGGGTGGCCTGATCGACGGCGCCGTGCGCGTGCCTGGTACCGGCGTGCCGGGTGCGGCGATCCGCACTGCCGGCGCCATCGTGCTGCTGCCCGGTGCCACGGCGACGGGCTACCATTTCGGCCAGGCGCCAGGCGCGGCGGGCGGCGTGGCGCAGTCGCTGTCCGGTTACGTGTATATCGATGCGAACCGCAATGGCCGCAAGGATGCGGGCGAAACGGGCATCGCCGGCGTGACGGTCACGTTGTCGGGCACCACGGCTGACGGCTTCGATGTCTGCAGCGTGATCGTGCCTGCCTTGTGCACGCTGCAAACGGCGGCCGACGGCGGCTACCGCTTCACGGGCCTGCCGCAAAGCGACAGCAACGGCTATGCCGTTGTGGAAGTCCAGCCTGCCGCCTACCTCGATGGCGCGGAAAGCGTGGGCACTGTGAATGGTGTCGCGACAGGACGCATCGGCGGCAGCGCGCCCCGCTTCGACCAGTTCAGCGGCGTCGTGCTGCCGAACGGCGGCAGCGCGCGCGATTACAATTTTGGCGAACTGACGGGCAGCATCGCCGGCAAGGTCTACCTCGATGTGGATGGCAATGGTGCGGCCAGCAGCGGCGACACGCCATTGACGGGCGTGACACTGACACTGACCGGCGGTACAGGCGGTCCGGTGACGGTGCTCACCGATGCCAACGGCGCCTACCAGTTCGACGGCCTGCTTGCCGGCAGCTATACCGTGACACAAACGCAGCCGGTCAATTACGCCGATGCGGGCCAGGCTGCCGGCAATGGCGGCGGCAATGCGGGCGTGGCCAACGTGGTCAGCGCCATCGCGCTCGCACCGGGCGCACAGTTGACGGGCTACGATTTCGGCGAGAAGACAGGCGCCATCAGCGGCGCCGTCTACGTCGACGCCAACGATAATGGCGTACGCGATGCGGGTGAAACCGCAGGCATCGCCGGCGTTACCATCAGCCTGTCCGGCATCGCCCGCGATGGCGTCACGCCGGTCAAGCGCACGGCCATCACGGCGGCCGACGGCAGCTACAGCTTCCGCGATCTGCCGAACGCGAATGCGGCCGGCTATACGCTGGTAGAAACGCAGCCTACTGCCTATCTGGACGGACGCCAGCGCAAGGGCCTGATCGACGGCGCCGCATCCTGCGCCAATCCTGCCTGTGACATCGGCACGGCCAACGCCATCGCGCGCATACCATTCGATGCGTCGAAGAGCCATACGCGTTTTGACTTCGGCGAACTGCTGGCGGCGAGTATTTCCGGCCGCGTGTTCGGCGATGCGAACGACAACGGCAGCTACGAGAAGGGCGAAGGCTTGCAGGGCGTGAGCCTGACGCTGAGCGGCATCGACGGCCACGGCAAGCCGGTCAATGTCAGCGTCGTCACGGCCGCCGATGGCAGTTACACTTTCCCTGGCCTGTATCCATCGGGTCCGGGCGGCTACACGGTCACTGAAACGCAACCGGCCGGCCTGGGGAATTATCCGGGTGCGACGGGTACTTCTGTCGGCAGCGTCAACGGCAAGCCGGTCGGCAACGGCGTGGTCGATGTCATCAGCGGCATCATCCTGCCGCCACAGGGCAATGGCAGCGGCTATGATTTCCGCGAACAGGTGTCGTCGTTGCGGGGTTTCGTGTATCGCGACCTGAACGACAACGGCGCCATGGACGCGGGTGAAGCAGGCATCGCCGAGATTGAAATCACCTTGCGCGGCGCGAATGGTTTTAGCCGTACGGTGGTGACCGGAACCGATGGCAGCTACCGCTTCGACGGCCTGCCTGCCGGTACCTACAGCCTGCTGGAAAGCCAGCCTGCCGTGTATCTCGACGGCCGCGAAACGGCCGGTAGCGCCGGCGGCAAGGTGAATAACGCCAGCTTCGGCGCGGCGCCAGAACACAACACGATCGGCGACATCGTGCTGCCAGTGGCGACGCAGGCGAGCGGCTATCTGTTTGGCGAACGCCATATGCTGGGCAAGCTCGGTGGCGTGGTGTATGCGGACCTGAATAACGACGGCGTTCGCAACGAAGGCGAGCAAGGCATTGCCGGCGTGACGGTGGTCCTGAGCGGCACTTCCGTCGATGGCAAGCCGGTCAAACTGAGCGTGGTGACCGGTGCCGACGGCAGCTATCTGTTCGATACGGTGCCAGTCAGCGACGCCGCCGGCTACACCCTGACGGAAACGCAGCCGGCCGGCTATGTGGACGGCAAGACGGTAGTGCTGCCAGGGTCGGTTGGTACGGCCAACGCCAGCAAGCCTGTCGGCGTGGGCAACAAGGATACGATCACCGGCATCAAGCTGGCGGCGGGCGACGACATGCGCGGCTATTTGTTCGGCGAGAAGGGCATACCGCAATTGAAGCCGCCCATCATCAACGGCTACGTATGGCTGAATCATGACGGCAGCCGTGTGCGTCCGCTCGACGGCAGCCAGGCTGGCGTGGCTGGCTGGACGGCCGAATTGCACCAGGAAGGCAAATTGATCTGCCGCGCCATCACGGACGAGAAAGGCTTCTACCAGTTCGACAACCTGCATTGCCCCGGCTACGAGGCAAGTGGCTTGCCGACGGGTTCCGGCTATGCGATCACCTTCCTCAAGGATGGCAACAACATGCCGAATGTGCCCGTTTCGACAGGGGGCGAAGGCGTGGTGGTGCCAGGTGGCAGCCGCATCAGCAACCTGACCTTGCGCGACGGCGACCGTGTCGTCGAGCAGAATCTGCCGCTTGATCCTGCCGGCGTGGTGTACGACTCCGTGACGCGCAAGCCGGTGGCTGGCGCCGTGGTGTCGATCAGCGGCCCTGCCGGTTTCGACAGCGCCGCGCACCTGGTCGGTGGGGTAGCCGAGCAGACGCAAACCGTAGGCAGCGACGGCATGTACCAGTTCCTGTTGCAGAACGGCTTCCCCAGCGGCGTGTATACGCTGAGCGTGTTAGCTCCGGCGAACTACCTGCTGGCGCCATCCGGTAGCCTGCCGGCCTGCAAGGGACCATTGACAGTGGGCCTGGTGCCCGATCCGGCCTTTATCCAGGCCAGCGAGCTGGCGCCGGCATTGTCGACGAAGATGGAACTCGATCCGAATAACTGCACCGGACTGATCGCCGGAGGCGCCAGGACCACGCAGTATTACCTGAGCTTTGTCATCACGAATGGCGGTTCGGCACCGATCCTGAACAACCATATTCCGCTCGATCCGCTGGGCAGCGACAGCATCATGGTGACGAAGACGACACCGATGCTGAACGTCACGCGCGGCGACCTGGTGCCGTACACGATCACGGCCAGCAATCCCCAGGCGGCGACGCTGGGGGCGATGGAGGTGCGCGATTTGATACCGGCCGGCTTCAAGTACCGCGTCGGCAGTGCTACCCGCAATGGCGTGCCGGCGGAACCTGTCGTCGATGGCCGCAGCCTGCGCTGGAAAGAAAGCGGTTTCGCACCGAAGGAGAAGAAGACCTACAAGCTGATGCTGATGGTGGGCAGCGGCGTTGGCGATGGCGAATACGTCAACCAGGCCTGGGCAGCGACGGGCGAGACGCGTATTTCCAACCTGGCTACTGCCACGGTGCGCGTGGTGCCGGATGCCACCTTCGATTGTCCCGACATCATCGGCAAGGTGTTCGACGACCAGAACGCGAATGGCTACCAGGATGAAGGCGAAGCGGGCATTGCCGGCGTGCGCATGGCGACGGCGCGCGGCTTGCTGGTGACGACGGATGCGGAAGGACGTTTCCACGTGGCTTGTCCGGCGATTCCGAATGCGGACCGCGGCTCGAACTTCGTCATGAAGCTTGACGACCGCACCCTGCCGAGCGGCTACCGCGTCACCACGGAAAATCCGCGCGATGTGCGTCTGACCCGAGGCAAGGTGGTCAAGCTGAACTTTGGCGCCACGATCCATCGGGTAGTACGTCTTGAGTTGAGCGACGCTGCATTCGTTGCGGGCGAAACGGCCTTGCAGGCGGAATGGGCCGGGCGCATCGAAGGACTGGTGAGCCAGTTGCGCGCCAAGCCGTCGGTACTGCGCATCGCGTATGCCGCTGGCGGCGATGCCGCGCTGGCGGCGCGCCGCAGCAAGGCGATCGAAAGCGAGATGCAGGCGCGCTGGCAGGCACTGCAAAACGAATATCCCCTCGTCATCGAGATCGAGGGCGCACAATGAAACCGAAAATGACCATGAACGTTAGCAATCAAGGCACCCTCAAAGCGGCGGCCAGCCCGGCCCCCAAGCGGCTCGTGTATTTGCTTGGCAGCATAGGCTTTGTGTGTCTGGGCGCGCACGCGCAACAGGCAAATGAGCACGCGCTGCGGGGGAAAATGCTGGACCGGGGCCACAGCATGGGGGCGCAGCAGCCCTCGAGCGGCGAGCAGGAGTCGTCGGCTTTCAGCGGTCTGGCGCCGTCCGGCCTGAGCCGCGCCGAGCGCCGCGTGATCCTGGAAGCGGTGCCGCCGGCCGTGCCGGCGCAGCAGAGCGTGACCTTCGACGACCTGCTGTCGGGCACCAACTTCGAGTCCGGCCGCGATGTGCTGCTGCCGGCCGCGATGGCCCGGCTTGACGCGCTTGCCGCACGTTTGCGCGGCAAGCAGAAGGTGCGCGTGCAGGTGATCGGGCATACGGACAACCAGCGCATCGCTGCCTGGCTGAAGCCGACTTTTCCGACCAACCAGCATCTGTCGGAGGCGCGCGCGCTGGCCGTCACGGCCTATCTGATGCGAGCACTGGACTTGCCGGCAGCGGCCTTTGCCGCCAGCGGCAAGGGCGAGAGCGAAGCAATCGCGTCGAACGCCACGCCGCAAGGCATGGCGCAGAACCGCCGCACGGAAATCCGTGCCTGGTACGAGGAAGCCGTCGAACTGCCGGCTGTCGCCGCCGCAGCGCCGAAGCGCATCGAGACGGAAGTACTGGTCGACGATTGTGCCGTCGCCAGCCAGGTGGCCAACCGCGATGCGGCCTTCTCCATCAGCATTGACGGCGTGGTGCAGGAAACCGATACGCGCCAGCAGGAAGCGGACCGCCAGCGCTGCGTCGACGTGGCGCTGGAACGTTCCGACATCCAGGTCAAGTACGATCCCCTGAACGTTGCGCCGGCCTTGAATGTCTGGCTGGCGGCGCCTCATGCGCAGCGCCAGGCGCCTGTGCGTTTTGGCACCTACACCAACTACGCTTTTTTCCAGCAGCGCGCCGAGATCCGCATTTTCGCCAAGGGACAGAGCACGCAGGAGCAGCCATTTGCCATCGTGCCCGCGACGATGGGCGAAGCCACGGCCTGGCAGGCGCCGGCGGATGCGCCGGAGCAGATCGGCTACCTGCTGCGCGTATACGACGCCAGCGGCAAGTTCGACGAGACGCGCCTGCAGCCACTGCGCCTGCTCGATGCGGTGCCGGCCGAAGCGCCGGGCAAGAAGGCCGGTGGCGAAGCGTTGGCCGGCTGGGGCGAATCGAGCCTGATCCTGCGCAATATCGATGCATCAGGCGGCAGCGTCACCATCAGCGGCGAGAAGATCAAGCCTGGCCAGCAGGTGACGGCGCTGGGCATGGTCGTGCCGGTCGACGCCAACGGCAAGTTCGCCATGCGCCAGATCATGCGTCCTGGACCGCATACGGTGGAGGTGGCCGTGAAGGATGGCAGCGGAGCCGGCATGACCTTCCGCCGCAACCTGAACATCGCCGACAGCGACTGGTTCTATGTGGCGCTGGCCGACCTGACCATTGGCCGCGACCGCACCAAGGGGCCGGCGGAACTGGTCACGGGCGACACGCAGCACTATAAGAACGAGACCTGGGCCGATGGCCGTGGCGCGTTTTATTTGAAGGGCAAGATCAAGGGCGACTATTTGCTGACGGCCAGCGCCGACACGCGCGAGCAGCCGCTGCGCGACCTGTTCCACAACTTCCAGAGCAAGGATCCGAACTACCTGCTGCGCCGCATCGATCCGGACAAATACTATCCCGTGTACGGCGACGACAGCACCACCGTCGACGATGCGCCAACCCAGGGGCGTTTTTACGTGCGCCTGGAAAAAGGCGATTCTTCCGTCATGTGGGGGAATTTCCAGACCACCTGGAGCGGCTCGGAACTGGCACAGTACAGCCGTGGCCTGTATGGCGCGAACCTGTTGTGGAATGGCGCCGCCAGCACCAGCCATGGCGAAAAGGCCAGCACGGTCAACGCCTTTGCCGCTTCGCCGGGGACCTTGCAGTCGCGCGAGGAATTTCGCGGCACGGGCGGTTCGCAATACTATCTGCGCCACCTGGATCTGACGCAGGGTTCGGAACGCCTGTGGGTGGAAGTGCGCGACAAGGATTCGGGCCTGGTGATCGAACGCATCCAGCTGACGCCGTCGCAGGATTATGAAATCAACTACCTGCAGGGACGCCTGACCTTGCGCTCGCCGCTGTCCTCCGTGGCCGATGGCGGTGCGCTGGTGCAAAGCGCAAGCCTGAGCGGCAATCCCGTGTACCTGGTGGCGACATATGAATACGTGCCGGGCCTGAGCGCCATTTCCGGCACCTCGGTGGGGGTGCGCGCCAGCCACTGGTTCAACGACCATGTACGCATCGGGGCCAGCAATTATCACCAGGGCGAACAGGGTTCGGATCAGACCCTCAAGGAGCTGGACCTGACCTTGCGCTACAAGCCGGGCACCTGGATCAAGGCCGAGGCAGCCCGTTCCAGTGGCGACGCCAGCAGCGTGCTCAGTTCATCGAGCGGCGGTTTTGATTTCAACCAGACGACGGCGGGCGGACGCCCGGCCAACGCGAAGCGTTTCGACGGTGCGCTGGACCTTGCTGACCTGGGCGGCGCGGCGCGTGGCCGTATCGCCGCCTACTGGCAGGACCGCGAAGCGGGCTACGCGGGACCGGGCATGCAGACCCTGAACGGCGAAGCCGTGCGGCAAACGGGCCTGGCTGCGACCTTGCCACTGGGCGAGCGCACGGAAATGTCGCTGAAGGCAGATGACCGCACGGCCACCAGCCAGGATGCGCGCGCGGTGGAAGCGGCACTGCGCCACAAGCTCGATGCGGAGTGGGGCGTGTCGGCAGGCCTGCGGCACGACCGCCGCGACAATGCGATTGGCGGGGACAATGCCAGCGCCATCCTGAGCCAGGATGGCGGGCGTAGCGACGCCGTGCTGCGCGTCGACTATCGGCCATTGCAGGAAGGCCAGCAAGCCCGTGATGGCGTGCTGGAAAGGACGCCGGCGTCGAGCGCCGTACCGCAGCAGCAGGGATTGGAAGGCGGCATCACGGGCCAGCTGGTGACGCAGGGCCGCGAGGCGGGCATGGCTGGCGGTCCGCAGTATGGCCCCGACACCACGCTCGCTTCCGGCGTGGCCTCGGCGCGCGTGGCAGGATTGCTGTATGCGCCGTGGGACATGTACGGTTTCGTGCAGCATACCTTGTCGCGCAGCGGCAATCGCGCCCTGAATGACCGCGCGGGACTCGGTGGCACCTACCAGGTGAGCGAACGCCTGCGCCTCGGGGCCGAAGCGTCGGGCGGCAGCGGCGGCGTGGGCGGCCAGTTGTTCGGCAACATGCAGATGGATGAGCGCAGCAGCGTTTACCTGAACTACCGCATGGAGACGGAAACGCCGGATGTGAACTACAGCGGCCGCCAGTCCACGCTGACGGCGGGCAGCCGCTACCGCCTGAACGACAAAGCCGGCCTGTTTGCGGAAAGCCGCTGGGGCAATGGCGCGGGACCGCAAAGCCTGACGCACGCGTTCGGCGTGGACCTGGCGCCCACCGAGCGCTGGACCACGGGCATCAAGTTCGAGACGGGTACGCTGTCGAACCCCTTGTCGGGCGACTTGAAGCGCGACGCCATCGGCCTGACGGCGGCGTATGCCTACGAGCGGCTGAAGTTTTCCAGCGCGCTGGAGTTCCGCACCGACCGCACGAAGTCGCTGGGTACGGTCGATGGCAGTTGCGCCACCGTGCCGGCTGACGGCGGCTGCGCCACGGACGCGAACAGCGAACACCGCAAGGTGTGGCTGACACGTAATGCGCTGAGCTACCAGCTGGACCGCGATTGGCGCCTGCTGGGGAAATTCAACCTGTCGCGCAGCAGCTCCACGCGGGGGGCCTTCTACGATGGCGATTACACGGAAGTCGTGACGGGAGCGGCCTATCGCCCGGTCGACAACGACCGCTGGAATACCCTGTTCAAGTACACGTACTTTTACAACCTGCCATCGCCAGGCCAGGTTGACGGCGTCACGGGCGGGGTGCTCGATTACACGCAGAAAAGCCATATCCTGAATGTCGATACGACGTATGACGTCAGGCCATGGCTGTCGGTGGGCGGGAAATTCGGTGTGCGCACGGGCCAGTTGCGGGCGTCGAAGACGCAAGGCGACTGGTTCTCCAGCCGCGCGGAATTGCTGGTGCTGCGCGCCGACATTCATATCGTCAAGGAGTGGGACGCCCTGATCGAGGGGCGCAGGCTGAAGGCGCGCGAGGCGGGAGATGCACGCGCCGGCGCCCTGATCGGCGTCTACCGGCATGTGGCGAAGCACGCCAAGATCGGCATCGGCTACAACTTCACGACCTTCTCGGACGATTTGACGGATTTGTCGTATCGCAGCCGGGGCTGGTTCCTGAACGCCATCAGCACGTTCTGACGCCGATTGACGCGCCAGGAAGGCAGGGCAGTCTCGCGGCTGCCCTGCTTTTTTTTCGCCGTTCGCGTGTCTCCCTGGCGAGCTTGCCGCGGTGGCCGGTGTAATATTGAGCCAGGGAAAGCTGCGGCATGGTGCCAGCGGCTCCCGTCACGAACGAGGTTGCAGCATGACGATTTTTGGCATAGGCATCCACATTCTGATCGCATTGTTTTTTGCGATCCATGTGGTGCGCAACGGGCAGCAGCTGTACTGGCTGCTCATTTTATTCATGTTCCCGCTGTTGGGCAGCGTGGTGTATTTCTTCGCCATCTATTTGCCCAATTCGCGCCTGCCGCAAGGCGCGCGCAAGGTCGCTTCGGTGGCCGTGCAGGTGCTTGATCCGAACCGCGAATTGCGCGAGGCGAAGGCCGCCTTCGAGTACACGCCGACGGCGCAAAACCAGATGCGCCTGGCCAGCGCGCAGCTGGAAGCGGGCGATGCGCAGGAAGCGGCATCGACGTATGAAGCCTGCCTGCGGGGCGCGTTTTCCTCGGACCTGGAAATTCGCCTGGGTGCGGCACGCGCCTACCTGGAGTGCGAGCGGGGTGCCGAAGCGCTGACGCACCTGGAGTTCATTCGCCGCACGGATATCCAATTCCGTCCCGAGATGGTGTCCCTGCTGACGGCGCGTGCGCTGGCGCAAAGCGGGCGCCAGGTGGAAGCGAAGGCGGAATTCGACGACGCGCTGACGCGCTACAACAGCTTCGAATGCCGCGCCGAGTGTGCGATCTGGGCGCTGCAGCAGGGTGACAAGGTATTGTCGGACCGCCTGCTGCTCGATATCGACAGCGCCATGGACCGCTGGAGCAGCCATACGCGTGCCATGTATGCGCCGCTGCTGTTGCGCCTGGAGAAGGCGCGCCGCTGATTTTTTGCCGGTGCCTGGCTCAGACGCCAGGCACCGTGTTCTTGCCCTCGACCAGTTTGTATCCCTTGCCATCGAAGCCATAGCGCGCGTGGCCGTTCAACGGTGTGGCAATGCGCGGCGGGTCTTCGTCCGGCTTGACCGTGACGCCGGGCTTGATCTTCTCGGAGGCGCCCTTGAAATCGATCAGCAGGTCGTCGTAGGCGCCGCCATTGCGCGCCGTGGCGAAGCGCCAATTGCCGCTGACCATCCAGCACTCGTCCATGTCCGGCGTGCAGGCGCCCATATTGTCCGAGTACAGGTCGATTCCGCCATCAAGCGCGGTCACCTTGCCGTCGCCGATTTCAAACAGGGCCAGTTGCGTGATGGTGTAGCCCTGGCCCGTGTAGCCATGGCGGATCGCCAGTCCCGGCTTGTTCGCGCCCAGCATGACCCAGTGGACTTCGCCGAGCTGGCCCGACGAACCGAGGGCGGCAATGTTTTCCAGCCGTTTCACGACTTGCCACTGGCCGTCTTCCGGCTGGCCCTTGGGCGCGAGGAAAAACACATTCAACAGTCCCGACGAGGCATGCGCCGATTCGGCCGTGCCTTCCGTGTTGGCCGTTTCCGCATTCGCCACCAGGATGGCGCGGCCATCGGGCAGCAGCTTGTGGCTGACGGCGCTGACCACGTAACTGAGTCTGTCGACGTGCTTGTCCGGATCGGACAGGTCGGCCAGCGCATCGTCGCTGTCGCTGCGATAGTCCTTGCCGAAGACGGCGCGCATCATGCCCACTTCGAGTTCGCGCGCCTGCGGCGTGTTCATCGCTTCCGTTCTTGGCGCCGTGGCGGCCGGCGGCGGCACGTGTTCGGCCGATGCGGCATCGTCAGCGGCCGCGGGGACCTCGGTTACGACGTCAGCTGCCACGTCGGCGCTGGCGGGGGCGGTCTTGTCCGAGCAGGCGCCGAGCAGTGCGGATACCAGTAGCAGGACGAGCGGGGTGCGGTAATTCATAGGCAGGGCAGATTGCGTTCATGGAGAATGGGCGCAGTATGCCAGATAGATGGAAGCGAGGGAGCGCGGCCTGACGGCCGGTCCTTCGCTTCCTTGCCCGCAGGGGGCGATTTTGCAAACAGTGGCGGCGCTTATTTTTCCAGCGCCACCTTGTCATCGCGCCGCAGCGGCGCCTTCTGGCGGCGCAGTTTCGCCATGCCGCGCTTGAGCAGGTGCTCCAGGTCGTCGATGTAGGTGAACACGGCCGGCACCACCAGCAGGCTGAGTAAGGTCGACGTGATCAGGCCGCCGATCACGGTAATGGCCATCGGCGAACGGAAGCTGGGGTCGGCGCCCCAGCCCAGTGCCAGCGGCATCATGCCGGCGCCCATGGCGATCGTCGTCATCAGGATGGGGCGGCTGCGCTTGTGACAGGCGTCGACCAGCGCATCGAAGCGGTTCATGCCCGCCTGGCGCGCCAGGATCGCATAGTCGACCAGCAGGATCGAGTTCTTGGTGACGATCCCCATCAGCATGATCAGGCCGATCATCGACGGCATCGACAGGGCGCTGCCCGTGATCAGCAGCGCCACGAAGGCGCCGCCGATCGACAGCGGCAGCGCCGCCAGGATGGTTACCGGCTGCATGAAGTCCTTGAACAGCAATACCAGCACGCAGTAGATGCACAGCACGCCGATCAGCATGGCCAGGCCGAAGCTGGCGAACAGCGAGGCCATTTCCTGCGCGTCGCCCAGTTCGGCGATCTTCACGGATGGCGGCAGATTCTTCATCGATGGCAGCGCGCGCGCTTCTTCGTTCAGTTCACCGAGGGTGCGCGAACCGAGTTCCACGTCCAGCGTCACGTTGCGGCTGCGGTTCAGGCGGTCGATCTGTGCCGGGCCGCTTTCCATCGTTACCGTGGCCACGTTCGCAAGGCGCACGGGACCATTCTTGCCGGGCACCGTCAGGCGCTCGATGGCGGCCAGGTCGGCGCGCACGCTGTTGGGCAACTTGACGCGGATCGGCACTTGCCGCTCGGGCAGGTTCATTTTCGTCAGGTCCGTGTCGTAGTCGCCGGCCGTGGCCACGCGCACCGTTTCGCCGATGGCCGCCGCCGTCACACCCAGGTCGGCCGCCTTGGCGAAATCGGGGCGCACGATGATTTCCGGTCGCACCAGCGAGGCGCTGGAATTGACGTTGCCGATGCCTTTCAGGCCGCGCAGTTCGCGCTCGACTTTTTGCGCCGCCGCCGTCAAAGCCACCGGATCTTCCGAGCGCAGCACCAGCTGCATCTTGACGCCCGTGTCGGGCGGTCCCACCGTGAAGCGGGCGCCGGGAATCGTATCGAGCTTGTTGCGCAACTGCGTTTCCAGGCCAGCCATCGATTCCTTGCGCTTCGTGCGGTGCACGGTGGTCAGGGTCAGCACGGCGCGGCGCGCCTCGGCTGCCGCGCCGGGGGCGAAGGCGTCGCCGCTGGAGCCGCCGCCTATCGAACTGAAGACGCCCTGGATGCCAGGCGTGCGCATGGCCGCATCGCGCGCCAATGCTGCCACGGCCTGCGTTTCACCCAGGGTGGAGCCGGGCGGCAGTTCCAGGTTGATTTGCGTCTGCGCGCGGTCGGCGGCCGGCACGAAACCGGTCGGCAGCAGCGGCACGAGCGCGATGGCGCCGACAAAGAACAGGGCTGCGGCGATGGCCGTGATGCCGCGGTGGTTCAGGCACCAGCGCATGACCGTCAGGTAGCGCGTCATCAGCCAGCCATCCTGCTCTTCCTTGTGCGGCAGCGGTTTCAATATGTAGGCGGCCATCATCGGCGTGAGCAGGCGCGCCACCACCAGAGACGCCAGCACGGCCAGCACGGCCGTCCAGCCGAACTGCTTGAAGAACAGGCCGGGAATGCCGCTCATGAAGGCCGTTGGCAGGAACACGGCCACCAGCGCGAAGGTGGTGGCGATCACCGCCATGCCGATTTCGTCGGCCGCTTCCATGGCCGCTTCCATTGGCGACTTGCCCATGCGCAGATGGCGCTCGATGTTTTCGATTTCCACGATGGCGTCGTCGACCAGCACGCCGACGACCAGGGCCAGCGACAGCAGGGTGACGGTATTGAGCGTGTAGCCGAACCAGTAGATGCCGAGGAAGGCCGGCATCACGGACAGGGGCAGGGCAGCGGCGGCCACCAGGGTGGCGCGCCAGTCGCGCAGGAACCACCACACCACCAGCACGGCCAGCAGCGCGCCTTCGTACAGCAGCTCCATCGAGCCGTCGAAGTTTTCCTCGACGGGGAAGGCATTGTCGATCGACTGCTGCAGTACCACATTCGGGTTTTCCTTCTGCAGGTCGGCGATGGCGTCGCGTGCGCCCTTGGCGACGGCCACTTCACTGGCGCCCTTGGTGCGGAACACTTCAAAGGCGACGACCGTCTTGCCATCCTGCTCGGCCAGCGCGCGCGGTTCGGCGATCGTGTCGCGCACGGTGGCCACCTGGTCCAGGCGCACATGGCGGCCGTCCGGCAGCGGTACTTCCACGCGCGACAGTTCATCGGCCGTCTTGACGGTGGCGATGGTGCGCACTGATTGCTCGGCGCCGCTGATGTCGCCCCGGCCGCCAGGCGCTTCGCGCTGCACCAGGCGCAGCTGGCGCGAGACGTCGAGGGCCGACACTTTCAATGCGGCCATGCGCGCTTCATCGAGTTCCACCTGGATCTCGCGGTAGACGCCGCCCACGCGGGTGACGGCGCCCACGCCGGGTACGGTCAAGAGGCGCTTGGCCACCGTATTGTCGACAAACCAGGACAGGTCGGGCGCGTCGAGCGGATTGTCCACGCCCCCTTTCGCCGTGGCGATAAAGGTCAGCACCACGCGCCCGGCCGTGGAAGCCTTGGTGACGGTGGGGTCGCGCAGCTCAGCCGGCATGTCCGCTTTCACGCGCGCGACGGCGTCGCGCACATCGTTGACGGCTTCGGCGATCTGCTTTTCCAGGATGAATTCCACGGTGACCGTGACGACGCCATCGAGCACCTTGGTGTAGATGTTTTTCACGCCTTGCAGGGTGGCGACGGAGTCTTCGATCTTGCGCGCCACTTCCGTTTCCAGCTGGGCCGGCGCGGCGCCGGGCAGCACCGCGCTGACGGTGACGATGGGCAGTTCGATGTCAGGGAAATCCTGTACCGGATTGGCCTTGTAGGCCAGCAGACCGGCCAGGGTCAGCAGCACGAACAGCATGATGGCCGGGATCGGATTCTTGATCGAGAGGGAGGAAAAATTCATGGCCTCTCCTTACTTTTTCGCCGTGGCTGGCTTGGCAGCTGCTGCAACCGGGTTTTGCACATTGCGTACCAGGTCGCCGTCATTGAGGAAGCCGGCGCCGCTGACGACAATCGTCGTGTCGGCCGTGATGCCACCCAGGATTTCAATGCGGTCGCTCAGGCGCCGTCCGGCCTGCACCTTGATCTGGCTGACCCGCTGGTCGGCATTGAGGCGGAAGACATAACTGAAGCCATCGCGCACGGCAATCGCCTGCTGCGGCACCGTCAGCGCGCCCGAGGTGCCCAGCTCAAATTCGCCGCTGGCGTACATGCCGGCCTTGAACGGTGCATTGTTGCCGGTGCTGGCCGGCAGGTCGACATACACGAGGGCGGAACGCGTCTGCGGGTCGACGGTAGGGGCAATCATGCGCACCTTTCCCGTCAAAGTGCTGCCGTTGGCGGCCTTGACCTGCGCCAGGGTGCCCGCTTTCAGGTTCAGTAATTCAGTGGCCGTCACTTCGGCGCGCCATTCGAGGCGGCCCTGGCGGATCATGCGGAACAATTCCGTGCCGGCGCCCACCACCGACCCCACGGTAGCCGAGCGCGAGGAGATGATGCCGCTGTCGGGCGCCACCACCTGCGTGTATTTCAGGCGCAGCTGCTGCGACGCCAACTGCGCCTTGGTCGAGGCGATGCGCGCGTTGGCCGTCTGCTCTGCCGTCAGGTACTGGCTGATCTGCTGCGCGCTGATGGCGCCCGTGCTTTGCAGCGAGCGGGCGCGCTGTGCGTTGGCGGCTGCTTCCGCGGCATTCGCTTCCGCCTCCAGCACGGCGGCCTTCGCCTGCGCCACGTCGGCGTTCACCGTGTCGTTCGAGAACACGGCCAGCACCTGGCCGGCGCGCACCACGTCGCCGACATTCACGCGCACGTCGGTCAGGCGCAAGCCGTTCGATTCGCTGCCGATGACGGCTTCTTGCCAGGCGGCCACGTTGCCGTTCGCCTGCAGCTTGATGGGCAGGTTGGCCGTTTGCGGCTTGGCCGTGGTGACGGTGAGGGCCGGCTTTTGCGCCGCATTCTTATCCTTGGCGTCATCTGCCGCCGTGGAGGACGGGGAGTACAGGGCCACGCCGGCACCCAGCACAACGCAAAGGGCGGCAAGGGCGAGCGCCATCGGTTTCAAGGTCATTTTTTTCATGTTGTCGTATCCGTCAGAGGGCATTGTTGGCGATGGCGCTGCTGGTCCAGCCGCCGCCGGCGGCGCGGTACAGCGCCACCCAGGCGGCGCTGCGTTCGCGCTCGAGATTGACCACCGTATTTTCGGCGGCCAGGCGCGTGCGGCGCGCGTCTTCCAGTTCGATCAGGCTGGCCAGGCCATTCTTGTAGCGGTCCTCGGTGGCGACAAACGACACGCGGTAGCCTTCCAGGGCCGTCTTGGCGTAGCTGCTGCGCTCGTCCGTGCTGGCCAGGTTGACCAGCGCCTCTTCCACTTCGCGCACGGCCTGGCGCACGCCGGCACGATATTTCACCACGGCTTCGTCGTAGCGCGCCGTGGCCGCATCGACCTGGGCGCGGCGGGTGCCGCCGTCGAAGATGGGCAGGCTGACGGCCAGCGGGCCGATGCTCCAGGTGCTGGCCGTGATGCTGGTGCCGCCGGCGCGGATATTGCCCTTGCCGATGGAGCCGGCAAGGCTCAGGCGCGGGTAGCGTTGCGCCTGCGCGCCGCGCACTTCGAAGCTGGCGGCTGCCACTTCGCGTTCAGCGCTGTAGATGTCGGGACGCTGGCCCAGGGTTTGCGCAGGCAATTCCGCAATCGCCACGGGCGAGGGCGCAACAAAGGGACTGGCCGCCAGCTTCTGGCGCAGCGACGCTTCCGGCATCGCCGACAGGGCCACCAGCGCCTTGACATTCACGTCGCAGGCGGCGCGCTGTTCGATGGCTCGGCTGGCGCCTTCGGCGGCGCTGGCGCGGGCCAGGGCGGCGTTGGCGGGCGGCTGGAAGCCGGCACCGGCGCTCAGCTCCGTCAGGCGTGCCGAATCGCGGCGCGAGACGGCATCCTGTTCGGACACGGCCTGCAATTGCTGGCAGGTGCGCAAGGCGTAGTACTGGTTCGCCACTTCGGCGGCCACCGAGACGCGCGCTTCATGCCAGAGCGCGCGGGCGCTGTCGTAGCGCTCCTGCGCCGCATCGCGCGTGGCGCGGTTGGCGCCAAACACGTCGACTTCCCAAGACGCCTGCAAGGCCGCCTGCGAGGTGGTGCCGCTCGGTTGCGCCGATTGCTGGCTGGTGCGCACCACGCTGCCCGTCGCATCGAGCTTGGGCGCCAGCGCGGCGCCGCTGGCGATGCTGTCCGCGCGCGCCTGCACGATGCGTGTGCCGGCGGCGGCGATGGTCGGGCTGACCTGCTGCGCGTCGGTGATCAATTCCACCAGCAGGCTGTCGCCCTGGCCCTGCCACCAGCTGGCTAGGTCCGTCAGTTTGCCGTTGTGCGGCAGCGGTGCCTGCCACTGAGCGGGGGCACTGGCGGCCACCGCTGCGGGCGGCCCCTGCAGGGCGCAACCGCCCAGTGCCAGCACGATGCTGACAGCCAGGACGCGTTGAACGGTGCATCGAATAGTCGTCATGCTTGTCCTTCTGCTTGTCGTTGAGCGGTATGGTGGGAGGGAGGAATGGCCAGGCGCCGGCGCTCCACCTCGGCCATGGCCAGCGCGTAGTCGGTCATGCGCGCCAGCCAGGTGTCGATCGCGTGCGGCGACTCCAGCAGTTGCGGGCGCAGGGTTTGCAGCACTTCGGTGCCCACCATGTGCTGCAAGGCCAGCGAAGCGATGGAAAACGCCAGGCGGTGCATGTCGTCGCTGTTGTCGGGCGCACCCAGGTGGCGCGCCAGCACGCGCGTGAGCGCCTCGTGCTCGGGGCGGATATTCTGGTCGATCTCGCGCGCCCACAGGCCCGTCGGTTCGAGCATTTCGCGGCACCACAGGCGCATGCAGTCGCGTGCGATGTCGCCCTGCTGCATGGGCGCGAGCAATTGCGCATAAAAGCCTTCCAGGCTTTCGCGCAAGGTGAAATGCGGTTGTTCGTACAGGGCGATATTGTCTTGCGGGCTGGCTGACTGCTGCGCAAAGGCGGCGCGGTACAGGCCAGCCTTGTCGCCAAAATAATAGCTGATGGCCGCTGCGTTGGTGCCGGCCGCCTGTGCCAGTTCGCGCGTGGAGGTCTTGGCGTAACCCTGTTCGGCGAACAGGCGGATGGCGCTATGCAGCAGCCGCTCGCGCGACTGTTCGCCGTCGGAGCGGGGCTTGCGCCCATCGTCGGCGTGGGAAGTGGGGATGGCGGTTTTTTCAATCATGCCGGAGATTTAATCATATATCTCAAGCGATTGATATAACTAAGCCGGTTGATTTAGTTAAGAAAGGATGAAGATGCGTGGAAAACGCAGGCAAAAAAAAGCCCGCGGTTGTATTCGCGGGCTGAATCCAATGTTCGGAGAACGAATTGGAGGAGACAGTTCTACTATAGCGCCGAAAATGGTGCGGTGCAATACCGTAGAACTACTGTATCGGTCTGTCTGGGATGGTAAAAAGCCAGCATTTCATGCTGCGGCGCACAGCAGCTCAGGCCTTGCTGCGCAGGGCCAGGGTAAACGTGCTGCCGGAACCGTAGTCGCTGTTGAAGAACAGGGCGCCGCCGATGGCGTTGGCCAGGTTCTGGCACAGGTACAGGCCCAGTCCCGCGCCTTCCACATGGCGCGTGGAGGTGGAATCGAGCTGCGAGAAGGCCTGGAACAGCTTGGCCTGGTCTTCTTCCTTGATGCCGGCGCCGCTGTCGGCGATGCTCATTTCCGTCACCAGCACGCCGTCTTCGTCGCGCTGGGCAAGGCTGATGCGCACCGTGCCCTGTTCCGTGAACTTGATGGCGTTGTTGAGCAAGTTGATGAGGATTTGCGTCAGCGCGCGGCGATCCGTGTCGATGATGGCGGGCGGCTGGCCCGCTTCTCCCAGCGCCATTTCCAGGGTCAGGCCTTTTTGCTGGGCCAGGGGGCGCAGGGTGTCGGCCACGTCGGCCATCAGTTCCTGGCAGTGCACGGGCTCGATCGACAGGGTCAGCTTGCCCGCCTCGATCTTGGCCACGTCGAGGATGTCGTTGATCAGCGAGAGCAAATGGCGCGCGCTGGCGCGGATGGTATTGAGTTGCTTGTCCTGGTCGGACGTCAGGGGGCCGGGCAGTTTCATCAGCAGCGCGCCCGTGAAGCCGATGATGGCGTTGAGCGGCGTGCGCAGTTCATGCGACATGTTGGCGATGAAGGCGGACTTCATGCGGCTCGCTTCGGCCAGTTCCAGGTTTTTCAGGGCGATTTCGCGGTTGATGGTTTCCAGTTCGGCCGCATGGTGCGCCAGACGCATGTTCAGCTCGATCACCTGGCGTTCGCGCGCCTGCAGTTCGCCGTTCACCTGCACCGCCTGTTCATAGGTCGAGATCAGCAGGTCGAGGATTTGCTGGCGTTCCGCATTGATGAAATGCTTCTGGTCGCCCAGGTACAGGGCGATGCCGATTTCCACGTTCTGGTTCTTGCGCAGCTTCTGGTTCATCAGCATGTGGCTGATGCGGTTGAGCAGGTAGTCTTCCGCGTAAGGCTTGCGGATGAAATTGTCGGCGCCGCACTCGATGCCGCGGATGATGTCCTTCGGATCGTTGAGCGAGGTGACGAGGATCACGGGGATGTCGCGCAAGGTCGGATCGGACTTGATGGCGCGGCACAGGTCGTAGCCATTCATTTCAGGCATGACGATATCGGACAGCACCAGGTGCGGTTTGCGCTCGCGGATGGCGGCCAGGGCCAGCTGGCCATTCGCCGCCACGCGGGCGTTATAGTGCAGCGAC
Organism: Janthinobacterium sp. GMG1; assembly: GCF_034427795.1. Classification (NCBI taxonomy): domain Bacteria; kingdom Pseudomonadati; phylum Pseudomonadota; class Betaproteobacteria; order Burkholderiales; family Oxalobacteraceae; genus Janthinobacterium; species Janthinobacterium sp. GMG1. The sequence continues at coordinate 800,822 of NZ_JAXQNT010000001.1, forward strand.
TGGATCAGGCGGCGCAAGCGCTCCGCCTGAGTCGGGCTGTCCTCGACGATCAGGATCTCGATTTCGTCAGGCTTGATTTGGTTGTTGGAGTCCACAGACCTCTCCTAGAATTTCAGTGTGGTGATGCTGGGCGCGATGAGCGCACAATATCGACATCGTATGACTATATCGGATTTAGGTCTGCAAAAGTAACTTCCAAGTAACTATTTTGGCCACAGGGAATGCTGTGGCCGCTTGTCAGTTTTCGCCCTGGAATTGGCCTGCGCGATAGGTGAGCACGAGCGTATCGCGGTGTCCATGCTCGCCGATAGGCTGGATCGGCGTCGATTCGTGGATCACGGCTGCATCGTCGAGCAGCAGCAGCGACCATGGCTCGGTCAGGGTAAAGCGCTTGCCGTTGGGGCCGTCTGCTTCGAAGATGCGCGTCTCGCCGCCCTTGACCTGTTCGCGCCCGATCAGCAGCACGGCGACAAAATCGACACCGTCGCGGTGCGCGCCTTCCGGCGTGGGGCGGCCGATGCCATCGGTCGTATCGATGCGGAACTGGTGCGCCTCGATGAACCACGGCTGGCTGCCCTTGACCTGCGAGCAGGCGTCGCCCAGCGCGCGGAGCAGCTGTTGCCAGGCCGCTTGCGCGACGATAGCCGCTTCGACCGGTTCGAACAGGCGGTGCATGCCGCCGTGCAGGGCGTTGTACTCCACCGGTTGCCAGTGCGGACGGTGCGCCGTCTGCGTCAGGCGCTCGCCATCCTGCACGAAGCACGAGTGGCGCCGGCGGCGATAGCGGCCGCCATCCTTCAGGTAATTGTCCAGCGGCAAGGTATTCCAGCTTGGTTCCAGCGCGCGCAATGCGGCCAGCGGGCAGCCGGCCAGCGCGGCCACATCCTGCGGGCGCAGGACGGCATAGCCGTCGTCGCGCAAGGCTTCCTTGACGTGGGACGGGTCGGTAAAGATCGGTGCGGAAGTGCTCATGGCGGTGCCGGCCGCAATGCGGCCTGTCTCAGTTTATCCAGCCTGGCATTCTACGACTTCGCGGCGTTTCCTGTGCACTGAGACAGGAATTATTCTTGTTGCGTTAAAAATTCTTTACCAGGGTCAGGCGCAGCGAGCGCGATTCCACCGGATGGAAGTGGATATCGTCGACCGGCTGCGCCTCGCCGGGCAGGCGCGAGGCATAGTAATAGTCGATGGCCGAGTCGCGCCGGTTGGCCAGGTTGTAGCCTTCCAGCTCCACGCGCAAGGTCTTGTCGATCTGGTAGGCGATGCGCCCGTTCAAGCCCACGCTGGCCGCGGAGCGCACGCTGTTGTCTTCCACCAGCGGGCGCGGACCGAAGTAGCGCAGGCGCAAGGAGCCTGACCACGGCCCCGATGGCGTCACCGTCATGGCCAGCTGGGCCACGCCTTCGATGGCGCCGGGGATGAAGTCGCCCGCCGGGTCGCTGCCGCGCGAGCGCGCCCGCGCATATGCGAGGTCCAGGTCCAGCGACAGCCAGCTGGCCGCCTTGTAGTAGCTGGAAAACTCGATGCCGTAGCGGCGGCTGGGGCGGCCCGCCTCGGTGGCGCCCGCGTCGCCGATGAACAGCAGCTCGGAATCGAAGTCCAGGCGGTACAGCGACAGCGAGGTTTGCAGGCCGACGATGGCGGCACTGCGCAAGCCCAGTTCCAGTCCGCGCGAGCGCACCAGGGGTGTGACCTTGTCCGCCGCTTCGCCCGTCTTCGGGTCGAGCGTGATCGTCGTGCCGCGCGCATCGTTGCTGTGAAAGCCATTGCCGATGTTGAAATACGCTTCCGTATCGCGCCAGGGCCCCGCGATCACGCTCAGGCTGGGGCTGAACAAATGGTCGCTGGCCGTGCCCGAATTGGCGGCGCGGTCGCTGCGCACATCGAAGCGGTAGGCGTCCGCGCGCAGGCCGGCCACGGTGCGCAGCCAGCGCGACCAGCGCGTGCTGTTTTCGCCATACACGCCGATGCTCGATTCAACGATATGGTCTTGCCGCGTGGTCGACAGGATCTGCCGCTGCCGCGTGTTGTACAGGCCATTGTGGATATTGTCGTTCTGTAGCTGCAGGCCGATGGTGGTGTCGCTGCTGCCCCTGTCCGTGTGGCGGTGCCAGGTATGGCTGGCGTCGAGGCCGGACGTTACGCGCCGGTCGGGCTGGGCGAACTGGTCGCCGTTATCGGGATTGTCCATCGCATACGTAAAATTCGAGAACAGGGCCAGGCGGTTGGCAATCACATACGCGCTGACCCTGGACGACATGTCGTCCGTCGTCTGGCGCCAGGCGCCCGACAGGCTGTAGCGCTGCGCCTTGCCGCCGTCGCTGGCATCGATGGCGTCGAAGCGGCCCAAGGTGCCGTCCTGCACGGCCCGCAGCGCAATCTGGTCGGTGGCGTTCCAGCTGGCGTCATACGCCATGGCCGTGACATTGAAGCCGTTGTTGGCATAGCCTTCGCTGTAGCGCAGCACGCCATTGAGCTTGCGGTAGCGGTCCGGCTGCGTGAACGGGCCATCGTTGTGCTGCGCTTCGAGCGCGTACAGCAGGCTGCCGTCGCCCGCGTCGAGCGTATCGGCCAGCAGGGCGCGGCGAAAACCGTTTTGTCCGATGCCCACGCTGGCGACGCCCTGCGTCAGGCGGTTCGCGTAGATGACGGACGCCGCGCCGGCCGAGGAAAAATCGCCTTGCGCCGCCGAATATGGCCCCTTTTTGTAATCGAGGCGCATGGCCAGTTCGGGGATCAAAAAGTTCAGGTCCGTCCAGCCCTGTCCGTGGCCATGGCTGCGCTGGTTGACGGGCATCTCGTCGACGGTGGTGCGCAAGTCCGTGCCGTGATCGAGGTTGAAGCCGCGCAGGTAGAACTGGTTGGCCTTGCCCTCGCCGCTATGCTGGCTGACGATCAGTCCCGGCACGGCTTCGAGCAGTTCGCCGGGACGGTAGCTGGTGCGCGCGTCGAGCTGCTTTTGCGTGACGCTGCCCGCGTTGGACGAATCGGCCACGCCCAGCTGGTTCAGGCGCGAACCGTCGACCAGCACGCGCTGGAAGATGTCGTCGGCATGGGCGGCGGTGGCGGAAAGCAGGGTGGCAAGGAGGAGGGAAAGAGTGCGTGGCGTCATGGGTGTCTGGTTGTAGCAGGGCTTAGCGGATCGGCAGTTCCGTGTTCTGGCGGTCGAAAATCAGCGTCTGGATGCTGCCGCTGTCCTGCACGTTGAGGGTGTTGCGCTGGCTGGGCAGGAAATCGATCAGCAACTGGTTGTGGATACACGTGGCGGGGGCCAGGCGCGTGCGTTCGATCTCCTGGAAGATCACCACGTTGTCGGCATTGACTTTCATGCCGACCCAGTTCAGGCGCAGGCGCTTGCCGTCCGGTCCCACGAGGTAGAACTGTTTCTCGACATAGCGGCGCAGGGCCGCTTCGCTGTCTTCCTGACCCAGGTCGAACTGGCGCTGGTACAGGTTCGTCAGGAGCGCCTCGACGTCGTGGCCCGTGTAGGTGTGCACCACTTCCGTGCTGCCGCTGACCGCGTTATAGCTGATGTCGGCGATACCCATGTGGAAATTATGGGCGTTCGCCACCATGCTGGCGCAGGCCAGCGTGGCGCAAGCCAGCGCGCGCCAGCGCTTCACGCCTCGTCGCCCTTGGCCGAGCCGCCGTTCTTGTCTTTCAGCGGCGTATGAAAATCGCGCATCAGGTTGTCCTTGGGCGACTTCTCGCTCTTGAACAGTTCCAGGCGCGATGGCGTGATTTTTCTCGGCCAGCTATTGTTGCTGGTGTCGATGTCGGCAGTTTCCCAGTACGGGTCCTGCACCAGGCCCACCATCGGTTCATCCGTGATGACGACCTTGGTGATTTTCTTCGGCGAGTAGCGCCACACTTCGGCCGGCACGCGCTCGACGTACTTTTTGCCGCTTTTCAGTTCGATTTCGAGGATCAGGGGCATGACCATGCCGCCCACGTTCGACAGGTCGACCAGGTACAAATGCTTGCCCTGTTTCAGCAAGTCCTTTTCCCACGGCTCCAGGGCGGCCAGCGCTTCGGCATAGGCGTTGCGGTCCTTGTTGGTCACCGTGAAATCGTCGTGCTGATTGTAGAAATCCTTCAGCTCCGGATGTGCATCGACCCGGCGCGGCATGCCCTTGTTGGCGCGGTTCGTGACGGATTCCGGCTGGGCGTCCTTTTGCGCTTTTTTCCAGGCCTTTTCCGTTTCGGGATTCTTCGAACTCACGCCGTACTCGCTGATGCCGTCGATGCTGATGTCGACCGGGTCGGTGGTATAAAACCAGCCGCGCCAGAACCAGTCGAGGTCCGTGCCGGAAGCGTCTTCCATGGTGCGGAAAAAGTCGGCCGGAGTGGGGCGCTTGAACTTCCAGCGCTGCGCATATTCCTTGAACGCGTAGTCGAACAGTTCGCGCCCGAGGATGGTCTCGCGCAGGATGTTCAGGCCCGCCGCCGGCTTGGCGTAGGCGTTGTTGCCGAACTGCAGCAAGGATTCGGAATTGGTCATGATCGGCACCTGGTCGCGGCTACGCATGTAGTCGACGATCTCGCGCGGTTCGCCGCGCGAGGCCGGATAGTTTTCTTCCCACGCCTGCTGCGCCAGGTATTGCACGAAGGTGTTGAGGCCTTCATCCATCCACGTCCACTGGCGCTCGTCCGAGTTGATGATCATCGGGTAGTAGTTGTGGCCTACCTCGTGGATGATCACGCCGATCAAACCATATTTGGTGCGCTTCGAGTAGGTCAGCTCGCCCGTCTTCTTGTCTTTCACGGGACGGGGACCGTTGAACGAGATCATCGGATACTCCATGCCGCCCACGGGGCCGTTGACGGAAATGGCCGTCGGATACGGGTAGGCTATGCTGTACTTGTTGTACTGTTCGATCGTGTGCACGATGGCTTGCGTGCTGTACTTTTCCCACAGCGGATTGCCCTCTTTCGGATAGTAGGACATGGCCATCACATCGCTGCCGCCCTTCTTGTAGCCCTGCGCATCCCAGATGAACTTGCGGCTCGAGGCCCAGGCGAAGTCACGCACGTTGGCCGCCTTGAAGTGCCACGTTTTTTGCGCGCGGCTCACGGATTTCTCGGCCGCTTCCGCTTCCTTTTGCGTGACGATGACGATGGGCTTGTCGCTGCCGCGGGCCTTTGCCAGGCGCTCGCGCTGCGCGGCGGACAGCACGTCCTGCGGGTTTTGCAGCTCGCCCGTGGAGGCGACGATATGGTCGGCTGGCACCGTCAGCTGCACGTCGTAGTCGCCAAATTCCAGGGTGAATTCGCCGGAGCCGAGGAATTGCTTGTGCTGCCAGCCGGCTGCGTCGTAGTAGGCCGCCATGCGCGGGAACCACTGCGCCACTTCGAACAGGGCGTTCTTGTCGTCGAAGACTTCATAGCCGGCGCGCCCGCCCAGTACCTTCTGTTCATTGATGCGGTAATCCCAGTCGATCTGGAAGACGAAATCCTGGCCCGGTTTCAGAGGCTGCGGCAGGTCGATGCGCATCATCGTGCGGTTCACAACATATTTCAAAGGCTGGCCGTCGTCCCCTTTCAAGGCGCGGATATTGAAGCCGCCCTGGAAGTCGCCGCGTGCCAGGATGCCGCGCAAGCCTTCGAACTTCATCGTGTCTTCGCCCGCCGTCTTGGCCCACGCCTGGCGCGATGGCGCCGTGGCCATGCGGCGCGCGTCGGAATCGGGCTTGTAGATATTCTGGTCCAGCTGCACCCACAGGTAGCCGAGGGTGTCGGGCGACTGGTTATGGTAGGTGACGGTGCCGCTGCCAGCGATTTCTCGTTTGGCTTCATCGAGGGTGGCGCGGATCGTGTAGTCGGCGCGCTGCTGCCAGTAGGCGTGGCCCGGTGCACCGGAGGCGGTGCGGTAGGTATTCGGGGTGGGCAGCACTTCTTCGAGCTGGCGGAACTTGTCGTCGAAGGGCTCGGCAGCGAAGGCCGACACGGTAAAGCAGAGAGCCAGCGAGGCTACGGAGCCGAAAGGTATGCGCATATTCACCCTGATGTTGTTGTAAGGAAATAGTGGCAACTATTCTATACGCAGGGTGGGGCCATCCTTGTATCGATTTGTAATAAAGAAAGGCTGATTTCGCGCCAGCTTTTGCCTGGCGCTGTCAGGGCAATGCTTTACCTGATTTTGCTCGGAAAAGAAGCGCTTTTACTCACTTTTCATCAGGCTGTCGCGTAACTGGTTCAGTTGTTGTTTCATGTCCACAACCTGCTCCACGCTGCAGTGGCTGGCCGTCAGGATGGCTTCTGGCAGCAGGGCCGCCTCGTGGCGCAACTGGTCGCCCTGTTCCGTGAGGGAAATGATGACTTGCCGCTCGTCGCTGGCGGCGCGCGTGCGCGTCAACAGGCCCGATTGCTCCATGCGCTTGAGCAGGGGCGTCAGTGTGGCCGAGTCGAGGAACAGGCGCTCGCCCACTTCCGACACTGTCAGGCCATCGCGCTCCCACAACACCATCATCACCAGATATTGTGAATAGGTGAGGCCGAGTTTGCGCAGCAGCTTGCGGTACAGCTTGTTCATGGCAAGCGAGGTCGAGTACAGCGCAAAGCACAGCTGGCCGTCCAGGCGCGGCACCTGGTGCAAGGGGTTGGGGGCGGTAGTGGTATCCATGGAGACAGTATATATAGCGCACTACCTAATTGCAATGAGCGCGGGCGCCTACCCGGCGTAACGCGCGCGCAGCAGTTCGAGCATCGCGACGTTCTGTTCCCACGCGTCGCTCACGGGCTGCTGCGTGTATGGCAAGGTTTGCGTGTATGGGGCGGGGCCGAATTCCGGCGTGAACGTCATGCGTTCGGCGCCGGCCGCGCGGCGCAGGGCGACGATGGCGTCCCACCACGCCAGGTGAGCGTCGAGCGCCTGTTTCGCTTCCGGCGCGCGGAAGTCGGCTACCTGCGGTCCTTGCGCATGACCGACGCGTGCGTGCACGTGGCGCACCAGCGGCAGTACTTGCGCCAGGGTCTGCGGCTGGTCTTCCAGCAGGGATTCGCAGGCGCAGCACCAGTGCGACAGGTCGGCCGTCAAGGGCAGCTCGGGATACTGCTGCAGATACGGCAGCAGCAGCATCGGGTGGCCGGAAAAGCGGCTGCGGTGGATTTCATGCACGATGGGCACGCCGTGTTTTGCGGAGATAGCGGCGGCCAGGTCGAGCAGCTGCGCGTTCTGCGCCTGGCTGTAGTAATCCTTGCCCGTGTGCGTGTTGACCAGCACGGGGCGCGCCAGACAGGCGTTTTCCAGCAGTTCCGCCAGGGCGGCGCGGTGCTGTTCGAAGTCGCTGTGGAACACGGTTTCCCACTGCGCGGCGATCAGTTGCAGTCCCGCCCTGGCGATGCGGTCTGTCCATTCCTTGCGCAGTGCCGCGTCCAGCGGCAGCGACATTTCGATGCCGTCGAAACCGGCCGCCAGCACTTTGTCGATGAAGACGTCGGGCGGCAGCTCGTTATTGCCCCAGTGGGCGGCGAAAACCTCGATGCGCATCAGACGAAGCCCCGCACGGGGAAGGAGTCGTCGCGCTGGATCCAGTTGTGGGCCGCGTATTGCGTCTGGCCGTCCGTGGCGTGCAAGGTGTAGGCGTGGCGCGAGACGGGCGAGCGGTTCGGCGCGCTGTAATGGGGCAGCAAGCCGTGGAAGCAGACGAGGGCGCCCGCCTTGACTTCCAGTGGCACGGCCGTGCTGTCGTCGGGCCACGGTGTGCTATCGAGTTTTTCCACGCGCACGGCGTCGCCGTTGCGGATGAAGCGTTCGCGCAGCGGGCCGCGGTGGCCGCCCGGTTCGGCCCACAGGCAGCCGTTGTCCAGGGTGGCGTCTTCCAGCGCGAACCAGAAGGTGGTCACGCTTACCGGCGTGGTCTCGAAATACGTGGCGTCCTGGTGCCAGCGCACTTCGCCGCCGATGCCGGGTTGCTTGAAGATGTACATCGATTGCCAGACCTGTGCATCCGCCAGGCCCAGGTCGCGCGCCACTGCGGCCAGTTTCGGATCGGCCGAAAAGCTGCGGAAGACGGGGTCCAGGTCATGCATGGCGTGGCCGATCTTGTTGATCGACAGGGATTTGGCCTGCTTCAACTGGCCATCCGGACCGAACGCTTCTTCCTCGAAGAAGCAGCGGATGGTGTTGTCGGACGCGAGAAAATAATCGTTGGTGTTCTTCGCCTGGTCGCGCGTGGTGAAGATCGACTGGCTGACGTTGGGATCGAATTCGTTGACAATCTGCTCGGCGCGCGCGCGCAGGGCGGCGATTTCGTCCGCACCCTTGAAATCGGGCAGGATGAGGTAGCCGTCGCGTTGGTATTGTTCTTGTTGTGAGATTGTCAGCATGGCGGCGGCTCCGGAGGTCAATGGAAAACGCCATTGTAGGATGGGCGAGTGCGGCAAACAATCGCCCCGCGGTTGACAGATTGTCGCCAAAGCGAAGACAATCTTTGACATGGATCAACTAAAAGCGATGGAAATCTTTGTCGAAGTGGCGCGCCAGCGCAGCTTTACGGTGGCGGGACAGCGCCTGGGCCTGACGCGGGCCATGGTCAGCAAGACCATCATGCAGCTGGAAGAGCGCCTGCATGCGCGCCTGCTGCACCGCTCCACGCGCGAAGTGAGTCTGACGGACGCGGGCCGCGCCTATCTGGCGCCGTGCATGGCCACCGTCAGCCAGGCGCAGGAAGCGGCGCGCATGGTGGCGCACGTGGCGCAGGCGGGAGCGGGGGCGGAGCTGGCCGGGCCGCTGCGCATCCAGGCGCCATCGAGCTTCGGCAGCGCGTGGCTGGCCGACGCCGTTGCGCGTTTCAGCCTGCTGCACCCGCAGGTGCAAGCCGAGTTGTTTGTCGACGACGCGCTGCTCGACCCGATACGCCATGGTTTTGACTTGACCATCCGCGTGGGCGGCATTCCGGACAGCAGCGCGCTGGCCATGCGCCCGCTGGCGCCGTGCCGCGCCGTGCTGTGCGCCAGCCCCGCCTACCTGGCGCAATGGGGCGTGCCGCGCACGCCACAGGATTTGTTACAGCACCAGTGCCTGCATTTCAGCCACCTGACCGATGGCACGAACTGGCATTTTCAGCGTGGAGCAGGGGAGCAGAGGGAAGAAGTGAGCGTGCGCGTGCAGGCGGGCTTCACGGCGAATAATGGGCTGGTGCTGCACCAGGCGGCGCAGCGGGGTCTCGGCATCGTCTACAGCACCACGTTTCTCGCCTGGCGCAACCTGCTCGATGGCAGCCTGGTGCCCGTGCTGTCCGGCTGGGACCTGCCGCTGAATCACTTGAGCGCCCTGTACCCGGCCAGCCGCCAGCCGTCGCCCAAGGTGCGCGCGCTGATCGATTTCCTGGTGGCCGAATACCAGCCCGTGCCGCCGTGGGACAGGGAACTGGAAGCGGCGGGGTTTTTCAGCTGAAAGCGACGGCTTCCACGGTCCACGCGCCATCCGCGTACACGCGCTCGTCGTCGAGGTAGACGGCTTCGGTGACGGCGAAGATGTCGACGTGGTAGCGCGCATCCTTGCGCTTGAATTGCGGCTTGGTGTAGACGCCGTGCTTGGCGCCCAGCGACAGGTGGATGCCGCACATGCGTTCATACGTGCCGATGTCGTTGACCAGCTGTTCGCGCGAAAAGGCGCGGTTCATGCCGAAGCCCAGTTCGCGCACCCACACTTCGCCTTCATGCGCGCGGATGATCTCCAGCATGGCGGTAAATTCCGGCGTGGCGTTTTCCGTGCCCGTGACTCTGCCCTTGTCGATGATCAGGGTGATCGGCGTGTCGGGGCGGTTGACCATGAAGTGCGTATCGCCAAAAACGAAGATGCGCACGCGCCCGTTCACGGCTTCCAGATCCTGCGCTTCCGTAAACACTTCGCCCAGCGGGAACTGGCCGCCGATATTGTTCATGCCGCTGTAGTCGCCGATATTGAGCTTGGCCGATTCGAACGGCGAGGCGAAGACCAGCTGTTCACCGCCGCTGTCGACCATGCCGTGGCGGGCTTTGTTGATGCGCGCCTTCAGCGCATGGCCGACGCCCCGGTAGTAGGCGGGGTCGTAGGCCAGCGAGGCGATGTAGTGCAGTCCCTGCACGCCGGGCATGCGCGACAGGTGCACGTGTTCGATCACTTTCAGGCCCCGCTTGAACAGCTCGATGCGGATGCGGAACGCTTCCAGGCGGAAGCTGGTCGACTGGATCAGCACGACGAGGCTGCCGGCCGGCAGTTCGGCAAACGCGGCCAGCACGGCATCGGGCGTGACCTCGTCGAAATCGATGAAGGTGGCGTCCGGCAAGGCCTGGCGATACGCTTCCGTCAGCACGACATTGAGCCAGCTGCGCTTGTCGCAGACGATCAGGGCCGGTTCGTCGGGGCGGTGGCAGATGGCCATGGCCAGCAGGTCGGCCACGTTTTGCGCGGCCACTTCGGTGGCGGCGGCGCTGATGGCGTCGAGCCGGCTGGTGTCATTCTCGGGAAGCGTCATGGTGCAGAGGTGGGGGCGTGAAGTAATCGCAGCATTATAAGGCGATTGCCGCAGACGCCGCCATTCGCCATCCGGCGGAGGACGGGCGGCCGCCATCCCGCTGATTATCTTGTGTAGTGCTTTCCGGCAATGTATTATTTGATAAATGGTATTGCAGGGCATGGCAGCGAGCCTGGGAGTGACCCGGCGCAGCGGCAAATGCACGCATGCGCACGGCGGCACGCTTTCAGTGATGCAGGGACAACAAGCCAACAGGCGATGATTAAGAGTGTGAAGTGATGAGCATAATCGGACAAGATATTCCCATGGAGCGGCCGGATACGGATGGGCGCGCCGCCGTCTTCGTTCCCGTCACGGGCGTCAAGGAAGATGTCCTGTTGACCATACGTAAGGGTGCGGCCATCGTCGGCTTTGCCAACCACGACCGTACCATCACCGTGTATTTTGAAAGCAATCGCTTTGACGATCCCGTGCTGGCCAAGTGGGAACACAAGGCGCGCAAGGCCTACGACCGCCTGGTCGACAATGCGCCCACCGTATCGAAACTGACCACCAGCCCCGCCAATTTCGAGCAGATCGGCTATATCAATGGCAAGGGCATCACCATCCGCCGCATGGAGAGCCTGCAGCGCTGGCTTGCGTATTCTGAGGCGATGGAGTCTTGTCCGGTAACGGATATCATTCCGCGCACGCTTATCGCCAAGCCCGAAAGCGTTAAAGTTTAAGGGCGGGTGATACAACACCCTCGGTGTTGTTGCCTGCCCTGCATTTACCTTACTGTACTGAAGTACTGTCTTCGGGGCGGCGCCTAGCCCTGAGCATTTTCTCAGCCGCTCCTGGTGTGCATACGGGAGCCAACGATGTTGTCGGATTACGCAGGGCTTTGCCCCGCCTCGGCGGCCCCGCTAATCCGACCTGCGCGACCTACGCCTGACCTCGCTCACGCCTCCCCTCACACCACGACGATATTCGCCTGCGCCTTGAGCGGGCAGGGCAGGGTGTCGTCGAAGGTGATTTCGATGGCGCTGGCGACGAACATGCCGCCGATGTGCTGGGCCGCGATTTCCGGCGGCGTGCCGGGCTTGGTCAGATTGACGTCCTGGGCGAAGACGAAGACTCTCCAGGTGCCGTAGACCTTCTGGTCGTATTGCAGCAGGGTGCGGTAAGCCCGCTTCAAGTCCAGGCTGCCTGCGTAGACGCCATCGTTGGCGCCCGGGTCGAAGCCCAGGCCGTTGTCGGTCAGCGATTCCACGAAATACAGTCCCTGCGGCGCCTGGAACAGCACGAACGCATACAGCTCCGTGCCGCGGAAGACATTGCCATTGTCGCGCTTGAAGCTGGCGCGTATCCACAGCGGTTCGTAGGCTTGCACGACGGCGGGCGTATCCGTTTCCACGGGCCCCGCCACGTGGATGTTGACTTGCGTTTCGGTGACTGCATGCTGGTAGGTGGCGCCCGTGGTGAAGCGTTCGTACTGCCAGCTGATGTCGGCCGTGTAGGGCAGGCCCGCGTTCGGCGCTTCGGGTAACACCCATTTCGCCACCACGCGCTCGGCCAGGGTCAGTTCGCCGGCGGCCGGTGGTGTTGCTTCCTGGCCACGCCAGAACGGGTCCGCGATATCGGAGCAGGCGACGGCGATGGCGCCCGAGGCGATGGCCGAGGCCACGCCCGCCACTGTGAATTCGGGCTGGCCCGAGCCGGCCCCTTCCAGCGAGCAGCAATCGACGCTGGGATCGGTCTCCTCGAACGTGCCGCCCACGCTGAAGCTGGCCTTGCCGGAACCGAGCGCGGCTGAAATGATGGCGACCAGCGCGGCGATGATGGCAATGATGATGGCGAGAACCTTCCACCACGGGTCGGAAAACGGCAGCTCCCCATGCGTGCCCGCGTAGGCGGGATTCGGCGTCCAGACGAGGGTCATGCCGGTCGGCACGATCGGCCCCAGGCCGGGCGGGCAGCGGCACTCTTTTCCATCCTTCCCCGTGCTGCCCCAGCGCTTGCCCGGCAAGTGGCCTTGCGGCTTGGACAGTTCCAGGGTGCCTTCTTCGACCGTGCACGTGTAGGTATTGGTGACGCTGTCGAAGCGCGTTTGCGAGACGAAGATCTGCTGGATCGAGCGGTGCGGCGTGTAGCCGTCCGCCTTGGCGACAAAGCTGACCAGGCGCTTGCCGGGCGTAGCATGCTGGAAGTCGGCATCCCACATCACCAGCATGGCCGCGCCGGCGGGAATGCTGGCAAAAAAGAAGGTGCGTGCCACGGGCACGATGCCGGGATCGCCCACGCTTTCCAGGTACACAGTGACATTATTCAGGGCGCTGCCGGACATGTTGGTGACGTGGGCGGCGATGCGCAAGCCATAGATGGCATTGTCGAAGATGCCATCAGGCAGCATGATATTGGTGACGGGCTCGATCGCGAACGGCCGCGTCAGCACCTGCAGGGGGGTATCGCTCATGATGCTTGCTCCTCGGGGCTGTGCTGCTCTTGCGCCTGCTCTTGAGTTTGCTCTTTCTCGAGATCGGTGACGATATACGTGATGCCGCCCATGACCTTGCCCTCCTGGCTTTCCAGCACGCGCAGCAGCGCATACTGGCGTGGCGGCAAGGCTTCGGCGCGCACGCTCAGGTACACGGCCTGCGCCTGGCCGCGCGGCACCTCCAGCGCCAGTTTTTGCTCGCCGGGGGCATCGCCATTGCAATGGGGCGTGCGCGCCAGGCCCGCTACCAGGCGCGCTTCCTTGGCCGGCTGCCATCGCTCAAGCCCCAGGGTGGCCAGCAGGCGCTCGGGCAGCTCGCCACCCTGCTCAATGTGCAGTTCCACTTTTTTCGTTGCGCGGGGCAGGGCCGCCACCGCGATGGACAGCAATTGTGCGCGCCGGGCTGCCAGCACCACGGTGACGTTGCGCTGGGCGATCTGCTCGTGCTGCTTGGGCAGGAAGGGAAAGCCGTTGGGCAGGGGATCGGGCAGTGGGTTGATGTCGCCCGGGCCGTGGGCCACGGCCAGCAGGCATTCGTGCCCTCCATTGACGATGACGGGGATCCAGGGCACCAGGCACAGCACTTCCTGCGTGGCGCCCGGTGGCAAGTCGGCAAACGCGGAACCGATCTGCGTGGCGGCACCGACGGCGATCTGGCCGGACGGGTCGGCCCAGTAAAAATCCACGCGCACACCATTCGAGGCGCTGTTGCCCGTGTTGTGCACGCGGCCCCACAGGTAGTTGCTGGTGCCGGCGATGGGCGCGCCGGGCGGACCATTCGGATCATTGCCCGGCACGACCCAGATGTCGGCGCTGTCCCACCACGAGGGCTGGCCGTCTTCGATGATCAGGTGGGCTGGCATGGCGTTCTCCTTGTCCTTGGCCGGTGCCTATAGCTTAGGACGCGGCGGCGGATGCTTTTTGATCGGTATCAAGGCCATGGAACTCGGCGCCGGTGCGCCGTTGCCATGCTTGCGTAAGGTAATATTGCGGCAGAACGCAGTGGAATGACTCCAGGAAAAGGTTGGAATGTGCTTGAAACAGTGAATGACGTTTGCATCAACGCCGCTTGCGGCCGGACCTTGCCGCTGCGCGTGGCGCATTGCCCGTTTTGCGGAGCGCGCCAGATAGCGCAAGCACCTGTTCTGGAGAAAGCCGTGGCGCCGCCGCCCGTGCCGCGCATGCCGCCGCCGGTGCCCGCGCCTCCGCCCATTCCTTCGCCTGCTCCTGCGCCCACCCCCGTGCCGCAGCCCGCACCCGTTCCCCAGGCAATCCCGCCAGCGCCTGCCGCGCCGGCAGCTGCGCCAGCCAAGGCGCCGCCCGCCAAGCCTGCCACCAAGGGTTCGGTGCCGCCGCCGCGCCCGCCCGTGCGCTTGCGCACGTGGATCGCGGCGGCAGTGGTGCTGACGGGTATCTGGTTCTATAACAAGCCGGCTGACAAGCCGGCCAGCGTGGCAGAGCAGGTCGAGGCCGCCACGGCTTTGGCGGCGCAGTGCGACCTGGACGGTGCGCGCAGCGCGCTGGCCGTGCTGAAAAGCGCCAAGGCGCCCGCTGCGCAGATCAAACGCTTGCAGACGAACATCACCAAGTCCGCCACTGCCTGCGACAAGCAACAGCAGCGGGCACAGGCGTGGACGGCGCTGCAGGACAGCGTCAACCAGGCCCTCGACGGGGGCAAGCCGGAGCTGGCCGCCACGCGCCTGGCCATCTACGTGAAACGCTGGGGCGACGATCCCGACACGCTGGAACTCGATGCCAAGGTGAAGGTGGCGCAAGCGAGCGTCCAGCTCGATGCTGCCGACGCCTGTCTGGCCAAGGGTGACCGGGTTTGCCTGGAAAGCAGCTTGATCGCTGCCGAACGCTACAAGCGGCCGGAACTGGCGGCGCGCACGCAGACGCTGCGCACGGCGCTGTCGCAATTGCTCGAACGTTCGCTGTTGGATACGGCACCGGGCCAGTAGCGCCAACCGCTCAAACGCCCGCCGCGGTCACACCGGGCGGGCGCATTCGACGCAGCCTTACTCTTGCGGTACCAGCGCCAGCGCCGCGCTGAAGTCGCCCATGGGCTTGCCGCCGTTGGCCACCAGCGCCTTGTCGCGCGTGCTCAAGCCGTCGAGCACTGGCAGGGCAAAGCGGTGCGTGATGGCGCGCAGGATGGACGCCGAATCGTATTGCGTATGATCAACTAATCCCTTTTTCACATAGGGCGAAACGAGGATGGCCGGCACGCGCGTGCCCGGACCCCAGCGGTCGCCCTTCGGCGGCGCCGCGTGATCGTAGAAGCCGCCGTTTTCATCGTAGGTGACGATGACCAGCATGTTCTTCCACTGCGGACTTTTCTTCAGCTGGGCGATGACGCTGGCGATGTGCGCGTCGCCATCGGCCACGCTGGCGTAGCCCGCGTGCTGGTTCAAATTGCCCTGCGGCTTGTAGAAGGCGACGGGCGGCAGCTTGCCGGCGCCCGCGTCGGCCAGGAACTGGCTGTCGAAGTCGCGCAGGTGGGCGGCGCGGTAGGCGGGCGCCTTCACCGGGTCCATGTTGGCAAAGTAGTTGAAGGGCTGGTGGTGGAACTGGAAGTTGGGCGGATTCGGGAAACTGCCGCCGCGCGCGCTGGCCGTGGCCAGGGCCGTCGTGTCCTTCCAGGCGCCCGCATACCAGGCCCAGTCGATGTTCTTGCCAGAGAGTAAATCGCCGATATTCGTCTGCGTTTGCGGCGGCAGGGTGTTGGCCTTGCCCGTGTCCGCATACAGCTTGCCGCTGTCGCCCGATGCCGGCGCGTTGCTGCTGGGCTGGAATGGCGGCTGCATGGTGTTGACGGCGTAGAACATGCCCGTGCTGTCGGCCGGCGTCAGCGCGCCATCGTTGGCATAGGCGGGCGCACCGTTCAGCACCGTGGCTGGCGCCGTGGCGGATGGCGTCAGGCGCACAAAGTTGCCCTTGGCGTCGACGTCGATCTTCGCGATCGAACCCTTGGCCACCGAGGTGTCCGCGTTCGGATACGTGGGCGCGCAGGCGCAGATCAGGTACTGGTGCGTGAGGAAAGAGCCGCCGAAGGCGCCGATGAACAGGTTGTCGGCCAGCGCATATTGTCTGGCGATGTCCCACAGCTGCATCTTGCTGCCGTCGTAATAGCCCATGCTCAAACCGCCCGCGTCGGAATACGCGGCGAACTTGTCGTTGGCGCCGCCGTTGATCTGCATCTGGTTGTTGTAGAAGCGGTGCACCAGGTCGCGCGTGATCACCGATTGCGGCAGGTACAGGGGACTGCTGGCGTCGTCGATCTGGAACGGCTTGTTGGGCAGGTTGGCCGATTGCGCCTGGGTGATGACGGTGCTCTGGCCGGCCGCCGTCATGCCGCCCCAGGTGGGCGGCAGCACGGGCAGGGTACTGCCGTCGATGTCTTTCTGCGCCACGTAGGCGGATGTCGACGTGGGGTTCACGCCCGGCACGCCGTTGGCGCCCGGGAACAGGCCGTACAGATTGTCGAAGCCGCGGTTTTCCGCGTAGATGACGACGATGGTCTGGATATTGTTCAGCGCCAGCGCGCCGTTCAGCGCGGCCAGCGCGTCGGCGGGGGCCGCCTGCGTGCTGGCGCTGGCGATCAAGCTCGTCACGCTGGCGTTTTCCGCCTTCAGTTTCGCCAGCTCGTCGCCGCTGGCCTTGTTGAAGTCCGATGCCAGGCCCGCTTCGGATACGCCCAGGCGCGCGGCCAGCTTGCCGCTGGCGGCGGCAAAGTCGCCGCCGTTGCCATCCATGACTAGCGCCAGCTCCGTCGACAGGGCGCTGACGAAGGCGCCGTGCCCGGCGGGAGCGCGCAGCAGCAGTTTTTGCGTGACCTTGCTGCCCGTGTCGCCGATGGCTTCATGGCGGATGGCATCCGTGCCGATGGTCACCAGCACGGCGCCCTGGCCGTCGAGCGTGTAGCTGCCGTCGGCCGCCGTGCGTACGGCGGCGGAGGCGCTGTCGCACGTGAGTTTGGCGGTGGCGCTTTCCAGGCACACCTGGGCGTTTTCATAGTAGCTGCCGATCACCTGGCCCGTGGTGCTGGGCGTGATCGCATAGTCGCTGCCGCAGGCGGCCAGGCCCAGCGTCAGTAACAACGGCAGGGGCCGTAACGAAGTTTTTGCGTGCAAGTTCATTTTCATGCCTTCTGGGTGGAAAACGTCGCATGCTAGGCAGGCAATATGTCAGCTGCGTGACATGTCAGCGCCTGTTACATGACGTAATGTACGGACTTGATACATTAGGTTTTGCAGGGGCTTGTCACGCAGCTGTCACATGCCGTTGCTACGCTGCCAGCCCATGATGAAAACGATACCCGCCGTGCTGCTTGCCATTTGCGCGCTGTCCGCCTGCCAGCCCGCGCCGCAGAAAGAAGTCCAGACAGCCCCTGCGGCCGCCTATCTGGCCGGAGCCTACGCGCCCACCCTGCAACGCCAGCCTTCGGTGGCGACAATGACTGCCATGGGCCGCGCCATGTTTTTCGAGCCCAGCCTGTCTGTCTCAGGAAAAATGTCGTGCGCCAGCTGTCACAGTCCCGAACATGCGTATGGCCCGCCGAATGGCCTGGCAGTGCAGCTGGGCGGCCCGGAGCTGAAGGATGCGGGCACGCGGGCCGCCCCCTCGCTGCGCTACCTGCAGACGGCGCCCGCCTTTACCGAACATTTTCATGACGATGATGGCGACGACAGCGTCGACGCGGGTCCCACGGGCGGACGCAACTGGGATGGGCGCGCCCAGTCCGGCCACGAACAGGCCCTGGCGCCGTTGTTGTCGCCGCGCGAGATGGGCAACCGCGATGCGGCCGCCGTCGTCGCCAAGCTGCAGGCTGGCCCCCTGGCGGCGCAGTTTCGCCAGACGTATGGCGCGGATATCTTCGAGCAGCCGGGTCAGGCGCTGCGCTGGGCGCTGATGTCGCTGGAAGTGTTCCAGGAAAGCCCGTTGGACTTCTATCCGTACACGAGCAAGTACGACGCCGTGCTGCGCAAGCAGGCCGTTTTGAGCCCGCAGGAAGCGCGCGGCCTGGCCCTGTTCAACGATGAACGCAAGGGCAATTGCGCCTCCTGCCATATCAGCCAGGTCACTTCCGGCGGCGCCTTCCCGCAATTTACGGACTATGGCTTGATCAATATCGGTGTGCCGCGCAATGGCAAGCTGCCCGTCAATGCGGACCCGGCGTTCTTTGACATGGGACTGTGCGGCCCGGACCGCAGCGACTTGAGGGAGCACAAGGAGTACTGCGGCAGCTTCAAGACGCCATCTCTGCGCAATGTCGCCCTGCGCAAGGTGTTTTTCCACAATGGCAGTTTTGACAGCCTGGAGCAGGTGCTGCGTTTTTACGTGCAGCGCGATACGGCGCCGCAAAAGTGGTATCCGATAGATAAACACGGCAAGGTGCGCAAATACGACGACTTGCCGCCGGGCCTGGCGGCGAACGTGAATGTGGAAGCACCGTTCGACCGCCAGCCGGGCCAGGCGCCCGCCCTGAACGACGCGGAGATCGCCGACGTGATCGCCTTCCTGCACACCCTGACGGATGGCTATCAGGCACCCCGCCCGCCAGAGCGAAAACATGGCTAAAAGATATCAAGATACCATTGCTTACAACTACGCCACAAAAGCCTGTTTTTATGTGCGTTAGCGCACGCTAGAAAATTTTAGGCAGGTGTATATTGCGAACTGATCTGTGTCTTTTGATAACAATGAAAGGGAATATCATGAAAGTAAGCAAAAATTGGATGACCGTGTGCGCCGCCGGGATGATGGTCGTGGCACTGGCTGCGTGCCAGAAGAAGGATGATGTCGCTGCCGGTCCTGCGGAACAAGCTGGCCAGAAAATCGATGCGGCCGCTGCCAAGGCTGAAGCCGACATCAAGGCCGCCGCTACGAAAGCCGACGCTGCCGTGAGCCAGGCCGCTGCCGATACGGGCGCCAAGATGGACCAGGTCGCCGCTGACGCCGACAAGAAAATGAGCGAAGCGGCCGATGCCGTGGGCAAGAAAGTGGAAAAAGCCGGCGAAAAGATGCAGGACGCCGCGCACAAGTAATCTCGCCAGGGCCGGCCAGCGCTGGCCCGGTCCCCGCAGCTGCCGTCAGGTGATGGCAGCTGCGGCGACGCCATCGCTGGCTTGGCCTCCTTGCGTCACCGTCTTTTCCACTCCGTCCGTTCCCCCCAGCACCACGCTCAAATCGACAAAGCCGTCGCGCCACGCGCGTTCCAGGTCTTGCTCCACCGCTTCCAGGGTCGTTCTTTCCACCTGCTGAAAACCGCGCAAGCCATACGCCCGGTTGCGCCCGTGCGCCTTGGCCAGGTACAGCGCCATGTCGATCAGGTTGACGCTGCGTTCCCACGTGAGCGGGCGTCCCAGCGGCGCCAGCGGATAGGGTGCAAAGCCGACGGACACGTGTACCTGAATGGCCTGTCCCTGGTAGTGGATGCTTTGCGCCGCCATGCCGTTGAGGATGCGCCGCGCAATATCGTCGAGTCCGTCGCGCGCGACAGCCGGCAGGAAGGCGAGGAATTCCTCACCGCCCCAGCGCACGATCATGTCCGTTTCGCGCAACACCTCGTGCAAGGTTTCGGCGATCGTCGTCAGCACGAGGTCGCCCGCCGCATGGCCGTAACGGTCGTTGATATGCTTGAAATGGTCGACGTCGAGCAGGAACAGCGCACCGACGACATTGGCGCCGCCGTAGGCCGGCTGCGGCTTGCCTGCATGGCTGCGCATGAATTCCTGGAAATGGCGGCGGTTGTACAGGGCCGTCAGCGGGTCGCGCGAGCTCTGGCGCTTGAGTTCCTGGTTCTTGACCTTCAGCTGTACGTTCGCGTGGCGTACCTTGCGGTACAGCAAGCCAACGATGGCGGACGCCATGGCCAGTACCAGCGCCAGCAGCCACCATACGCGCTGCTGCAGGCGGCGGTTGTCGATTTCCGTGCTCTTCAGCTGATTTTCTCGGCTCAGCAGCTCGATCTGGCGCTGCTTCTTTTCCGCCTCATACTTTTCTTGCAGCTCATACACGGCTTTTTGCCGCTGTTTCTCGAACAGCTGGTTCGAGATGCCCCGCTCGCGGTGATACGCCGTCACGGCACCGCGCAGGTCGCCCGCCTTTTCCAGCGCCATGCCGTATTCCAGCAGCACGGCCTGCATTTCTGGCTGGTTGGCCGTGCGTTCATAGTAGGCCAGGCCCGTGGCCACGCTTTGCTTGCCTTCCTGCAGCCGTCCCTGGCCGAGCAGCGCCTGGCCGATGTTCAGGCGCGCCGTCGCCTCCACCTGTTCATTGTTGACCAGGCGCCCCGCCGTGATGGCTTCATTCGCAAAGCGCAGGGCGCGCACGTAATCGCCTTCCTTCAGGTAACTGTCCGACAGATTGACGAGGGTAACGGCCACCATGCCGCGCGCGCCCAGCTGGCGTTCCAGCGCCAGGGCCGCCAGCAGGGCGCGCTGGCCCCGCTGTGGCTGTTGCGCGTCGAGCGCCAGCCCGTATTCCGTATTCTTCGCCTGCGCCATGCGGCCCGGCGATTCCAGCGTGCCGGAGACGGCCAGCAATTCATCGAGTACCTCGAAGCCCTTGTCGTATTCGCGCATCTGCGTGTACAGCAGGGTGAGGGCATTCAGGGCGGCGGCCAGGCTGGAAGGGGAATGGCTCTGGCGCGCCAGGTCGACGGCCGCCTGCAGCTTGGCCAGCGCAAACGGGAAATTGCCTTCCTCGGCCCACGACTGGCCCGCGCTGATGGTGGCCTGCACGCGCACGGGCAAGTCGTCCGTGCGGTTGGCGATGCGTTCCGCCTCGAAGGCCAGCAGGTGCGAGGCGCGGCGCTCGTTCATGGCGAACGTGACATAGGCCTTGCAGAGGATGCCTTTCGCCAGCGCCACGTCGCTCTTGTTCAGGCGGGCGTAGGCGATCAGCTCCTCGGCCAGCTGCATGGCGAGGTCGTTCTGCCCCAGGCGCATGCGCACCGTACTCAGCTGTGTCAGGAATTCCGCGCGCACCAGCAGGGGCGCGCTGCGCGCCTGCGTTTCCACCTCCTGCAGGCGCTGCAGGGCGCGCGCGGGCACGAAGCGGCCATCCTCGCGCACGGCGGCGATGTGTTGTTCCAGCTTGCTGACCTGGGCATGGGTGGCGGGCGGCAGCAAGCAGGCCAGTACCAGCAGCCAATGCGCCTTTCGCCATGATGCCCGTCTCTGTCTGCCTGCCAACGTCCCGCTCCCGCAATGACTACCTGTCTGTAACAGATTATATTCTGTTGCAATCAAGAAATATCATGCGGGGCGCAGAAATTTGCGAAAGTGCACACTGCGGGCATTGACAAGGCGCGCTTACTGCGCCAGTTGCTGCAGCAGGTACAGGCGCTGGTACAAGCCGCCTTCGATCTGCATCAGGGCATCGTGCGGCCCCGCTTCCGTGATGCGGCCGTGGTTCAGCACGATGATACGGTCGGCCTCGCGGATGGTCGACAGGCGGTGGGCGATGGCGATGATGGTCACCTTGCCGCGCAAATCGTTGAGGGCCAGCTGCACGATCTGCTCCGTCTGGCTATCGATGCGCGACGTCGCTTCGTCCAGCAGCAAAATGCGCGGCTGGCCGGCCAGCGCGCGGGCAATCGCGATCAGCTGCTTTTGCCCTGATGACAGGCGCGAGCCGCCTTCGCCCAGCGGCGTGTCGTAGCCATGCTCCAGCGCCGCGATGAAGTCGTGCGCATGCGCGGCCCGCGCGGCCGTCTCGATCTGCGCCTGCGTGTAGCCGCGGCCCATGTCGATGTTTTCGCGCGCCGAGGCGGCCAGCAGGAAGGGGTCTTGCGGCACCAGGCCCACGTCGGCGCGGAAGTGCTCGTTGTCGATGCTGTCGAGGGCGACGCCATTGATGGCGATGCTGCCTTGCGTGACGGGATAAAAGCGCAGCAGCAAGGAGAGCAAGGTCGACTTGCCGCTACCCGTGTGGCCGACGATGCCGAAGAACGTTCCTTGCGGTATCGACAGCGACAGGTCGTGCAGCACGGGCTGGTTTTCCACGTAGGCGAACGTCAGGTTCTGGATGTCCACGGCGGGCAGGTCGCTGTCCGCTTTCGTCTGCCGCAGGGCCGGTGTTTCCCTGCCCTGTGCATGTTCGAGCGCCTGCGCTTCGTCCAGCAGGGCCGAGACGCGCGCCGTCGCCACCACCGACTGCTGCAGCTGGCTGAACTGCATGGTGATCTGGATCAAGGGTTCGATCACGCGGGCGATGTAGCTGATGAACGCGTACAGCACGCCCACTTCCACGGCGCCCATCTCGCGCCGGCCGAAGCTGAAGATGACGACAGCCAGCAGCACGATATTGAGCATGTCGAGCGCGGGGCGCAGCAGCCAGGCGTTGGCGCGCAATTCCTGCATGCGCGCCGTGTAGTGATCCTGGTTGATGCCCGTGAAGCGCGCGCCGAAGCGCTTTTCCGCGTTATTCGCCTGCAGCACGCTCATGCCGCCGATCGATTCGGCGATCTGCCCGTTGATCTCGCTGCGCAGGGCGCGCGCGCGCGTGACGGCCGGCGCGCTCCAGCGCTGGTACAGGAAGACGATGACCAGCACGGCCGGCAGCAGGGCCAGCACGATCAGCATCAGCCGCCAGTCGAGAAAGGCCATGGCGGCCATGGTGCCGACCAGGACGATGGAGCTGTCGAGGATGACGAACAGCACCTGCACGTACAGCGATTTCACCGCTTCCGTGTCGTTGGTGACCCGGCTGACCAGTTGCCCCGTGATGGCGCGGTCAAAGAAGGCCATGGGCAGGCGCAGCACGTGCTGATACACGGTTTCGCGCAGGCGTTGCACCGAGCGCATGGCCAGGCCGGACAGGCGCACCAGCTGCAGGTAGCGCAGGCCGGAAGCGACCCAGCCCGTCAGCAGGCAGCCGCCCAGCAGCAGCGACATGCGCGTCCAGTCCAGGTTGCGCGGCAGCAGATGCTGGTCGATCAGGGCCTTGCCTAAAATGGGGCCCGTCACTTCCAGGGCGGCGGCGAGGATCAGCCAGAACGTGGCCCAGTACAGGTGGCGCAGGTCGGGCGCGGCGGCGCGGCGCAGCAGGCCGATGGCTTGCGCGGCCTGGCGGCGCACGGATTGCGTGGCGGTGGTGGCTTGTTCGGTCTTAGATGGCATCGAGGCTGGCCTCCAGTTGTTGATAGCGCCACTGGCTGGCGTACCAGCCGTCGCGCTGCATCAGCGCGTCGTGGTTGCCCGTTTCCGTGACGTGGCCGTCGCGCAGCACCAGGATCAGGTCCGCGTTGACGACGGCGCTCAGGCGGTGGCTGGCGATGATGGCGCTGCGTTCGGGGCGCTTGCGGCGCAGTTCTTCCAGGTGCTGCAGGATGCGCGTTTCCGTACCCGTGTCGACGGCGGACAGCGCGTCATCGAGCAGCAGCAAGCCGTTGTCGGCCAGCAGAGCCCGGGCAATCGCCACGCGCTGGCGCTGGCCGCCGGACAGGGTGATGCCTTTCTCGCCCACGTGGGTGGCATAGCCGTCGGGGAATTGCAGGATATCGGCATGGATGTCGGCCAGCTGCGCCGCCCGCTCCACTTCCTCGCGCGTGGCGCCGGGACGGGCCAGGGCGATATTGTCGGCGATGGTGGCGGAGAACAGGAACGATTCCTGCGGCACCCAGCTGATGGCAGCGCGCAGCGCGTGCAGGGTGTAGGCGTCCAGCGGCTGGCCGCTCCACGTGGCCGTGCCCGATTGCGGCGTGACCTGGCGCAGCAGCACGCGCAGCAGGGTCGACTTGCCGCTGCCCGTCGGACCGACCAGACCCAGGGTCTGGCCCGGCTGCAGGCGCAGCGAGATGCCGGACAGCGCGGGCGCCGTCTGGCCCGCGTAGGCGAAGCCGACGTCCTGCAATTGCAGGGGCCCGGGCGTGAGGGTGGCGATGGTGCCATGGTCGTCGATGGCCAGCGGCGCGTCCAGCATCGGCTGCAAGCGCTGCCAGGCGGCACGGCCCCGTTCGATCAGGGAGAGCACCCAGCCGGCGGCGAACATGGGCCAGATCAGCTGGCCCAGGTACATGGAAAAGCTCGTCAGCGCGCCGATGGTCAGCTGGTCTTGCCACACGAGGTAGCCGCCCAGGCCCAGGGTCAGCGCCGTGGCGGCCGTCAGCGTCAGGCCGACGGCCGGTTCGTATGCCGCTTCCCAGCGCTGCGCCGTCAGGCTGGCGTTCGCCGCGTGGCCGGCCAGGGCGGAAAACTGCTGGCTGCTGCGTTCTTCCAGGCCCAGCGCGCGCAGGGTGCGCACGCCCGACAGCGATTCCTGCACATGGTCGTTCAGCGCGGAAAAGCGCTTCAATGAATCCGTCGATGCCGTGTGGATATGGCTGGAAATGCGCCAGAAGGCCAGTCCCATCAGCGGGAAGGGCAAGAGGGCGATGCAGGCCAGGCGCCAGTCCACGCCCAGCAGCATGATGCCCAGTACCATCAGCAAGGTCAATGTGCCGTCAAAGCCGGCCAGCATGGCTTCGCCAGCGGCCATTTCGATGGCGTCGATGTCGTTCGTCGCCAGCGCCATCAGGTCGCCCGTGCGCTGGTTCTGGTAGAACGACGCGCCCTGCTGCGACATGCGCGTGTAGAAACGCGTGCGCAGCATCACGCCCAGCTGGTAGGCGGCCTTGAACAGGGTGATGCGCCAGCCCACGCGCAGGAAATAGATGACGACGCCGACGGCGAGCAGGGTCAGCAGCTCAAGCCACAGTTCGGCCGCCGTCATGCGGTGCGCGGCCAATGCGTCGATGATGGCGCCCACGCGGCGCGGGATCCAGACGGTCAGTGTTGCCACGCCTGTCAGCATGACGGCAGCGGTGGCATACGCCGGCCAATGCTGACGCACGAAGCCGGCGATGAGCCTCGATAAACTCATGGTTACCTTTTGTTTTTAGTAATGGGGTGTCGCGGGGCGGAAGGACGGGCACGCGGACGGAAAGTACGCGTAGGATACAACAAGGTAGAAAAGCGCGCTGTGGACGGGCACGCAAAAAACGGGCCGTAGCCCGTTGTTTTGCTGCGTCAGTGGCGTGCGCGACGCTTACTTGCGACCGCTGCCTTTGCCGCCCAGCATGTCGAGCTGTTTCGATGGCGTACCCTTGGGCGCAGCCTTGGCTGCCGGCTTGGCGGCTGGCGCTGGCGCGTGCTTCACGGCGGCCTTGGCCACGCTCTTGCCGACGGCGCTGGCCGGCTTGGCGGCTGGTTTGGCCGGTGCTGGCGCGGCGGCTTTCGCTGGCGCGGCGGCGGGTGCAGGTGCGGGCTTGGCCGCTTCAGGCTTGGCAACCGGTTTGGCTTCGACCGCTTTCACGGCGGGCTTGTCGGCGGCCTTCTCTGCCACCTTGGCAGGCGCTGCCGCTGGCTTGGCTGCCGGTGCGGCGACAGGCGCGGGCGCTGGCTTGGCCACTTCGGCAGGCTTGGCGGCCACGGGCGCTGGCGCCGCTGCTGGCGCAGGTGCGGCAGCGGGAGCAACAGGTGCCGGTACGGCGGCCGGCGCCGGCTTGGCAGCGACAGGGACGGATGCGGCGGCAGGGGTGGCAGCATCGAGGCGGGCCTTGGCCGAGGCCAGCAATTCCGCCTGGGTGCTCGAGGCGATGCCGAACAGCTGGCGGCTGTAGGCCAGCACGCTCTCGATGTTAGGCTGCGCCTGGTTGCTGCTGTAGCTGAAGAAGTCGCGCGGGTCCTGCGTTTCCAGCAGGTGCTGCGCCGTTTCCGCTGTCTGCGACAGGGCGGCTTTGCTTGCGTTCAAGTTCAGGGCGATGATTTTCTCGGCGCTTTCAAAGACTTTGCTGGTCAGAGTGCTGAAGATCTGCAACTGGTTTTCCAGTTGCGACTTGGCGGCGCTGGAAATTTGTTCAGGAAGCGGAAACATATTTACTCCTTTGTACGGATTAAAATGCTGGCAAAACGCTCTGCAAAATCCCGAAAACCAGAGTTGGCCGCGTTTTGTAAAGTGGGTAGCGCGCTGAATAGCTGATCATAGACTGTTTATGATGCAACGCAATATGAATATTCTAGCGGTGATTCGAGTTGGTTGAAAGTTATTTTTATCGCGCCGCCCTGTCATGGCGGCATAGTATTCATCAGCTTGTTGCTGTCTGACGAATGTTTGCGCCCGCGCAAGGCGCGCATCGTGATTCTATGGCTATGTTTTTGCCAGTCGCTATATTTTTGCACTGCAGCATTCGCACGGAAGTAGATGTAATGGCAATAATGTCATTGCCCCCAAGTAGCCAACAGAAGGAGTGTCCGCATGGACCTAGTCATCCGCAATGCCAGCCTGCCCGACGGGCGCCGCGCCATCGATATCGCCATCGAGGGCGGCCGCATCGCCGCCGTCGGCCCCGCCTTGCCCGTGGCGGGCGTGCAAGAGATCGACGCCGCCGGCGACCTCGTCACGCCGCCGTTCGTCGATGCCCACTTCCACATGGACGCCACGCTCAGCTACGGCTTGCCGCGCGTGAACGCTTCCGGCACTTTGCTCGAAGGCATCGCCCTGTGGGGCGAACTGAAGCCGCAATTGACGCAAGATGCCCTGGTGGAACGCGCCTTGCAGTATTGCGACTGGGCCGTGGCGCGCGGTTTGCTGGCCATCCGCTCGCACGTGGATATCTGCGACCCGCGCCTGCTGGCCGTCGAAGCGCTGCTCGACGTCAAGCGGCAAGTGGCGCCGTATCTCGATTTGCAGCTGGTGGCCTTCCCGCAGGATGGCATCCTGCGCGGTCCCGGCGCCTTCGACAATCTGAAGCGTGCGATTGCCATGGGCGTCGATGTGGTGGGCGGCATCCCGCATTTCGAGCGCACCATGGCCGACGGCGCGGAATCCGTGCGCCTGCTGTGCGAATTTGCCTGTGAACGTGGCCTGATGGTGGACATGCATTGCGACGAGTCGGACGACCCGCTGTCGCGCCACATCGAAACCCTGGCCTTCCACAGCCAGCGCCTTGGCATGCAGGGCAGGGTGACGGGGTCGCACCTGACGTCCATGCATTCGATGGACAATTATTATGTCAGCAAACTGCTGCCCCTGATCCGCGAGGCGGGCGTGGCGGCCATTGCCAACCCCCTCATCAACATCACTTTGCAGGCGCGCCACGACACGTATCCGAAGCGGCGCGGCATGACGCGCGTGCCCGAGATGCTGGCCGCCGGCATTCCCGTCGCCTTCGGCCACGACTGCGTGATGGACCCGTGGTACAGCCTCGGTTCGGGCGACATGCTGGAAGTGGCGCACATGGGTTTGCACGTGGCGCAGATGACGGGCCAGCAAGCCATGCACGACTGCTTCCTGGCCGTGACGGAGACGCCGGCGCGCATCCTGGGCCTCGATGGCTACGGCATCGCGCCCGGCTGCCATGCGGACTTGCTGATCCTCGATTGCAGCTCCACGGTGGAAGCGCTGCGCCTGCGCGCGGCGCGGCGCCTGGTGCTGCGGCGGGGGAAAGTCGTCAGCGAGGCGCCCTGCGCGCAATCGCGCCTGCACCTGCCGGGACGACCCGAAACGGTCAATTTTCGCCTGGGGCGCTGATACAATCATCCATCACTTGTTATCGGGAGCACCGCCTTGAAAGAAATTGACATCCGCCCGGCCAGCGAAGCCGACTTCGACGCCATGTGGGAAATCTTCCACACCCTGGTGGCCGCCGGCGACACCTATACCTTCCCCGCCGACACGACGCGCGAAGCATGCCACGCCTACTGGTTCGGCCCCGGCGTGCAAAGCTTTGTCGCCGTGATGGGCAGCGAGCGGCTGCTGGGCATGTACAAGCTGGTGGCGAACCAGCCGGGCCATGGATCGCACGTGGCCAATGCCTCGTTCATGGTCGATCCGGCCGCGCAGGGCGTGGGCGTGGGCCGCCTGCTGGGCGTGCACTGCATGGAAGAAGCGCGCCGCGCGGGCTACCTGGCGATGCAGTTCAACTTTGTCGTCAGCACCAACCTGGCCGCCGTCACCCTGTGGAAAAAGCTGGGCTTTACGGTCGTCGCCACCCTGCCGCTGGCTTACCGCCACGCGCAACTGGGCTATGTGGACGCCTACGTGATGTACCAGCTGCTGACCGATCCGATGCAGTGGCCGGCATGAGCGGCGCCGCGACAGAGTCGATGACCGTCATCGATACGCCCCGCTTGCGCCTGCGCACCGTCACGCCCGACGATGCGGCGTTCTATCTGGCGCTGGTCAACGAGCCGTCATGGATCGCCCATATCGGCCAGCGCAACCTGCACACCGTGGAGGCGGCCCGCGCGGCGCTGGAGACGGGAGCGATAGCGCAGTTTCGCCAGCATGGCTATGCCTTCTGCATCGTCGAACGGCGCGGCGACGGCGTCGCCATGGGCATCTGCGGCCTGATCCTGCGCGCCAGCCTGCCCGGTCCCGATATCGGCTACGCCCTGCTGCCCGCATATTGGGGCCAGGGCTATGCCTGGGAGGCGGCTGCCGCCATCATGCACCATGCGCAGCACGTGCTGCGCCTGCCCACCGTGTATGGCATCACTTCGCAGCAGAACCAGACGTCGATCAATCTGCTCAACAAGCTGGGCCTGCGCTTCGAGCGTTTTTCGCGCCTGCCGCCCGATGGCAAGGACACGAATGTCTACCGCAAGGATTTTCGCCTGGATTGAGGCGGCAAATGCGTATCAGTGAAGTGAAAAAAAGTATTTAGAAACCCGCGCCTTTTGTAGTGGTGGCGCGCGGTCTTTGTTTTTATAGTTGGCATACCGGTGGAAAACCGCCGGACTATAAAAATGGAGACGTGTTATGAAAATCATGACTGCTGTTGCATGGGGCGCCCTCATGTCCGCCGGGTTCGCAGACGCCTCGGCGCAAAGCTGCTCGGTGCCCGTGCTCAAGGTGCTGGCGCAAAAAAGCCTGGGTCTGACGGTGATGGAAAAGACCCTTGCCGAGTATGAAAAGAAAAGCGGCACCAAGGTACAAATCAGCTATTTCGGCGAAAACGACCGCCGCTCGAAAGCCCGCCTCGACGCCTCCACCAAGGCCGGCTCCTACCAGATCTACTACATCGATGAAGCCAACGTGGCCGAATTTGCCACGGCAGGCTGGGTCGTCCCGCTGCTCAAATACCTGCCCAAGGAAGCCGACTACGACGACTTCCTGCCGGGCCGCCGCGCCGTCGCCTCGTACAGGGGCGTGGCGTACTTCGCGCCCCTGATCGGCGGCAGCGACTTCCTGTTCTACCGCCGTGACCTGCTGGAAAAGGCCGGCATCGCCGTGCCGAAGACGCTCGACGAACTGGTCGCCGCCGTCAAGAAAATGAACAGCCCGCCGAATGTGTACGGCTGGGCGGCGCGGGGCCAGCGCGGCTCGGGCATGAATGTCTGGCGCTGGTCGCCGTTCATGCTGGCCGCCGGCGGCAAGTGGGAAAAGGACGGCGTGCCGACCTTCAATTCGCCGCAGGCCGTGAAGGCCACGACCCTGTACCGCGACCTGTTCAAGTATTCGCCGCCGGGCGGCGCCACCTACGACTGGAGCAATGCGCTCGAAGCGTTCAGGTCGGGCAAGGTGGCCTTCATGATCGAGTCGACACCGTTCGCCGACTGGATGGAAGACCCGAAAAAATCCTCGGTGGTCGACAAGGTGGGCTATGTGCGCCCGCCCGCGCCGCTGGCATCTGCCGCCTACGGCCATGGCCTGGCCATCTCCGCCACGGGCGCCAGGGATGAATGCACGCGCCAGGCGGCCGGCAAGTTCATCGCTTTCGCCACGGGCAAGGAGCAGGAGCAGGCGCGCCTGAAGGACAACGTCTTCAGCGACTACAACCGCACCAGCACCATCAACAGCGACTACTTCCGCAAGCACGTCAAGCCGCAGATCCAGGCGGGCCTGACGGACACCACGCCTGTCTCGCGCGTCACCATCTGGCCTAGTCCCGAGTGGCCGGATATCGGCGACAACCTGGGCGTGGTGCTGGAGGAAGTGTTTACGGGCACGCGCGGCGACGTGCAAAGCGCGCTCGATGAAGCCAATGAGTACGCGACGGAAGTGATGCAACGGGCTAAGAAACGTCAGTAAGCCCGTATCGCCGACGACTCCGCTAGCTTAAATCAGGGGTCAGACCCGGCGGGTCTGACCCCAGCTCTTCGGTTCCAAGCCCCAACGGCGAAATGCCGGGGTCGGACCCTCAGGGTCCGACCCCGGTACTCGCCTTTTGGGTGAAAAAATGAAGCTCGAAAGCCATCCTATGCCACACTCCATCCGCAAGAAACGCCACACCTGGCTGCCGGCCGTGTTCCTTACACTGCCGCTGCTGGTCCTGCTGGTACTGGGCCTGGTGCCCAGCATCGCCGCCATCAACCTGGCCCTGCAAAACCGCGTGCTGCGCTACAGCGACAGCGAATACGTCGGCTTTGCCAATTTTCTCCGCCTGTTCGGCGACCGCCGCTTCGTGAATGCCGTGCAAGTGTCGGCCATCTGGGAAGTGGTGACCGTGGCCGGTTCGCTGATCGTCGGCGTGCTGCTGGCCGTGTTCCTGTTCGAGAAAGTCAAGGGACGCACACGGGACGTCATCGCGCTGCTCTTGATCGTGCCCGTGCTGCTGCCGCGCGTGTCGGCCGCCTTCATCTGGAAGTTCATGTATTCGCCGCTGATGGGCATCCTCAACTGGCTGCTCGAATGCGTGGGCCTGGGCGGCACGGCCCTGCTGTCCGATCCAGCCACGGCCCTGTATGCGGTGGCGCTGGTCGACATCTGGCAGTGGGGCCTGTTCTTCGGCGCCGTCATCCTGAAGCTGCTGGAAACCCTGCCCGCCGAACCGCTGGAAGCGGCGCGTCTCGACTACGCCAGCACGCTTCAGGTGTATGCGTATATTGCGCTGCCGATGCTGAAGGTGCCCATCATGAGCCTCGTGTTCATCAAGATGGTCGAGTCGCTGCGCTCGTTCGACCTGATCTACGTGATGACCAAGGGCGGCCCCGGCATCTCCACCGAAACCCTGGACATGTACGCGTATGCGCAAGGCATCGGCCTGATGGGCAAGGTGTCGTATGCGTCCAGCATGGCCGTGCTGATGATGCTGGCCACGACTATTATTTTCACCTTACTCTGGAAGCGGGTCGCCAAATGGGAAAACTGACTAAGAACACCCTAACCAAACCTACTGCGCAGCGCGATTTGCGGCCTCCGATGCTCACTGTGCATGCGCACAGCTCCGCTTCTCAGCCACAACTCACATCTGCTCGCAACGGTTTTGTCAGGTGTCTTAGGGTGCTGCGCACCCCGGGCGGTGCCAGCGCCATCACCACCACCGCCATCACCACCGTGATTATTCTGGTGGCGCTGTTCCCGATCCTGTGGGCCGTGCTCAATTCCTTTAAGGAGCTGATGGATATCGTCACGCCTGTGCCGCGCTTTTTCTTCAGCCCGACCCTGGCCAACTACAAACAGGTGCTGGCCAGCCCGGAAGTGCTGACGGGACTGGGCAACAGCGTGGCCATCGTCGGCGTGGCCGTGTTGCTGGGCGCCGTGCTGGGCGTGCCGGCCGCGTATGCGATCGCCCGCTATCCGGTCCCGGCCAAGAAGGATATCCAGTTCTTCCTGCTGTCCCTGCGTTTTTTGCCACCCGTCGCCGTCGCCATTCCCTTGATCTCGATCTGGATCGACCTAGGCCTGTACGACTCGCGCCTGTCGATGGTGGTGACGTATCTGCTGGTGACCCTGTCGACCATCATCTGGCTGTCGATTCCCGCGTTTGCGCGCATCCCGAAAGAGATCGAAGAAGCGGCCGCGCTGGACGGCTATGGCCCGTACCAGGTGTTCTGGCACGTGGCCCTGCCGGTGGCGTCGAAGACCCTGATGGGTGGCATCGTCTTCAGCTTCGTGCTGGTCTGGAATGAACTGATGATCGCGCTGGCGCTTACCTCGTCGAAAAGCATGACCTTGCCCGTGGTGGCGTCGGCCTTCACGTCGATGGGCCAGGAAGTGCCGTGGGGCGTGGTGAACGCTTCCACCGTGCTGCTGGCGCTGCCGCCGCTGCTGTTCGTCGGCATCCTGGGACGGCTGCTCAACTCCATGCTCAAACACAAATAAAAGGAATTCATCATGCAAGCACTCGTACTGGAACAAGCGCATTCCATCACCTTGCGCGACATCGACGTGCCGCTCGCCGTCGGTCCGCGCGATGTGAAAATCAAGATTCATACCGTGGGCATCTGCGGCAGCGACGTGCATTACTTCAAGCATGGCAAGATCGGTCCCTTTGCCGTCGAAGCACCGATGGTGCTCGGTCATGAGGCGTCCGGCGTCGTGGCCGAAGTGGGAGAGGAGGTGACGCACCTGAAAGTGGGCGACCGTGTCTGCATGGAGCCGGGCGTGCCGCAGTTCGATTCTCCCGCCACCATGCGCGGCCTGTACAACCTCGATCCCGCTGTGCGCTTTTGGGCCACGCCGCCCATCCACGGGTGCCTCACGCCATATGTCGTGCATCCGGCCTCGTTCACATTCAAGCTGCCCGACAACGTCAGCTTCGGCGAAGGCGCCATCGTCGAACCGCTGGCCATTGGCTTGCAGGCGGCGAAAAAGGCGGCCATCAAGCCCGGTGACGTGGCCGTGGTGATCGGCGCCGGCACCATCGGCGCCATGAACACGCTGGCGGCGCTGGCGGGCGGCTGCTCGCGCGTGATCCTGGCCGACCTGGTGCCGGAAAAGCTGGCCCTGTTCGCCGGCAATCCGGCAGTGACCACGGTCGATGTGCGTCAGGCCAGCCTGGCGGACACGGTGCGCGACTTGACGGACGGCTGGGGCGCCGACATCGTTTTTGAGGCCAGCGGCAGCATGCGCGCCTACGACAACATCGTCGAGCTGCTGTGCCCGAACGGCTGCCTGGTGCTGGTCGGCATGCCGCCCGAGAACGTGCCTTTCGATATCGTCGCTATCCAGGCCAGGGAAGTGCGCATCGAATCGGTGTTCCGCTACGCGAACATCTTCCCGCGCGCGATCGCCTTGCTCGCTTCCGGCAAGATCGACGTCAAGCCCTTCATTTCGCGCACCTTCGGTTTTGCCGACGGTGTGCAGGCGTTCGAGGAAGCGGCCAAGGGCCATCCGCGCGACGTCAAGATCCAGATTGAACTGGCAGGAGACTGATCATGGCAAACATCACTTGCAGGCAGCTGCGCAAGACGTATGACGAGAAGACGGCCGTGCTGCAGCCGTTCGACCTGGAAATCGATGACGGCGAATTCATCGTCCTGCTGGGGCCATCGGGCTGCGGCAAATCGACCCTGCTGCGCATGATCGCGGGCCTGGAAGACATCAGCGGCGGCGAGCTGCTGATCGGCGGCGCCGTCGTCAACGACTTGCCGCCCCGCGCGCGCAACGTGGCGATGGTATTCCAGAACTACGCGCTGTATCCGCACATGACGGTGTATGACAATATCGCCTTCGGCCTGCGCCGCCTGAAGGTGCCGCACGACGAGATCGAGCGCCGCGTGCGCGAGGTGGCGGCCATCCTCAGCCTGGACAGCCTGCTGGAACGCAAGCCGCGCGCCATGTCGGGCGGCCAGCAGCAGCGCACGGCCATTGCGCGCGCCATGATCAAGACGCCGCAAGTGTTCCTGTTCGATGAACCGCTGTCGAACCTGGACGCCAAGCTGCGCGCGCAGCTGCGCGCCGACATCAAGCGCTTGCACCGCCGCCTGCGCACCACCACCCTGTACGTCACGCACGACCAGCTCGAGGCGATGACCCTGGCCGACAGGGTGGTGCTGATGAAGGGCGGACATATCGAGCAGATCGGCACGCCGGCGGAACTGTACAACCATCCGCGCACCCTGTTCGCGGCCGGCTTCATCGGCACGCCGGCCATGAACTTCATCGATGGCGTCGTCGAAAAAGACGGCGGCCAGACGGTGCTCGTCTGCGCCGGCTACCGCTGGCCATTGATATCGCCCCGCTTCGCCGCGTTGCAGGCGGGGGCGCGCGTGGTCTTCGGCCTGCGCCCGAATCATTTGCGCGCGGCGCTGCCGCAGGAGCAGGCGGGCACGCATGGCCTGGCGTGCGCGATCGACCTGGTCGAGCTGCTGGGGGCGGAGGCGCTGATCAGCTTTCAGTGCGGCGCCCTGACCTTGTCGGCCCTGCTGCCGGCAAATGCGGCCAACAGCGCGGCGCAGGTAGGGCAGACCCTGGCGCTGGCCTTCGACGAAGAGCACATGCATCTGTTCGACGCCGACAGCGGGCTGGCAGTGGCGCCCGGTGGTCAGTAAGTGGTTAGAATAGGGTGACCAAGACCGTGCAAGGGAACTGCCGTGACGCCTGACCTGGAACTGATCCACAAACCGATCCACGAATCGTTTCGCGCGTGGGCGCACGGCTTTCCGCACACCGTGGCGAAATGGCATTTTCATCCCGAGTACGAACTGCACTTCATCATCACGTCAAACGGCAAATTTTTTATCGGCGACCATATCGGCAGTTACGGGGCGGGCAATCTGATCCTGACAGGGCCGAACCTGCCGCATAACTGGGTCAGCGAACTGCCGGAAGGCGTGGTCCTGCCCGAGCGCGACCTGGTGCTGCAGTTTTCCAGCGACTTCATCGAACGCTGCGCGCTGCTGTTCCCGGAAATGGCGCCCCTGAAAGCCCTGCTGGGCGAGGCAGGCAGGGGTCTGCAATTTCCCGATGCGCTGGGCCTGCGCCTGGTGCCGCTGATGAAAGAATTGACGACGGCGCAGGGCTTGCGCCGCGTCGAACTGTTTACGCGCCTGTTCGGCGAGCTGTGCGACTGCCGCGAGCGGCGCCCGCTGGCCAGCGTCACCTACCTGGCGCAGGCGGGCCGCTACATGTCGTCGACCATCAATCTGGTGCTGGCTTATATCAAGCAGAACATCACGCTCGATTTTTGCGAGCAGGACGTGGCCGACGTGGCGGAAATGAATACCTTGAAATTCACGCGCTTCTTCCGCAAGCATACGGGCACCTCGTTCATTCAATACGTCAACCAGGAGCGCATCGCGCTGGCCTGCGAGCTGCTGATGAACACGGACATGAAGGTCACCGATATCTGCTACCGCACGGGCTTCAACAACCTCTCCAATTTCAACCGCCAGTTTTTGGCCCACAAGCAGATGTCGCCGTCGAAATTCCGCTCCTGCCTGCTGATGAACATGCCCGAGCCGTCAGGCGACGGCCATTCTTAACTTTATTCTGGAATCAAATGACATATCTCGGTATCGATATCGGCACTTCCGAAGTCAAGGCCATCCTCACCGATGACGCCCAGGCCATCCTTGCCAGCGCCGGCGTGGCCCTGCGCGTGTCCAGTCCCCATCCCGGCTGGTCGGAACAGAATCCCGAGGACTGGTGGCACGCCACCCTGGACGTCATCGCGGCCATCCGCGCCGCCCAGCCGGTGGCGTTTTCCGGCTTGCGCGGCATCGCCCTGTCGGGCCAGATGCATGGCGCGACCCTGCTCGACAAGCAGCAGCACGTGCTGCGCGCGGCCATCCTGTGGAATGACACGCGCGCCTTTGCCGAATGCGTGGAACTCGAGGCGCTGGTGCCAGAGTCGCGCGCCATCACGGGCAACCAGGCCATGCCGGGTTTCACGGCGCCCAAGCTGCTGTGGCTGCAAAAGTACGAGCCTTCGCTGTTCCGCGCCACGGCCAAGGTCTTGCTGCCCAAGGATTACGTGGCGCTGCGCCTGACGGGCGAGTATGTGTCCGACATGTCCGACGCTTCCGGCACCCTGTGGCTGGACGTGGCCAAACGCGACTGGTCCGAGCGCATGCTGGCGGCCACTGGCCTGTCGCGCGAGCACATGCCGCGCCTGGTCGAAGGCAGCGCCGCCGCTGCGCAGGTGCGCCCGTCGCTGTGCCAGGAGTGGGGCATTGCGCACCCGGTGCTGCTGGCCGGCGGCGCGGGCGACAACGCGGCGGCGGCTGTCGGCCTGGGCGTGGTGGAGCCGGGCGCCGGCCTGCTGTCGTTGGGCACGTCCGGCGTGCTGTTCGCGGGCAGCGATGGTTTTGCGCCGAATCCGGGCCAGGGCGTGCACGCGTTCTGCCATTGCCTGCCCGAGCGCTGGCACCAGATGAGCGTGATCCTCAGCGCCGCGTCCAGCCTCAGCTGGGTGGCGCGGCTGACGCAGTCGAGCGACATCGGCGAACTGGTAAAGCTGGCGGAAAACGTCGAGGCGCGCACGGCGCCCATCTTCCTGCCGTATTTGAGCGGCGAACGCACGCCGCACAACGACGCCTCCGCGCGCGGCGTGTTCTTCGGTTTGTCGACGGAACACGGGCGCGCGGAACTCGCCTACAGCGTGATGGAAGGCGTGGCCTTTGCCATGGCCGACGGCAATGCGGCCCTGCGCAGCGCCGGCACGCATCTGGAAGAAGCGTCGTTCGTGGGCGGCGGTTCGCGCAGCCGCTTCTGGGCGCAGCTGTGCGCGAATGCCTCGGGCTTGAACGTGCTGCGCCACGACCACGGCGTGGCTGGCGGCACCATGGGCGCCGCACGCCTGGCGCAGATGGCGGTGACGGGCTTGTCGCCCGCGCAGGTGTGCACGCGCCCGCCCGTGCAGGAAACGGTGGCGCCGCAAGCGTTTGCCGTGCTGGACGACCGCCTGGGGCGCTACCGGCGGCTGTATCCGCTGCTGCGCGCGGAGTTTGCCGGCGCGCCAGGCGAAGGCGTGGCTTGATAGTTAACTTTTACTTGTAATTTGTTGTTTCTATGTTGAAAGTGTTTCTCTAGCGAAAGCGCTGCTTGGTTTTTCGCGGGGCGCGCCCCATGATTTCCCCATTTTGTGAGAATTGGATAGTTTTGGTGGCGCCTTTGTTGCCATCCTGTTCTTGCTGCCGGGAGAAATACATGCAACTTGCGAATCTGAAAATCTCCATCCGCCTGGGTCTGTTGGGCGCCTTCTTCTTTCTTGCGCTGGTGTTCGTTGGCGCGCGTGGCTGGAGCGCGCTCGACGCGGCCAGTGCGCGCAGCGCGGACGCCATGCAGCGTTCCGTCGCCCTGACGGAGGCGGTCGACGCGGCGCGCAGCGCGCAAGTGGAATTCAAGATCCAGGTGCAGGAATGGAAAAACATCCTGCTGCGCGGCGGCGATGCGGCCGCCTTCCAGCGCTACCGCGAAGCGTTTGTCGCCAGCGGCGCGCAGACGCGCAAGGAATTGAAAAGCCTGCAGGCGATGATGGCCGCGCTGCAGCTCGACACGACACCCGTGGAGCATGCGCTGCAGGCGCACGGCGCGTTGGGCGTGAGCTACCTGGCGGCGCTGCAAAAGTTTGATGGCGCGCGCGCCGACAGTGCCCACACTGTCGATGCGCTGGTCAAGGGCATGGACCGTGAACCGACGCGCCAGATCGACGCCATCGTCGCGGCCATCGGCAAGCAGTCGCACGCCCTGATGGAGCAGATGAAGGAGCAGGATGCGGCCGCGCACCGCAGCGCCAGCATCGCCATGCTGGCCACCGTGCTGGTGACCCTGGTCGTCGGTACTGTCACCGTGTGGTGGCTGATCCGCAGTATCACGGTGCCGCTGGGCGCGGCAGTCGGCATCGCCCAGCAAGTGGCGGCCGGCGACTTGCGCGCCGTGGTGGCCGATGGCAGCCGCGATGAAATCGGCGACCTGCTGCGCGCCTTGAAAGCGATGAGCGGCAACCTGGCCGCCATCGTGGGACGGGTGCGCGCCGGCACGGATGCCATCGCCACGGCGTCCGCTGAAATCGCCAGCGGCAATATGGACCTGTCGTCGCGCACGGAGGAGCAAGCCAGCTCGCTGGAAGAGACGGCCGCCTCGATGATCGAGCTGACGTCCACCGTGCGGCAGAATAACGACAACGCGGACCAGGCGCGCCAGCTGGCCGGCGGCGCGGCCGACGTGGCGCAGCGCGGTGGCGAGGCCGTGGCGCAGGTGGTGCAGACCATGAGCCATATCAATGCCTCGTCAAAGCGCATCGTCGACATCATCGCCGTCATCGACGGCATCGCCTTCCAGACGAATATCCTGGCCCTGAATGCGGCCGTGGAAGCGGCGCGCGCGGGCGAGCAGGGACGCGGCTTTGCCGTCGTGGCGACGGAAGTGCGCAACCTGGCGCAGAGGTCAAGCGCGGCGGCCATGGAAATCAAGCAGTTGATCGGCGCATCCGTGCGCACGGTGGAAGAGGGCAGCGTGCTGGCTGGCCAGGCGGGGCGCACGATGGACGACGTGGTGAGCAGCGTGCAGCGCGTGAACGCCATCATCGGCGAAATCGCCGTGGCCAGCGTGGAGCAGCGCGACGGCATCGAGCAGATCAGCATCGCCATCAGCCAGATGGATGGCGTGACGCAGCAGAACGCGGCCCTGGTGGAGCAGGCCGCCGCCGCCGCGGACGCGCTGCAGCAGCAGGCGGCCAGCCTGGCCGACGCCGTCAGCATCTTCAAGCTGCATGCGGCGCCGGCACTGGCGCCGCATGAGGAACTGAAACCGGGCCGGCTGGCGCTGGCTTAGAACGTGTACTTCGCCGTCAGCACGGCGCTGCGCGGATCGCCGAATGCATTGCCGCTGTCGATGCTGCTGATGGCCTGGTAGTAGCTGCGGTCGAAGACGTTGGTCACGCTCAGGCGCACGTCGAGCTGGCGGTTCACTTGCCAGCCCGCGTTCAGGTCGGCCACCGCGTAGCCGCCCTGGCGGATGGCGCTGTTGGTTTTGTAGATCTGGTTCTGCGCCCGCAGTGCGCCGCCGATGCGCCACGCATCGGACAGGCGATAGCTGGTGGACAGGCGCAACAGGCGGCTGGGGCGCTCGGCCGCATAACGCGCGCCTGCGGCATTGCTGCCTTGTGCCTTGGCGTACTCGGCCGTGTTGTAGGTAAAGCCCGTGCTCATCTGCCAGCGCGGCGTCAACGCGCCGGACACGCTCAGCTCGAATCCATCGCTGCGTACTTCACCGGCCGCCTCGGAGCACGACAGCAGGCCGGGGCCGCACTGCGTCAGCGGCAGCGCTGTCGCCAGGTTCTTTTGCACGATGCGGAACACGGCCGCCGAGGCGTTCAGCGCGCCGCCGAAGTATTCGCCCTTCACGCCCGCTTCCATGTTGATGCCCGTGATGGGATCGAGCAGCACGCCATTCCTGTCGACGGCGCTCTGCGGATTGAAGATGCTGGTCCAGCTGCCGTACAGCGAATGGCGGGTGTCGATGTCGTACACCAGGCCCGCATATGGCGTGACTTCCCGGCTCACCTTGTAGCCGGAGCGTGCACCCGTAAACGTATTGATGGCGCGGTAGTCGTACCAGTCGACGCGGCCTCCCACCAGCAGGGCCAGCGGATCGGCCAGGCTGAAGCGGGCCGTCGTGTAGACGCCCGTCTGTTTCGTCTTGCTGTCCTGGCCATAGTAGAAGGCACCTATTGCCGGTTTCACAGGCGCGCCCGTATCCCAGTTCACGGGGTTGAAGGTGTAGCTGTAGTCGGGCACCGACTTGTAGCCCTTGTCCTCGGTATCGCGCGTGCGGTAGCTGGTGCCGAAGACGATTTCATGGCGGCGGCCCAGCAGGCTGAAAGGACCGGCTGCCTGCGCATCGACAATGCGTTGCTGGCGGTCGTAGACAAAGGCGTTGGCCGCGCTGAGGCGGAACAGATTTGTTTTCGGTAAGCGGGCGATGCCCGTGACGACGGAGTCGAGTTCGTCCTGCAGTGCCTGCGCCGCCAGTTTGACCTTCCAGCCGTTGCCCAACCGGTGTTCGAGTTCGGCGAACAGGCGCGTGTTTTTCTTGTTCCAGAAGGTCCAGTCGGGCGCGTTGCTGGCCGAGCGGTCGAGAGGCAGGAAACTGCCATCGAGCGCCGTCGGCAAGCCGTACCACGTGGAGCCGGGATTACGCTCGTCGTTGACGTGGAAGCCCACGCTCAGGGTCGTGTCGCGCGACAGGTCGGCATCGGCGGTGGCGTAGAGCAGGGCGCGCTTGTGGCGGTAGTTCGAGATGAACGTGTCGGTATCCTGGTAGGCGGCCACGGCGCGCCCGCGCAGGCTGCCCGCCTGGTTCAGCGCGCCGCGCGCATCGACTTCGCCGCGGTAGTCGTGGTAGCGGCCGATGCTGCCCGTGAGCGACACTTCGTTCTCCGCCGTAGGGCGCTTGCGCACGAAATTCATCGTGCCCGACGGGTTGCCCACGCCATTCAGCATGCCGGCCGCGCCGCGCAGGATTTCGACCCGGTCGTACATGGCCAGGGTGGCGAAACCCAGGGTGTCGCCGTCGGCCGACATGGTCAGACCGTCTTCCGTGAAATTGCTGATCGAGAAACCGCGTGAATAAAAGCTGGCGCGCTCGGTGGCGCCCTTGTTCAGGCTCAGACCCGGCGTGATATTGGCGATGTCCTCGACCGAGCGGATATTCATGTCGTCCATTTGCTGGCGTGTGACGACGCTGACCGATTGCGGTGTCTCGCGCACGGACAGGTTCAGGCGTGTGGCCGCGGTCATGCTGCCGCTGGTGTAGGAGCCGCTGCCTTCGGTGGTGGCGGAGGCGGCCTGCGCGTTGACGCGCACTTCGGGCAGATTCTGTTCCTGCTGCTGCGCCTGGCCGTGGGCCGGTGCACCCAAGGTGCCGAGAATGGCCGCGGCCATGAGGGTCGGCGCCAATGCGGCGGCCTTTCGCTGTGCGCTGTGGTTTGTCATTGACTGCTCCCGGTGTCGCGATGATGTGGTGGATGAAGCAGGCGGATGCCTGTTTCACAATATGCGTCGCTGGGGGAGTGTTGCGCCTGGCTTGCCTGGCCATGCCGCTGCTGTCCTGGCCTGGGCGCAGGGACTCAGATGAATGGAGTGAATCTCAATAATGAGAATCATTCTCATTTTAGTGCGACGCAGCAATTGTTGCAATAATTGGTGAGATTGTCTGTGGGAGGATTGCAACAGTGATCACGCCTCGCCGTGATTGACACCAGTCAAGCGGCGCCCGATCAGGCAAATATCGCGCCGAAATTCTTATACTATTTCCTTTCCGCATGGTTCTGCGCCCGGCCGCATGGCGCGCGTTGCAAAGGAAAAGCATGTCTTCCATCTCTTGCCTGACGGGTGACGCATGATGGCGCTGCTGCTGGCGCTGTGCCTGACCCTCGCCGTGATGCTGAGCGTGCTGCTGGCCTGCCAGTGGCAGGCGGCGCGCACGTGGCGCTTGCGCCATACGACGGGCGTGGTGCTGCAGGCGGCGCAGGCGCAACGCATGGCAGAGGCGCTGGCGCTGCTGCACGCATTGCCGGCGGCCGTTGTCGGCACCGACCATGCTGGCGTGGTGCGCTATCTGAATCCCCGCGCCAGCGCCATGGGCGGTCTGCTGGGCGACGATGGCCTGGGCCAGCCCGTGACGCAGCTGCTGCCCCTGTTCCATGACGGCACGCCCGTCGATGCGGCGCGCCAGGTGCGCGAGTGCGTGGCGCAGCAGGAAGTGCTGGAAGTGGCGCGCGGCGCCGTGCTGCTGCGCCATCTCGACGGCAAGCGCATCGACGTGCAGTACAGCTGCGCGCCGCTGGCGCAGGGCGGCGCGGTGCTGCTGCTGCACGATGTGTCGGCGCGCCGGCGCGCCGAGCAGCAGCTGGAATTCATCGCCCACCACGATGGCTTGACGGGGCTGCCGAACCGTTTGCATTTCCAGATCCGCTTCGAGCACGGCATCGCATACGCGCGCCGCCACCAGGCATTGCTGGCCGTGCTGTTCGTCGATATCGACCGCTTCAAATCCATTAACGACAGTCTGGGGCACGACGTGGGCGACCAGGTGCTGACGGAGTTCGCGCGCCGGGTGCAGCAGTGCGTGCGCAAGGTCGACACGGTGGCGCGCCAGGGCGGCGACGAATTCATCATCCTGCTGACGGAACTGCGCACGGCGCACGATGCCGAGCGGGTGGCCGAGAAAATCGTCGGCGCCATCGCCGCGCCCTTCGTCATCGGCGAATACAGCCTGTCGGTGGCGGCCAGCGTGGGCGTGGCCCTGTACCCGGACGACGACGACGACGACGTCAATGCGCTGATCGAAAAGGCCGACCTGGCCATGTATGCGGCCAAGCGCCATGCGCCCGGTACCTGCCTGCGTTACGCGCCGCGCATGCAGACGCAGTCGTATTCGCGCACCATCCTCGAGACGGCCTTGCGCCACGCGCTCGAACGCAACGAGTTCGCGTTGTATTACCAGCCGCGCATGGACTTGAGGACGCGCACGATCACGGGCGTGAAGGCACTGCTGCGCTGGAAGCACCCGGAGCTGGGCCTGATGATGCCGCTCGATTTCCTGCCGGTGCTGGAAGAAAGCGCCCTGATCCTGCCGGTGGGAGCGTGGGTGATGGCCACGGCGGTGGAACAGGCACGCAGCTGGATTGCGCAGGGGCAGAGGCTGACGGTGTCCGTCAGCCTGTCGGCGCGCCAGTTCTACCAGCGCGATATCGCACGCAATTTCGGCGCCGCGCTGGAGGCGGCCGGCGTGCCGGGGCATTGCATCGAACTGGAAATCGCCGCCGGCATACTGATCGACCGCAATCAGAACTGCGAACTGATACTGCGCCAGTTCCGCCAGCTGGGCATGGCGATTTCCATCAGCGATTTCGGCACGGGCGACGCTTCGCTCAACTACCTGAAACGCTTTCCCACGGATGCCGTGAAGATTGAAAAGTGTTTTGTCGACGACGTGGGCAAGCCGGGCGGCGACGGCGCCATGGTGCGCGCCATCGTGGCGATGGCGCGCACCTTGGGACTGCGCACCATCGCCGGCGGCGTGGAAAGCGGCGAGCAGCTGGAACTGCTGGCCGAGATGGGCTGCGACGAGGCGTTTGGCTACTATCTGGGCCGCGCCATGGCGCCCGAGGGCATCGAGGCGCTGCTCAAAAGCAGCGAAGCCGTTCAGAACTGATAGCGCAGCGACAGCATGGCGTTGCGCGGATCGCCGTAGTAGCCGCCCATGCCCGTCGAGTAGTAGCGCTTGTCGAAGACATTGTTGACGTTCAGGGTCGCCAGCAGTTGCTTGCTGACCTGGTACTGCGCCATGAGTCCCGCCACTGCATACGCCTTCTGCGCGAAGCGTTCGCCGTTCGGTCCGCGGTCGTCCGTGTAGATATCGCTCTGCCAGTTCACGCCGCCGCCCAGCACCAGGCCCGGCACACCTTGCGCCAGGCGCCAGGTGGTCCACAGCTTGGCCATGCTTTGCGGCTGGTTGGTCTGGATGCGTGCGCCGGCGGCATTGCGGATGCGGCTATAGGCATAGCTGGCCGTCAGTTGCCAGTCGGGACGCAGCTGGCCCGACACTTCCGCCTCGAAGCCACGCGTGGTGGCACCCTTGACCGTGTGGTAGGCGTAGGAACCGCCGCCCGTGCCGATGATCCAGACATTGCCCGGATCGGCTTCGGCCAGGTTTTCCTGCTTCAGCTGGAAGACGGCGGCGCTGGTGGTGAGCTTGCCGCCGAAGAATTCGCCCTTGGCGCCGACTTCATAGTTCTTGCCTTCGAGCGGCGCCAGGAAGCGGCTGTTGACGTCGCGCTGGCTTTGCGGCGTGAAGATGCTGGTGTAGCTGGCGTAGGCCGACCAGTGCCGGCCCAGGTCGTAGACGAGGCCCGCATATGGCGTGATCTTGCCGTTTTCACGCATCGCGTCGTACAGGTCCGTGTCATTGACATAGTCGCTGCGGATGTCGCGCTTCCAGTACGACAGGCGCGCGCCCAAAATCACCGACAGCGCGTCCGTCGGGCGCAGGCGCAAGGTCGAATACAGGCCGCTCTCGCGTTCCTTGTCGTACGAGCTGCCCAGGCGCGTGCCGCTGTAGTCGGGCACCGGCATGGCGCCATTCCAGGCGTGGATATCCGGCACCGTATGGTCATAGCCAGTCAGGCGCCAGCCCGGATAGATGGGGCTGTTCGTCTTCAGTTCCGAAGCGCTCACGCCCAGCACCAGTTCGTGCTGGCGGCCGAAGGCCTGGAACGGGCCGCTGACGTAGGCATCGAGCGAGGTCTGTTGCGGCTTGCTGTGCCAGTTGGCCAGCCACAGCCGCATGCCGCCGCCCGTCACGCGGTCCGGGTAGCCATTGCCGGAAAAACCCTGCAAGGCGTCGTACTGGTTGCTGCTGCGGCTGATGGCCACCCTGGCGATCCAGTCGTTGTCGAAATAATGGTCGAGCGTGGCGAACAGCATGCTCTGTTCGCGGTCATACGTGCTCCACGCCGCCGTGCCGTTCATCGAGCGGGGGAAATGCGTCTGCGAGCCGTCGGCGTAGAACATGGGGAATTCACGCCCCGCGCCTTTCAGCTTTTCCTGCTGGTAGTTGATGCCGGCGCCAAGCACCGTCGATGGCGTCAGGTCCGCTTCGACGATGGCGTACAGCACGTCCTTTTTCTGCTGGTAGCGGTCGATGAACGAGCGCTGGTCTTCATGCGCTGCGACGAGGCGCGCACGCACCTTGCCGTCCGCCGTCAAGGGCGTCGAGACATCGCCTTCGATGCGGTAGCGGTCCCACGAACCGAGCTGCGC
This sequence comes from Janthinobacterium sp. GMG1, assembly GCF_034427795.1. Taxonomy (NCBI): domain Bacteria; kingdom Pseudomonadati; phylum Pseudomonadota; class Betaproteobacteria; order Burkholderiales; family Oxalobacteraceae; genus Janthinobacterium; species Janthinobacterium sp. GMG1. Next base: position 845,179 of record NZ_JAXQNT010000001.1, read on the forward strand.
GCCGGCCGTGGCGGCAAAGCTTCGGCCCGGACGTTTGCGCACCAGGTTGACGGCGGCCGACGGGCTGCCCGTGCCGCTGATCAGGCCAGTGGCGCCGCGGATGATTTCGACGCGATCGTAGATGGCCATGTCGTAGGTGCGCGCTTCCAGGCTCTTGCTGGTCGGGATGCCGTCGAACATGTACGAGGTGACTTCGAAGCCGCGTGAAAACACCTGGTCGTATTCGCGCGTGCTCGAGGAATGGTCGACCGTGATGCCGGGTGCCTGCACCAGCACGTCCTGCAAGGTGCGCAAGCCCTGGTCCTCGATCTGCTGGCGCGTGATGACGCTGACGGCTTGCGGCGTTTCGCGCAGCGACAGGTTCAGGCGCGTGGCGCTGGTCAGGCCCGCGTAACCGCGCTTGCCTTCCGTAGTGCCGTCGCGCAGGGCGCTGGAACTGACGGCTACTTCGCCCAGGGTCGCGGCAATCGGCGCGGCGGGCGATGCCGTGCCTGCCTTGCGCAGCACGTAGCTGCGTTCCCCGCTGGGCAGCGCTTCCAGGCCCGTGCCTGCCAGCAGGCGGGCCAGTGCCTGCGGCACCGTGTAGCTGCCGCTCAGGCCCTGCGTGCGCACGCCTTGCAGCAGTTCGGCCGCCGCGCCCACGCTCACCTTCGCCTCGATGGCAAAGCCGGCGATGGCGGTGGACAGGTCGCCCGCCGGCACGTGGAAGGCCGTTTGCGCGGTGGCTGGCACGGTGGCATCGGCGGCCATGGCCGGCGCCTGCGACAGCGACAGCAGGATCACGGCGCTGCCGATGGCGCGCGCGAGGGGAGTCAAACGGGGTGGTTGCATGGTCTGGCCTTTCCGGTAAGTGTCGTTGTAATACCGTCAGGACAGGTCACGGCGAAAAAAAGGGCCAAATCTTAATAATTATTTTTTGCGGGCCGCGATGGTGACCCAGTATGAGGAGCGGTACAGCACGTCGACGGGCAGCATGCGCGCCAGGCTGTCCAGCACGGCGTCCGTGTCGTCGAGCTGGAAGGCGCCCGACAGGCGCAACCCCGCCACTTGCGGTTCCACGCGCAGCAGGCCGGGGCGATAGCGTGACAGCTCGAAGGCGAAGGCGTCGAGGCGCATGTCCTGCACCGCCAGCATGCCGCGCGCCCACGCATCGGCTTGCAGCGGCGCCGGCGTGGGCAGGCCGGCGTGGCTGGCGTCGAAGCGGCTTTGCTGTCCCGCCATGAGCGTGCGGACGGTGGCCGACGGCGCGCGCGGCGTGATTTCCACCGCGTGTTCGAGTACCGTCACGCGGCTGCTGTCGTCGTCGACGCGCACGGTGAAGCGCGTGCCCAGGGCGCGGATGCGGCCATGGCAGGTGGCGACGATGAAAGGGCGGCTGCCTGCATGATCGGGGCGCGTCTGCACCAGCACTTCGCCGCGGCGCAGGGTCAGCAGCCGTTCACCGGCGCCATACGCCACATCGACGGCGCTGTCCGTGTTGAGTACCAGGATGCCGCCATCGGGCAAGGACACCTCGCGCCGCTGGCCCACGCCGCTGCGGTAATCGGCCAGCATCTCGTGGCGCACCAGCAGCCAGGCGGCGGGCGCCGCCATCAGCGCCAGCAGCACTTGCACGGCCACGCGGCGCTGCGGCCGGCGCAGCACGGGCACGGCCAGCTCCGGCGGCAGCAAATTCGCCGTCTGGCTCACCTGCTGCACCCTGTTCCAGGCGCGCGCATGTTCCGGGTGACGTGCGCGCCAGTGTGCGCTGGCGGCCAGGTCGTCCGGCGTGGCCTGGCCCGACTGCTCCAGTAAATACCATTCGACGGCCTGGCGCGCCACCTTGCGCGACAGCGGCGGAGATGGCGAAGCGGCCGCGCTCATGCCGGCAAGTCCTGCGCCAGCAGCACGCATTCGGTCAACGCCTCGGCCATGTAGCGCTTCACGGAGCGTTCGCCGATGCCCAGCTGCGCGGCGATGTCCGCATAGGCATGGCCTTCGATCTGCGCCAGGATGAAGACGGCGCGCACCTTCGGTTTCAGGCCGTCGAGCATGGCATCGACCGCTTGCAGCGCCTGCAGGATTTCCGCGCGCCGCTCGGTCGATGGCACATGCTGTTCGGGCAGGGCGGCCAGCGCGGCCAGCCACGCGCGTTCCAGCGACTGGCGCCGCAAGTGGTTGATCAGCAGATGCTTGGCGACGGTCGCCAGGTAAGCCTTGGGCGCGCGCAGGGCCGGCGTTTGCGGCTGCATGGGCGCGCCGGCCAGCAGGCGCGCGAAGGTGTCCTGCATCAGGTCGGCGGCCTCGGCGGCATTGCCCAGGCGCCGCTGCAGCCAGTGCACCAGCCAGCCGTGGTGTGCGCGGTAATGGCTTTCCAGCTGCGTGGACAGCAGGGGGGGCATGGCCATGATCGTTACCGTACTGCCAGCGCGACGGCGGCCAGCACGGATGCCACGCCAATGACGCGCGCCAGGCGCATGGCCTGGTGCGGCGCATACGGCAGCAGCCAGATCAGCAGCAAGCCGCAGCCCGTCAGGCTGCCGACCCAGTAGACGAGGCCGTAGCCGCCGCCGGCGATGTGCATGGCCCAGGCCAGGCCGGCCGCCAGCGCCAGCCAGCCGGACCACTGCAGGCGGCGGCGCAGCGGCGCGGGCGGTTCGGCGCCGCGTCCGTGCAGGTCGGCGTAATGGCGGTCCATCGCCAGGCACAGCGAGGACAGGCCCGCATAGCACAGCGCGAAGACGAGGAAATTGGCTAACAGTTCCATCACGCGGCCTCCATCGTGGTTGCCGGCTTGGCCGGTGCTGCCTTGGCCGCCTTCACGGGCAGCGGTTTCAATTTGTACGCCGCATACGCAAGACCGAGGCCCAGCACCAGCACCACCAGGTCGAAAGCGGCTACCGCCACGGGGCCGCGGCCCAGGAACAGGGTCACGCCCAGGTGCGAATTGGTCGTGAAGACGTTCAGCACGGGCAGCGACGCCAGCAGGAAGGCGCCGGCGGCCAGCTGCATGCGCCACATGGCGCGCGAGGGGCGCAGCTGGGCGATGATGGCGGCCAGGGCCCAGGCGCCGAAGAAGCAGGCGATTTCCTCTTTTGGCCGGTCTTCCATCGTCACCGACAGCAGGCGGTTGGCCCAGAAGTAGGCGCCGAAGGCGATCGGAATGCCGGCGATGGCGCCGATGTTGAGCGCTTCGACCAGGCGCAGGCCGAAGCTGGCGCGCTTGCCGGCGGCCAGCGCCTTGGCTTGCTTCTGGCGCGTCTTGACGGCCCACAGCAGGGCGCCCGTGGCGACCATGGCGCAGCCGGCCAGACCGGACAGGAAGAACAGGGCGCGCAGCAGCGGGCCGCCGAAATGCGCGACGTGCAGTCCAACCATCACGCCTTGCGTGGCGGCCGCGCCGGGCTGTGCCTCGCCGTCGCTCGACAACAGCTTGCCGGACACGCCATCGAATTCCATCGACGGCTGCTTCGACGACATGTCGCGCCCACCGGCGCGCGTCAGCGAAATGGTGGCGTTGGCGTCGCCCGGGTGATTGACGGAGATGCGCTCGACCTTGCCGCCGCCCCAGTGCTGTTCCGCCTGGCGCACGAGGGGCGCCAGCGACGTCAGCGGCGCGGCCACGCCGGCCGGCTTGCTGTCGCCCGAGCGGCCGGGGAAGGCTTCGGCAAAGAAGGCATCCTGGTCGCCCTTGTAGGCGGCCGTGACGCCGGAAGGCATGTACAGGAACATCAGGGTGACGAGGCCCGTGTAGGTGATCATGATGTGGTAGGGCAGGGCCAGCACAGCCGTCACGTTATGCGCGTCCAGCCACGAGCGCTGGCCTTTTTTCGGCCGGAAGGTAAACAGGTCCTTGAAGATGCGCTTGTGCGTGACGATGCCGCTGATGATGGAAACGAACATGAACATGGCGCAGAAACCCACGATCCAGCGAGCCCAGATGGCCGGCATGTAGTGCAGGTCGAAATGCAGGCGGTAGAGGAATTCGCCGCCCCGCGTCTCGCGCGGCTTCGATAGTACCTCGCCCGTGGCCGGGTCGGCTTTTTCGCTATGAAAATTGCCGCGCCGTCCGCGTTTCTTTTCGCCGGGTTGCGCCGGCTTGCTCCAGCCCAGCTGGGTAGCGGGACTGCGCTCGCCGGGCAGGCTGATGAACCAGCGCGTGGCGCCCGTGGCCCGCTCTTCCATCGCTTGTTGCGCGACCTTGGCCGCCACTTCCGTCGACACCTGGCTGGCGGCGGCGCCGTGCAGTTCGGGCTGCATCCACAGGGTGATTTCATTGCGGTAGTAGCTGGCCGTGCCGGCGCAAAACACCAGCAGCAAGATCCAGCAGACGAGCAGGCCGGACCAGGTGTGCAGCCATGCCATCGACTGGCGGAAACCTTCTTTCATGCGAGACTCCAGGATAGTGCGTCCATCCACTGCAGGATGGCGGCGATGACGGCGGCCGGCATCAGAAGGCCCAGCCAGGCGCGCAGGGCGCTGCGCGTGGCGAAGACCCACATCACGGCGCAGGTATAGATGGCAAACGACAGCAGGGTGGCCGTCATGACGGCTTCGGAGCGGGCCATGGGCAGGCTCACCGACAGCAGCATGGTGACCAGCGCGGCCAGCACGTAGCCGCCAACGATGGCCGCGACGCTGCGCGAAGCCACGCCGAGGCGGTACACCGCGCCGGCGGAGAGCCGCAGGCGCGGCATTTTAATGATGGCTGGCGCTGGCATGGTCAGTCGTGATCCTTGCTCGGTGGCAGGACCGGACCGGCCGGCAGCGGCGTCATGCCTTGCGGCTGCACCAGGCTCAGGGTCGTCACGAACATGGCCTTGTCATAGGCTTGCGTGCCGCGCTGACCAGCCGTCTTGTCCGTGTGCTGCACTTCCAGCACATAGGTGCCTTTCCATGGCAGCGGGAAGCTGACCAGGCCTTGCGCATCGCTCCACGCTTCCTTGCCCCAGCCCGACTGCACCACGGCGTTGACCTTGGCTTGCGCCAGCGGCTTGCCCTGGTAGCTGACCTGGAACTGGCCCGGTTTGCCGGTCGGCACGAGGTCCAGGGTCAGCGCGGGCGTCTGCGCCTTGCCGTCGGCGACCAGGCGCGCGGCCGGGACCCACATGGTGCGCGTGGCCTTGCCATCCTTCTTCTCTTCCCACGACGGGTAGTTGTCTTCCTCGACGATGATGCTTTCGCCGGCACCCACCTTGCCATTCAGGATGAAGGCGCCGGCCGTCTTGCTCGCCTGCAGCGGTTGCGCGCCCTTGGCGGACACCCACGTCACGTTCCTGATGCTGAACTTGTCCAGCAGGCCGGGCGATGCTTCGCGCAGGTTGTCGCCGAATTCGCCGAAGTACACGCTGGCCGCCTTGCCGTCCTGCTGCAGCCAGATCTGGTGCGCACTGGCCGTGCCGGAAACGAGGGCCGCGCCCAGCAGGGCTGTGGCGAGGGCGCCGAGGCGCGCGATGGAAGTGAGGTGCATGGTGTATGCCTTAGTTTGTGGTGAGAAACGTGGTTGTCGCAGCGGTGCAACATACCGGAAAGTGGCGGCGGCAGCGCCGGCCAGCGAACGTGCTCGCGCCATGAAACTACCTTTTTGCGTTATTGATACGGGAAGGCTTGCTTGGCAGGGATGCCTGGCTGGCGCAGCGTGTCATCCAGCTGCGCATCAGCCACGCCGTCCTGGCCGGTCGATGGCGGGCGGGAATGCGGGATGCGGACTCCGAACGGAATCCAAGTGTGAATGAGAACTATTCTTATTATAGTGTGAGGTTGCGAGACATGCAAGAGTGCGATGTTGTAAACGAGCACGGCCACCGTACTGACGCGGTGGCCGTGCAAGCGCGCAAGCGCAGGCGTTACAGCTGGCCGCGCAGGGTCAGCATGGCATTGCGTGGTTCGCCATAGAAGTTGGAGCCATAGGCGGCCCACACGCGCGTGTAGTATTTTTTGTCGAACAGGTTGTTCACCGTCAGCGACAGCTCCAGCTTGGGACTGAGGCGGTAGCCAGCCTGCAAGCCCACCGTGGTGACGGGACCCTGCTCGAATTTCACGGGGCCGTTCAGGCGGTACATGCTGCTGACGCTGCGCAAGCCGCCGCCCACGCTGACTTTATCGAGCGCGCCGGCCAGCCGGTAATTGGTCCACAGATTGAAATTATGGCGTGGCGCGATGAAGGTGTACAGCTGGGCCTTCTGCTCATCGCTGCCTTCGAGGGTGCGTGTGCTGGTGTAGGAGTAGCCGCTCGTGATGTTCCAGCCCGGCAGGGGGCTGCCGCTCAGCTCGGCTTCCACGCCTTGGTTGCGCATCTTGCCGGCACCGATGGAAAACAGCGGGTTGGCCGGATCGGGCATGGCGCGGTTTTCGTCTTCCATGCGGAACAGGGCCGCATGCGCATTGACGTTCTTGTCGAACAGTTCCGCCTTCAATCCCAGCTCGAATTGCTGGCCCGTGCGCGGCTTCAGGGGCTGGCCAGCAGCGTCCGTGGTGATCTGGGGCGAGAAGATGCGCGTGTAGCTGCCGTAGGCCGAGACCTGCTTGTCGAGTTCATAGACCAGACCCGCGTACGGCGTGAATTTCGCATTGATGGTGTTGCTGACATCGGTGAACTGGTTGAAATAGGCATTGCGGTTGACGGTATGGTTGTTCCGGTGCGTCAGGCGTCCGCCCAGGTTGACGGCGAGCCGGTCCGTCGCTTGCAGGCGGGTGCGCGCGTACAGGCCGAACTGCTTGGTGCGGTTGTCGTTGCCGTTGGAAAAGGTGTAGCTGGGCCGGGCGATATTGTTATCCGGGTGGAAGATATTGATCGGCGCAGTGTCGCCGCCACCATACTGGAAATTCTTGTGCACCTGGCGGTAGTCGGCGCCCACGATCAGGTCGTGGCTGCGACCGAACGCCTGGAACGGCGTCGCCAGCCAGGCATCGAGTCCTTGCGTCTTCCAGTGGCTGCGGTAGGTCCAGCTGATCAGGCAGCTCTCGCCCGTGACAGGGTCTGCCGAACAATCGGGCCAGCCGAAATGGCGCGATGGTTCGTCCTGTTCGCGGTACAGGGCGGTCACCTTGAACTGGCCGCCGTTGTCCAGTTTGTGATCGAGTTCGGCAAAATATTCCGTAACCTTTTCCGTGATGTGGTTCCAGGCCGGGTCCAGGTACGTGGAGCGGGGCACGTCGAGCAGGCGCCCGTCTTCATAGGCGGGCAGGCCGAAGGCGGGACGGCCCTTGTATTCCTGATAGGTGACGCCGCCCGTCAGCACGGTGCCCGGCGCCACATCGACGGCAACGGTGCCGTACAGCAGCGGTTTTTCCGCATACACATGATCGACGAAGGAGCGCCGGTGTTCGTAGGCGGCCACCAGGCGGCCGCGCACCTTGCCGTCCGCGCTCAAGGGGCCCGTGACGTCCGCTTCCGCATAGTAGCGGTCCCAGGAACCTGCGCTGAGCACGCCGCTGGCGGTGTAGGTGTCGCGCGCCCGCTTGCGCACCAGGTTGATGCTGCCGCCCGGGTCGCCCGCGCCCTGGAACAGGCCGTCCGGTCCGCGCAGCACTTCCACCCGGTCATAGATGGCCAGGCCGAAGCCGGCCGACAGGTCGTTGCCCGTGCTGGCCGGCGTCATTACGCCATCGACCTGTACCGAGTCCAGCGCATGGCCGCGCGAATAAAAATTGCCGTGGTTGCCGCCCGTGCTGCTCGCTTCGACGGTGATGCCCGTCACGCCGCGCATGGCGTCGTCCAGGTTCAGCAAATTCTGGTCGTTCAGTTGCTGGCGCGTCAGTACGGAGACGGACTGGGGAATCTCGCGCAGGCTTTGCCGGCCCTTGCCGATGCTCACTGCCTGTGCCGCATACGACTTCGTCAGCTCGGTATCCGTCGTCGCCTCCTGGCGCGCGCTGACGGTGATTTCCGCCAGGGTCGCCACCTTGCCCGTGGTGGCGGGCGCTGGGCGGATGATGACGCTGTTGCCGTCGATGGCAGCTGCCAGGCCGCTGCCGGCCAGCAGGCGTTCCAGGCTCTCGGCCACGCTGAGCGTGCCGCTGACGGCGGGCGCCGTCTTGCCGGCCACCAGTCCCGGTGCAAACAGCAGTTGCAAATTGGCTTGCCGCGCCAGCTCATTCAGGGCTTGCCCCAGAGGCTGGGCGGCGATGGCTAGTTTGACGGATGACAAGGTTTGCGCGTGTGCCAAGGGGATGCTGCCCAGGGCCAGCATGGCGGCCAGGGCGAAGGGGGCGGGTGTCAGATTGAGGCGGGGGGACCACATGTTGCATTTCTCCAGGTTAATTTATTGTCGATTAACCTGGTAGACGCGGCAGCGGGCAAAACCCTCACCTGCGAATGCGAACTATTTTCATTTATTTTTTGGGAGTTGCATGGCCGGTGCCTGCGCAGCGGCTTTCGGCGCCATGCCGATGGTGCTGACGGTGCCGCTGCGCACGACTTGTACGGGCAAGAGTTGCGGCAAGGCGGCGGCGAAGCGGTCGAGCTGGGTCAGGCTGAAGCTGCCGCCGATGCGCAAGCGCGCGACGGCGGGATCGCGCACGACGAAGCCCGTGTCGCCATAGCGCTCGAATTCGGCCAGTGCCGCGCCCAGCGGTACATTGTCGAAGGTGACCCTGCCGTTGCGCCATGGCGCCACGCTGCCCGGGGCCAGGCTGGCGACGGCGGACAGGCGGCCGCTGGCATCGCTGCTGACGCCCTGGCCGGCCCGCAGGTCGACCAGCTCTTGTCCTGCGCCCGCCACGCGCACCTGGCCATGCTGCACGGCCACGCGCAGCTGGCCGTCGTGCGCCAGCGTGTTACGCACGGAAAATTGCGTGCCCACCACCGTCACTGTCAAGGGGCCGCTGAGCACGTCGAACGCTTGTCCTTGTTTCGATTGCACCTGGAACAGCGCTTCGCCGTGCGCCAGGCGCACTTCGCGCCGCTGGCGGTACAGGGTGACGTGCAGTTGCGTGGTCGTATCGAGCTGCACCTGGCTGCCGTCGGGTAGCGAGACGGCCAGGCGCTGGCCGCGCGCGGTGGCATACGACTGGCTGAACGTGGGTTGTTGCCACCACTGGTAGGCGCCCGCGCCCACGCCGAGCAGCAGCATGGCGGCCGCCGCATACGGCAGCATGCGCAGGGAGCGCAGAAGCGGGCGGCGGAGAAATGGCGCTGGCGCTGCCTGGGGCACGGCCCAGCGCGCGGCGACCTGCGCGGGAATCCGGCGCGCCGTGCGGTGGGTCTGTTGCAGCTGCGTATATGCTTGCGCGTGCAGCGCATCGGCCGCCAGCCAGGCGGCAAACTCGGCCTGTTGCTGCGCATCGAAGTTGCCGCGCCGGCTGAACCAGGTGGCGGCAGCCAATGCCACGCCGTCTTGCGTGGCGGCAAAGTCGGCGTACTCGCGCAAGTCCGCCTGCTCCTGGGCGGAGGGGCCGAAATCATGGCGGGGCGAGTGGGCGGTCATGGACGGCATTATGCGCATTCCCGCAGAGAACGCAACTGCGCCTGGCAACTGAGCATGCCGCGCGCGATATGTTTTTCCACCATGCTCACGGAAATGCCCATGCGCGCGGCGATTTGCGCGTGCGGCAATTCCTCGAAGACGTGCAGCACGAAGGCGTCGCGGCAGCGGGGCGGCAAGGCGTCGATGGCGGCCACGCAGGCTTGCCAGTCCTGGCTGCTTTCGAGCGCCTGTTCCGGCTGCAAATGACGGGGCCCTGCCGGATGCGCGGCCTCCGGCAGGGCGTCGAGTTCCTCGTGCTGGCGCACGGCGGCGCGGCGGTGCTGGTCGACCAGCAGGTTGCGCGCCGTGTGGTACAGCAGCGCGCGCGGTTCGCGCACGGCCGCCTCGCCCAGCACGCGCGCATAGCTTTCCTGCACCAGGTCGGCCGCAGCCTCGCGGTTGCGCAAGCTGCGCCAGCAAAAGTTCAACAGTTCTTGGTAATAGCGTGCAACCACGGCGTCCGATGTATGAGTCCGCAGCCAGGAATGCCGCATATGAGAATGATTCTCATTATATGGCATGCCGCGATGTCGTGCTAAGCGGCTTGGCGCACCGTGGCAGACGTACAACGCTTTGCCGCTTGCCTGGCCTGCGTTACCATCGGAAATTGATAGGGAGGCAAGATGACTATTCAAATCATCAATACGGCACCGATGGCCGGCCAGCGGCCTGGCACCTCGGGCTTGCGCAAGAAGGTGGCTGTCTTCAGCGCACCGCAATACCTGGAAAACTTCGTGCAGAGCGTTTTTGACACGCTGGGCGACTGCCGCGGCCAGACCCTGGTGCTGGGCGGCGACGGGCGTTACTACAACCGCGCGGCCATCCAGACGGTGCTGCGCATGGCGGCCGCGCATGGCTACGCGCGCGTGCTGCTGGGGCAGGGCGGCATTTTGTCGACGCCGGCAGTCAGCTGCGTGATCCGCAAGCATGGCGCCAGCGGCGGCCTCATCCTGTCGGCCAGCCATAATCCGGGCGGCCCCGATGGCGATTTCGGCATCAAGTACAACATCGCCAATGGCGGCCCGGCACCTGAAAAGGTCACCGAGGCCATGTTTGCGCGCACGCAAACGATCACCGAGTACCGCATCAGCGACGCTGCCGACATCGACCTCGACACCCTGGGAGTGGCGCGCATCGAGCAGATGACGGTCGAAGTGATCGATCCGGTGCTTGATTACGCGGAACTGATGCAGCAGCTGTTCGACTTCGACGCCATCCGCGCCCTGGTCGCGGGCGGCTTGCGTATCTGCTTTGACGGCATGCACGCCGTTTCCGGCCCTTATGCGACGGCCATCCTGGAAGGCATGCTGGGCGCGCCTAAGGGCAGCGTCATCAACGGCGTGCCCCTGGAAGACTTCGGCGGCGGCCATCCGGACCCGAACCCCGTCAACGCGCAGGAATTGATTACGCGCATGGCCAGCGACGATGCCCCGGACTTCGGCGCCGCCTCGGACGGCGACGGCGACCGCAACATGATTGTCGGCCGGCGCTTCGACGTGACGCCCTCGGACAGCCTGGCCATCCTGGCTGCCAACGCCAGCGTGGCGCCCGGCTACCGCGACGGTTTGAAAGGCATCGCCCGGTCCATGCCCACGTCGGGCGCGGCCGACCGGGTCGCTAGCGCGCTGGGCATACCGTGCCACGAGACGCCGACGGGCTGGAAGTTCTTCGGCACCCTGCTCGACGCGGGCATGGCCACCCTGTGCGGTGAAGAAAGCTACGGCACGGGCTCGAACCACGTGCGCGAAAAAGATGGCCTGTGGGCCGTGCTGTTCTGGCTTAACCTGCTGGCAGAGAAAAAACAATCGGTGGAAGAGATCGTGCGCGCGCACTGGGCGGAATATGGCCGCAACTATTACTCGCGCCACGATTACGAAGACATCGACAGCGCCAGCGCGCAGCAGCTGATGGAAGCCATGCGCGGCCAGCTGGCCGCCTTGCCGGGCCAGGAGCTGGGCGGCTACACGGTGGCGCTGGCCGACGACTTCAGCTACACGGACCCCGTCGACGGCTCCGTAGCCACGCAGCAGGGCATCCGCATCATCATGACGGACGGCGCGCGCATCGTGCTGCGCCTGTCCGGCACGGGCACCGAGGGCGCCACCCTGCGCCTGTACCTGGAGCGCTACGAAGCCGATCCGGCCCGGCACGATATTCCCACCCAGGAAGCGCTGGCGGGGCTGATCGCCGTGGCGCAGCAGCTGGCGCAGATCCGTGAGCGCACGGGGCGCGATGGGCCGACGGTGACGACGTAAAAAAGGGCGCCCGAGGGCGCCCTTCTTGATTGCGGCAGATCAAACCGGCATCATGCTTTCGCAGGGATCACCGCCTGGCGGTAGTTGTCCACCATCTTGTAGCGCTTCGCATACAGGCCGAAGGCCAGCATGGCCACGGCGGCGAAGGCGGCGAAGAAGAACATCTGGAAGGCCGTCACGCTGATGCCGCTTTCGGCGATCTTGCCGATCACGCCTTCGTTCATGACGCTGCGGTTGACGATCAGCACCCACAGGTTGCCCACCGTGGTCGACAGATTCCAGAAGCTCATGATGGCGCCCTTCATCGACACGGGCGCCTGGCTGTAGGCAAACTCCAGTCCCGTCGCCGAGACCAGCACTTCGCCGAACGTCAGCAGGGCGTATGGCAGGATCTGCCACATGATGGAGACGGCATTGCCGCTGTCGAGGGCCAGTTGCAGCAGACCGATGACGATCCACGCCAGCGAGGAAAAGCCGATACCGGCCGTCATGCGGCGCAGGGCCGTCGCTTCCAGGCCGAAGCGGTTCAGCATCGGGTACAGCACCAGGTTGTTGAACGGGATCAGCAGCATCACCAGCATCGGGTTCAGCGCCTGCATCTGCGCCGGCAGGAACCAGCTTGGTTTTTCCATGGTGTTCGCTTGCACGATCCACGTCGATGCCTTCTGGTCGAACAGCGAGAAGAAGGGCGTGACGAGGGCGAAGATGACGAGGATGCGCAGCACGGCACGCACGCCTTCGACGGCTTCGTCGGGGTGGATGCCGCGTGCGCGTTCCAGCTGCATGGCCGTGCCGATGCTGCCGAAGGCCAGCAGCAATACCAGCGCGGTACACGCCGCAATCACGAAGCCCCATTCGGGAATGCTGTAGAACGCATACAGGGCGCCGATGACGCCGACGTAGGCCACGTACAGGCCGGGACGCGAACCGCCATCGACGCGGGCCAGCAGGGCCGTGCGGGCCACGCGGGTGAACGAATCGGGATTCGGTGGCGCCGGCGGCACATGCACGTATTTTTTGGCGCCCATCCAGAAGACGATGGTGGCGGCCAGCATCATGATGCCGGGGATGCCGAAGGCGATCGACGGACCGTAGTCGCGCAGGAACATCGGCATCAGCAGCGACGCGAAGAAGGAGCCGAAGTTGATGATCCAGTAGAACAGGTCGAAGACCAGCTTGGCCTTGTGCTTGTTGGTCTGGTCGAACTGGTCGCCGACAAACGAAGCCACCAGCGGCTTGATGCCGCCGGAACCGAAGGCGATCAGGAACAGGCCGAAATAGAAGCCGTTGACGCTGTTTTCAAACAGGGCCAGGCAGGCATGGCCGGCGCAATACACGAGGCTGAGCCAGAAGATGGTGTTGTACTTGCCGAAGAAACGGTCGGCCAGCCAGCCGCCCAGCAGCGGGAAGAAATACACGCCGATGACGAAGGTGTGGAACACGTGCTTGGCTTCGCCCGTGCGCTGGTCGATCGGGATCATCAGCAGCAAGGTGCTGATGAGGAATGGCGTCAGGATGTTGCGCATGCCATAAAAGCTGAAGCGTTCGCAGCCTTCGTTGGCGATGATGTACGGTATTTGCCGCGGCATTTTGCCCGTGGCGGTTTGTGTCTCGGCCGATGACATTGGCTCTCCCCCAAGTTTTTTTTGTAAGCCGCGATGCTAAGGCCTGCCGCGTTTGCTTGCAACAGAAAAAACGGCCTGTCCGCTATTTCGCAGGGAATTGTAAGGTATTGATTTTCATAAAGACATTACTTTCGGCACTTGCACTGGCACTTGCACGAACCGGGCGGGGCAGCAACAGCTGCATTTGCAGCATGCCATCCGCTGCGGGACGGTCCTCCAGGGTAAAACCGCAGTCCAGGTACAGGGTCAATGCGGCGTGGTTGTCCTGCGCCACGGCTAGGCGCACGCGGGCCAGTTCGGGCACGCTGCAGGCGTGTGCAATGGCCGCCTGCACCAGTTGCCGTCCCGCGCCACACCCGCGCGCCTGCGGCGCCACGTACACGCTCCACAGACTGGCCTTGTCATGCACGACGGCAATCGGCTCGCGGCGCAGGCCGGCCATGGCGATCAATTGTTCTTCATTGAAAGCGCCAAATATTATTTGGTGGGAAGTGGCGTGCAAGCGCTGGGCTATCTGTGCCAGCGGCAAGCCGCTTTCCGCCGCGTGCGTGGTGCAGAAGGCGGTGGGCAGTTCGGCGATGCCGGCCAGGCGCAGCGCGCGGTAGGCGCTGGCGTCGTCTGGCGTGAGGGGGCGGATAGTGATGGCGGGCATGTGGGCGAGTATCGGGCGTTGATGCCAGAAAGTAAAGCTTGCGCTACAACGCCGACGTAGTTACTGCGTGGCGACGCGTTGCATGGGCGCATTGTCCTTGCGCCATTGTTCCAGGCTGATCAGGTCGCCGCTGACGATGTCGTCGACGAGGATGCGCTTGCCGTCGGGCGTCACGACAAAGCTTTCCCAGCGGTGCGCCGCATCGGGCGTGCTTTCGAAAAAGCTCAGCTGGTAGCTGGCGACGCCATCGACGAGGCGCGTCTCGGGCGACGTTTCCATCACGGCGCCGTGCGCGCGGCCGCCCGAAGCCTTTTCGATATGCGCCGACCAGGCCTTGATTTCCGGCAAAGCCAGCAAGGCATCGACGGCGCGCGCGTTCTGCTCTGGCGCCGCCGTGTTGCTGCTCGCGGCCGGGGCATTGCCCTCGTGCGGCGCGGACTGCTGGTGCAGGTAGAAAGCGACTAGCCCGGCGGCCAGCAAGCCGGCCAGGATGCCGGCGATGATGGTGGTTTTGGAAGAGGAGGCGCGTGGCGGCATGATGGTGGGTGTGAGAAAGAGGGATGATGGCGGCCATGCTAAAGCAAAATGCACAGGCCGGCAATCGCGGGGCTTGCCAAATCAACAGGCCAACAGGCGAAAAAAAAGCTACCTTCCGTAGAAGATAGCTTTTCGGGGCTGCCGGGGAAGAACAGGCAGCTTTTGGTCTGCTGTTTCTCCCCGGCGTATGCATCCCTGCGCGCCGTCGCCTGCGCGCGGGGATGCCGGACATTACATCATGCCGTCCATGCCGCCCATGCCGCCCATACCACCCATGCCGCCGCCCATGCCGCCGCCTGCTTTGTCGTCAGCGATTTCGCAGACCATGCAGTCGGTTGTCAGCATCAGCGAAGCGATCGAAGCGGCGTTTTGCAGCGCCGAACGGGTCACTTTGGCTGGGTCCAGAACGCCCATTTCAACCATGTCGCCATACGTGCCGTTGGCAGCGTTGTAGCCGTAGTTGCCCGAACCAGCCAGTACGGCTGCCACGACGACCGAAGCTTCTTCGCCAGCGTTTTGCACGATCATGCGCAGTGGCTCTTCCATTGCGCGCAGAACAATCTTGATACCAGCGTCTTGATCAGGATTGTCGCCCTTGACCGTGATGTTGGCGCGTGCGCGCAGCAGGGCTACGCCGCCGCCTGGCACGATGCCTTCTTCCACGGCAGCGCGGGTAGCGTGCAGTGCATCTTCAACGCGGGCTTTTTTCTCTTTCATTTCGACTTCGGTGGCTGCGCCAACCTTGATCACGGCAACGCCGCCAGCCAGTTTGGCTACGCGCTCTTGCAGTTTTTCACGGTCGTAGTCCGAGGTCGCTTCTTCGATCTGTACACGCACTTGTTTTACGCGTGCTTCGATCGAGGCAGCTTCGCCGGCGCCATCGATAACGATGGTGTTTTCCTTGCCCACTTCGATGCGTTTCGCTTGGCCCAGTTCGGCCAGGGTCACTTTTTCCAGGGTCAGGCCGACTTCTTCAGCGATCACTTGGCCGCCGGTCAGGACAGCGATGTCTTCCAGCATGGCTTTGCGGCGGTCGCCGAAGCCAGGGGCTTTCACTGCGCAAGTTTTCAGGATGCCGCGGATGTTGTTCACAACCAGGGTTGCCAGTGCTTCGCCTTCGATGTCTTCTGCGATGATCAGCAGTGGACGGCCAGCTTTTGCGACTTGTTCCAGTACCGGCAGCAGGTCACGGATGTTCGAGATTTTCTTGTCGCACAGCAGGACGAATGGGCTGTCCAGTACGGCAACTTGTTTCTCTGGGTTGTTGATGAAGTATGGCGACAGGTAGCCGCGGTCGAACTGCATGCCTTCAACAATGTCCAGCTCGTCGTTCAGCGACTTGCCGTCTTCAACGGTGATCACGCCTTCTTTGCCGACTTTTTCCATCGCTTCAGCGATACGCTCGCCGATCGAGTAGTCCGAGTTCGCCGAGATCGCGCCAACCTGGGCGATTTCCTTGGTCGTGGTGCAAGGACGGGCGATTTTCGCCAGTTCTTCGACGGTCGCTGCAACAGCTTTGTCGATACCGCGCTTCAGGTCCATCGGGTTCATGCCGGCGGCAACGAACTTCATGCCTTCGCGCACGATGGCTTGTGCCAGCACGGTCGCGGTGGTGGTGCCGTCGCCGGCGTTGTCGCTGGTGCGGGAAGCAACTTCCTTGACCATTTGCGCGCCCATGTTCATGAGCTTGTCTTTGAGTTCAACTTCTTTCGCTACCGATACACCATCCTTGGTGACGGTAGGGGCGCCGAACGAGCGCTCCAGAACCACGTTGCGGCCTTTCGGGCCCAAGGTGACTTTGACTGCGTTGGCGAGGATATTGACGCCTTCGACCATCTTGGCGCGCGCTGCGTCGCCGAATACTACTTCTTTAGCTGCCATGTTCAATTCTCCTGAGTTTCGGGATGTATCTGTCTACAACGTGGAAACAATTACTTGACGACGATCGCCATGATGTCTTCTTCGCGCATGACCAGCAGCTCATCGCCGTCAACTTTGACGGTTTGGCCGGCGTACTTGCCGAACAGGACGCGGTCGCCCACTTTGACATCCAGAGGACGGACTTTGCCGTCGTCGAGAATCTTGCCATTGCCTACGGCAAGGACTTCGCCTTGATCCGGTTTTTCAGCAGCTGCATCAGGAATGATGAGGCCGGACGCAGTTTTGGTTTCCTGGTCGAGGCGTTTGACGATGACGCGATCGTTCAATGGGCGCAGATTCATACAAAACTCCTTAAAGTTCAATGGATAGGTGTTGCTAAATGAATACATGCCTGGCACAGCGCCAGGCCTGCTTTCAGTGACCGCCGTTGAAAGCAGCCCGCAACGGTCAAGCAAACCCCATGTCATCCTGTCCTTGCCTGTATCCGGCAGTGGTGCATCGCGGCGTCGCCCGCCGCGTAGCGTTCCCTGCAGTGGTCTGGCAAGCACCATCAGTCCTGAGGATTGCTACGAAAGAGTTTGTTAGCACTCTCTACTAACGAGTGCTAATTATAGGGACGGTAGGGGGCTTATTCAAGGGCTTATTCTCCGGGAAGATAAGCATAGACGTTCTGCGCAGCCTGCATTTACGCAGGGTTTGCGCTGGCGCAAGCCTCGTTCCCGGGCGTCAGCAACAGGCGCGACTCTAGCATGCCGTCCGGAGAGGGGGCGTTCCTGTACGCACAGGAAACAGAGTTTGACTATGAAATTTGATAAGATGATTGCAATTGCATATCAATATCGCCTCAGATCACCACTTGCATCAGAAAGCACACCATGCCATTCCCGACTTCCCGTCCCGCCCTGCGCCTGCTGGGCGCCACCGTCATCGGCCTCGCCTGTCTGGGTAATGCCGCTGCGCAAACGCCCACCATCGCCGACGAAATCACCGTGGCGACCCTGACGCCGCAGGAAAAGGAGATGCTGCTGGGCGATTTGTTCAACGACTTGAACAAGGACGACGACGACCAGGAAGCCCATGTGTGGGACAACGGCGGCGACCGCGGCGTGATGGTCAAAGTCACGTATAACTTTAGCAACTCGGGCATGACGGAGCACAGCCTGAAGGCGCATGTCTGCCGCGACCTGAAATTCGTCGTCACGGCGGGCGGCAAGTCGCAGGACCTGAGCCGCCGCACCTGTTCGCAGAACAGCGGGAAATGGGATGTGCAGGGCAAGGACCCGGCGCCCGTCGTGTATCCGCCGTTCCTGTCCGACGTCACCATCGCCAAGCTGAATGCAAAAGAACAAGCATCGTTGCTGAAGGCCGCCGTGCGCACCTTGAAAGATGAAGAGGATGGCAAGAGCCGCCAGTGGAGCAACAAGGGACTGGGCAATGCGGTGCCGCTGGCAGTGCGACTGACGCCCTCGCGTACGGACGCCAAACCTGGCAGCTACAGCCGTACTTGCCGCGACTTGACGATGGTGCTTGACGGCAAGGGCGGAGAACAGACGCTGACGCGCCGCTCTTGCGAAAACCGCTATGGCGGCCTCGATATCGAACCCGATTACGTCGACGAGTAAAACGCGGCCATCGCGGCGCTGGCGGATGCGTGCACTTGGCGAAAAGCGCCGGAAAAAGCGTGTATTGTCCGCCAACTGCCCTGCATTGATGTAAATATGTGTGACAGCGGCGTGATTCGATTGACGCCCATGGAGCGTCCGCCCTATAGTGGCGGCATGATTTCCGAATTCAACGAATTATCCGACAAAATAGGCCTGCTGGCCGAAATGACCCATGCGCTGCGCCGTGAGAACGCGCAACTGCGCAAGGACAATGCCGCGCTGGCCGCAGATAACGCGCAGTATGTGCAACGCATGCGCGAGGCGCAGGAGCGGGTGGAAGCGTTGCTGGAAAAAATTCCCGAACTGGTGCAAGCTGGCCTGGAGCAAGCCGCTTCGGAAGCGGGCGCCTATATTGCCGAGAACGAGAAGGAAGCGTAATGCCGCGTGTCGATGTCAATATCATGGGCCAGTCCTACAGCATGGTGTGCCGCGACGGCGAAGAGCGCGCGCTGCGCGAAGCGGCGATCTATCTCGATAGCAAAATGAAGGCCATCCGCGACGCGGGCAAGGTCAAGGGCAACGACCGCATCGCCGTGCTGGCCGCCCTGGGCGTGGCCGCCGAATTCCTCTCCGTGAAGTCGCCGCAAGGTCCGCTGTCGGAATTGACGATACTGGAAGTGAAGCAGAAAATCTCGGCCATGCACACGGTATTGGATAGCGCTCTGACGCCCCAGGAAAACCTTTTTTAAGCGTGCACGCGACGATTTGTCTTTGCGATGCGCGAGCAAAGGAGTAAACTTGGGTCTACCCTGCGGTGTTCGCGATTGCCATATATTCCTTGAACCATTTATGCGCATCGGTTGCGAATTTTGTTTGATGGGAGTGAGCGTCGCTCGTTCGACGAACCCGAAATTGAACTAACGTGACCACCTTGAACCGTTTGGTTCGGGATGCCGGCATAGCGGCACAGGCGGGGCCCAATTTGCAGTACAAAGAAAACGGTTGCAGCATCGATGCGCAACCGTTTTTTTACGCCTGTTGCTTTTGATAGGGAGTGAACATGAAACAATACTGGCTGATGAAATCCGAACCCGATGAAGTGAGCATCGACGACCTGATGGCGGCGCCGCAGCACACCATGCCCTGGTTTGGCGTGCGCAACTACCAGGCGCGCAACTTCATGCGCGATGGCATGCAGCCGGGCGATGGCGTGCTGTTCTATCACTCGAGCTGCCCGCAGCCGGGCGTGGCGGGCGTGGCCGAAGTGGCCAGCGGCGCCTATCCCGATCACAGCCAGTTTGAAGAGGGCGGCAAATACTTCGACCCGAAAGCCACGCCAGAACAGCCGCGCTGGATCAGCGTCGACGTGCGCGGCGTGAAGAAGACGGCGCTGCTGCCCCTGTCCGAGATGCGCCAGATGCCGGAGCTGGAAGACATGCTGCTGCTCAAGAAGGGCAGCCGGCTGTCGATCACGCCCGTGACGCCGGCGCAATGGAAAGTCATTACCGGCAAGCTGACAAGTTAGCCTTCGACCCGGTTGCGACCATTCTGCTTGGCCCGGTACAGGGCCTGGTCGGCAGAGGCCAGCAATTGCTCCGGCGTCTGTCCTGCGTCATTCAGGGCCAGGCCGATGCTGGCCGTCACCAGGCCGCCGCGCGACGGCGCGTGGACGATGGCGGCCGCAGCGATCGCTTCCTGCATCTTGTGCGCCACGGCCAGCGCGCCCACGCGATCGGTGGCGGGCAGGATGGCGGCAAACTCCTCGCCGCCGAAGCGGGCCGCCAGGTCGCTGGCGCGCGGCAGCGCGGAATGCAGGGCGGCCGCGATCTGCACCAGGCAGGCGTCGCCATACGGGTGGCCGAAGCTGTCGTTGAGGCTTTTGAAGAAATCGATGTCGATGATCAGCAGCGCCAGCGCTTGATTGTTGCGTGCGGCGCGCTGCCACTCCAGCTGCAGGGTCTGGTCGAAGCAGCGCCGGTTGGCGATGCCCGTCAAGCCATCCGTCAGCGACAGCTTTTCCAGCTTGTCATGCGCCGCGCGCAAGGCCAGTTCGCTTTGCATGTAGCGGCTTTGCAGGGTGGCCGAGCGCAGCGCGTGGACCAGCAGCGCGACGAACAGCGACGCCGCCGCCAGGTAGAAATGCGCGCGCATGACGGCAAAGCCCAGGCCCAGCAAGGCGGCCGTAAAGAAGATGGGACTGAAATTGTCGATCAGCAGGGTCAGCTTTTGCGGGGTCTGCTGCGCCTGTGCGCTTTCCGCACCGGACCGCGCCGCCGTGACGCGCATGGACAGCAGCACCAGGATCAGGAAGGGCAGGCTCGGCAGCACCTCGCTCCAGGCTTCGGTCGCGCCATGCAAGGTCAGATAGTTATACGCGGCCGCGCAGCCCGCATAGCACCATAAGAACACCGCCAGCAGCAGGTAAAAGCGGCCTTGCCCGCCATCGCGCCGGCGCGCCAGCAGGCGCAGCGAAGCGCAACAGGCCAAGACCAGGTTTTCCACGTTGTAGGTCAGCACCAGCAGACTGGCGGGAATCGGCGCGATCGAGCGCTGGTCGAAGGGCGACACGGAAAAGATGGCCGTATAGGCCAGGTAGGCCGCCAGCAGCACCTGTACGGCGTCGAGCCATTGCAAGGTGCGTGAAGGATGCTCGTGCGTCACGGACGACATGGCCAGCAGCAGGGGCGCGCCGTACATGAAATAGGCGAAATCGGAAAAATACGTGGCGTCGGAAGCCACTTGTCCGCTCAGGTCCTGCCAGGCCGACAATATCATGCCCGAGCTCCAGAACAGCATGGCCACGGCGAACAGGGCCCAGCCTGTCCTGGCGGCGCCTGCCGCGCTGACATAGGCGCAGCGGCAACAGGCGGCCAGCGCCAGCAGGGGCGAGACAATGCTGAACGCATAGCTGACCCAGGGGGCGTGCGAGCCGGCCCAGGCCGTCAAGGCCAACTGGGCTAGCACATAGCCGGCGCCCAGCGCGATCGAGCATGTCAGTTTTTGCCCGGCAGGCGGCATGGCAAGGCACTCCCCGGTGGCGGCACGTGCAAACGATGATACCCAGATGTCAACAGCAAGTCCATTCCATACGGAAATCTTGCTGTTTTTAGGGAAATGTTGCCAGAGGAGGGGAGGGGGGCGCGCCTGCCTGGCGCGCCACCGGGGAACAGCGGTTTTACGTGTTGGCCGGGCGGACCTTGGTGGGCGGCGTGCCCATTACCTGGCTTTTATACGCCCACACCAGCAGCGCGATGGCGCCGACGATCATCGGCAGGGACAGCATCTGGCCCGAGGTGATCGGCACGCCGAGCCAGACGACTTCCCAGTCCGGCGTGCGGAAGTATTCCGTGAAGAAGCGCGCGCAGCCGTACAACAGGGTGAACATGGCGCCGACGGCCATGCGCGGACGCTGCTTGCGCGCATACAGCCACAGGATGATGAAGACCAGGATGCCGTCGATCAGCATCTGGTAGAGCGGCGACGGGTGCACGGGATACGGAATGCCTGGCCACTGCATGGCCCACGGCAGGGTGTCCGGCGCGATGCGGCCCGGTAGTTCTGCATTGATGAAATTGCCCAGGCGGCCGGCCGCGTAGCCGAGCGGCACCAGCGGGGCGATGAAGTCGAGCACGTCGAACAGGTTGCGGCCCGCCTTGCGGCTCCACAGGTACATGGCCAGGATGACGCCGAGGAAGCCGCCATGGAAGGACATGCCGCCATGCCAGACCATGAAGATCTCGAGCGGATTGTGCATGAAGTATTCGGGGCGGTAGAACAGCACTTCGCCCAGGCGCCCGCCGATCACCACGCCCAGCATGCCGTAGAACAGCATGTCATCGAGGTCTTCCTTCTTCCAGCCCAGCACGGCGATATGCGGCTGCTTGATGCGCACGCGGCCCAGGATAATAAACAGGGCGAAGGCCAGCACATACATCAGGCCGTACCAGTGCACGGCGAGCGGGCCGATCTGGATGGCTATCGGGTCGGGCATCGGGTGTATCAGCATGGGGTTTCTTTCTTTGTTTAAAGCCAAGGTTGCGTAGTATGGGGGCGCTGGCGGTTTTTTGCCTTAGCGGCTACTTAATTTAATCGGCGGTCGCGCCGAACTGCTTGCGCAGCAGCGCCAGGAAACCTTGCAGCACGGCGGACGGATTGTCGCGGCGCCAGGCCAGGCCCGTTTCCACCAGCGGCGTGGCGTCCTGCAGCGGCCTGTATTCTACGCCCGGGCGCATCAGATTCGATACCGATTGTGGCACAAGCGCGATACCCATGCCAGCCGAGACGAGGCTGACGATGGTTTGCATCTGGATCGCTTCCTGGCCGATCTGCGGCGTGATGCCGGCCGCGCGGAACACGCCGAGGATGGCGTCGTGCAGGGCGGGCGAGATCGCGCGCGGGAAAATGATCAAGGGCAGGGGCGGCACGTCGCGCAGGCGCACGGGGCCCGGCGTGTTCAAGATGTCGAGGCCGGACGGCGCGGCCAGCACCAGCGGTTCGGCCAGTACGGGCAGGTAGTCGAGTTCCCCCTTCGCCTTCTCGGGCAGGGGCGGGATCAACAGGCCCGCATCCGTGCGCCCGGCCAGCAATTCATCGAGCTGCAGGTCGGAGGTGGCTTCCTGCAGCGCGATCTGCACTTGCGGATAGGCCGTCTGGTAAGCGCGCAGCAGCGGCGGCAGCACGCTGTAGTCGGCCGAGGAAACGAAGGCCAGGCTCAGACGCCCTGCCTCGCCCTGCGCGGCCCGCTGCACCAGCGCGGGTAAATCCTGCGCCTGGGCCAGCAGGCGGCGCGCCTCGGGCAGCAGGGCCGTGCCGGCCGGCGTCAGCTGCACCTCGCGCCGCGTGCGCACGAACAGCGGGGCGCCCAGCAATTCTTCCAGGGCCATGATGGTTTGCGACAGGGGCGGCTGCGTCATGTGCAGCCGCGCGGCGGCGCGGCCGAAGTGCAATTCCTCGGCGACGGTGACAAAGTAGCGCAGCTGGCGCAGTTCAAGGTTCATATGCGTTTCCATGTGGAATAAGTCCTGTGATATGAAAATCGACTCACAGACACGTGCATCATATATTTGACAGTGGGACGCGGGCAAGGCAATCTGACGTACCCCCACTGCATGCAGGGTTTTACTGCAAACCCGCACAGTCAGGCATCAACACTTTTGGAAGGTCCATCATGCCGCAATACCGCTCCCGCACCACCACCCACGGCCGCAACATGGCTGGCGCCCGCGCCCTGTGGCGCGCCACCGGCATGAAGGACGGCGACTTCGACAAGCCGATCATCGCCGTCGTCAACTCGTTCACCCAGTTCGTGCCCGGTCACGTGCACCTGAAGGACCTGGGACAGATGGTGGCGCGCGAAATCGAAGCGGCCGGCGGCGTGGCCAAGGAATTCAATACCATCGCCGTCGATGACGGCATCGCCATGGGCCACGGCGGCATGCTGTATTCGCTGCCCTCGCGCGACCTGATCGCCGACTCCGTCGAATACATGGTCAACGCCCACTGCGCCGACGCCATGGTGTGCATCTCGAACTGCGACAAGATCACGCCGGGCATGCTGATGGCCGCCATGCGCATCAATATCCCCGTCGTCTTCATTTCCGGCGGCCCGATGGAAGCGGGCAAGGTCGTCAAGGTGGTCAACGGCACGCAGAAGATCATCAAGCTGGACCTGGTCGACGCGATGATCAAGGCGGGCGACAGCACCGTATCCGACGCCGACGTGGCGGAAATCGAACGCTCGGCCTGTCCGACCTGCGGCTCGTGTTCCGGCATGTTTACGGCCAACTCGATGAACTGTTTGACCGAGGCGCTGGGCCTGGCCCTGCCCGGCAACGGCACCATCCTGGCCACGCACTCGGACCGCCAGCAGCTGTTCCTGCGCGCGGGCCGCCTGATCGTGGAACTGGCCAAGCGCCATTATGAACAGGACGATTATTCCGTGCTGCCACGCTCGATCGCCACCAAGGCCGCGTTTGAAAACGCCATGGCGCTCGACGTCTCCATGGGCGGCTCGACGAATACCGTGCTGCACTTGCTGGCCGCCGCGCACGAGGCGGAAGTGGAATTCACGATGGCCGACATCGACCGCATCTCGCGCAAGGTTCCGTGCCTGTGCAAGGTCGCGCCGATGACGGACAAATACCATATCGAAGACGTGCACCGCGCCGGCGGCATCGTGGGCATCCTGGGCGAACTGGCGCGCGCCGGCCTGCTCAACACCACCCTGCCGACCATCCACGCGCCGACTTTGGCCGACGCCATTGCGCAAAACGACATCATGTGCACCGACAATCCGGCCGTGCATGAATTGTTCCGCGCCGCACCGGGCGGCGTGCCGACGCAGACAGCGTTCTCGCAGTCCGAGCGTTTCGCGGCTGTCGACACGGATCGCAGCACGGGCTGCATCCGCGACAAGGCGCATGCCTATTCGCAGGATGGTGGCCTGGCCGTCTTGTACGGCAACCTGGCCGAAAAGGGCTGCATCGTCAAGACGGCAGGCGTGGATGAAAGCATCTTGAAATTCTCGGGCAAGGCGCGCGTGTTCGAAAGCCAGGACGCGGCCGTCGCTGCCATCCTGGAAGATACCGTGCATGAAGGCGACGTCGTCATCATCCGCTACGAAGGCCCGAAAGGCGGTCCCGGCATGCAGGAAATGCTGTACCCGACTTCGTACATCAAGTCCAAGGGCCTGGGCAAGGCGTGCGCGCTGTTCACGGACGGGCGCTTCTCGGGCGGTTCCTCGGGCCTGGTGATCGGCCACGCCTCGCCGGAAGCGGCTGAAGGCGGCGCCATCGGCCTGGTGGAAGAGGGCGACTTCATCGACATCGACATCCCTGAGCGCACGATCAACCTGCGCGTCACGGATGCGCAGCTGGCCGCGCGCCGCGCCGCCATGGAAGCGAAGGGCGATGCAGCCTGGCTGCCCGTCAACCGCGAGCGCTATGTGTCGCAGGCGCTGCAGGCCTATGCAGCCCTGACGACGTCGGCCGACCGGGGCGCCGTGCGCGATCTGTCGCAGTTGAAGAAACGCTGATTTGTTGTGTAAGTGCGACGGCCGGCCCCGATCCACTGCGCGGGGCCGGCTGTCGTTACATCGCCTTACAAACAACATGGTCATGCGCGTGCAGTTGGGGCAGAATGTGAGTGCCTGATACAAGGACATTGCGTTACTACATTGAAACGCTTGATCTGGGCTCGTGGTGCATCTGCGGAAACACAGTAAAATGCCGCAGGAAGTAACTTTGGAGAAAAGACAATGAAACGTTTTATGTTGGTGAGTGTATTGACCGTATCGGCTCTGGCATCGCAAGCAGCGTTGGCCAATCCGGATCTGGCGAAAGCAAAGAACTGCATGGCTTGCCACGCGGTGAGCACGAAACTGGTGGGCCCTGCGTTCAAGGACGTGGCTGCCAAGTACGCTGGTCAGAAAGACGCGGAAAACAAGCTCGTGGCGAAAGTCATGAAAGGCGGTTCCGGCACCTGGGGCGCGATCCCGATGCCAGCGAACCCGCAAGTGAGCGATGCTGAAGCCCACACCCTGGTCAAATGGGTGCTGGCACAGAAATAATCTGTGCCGTAGTACCTGCAATCAGCGCGCCGGCAATCCCGGCGCATTTTTTTTGCCCGCTGCCTTTTGCAGATTCCCCATGCCCTCCAATGTCGCCCGCACGGCCTCGTCGAGCGGCGTATGCGGCTCCTGGCCCAGCACGGCCAGCAGCCGCGCATTCTCCATGGATAGAGGCGTTTGCCACAGATAGCGCATCTCGCGCATTTCGCGCAGGGTTGCCACGAACGGCGACGCCAGCGTCATGAGCCACCATGGAAAGCGCCGGATGACGGGCGCAGCTCCTGTCGCCTGTTTTACCACGCGGGCAATCGCTCCCGTCATTTGCCTGCCGTCGTGGTCCCAGTGCCCGGCCAGGTGAAAGCGTGAGAATGCGGGCAAGGTGGCGCGCATGGCCAGCAATTGCAACATCGTGCGCGCCACGTCGGGCAGGTAGGACCACTGGTGACCCACGCCGGGCGCGCCCGGATACAGCACACTGCGCACGGGCTGGCCCGGTTTCACCAGGCCCTGTGAAAACCAGTTGTTGCCGGCGCGGGGGCCGAAGAAGTCGCCCGCGCGCACGATGATGACCCTGGCGCCCTGCGTGCTGGCCCGTTCCAGCCGCGCTTCCAGTTCCACGCGGATGGCACCCTTGCGCGTGAGCGGATGCTGCGGCGCGTCTTCCGCCAAGACTGGAAAGGCGTCGGGACCGAAGTTGTACACGGTGCCCGGCAGCACGATGGTGGCGTTTTCGGCCATCGCCGCGGCAATCGTATTGTCGAGCATGGGCAGCACCAGCTGGCCCCAGTGGCGGTAGCCGGGCGGGTTGACGGCGTGCACGATGACGGCGCAGCCCCTGGCAGCGGCCAGCACGTCCGTACGCGACAGCGCGTCGCCGCGCAGCCATTCAACGCCGTCGCCGCGTGGCGATGGCAGCTCTCCCCGCGTCAAGGCGCGCACCTGCCAGCCCGCCGCCAGGAGCTGGCGCACCATCTCGCCGCCGATGCCGCCCGTGGCGCCCAGTACCAATACTGTTTTGTCCATATTGTCCTCCGTGTGGTTGATGAGACCAGTATCTGCCGCGCAGGGCTAATTGGGAATTGACGAACATCGAGTACGGGCTATACATTTATGTATGACTACTTCCATTGCCTGGGAATACTACCGTTCGCTGCTGGCCGTGCTGAAGCACGGCTCGCTGTCCGGCGCGGCACGCGCGCTGGGCATCACGCAACCCACCGTCGGCCGGCATATCGCCGCGCTGGAGCAGGCGCTGGGTGCGACCCTGTTCACGCGCTCCCAACTGGGCTTGCTCCCCACGGAAGTGGCGCTGGCGCTGCGGCCCCATGCGGAAACCATGGAGCACACGGCGGCCCTGATGGAGCGCGCCGCCAGCAGCCAGGGGCAGGGCGTGGCCGGCGTCGTGCGCATCGCGGCCAGCGAAGTGGTGGGCGTGGAGGTGTTGCCACCGATCCTGGCCCGTTTGCGCGCGCGCCATCCGGGCCTGGTCATTGAATTGGTATTGAGCAACAAGGTGCAGAATTTGCTGCGCCGGGAAGCGGACATCGCCGTGCGCATGTTGCGGCCCCGCCAGGAGCAGCTGGTGGCGCGCAAGGTGGGCGAGATCGAACTGGGCCTGCATGCGCACGCGGATTACCTGGCGCGGCACGGCACGCCGCTGGCACTGGCCGACCTGGCGCAACATGCCGTCATCGGCTACGACGAGGCGAGCCTCTTCGTGCGCAACGCGGGCGCGGCTTTCAACGGATTTACGCGGGAAAATTTTGCCTGGCGCAGCGACAGCGACCTGGCGCAACTGGCCCTGATACGGGCGGGCGCAGGCATCGGCGTGTGCCAGGCGGGGCTGGCGGCGCGCAATCCGGCCCTGCGGCGCGTGTTGCCGCAAGCGTTTGCGCTACCGATGGAAACCTGGGTCACCATGCATGAAGACTTGCGCGGCAGCCTGCGCTGCCGCGCCACCTTCGACGCGCTGGCCGAAGGCTTGCAGGCTTATGTGGCGACGCAGCCGCTTACTTGACCACTTCCATTTTTGTCTTCTTGCCATCACGATACGTGAACAAGGTCAGCGCGCCGTCCTTGATGTCGCCGTTGGCATCGAACGAGATCGGGCCCGTCACGCCCTGGTAGTGCACCTTGGCCAGGAACGGCAGGTAGACGGACGGTTTCGACGATTTGGCATCGGCCATGGCGGTGGCCATGGTCATCACGGCGTCATAGACGTACGGCGCGTATAGTTGCACTTCCATATTGTATTTCTGCTTGTAGCGGGCGCGGAAATCGTCCATGCCTTTTTGCTGCGCGCCCGTCACGCCGCCCGCTTCCGCGCAGGTGACCATGTCTTCGCCCACGGCGTCGCCCGCCAACTTGCCCAGCGGTTCCGTGCACAAGCCATCGCCGCCCATGAACTTGGCCTTGATGCCCAGCGCCTTCATCTGGCGCAGCATGGGGCCGCCCACGGAATCCATGCCGCCAAAGAAGATCAGGTCGGGATTTTTCGACTTGATGCTGGTCAAAATGGCGTTGAAGTCCGTCGCGTTGGCATTGGTAAATTCCTTGCCGACGATTTGCACGCCAGGCGCTGCTTTCTTGGCACCCTTGACGAACTGTTCCGCCACGCCCTGGCCGTAGGCCGTGCGGTCGTCGATGACGGCGATTTTCTTCGCTTGCAGCTTGCCCACGGCATATGCGCCCAGGGTGCCGCCCAGTTTGTTGTCATTGGCCACGACGCGGAAGGCCGTGTTGAATTTCTGCTGGGTGTACGTCGGGTTGGTGGCTGCCGGCGAAATCTGCGGAATGCCGGCATTGAAGTAAATGCGCGAGGCCGGAATCGTCGTGCCCGAGTTCAGGTGGCCGACGACGCCGTTGACCTTGGCATCGACCAGCTTTTGCGCCACGGCCGTGCCCTGCTTGGGATCGGCTGCGTCATCTTCGGGCACCAGCACGAATTTCACGGCTTTGCCGTCGATCTTGAAGCCTTTGGCGTTCAAGTCCTCGATGGCCATCTTGGCCGCGTTCTCGTTATCCTTGCCCAGGTGGGAGCTGGCGCCAGAGACCGGGGCGACGTGGCCGATCTTGATGATTTCCTGTGCGCCCGCATGGCCGGCAAAGGCGAGGGCGAGGGCGAGAGGAAGGACTTTGGTCTTGAGCAGCATAAACATTCTCCAATGGATAAAGATACGGCGGCGTCTCGTGAAAACCGCTTCGAGGGGCGGTACGTGTGAAGAAAGGTACAACAAAAAACAGGCGGCGCAAAGCCGCATTTCGGGCTTTTTACATTTTGTCGCAACAATCACCAAAGTGAGGCGCGATGCACCGATTTCGCAGGCGCGAGCGCACCAAAGAATGGCGTTGGAAGGAAGAATAGGGTAGGTCGGGTTGGCGCGCAGCGCGTAACCCGATTGCTCAGGACTGTGCGGGAGGGTGCAAATGCCCCAGCTCGTGGCTCACCGCATGGGCCACGATCTGTTCCAGCGACTGCTGCAAATCTTCGCGCAGGGCGCCGCGCATGCCGATCAGGGCGTTTTGCAGGGCTGTTTGCAGGACGTGGGCGATGCGCTCTTCCAGCAGATGGTCGATCTTGCCCTGCACCTGGTGCAGGATGCGCTGCGTCAGCCGCTGTTCGATGGCGTCCCAGTCGGGCTGCGCCACCGTGGGCGGCAACGCCGGCGCTGTCTCGATAACAGGCTCTGCTGGCATGGAAGGAGATACCTCCGGCCCCAGCAGCACCTCCGTCAGCAGGGGGATGCCCTGGTCGAATGGCTGCTGGCTCATGCTTTACCCGCCACGAAGTGGGTCGGTTGCACGTTTTGCTGGCGGTAGTGCAGGAAGCGCTGGCGGCCCGCCTGCGCATCTTGCTCATCCATGGAAACGATTTCGAACACGCGCTGGAACTGCGCGTAATTGACGGGCGGCAACTGCGACAGGTTGACGAGGATGTCGTGATGCGGCACCTCCGCCGCCGGGTCATCGGTCAGGATGATCGGCGTTTGCGCCGCCAGCGGATCGCCGGCCAGCACGTGCGGCAGGAAATCCGTGGCGGAAATGGTCCACATGGCGCTGTTCAAGGCGTCGAGCTGGGCGCCGTCTTGCGCCAGCACGACGACCTTGTTGCCAGCCATATAGGCCTTGCGCGCCAGGCGGCAGGCGTAGGCCAGCTTGTCCGGCACGTTGCTGTGAAAATCGACGCGGCTCATGGCGATCAAGCGGCCATGCCGCTGTGGCGCAGCAGGGCGTCGATCGACGGTTCGCGGCCGCGGAAGGCCGTGAACGATTCCAGCGCAGGGCGCGAGCCGCCGACGGACAGGATTTCCTGCAGGTAACGCTTGCCTGCTTGCGCGGTGGCGGCCGGTCCCAGCGCCCTGGCTTCTTCAAACGCCGCATAGGCGTCGGCGGACAGCACCTCGGCCCATTTGTAGCTGTAGTAGCCGGCCGCGTAGCCGCCGGCGAAGATGTGCCCGAAGGCATTCTGGAAGCGGTTGAACGGGGGCGGGATGAGCAGCGAAAACTGGGCGCGCACGCCGTCGATCAGCTGCTGCACGCTCTGGCCCGTGCTGGCGTCGTAGTCATAGTGCAAATGCATGTCCAGCAAGGAGAACTCCACCTGGCGCAGGGTTTGCAGGCCGGACTGGAAATTCTTGGCGGCCAGCATCTTGTCGTACAGCGCGCGTGGCAGCGGTTCGCCCGTGACGGCATGCGCCGTCATGTGTTCGAGCACTTCCCATTCCCAACAGAAGTTTTCCATGAATTGCGATGGCAGTTCCACGGCATCCCATTCGACGCCGGAAATGCCCGACACGCCCAGTTCGTCGACGACGGTGAGCATATGGTGCAGGCCGTGGCCGAATTCGTGGAACAGGGTGATCACTTCATCGTGCGTGAACAGGGCAGGCTGGGCCTTGCCATCGACGATGGCCGGTTCCGTGAAATTGCAGGTCAGGTAGGCGATCGGCGTTTGCACATGTTGCGCATCGGCACGGCGGCCGCGCGCGTCGTCCATCCAGGCGCCGCCGCTTTTGCCCGCGCGCGCATACAGATCCAGATAGAACTGGCCCACCAGCTTGCCGTCGCGCTCGATGCGGTAAAAACGCACGTCCTTGTGCCAGACGGGCGCCGTATCGGGCTTGATCTCGACGGCGAACAGGTTCTGGATCTGGCGGAACAGGCCGTCGATCACCTTGTGCTCAGGGAAATATTGTTTGACTTCCTGGGCCGAGAACGCATAGCGGCGCTCCTGCAGCTTTTCGGAAGCGTAAGGCACGTCCCACGCTTGCAGCTCGGCGATGCCCAGTTCTTCGCGGGCGAATTGTTTCAATTCGGCCAGATCCTTCTCGGCGAACGGGCGCGCGCGTTTGGCCAGGTCTTCCAGGAAGGCGATGACTTGCGCGGGCGAAGTGGCCATCTTGGAGACGAGCGACACTTCGGCGAAGTTGCCGTAGCCCAGCAATTGTGCCTCTTCGTTGCGCAGACGCAACAAGGTGACGATGTTGTGTGTATTGTCCCAGTCCTCTTTCTTGCTGAAGACGTCGCCCTGGTCCGACGCCTTGGTGGCGTTGGCGCGGTAGATGGTTTCGCGCAGGGCGCGATTGTCGGCAAATTGCAGGATCGGGTAGTACGACGGGAAGTGCAGCGAGAATTCATAGCCTTGCTTGCCGGCTTTTTCGGCGGCGGCGCGCGCGGCGGCCTTCACGTCGTCGGGCAAGCCGGCCAGGTCGGCTTCATTGTCGACCAGCAACTTGTAGTCATTGGTGGCGTCAAGTACGTTTTCGGAAAAACGCGTCGAGACGGCCGCGTGTTCTTCCTGGATGGCGCCAAAGCGCTCTTTCTTGTCCTCGGGCAACTCGGCGCCGCCGAGGCGGAAGTCGCGCACGGCGTTGTCGACGATGCGACGGCGCGCCGGCGACAGCCTGGCGAAATCGGCGCGGGCCTGCAATTGCTTGTATTTGCCGAACAGGATTTCGTTCTGGCCCAGCTCGGTCCAGAATTCCGTCACCTTGGGCTGGTTCGCATTGTAGGCGGCGCGCAGCTCGGGCGTATCGATCACGCTATTCAAGTGGTTGACGATGCTCCAGGCGCGGCCCAGGGTTTCGGCGATCTGGTCCTGGGGCGCGACGAAGTTTTCCCAGCTCACTTCTTCCATGGGCGCTTCCAGCTGCGCCACCGTGGCGCGCGCCTGGGCCAAGAGGGTATCGATGGCAGGCGTGACATGCTCGTGCGTGATCGCGTCGAAGCGTGGCAGTCCGGAAAAATCAAGCAGGGGATTGGTAGTCATCGTCAGTTCGTCCATTCTGTCTTCATATATGGAGCGCCTGAAAAACGTTCAGGGCAAGGCGCGGTGCCGAAGGCAGTACGAATAGTACGGCGAGGCACTGCAACGCAGCCATGGACGTTTTTTCAGGTGCTCCTCTTAAATGCGCTCGGCGGCTTCGACCGTGTTCATCAGCAACATAGTGATCGTCATCGGACCCACGCCACCCGGTACCGGGGTGATGTGGGAGGCGACTTCTTTCACGCCGGCAAAATCCACGTCACCGCACAGCTTGCCTTCATCGTCGCGGTTCATGCCCACGTCGATAACGATGGCGCCCGGCTTGACCATGTCGGCCGTCAGGGTGTTGCGGCGGCCGACGGCGGCCACGACCACATCCGCCTGGCGCGTGTACAGGCCCAGGTCCGGCGTCGCACTATGGCAGATGGTGACGGTAGCGTTCGCTTGCAAGAGCAGCAGGGCCATCGGCTTGCCGACCGTGTTGCTGCGGCCGATGACGACGGCGTGCTTGCCGCGCAAGTCGACGCCCGTGCTTTCGATCAGTTTCATGCAGCCATACGGTGTGCACGGGCGGAAGCCGGGCAAGCCCGTCATCAGTTCGCCGGCGCTCAGGACGGAATAGCCGTCCACGTCTTTCGTCGTGGCGATCGCTTCGATGACCTTGTGCGGGTTGATGTGCTTGGGCAAGGGCATTTGCACGAGGATGCCGTGGATGGCAGGGTCGGTATTCAGGCTGGCGATACGCGCCAGCAAGTCCGCTTCGGACAGATCCGCTTCATATTTCTCCAGCACCGAGTGGAAACCCACGTCGCCGCACGCCTTGACCTTGTTGCGGACGTACACCTGGCTGGCCGGGTCTTCGCCGACGAGAATCACGGCCAGGCCGGGCTGGGTGCCCTTGGCCGTGAGGGCGGCGGCGCGCGTGGCGATCTCGCTGCGCAGTTTTTGGGAGAGGGCGATTCCGTCGATCAGTTGTGCTGGCATGGTAGGGAGGCTGTGTGGGAGGGAAAAGACAGATTATAAAGCCGGGCGGCGCAAAGGGGCGGTTTTGGCTATGTAAAGGCGTGACAACAGCGGGCCAGAGACGCGGGCCTGAGAAAATGCCGATGGCGGCGTTGCAGCTCCTTGCCGTACTGGCGTACTGTCTGCGTCGCTGCGCCTTGCTCTCGACATTTTTCAGGCCCGCTTGGCCCGGTATGCCTGTGCGGGCGACCAGGGTGTACATTCGTTTTGCTGCGTGCACATTCTAATTTCCGAACAGAATTTGCGGCAGTGCAGCATAAATTTCATAGGGTAATTTCATAATATGAAATGCTATATCGTAATTTGAAAAATAGTAAATACGCTGTTAGAATCCCCACACTAAACCGACTTAATAGTAAATAATCAGCGAAATACCGTCCGACAGCGATCCGGAAAATCGGGGTGGGGCGTTCACAAAGGAGACTCAACAGATGTCAGCTCAACTGAACCAGGTAACGACACAGATCGGCACCGACCCGGATATGCAGGAAACCAAGGAGTGGCTGGACGCGCTCGAAGCCGTTCTGGAAAATGAAGGCCCGGAACGCGCGCATTACCTGATGGAGCGCATGGTTGACCTGGCCCGCCGCCGCGGCGCCCAGATCCCGTTCTCCAGCACCACCGCCTACGTCAATACCATCCCCACCAAGCAAGAAGCACACTGTCCCGGCAACCTGGAATACGAAGAGCGCCTGCGTTCGTGGATGCGCTGGAATGCCATGGCCATGGTCGTCAAGGCCAACCGCGCCGACGGCGACCTGGGCGGCCACTTGTCCTCGTTCGCATCGCTGGCGAACATGCTGGGCATCGGTTTCAACCACTTCTGGCACGCGCCAACGGCCGACCACGGCGGCGACCTGCTGTATATCCAGGGCCACTCCTCGCCCGGCGTCTACGCGCGCGCCTTCCTCGAAGGCCGTTTGAGCGAAGAGCAAATGCTGAACTTCCGCAAGGAAGTCGACGGCAAGGGCCTGTCCTCGTACCCGCATCCTAAATTGATGCCTGACTTCTGGCAGTTCCCGACCGTGTCGATGGGCCTGGGCCCGCACATGGCAATCTACCAGGCGCGTTTCCTGAAGTACCTGCACGCACGCGGCATCGCGAAAACCGACAACCGCAAGATCTGGGCCTTCTGCGGCGATGGCGAGATGGACGAGCCGGAATCGCTGGGCGCGATCGGCCTGGCCGCACGCGACATGCTCGACAACCTGGTCATCGTGGTCAACTGCAACCTGCAGCGCCTGGACGGCCCTGTGCGCGGCAACACCAAGATCATCCAGGAACTCGAAGGCGAATTCCGTGGCGCCGGCTGGAACGTCGTCAAGGTCATCTGGGGTCCGGGCTGGGACGCCCTGCTGGCGCAAGATAAAGAAGGCATCCTGCAGCGCGTGATGATGGAAACCGTCGACGGCGAATACCAGAACTATAAGGCCAAGGATGGCGCCTACGTGCGCAAGCACTTCTTCGGCAAGCATCCGAAGCTGCTGGAAATGGTTGCCAACATGACGGACGACGACATCTGGCGCCTGACCCGTGGCGGCCACGATCCGCACAAGATCTACGCGGCATTCAAGATCGCCCAGGAACACAAGGGCCAGCCTACCGTCCTGCTGGTGAAAACCATCAAGGGCTACGGCATGGGCAAGTCGGGCGAAGCGCGCAACACGGCGCACCAGACGAAAAAACTCGACGACGAAGCCATCCGCGAAATGCGCGACCGCTTCTCGCTGCCTATCCCTGACGACAAGCTGGCCGACATCCCGTTCTTCAAGCCAGCCGACGACGCGCCGGAAATGGTCTACCTGCACGAGCGCCGCAAGGCCCTCGGTGGCTACCTGCCGCAGCGCCGCCAGAAGTCGGAAGAAACCCTGCCGGTGCCTGGCCTGGACGCCTTCAAGAACGTGCTGGAAGCGACGCCGGAAGGCCGCGAAATCTCGACCACGCAAGCCTTCGTGCGCGTTATCTCGACCCTGCTGAAAGACCCGAACCTGGGCCAGCGCGTGGTGCCTATCCTGGTCGATGAATCGCGTACCTTCGGCATGGAAGGCCTGTTCCGCCAGATCGGCATCTACAACCCGAAAGGCCAGTTGTACGAGCCGGTCGACAAAGACCAGGTCATGTACTACCGCGAAGACAAGGCTGGCCAGATCCTGCAAGAGGGCATCAACGAAGCGGGCGGCATGAGCTCGTGGATCGCCGCGGCGACGTCGTACTCGACCAACGACCGCATCATGATCCCGTTCTACACCTTCTACTCGATGTTCGGCTTCCAGCGCATCGGCGACCAGGTATGGGCTTCGGCCGACATGCGCGCCCGTGGCTTCCTGATGGGTGGCACGGCTGGCCGTACGACCCTGAACGGCGAAGGCTTGCAGCACGAAGATGGCCACAGCCATATCTTTGCCGCGACCATCCCGACCTGCATGCCGTACGATCCGACCTTCAGCCATGAAGTCGCCGTCATCATCCAGGACGGCCTGCGCCGCATGATCGCCAACCAGGAAGATGTGTTCTACTACATCACGATCATGAACGAGAACTACGCCCAGCCAGGCATCAAGCCAGGCCAGGAAGAAGGCATCCTGAAAGGCATGTACAAGCTGCAGGAAGGCCAGGCTGACGCCAAGCTGCGCGTACAGCTGATCGGTTGCGGCACCATCCTGCGCGAATCGATCTTCGCCGCCGAGCTGTTGCAAAACGACTGGGGCGTGGCAGCGGACGTGTGGTCGGCGCCGTCGCTGACCCTGGTGGCCCGCGATGGCCAGGATGCGGAACGCTGGAACATGGTCAACCCGTCGAAAGAGCAGCGCGTGCCTTACGTGACGTCGCTGATGCAGGACACGGACGGCCCGATCGTCGCCACGACCGACTACATGCGCGCGTTTGCAGAACAGATCCGCGCCTTCATGCCGAAGGGCCGCACTTATAAAGTGCTGGGCACCGATGGCTTTGGCCGCTCGGACAGCCGCGCCAAGCTGCGCGAGTTCTTCGAAGTGAACCGTTATTATGTCACCGTGGCCGCGCTCAAATCGCTGGCTGACGAAGGCAAGATCGACGTGTCGGTGGTGGAGCAGGCGATCGCCAAGTACGGCATCGACGCGAACAAACCGAATCCGGTGACCCAGTAATCGTTGTGCGGACCCGATGATGCCAGGGCGGTGCGAAAGTGCCGCCCTGGCGCGTGTGCGGGTCCATCTGACAAATAAAATAACGGAGCAAGCTATGAGCATTGTGGAAGTCAAAGTCCCGGATATCGGCGATTTCAAGGAAGTCGAGATCATTGAACTGATGGTCAAGCCAGGCGATACGGTCAAGGTCGACCAGTCCCTGATCACGGTCGAATCGGACAAGGCCAGCATG
This sequence comes from Janthinobacterium sp. GMG1, assembly GCF_034427795.1. NCBI lineage: Bacteria > Pseudomonadati > Pseudomonadota > Betaproteobacteria > Burkholderiales > Oxalobacteraceae > Janthinobacterium > Janthinobacterium sp. GMG1. The sequence goes on from NZ_JAXQNT010000001.1 coordinate 881,394, forward strand.
GAAATTCCATCGAGCCACGCCGGTGTCGTCAAGGAATTGAAAGTCAACGTGGGCGACAAGATCGCCGAAGGTTCGCTGGTCCTGCTGCTGGAAGTGGCGGACGATGCGTCGGCGCCTGCGCCTGCCGCTGCCGCACCAGCTGCCGCACCTGTCGCTGAAGTCGCCCCCGCCGCGGCCGTGCCAGCAGCTGCCCCTTCCGGCGCGCCGGCCCTGGTGGAAGTGACCGTGCCCGATATCGGCGACTTCAAGGAAGTCGAAGTCATCGAACTGATGGTCAAGGTCGGCGACAGCATCAAGGTCGACCAGTCGCTGCTGACGGTCGAATCGGACAAGGCCAGCATGGAAATTCCATCGAGCCATGCCGGTATCGTCAAGGAATTGAAAGTCAAGGTCGGCGACAAGGTTGCCAAGGGTTCGCTGGTACTGGTCGTGGAAACGACGGGCGGCGCTGCCCCTGCCGCTGCTGCACCAGCCGCCGCGCCAGCGCAAGCTGCCGCCGCGCCAGTGGCCGCCGTCGCTTCGGCGCCGGTCGCCGCTGCTGCACCAGCTCCTGCTGCCGCCGCGGCTCCTGCCGTGAATGGCAAGCTGGCGCACGCCTCGCCGTCGATCCGCAAGTTCGCGCGCGAACTGGGCGTGGACCTGACCCGCGTGGGCGGTTCCGGTCCGAAGGGCCGCATCACCCAGGAAGACGTGCAGAACTTCGTCAAGGGCGTGATGTCGGGCGCTGTCGCCGCGCCAAATGCGCCGGTCGCCAAGGCCGGTTCGGGCGTGGGCCTGGATCTGCTGCCATGGCCGTCGCTGGACTTCAGCAAATTCGGCACGACCGAATTGCTGCCGCTGTCGCGCATCAAGAAAATCTCGGGTCCTAACCTGCACCGCAACTGGGTCATGATCCCGCACGTCACGCAGTTCGACGAAGCGGACGTGACGGACCTGGAAGCGTTCCGCGTCGACACCAACGCGGCCAATGCGAAGAACAAGGATGCGGCCAAGCTGACCATGCTGGCTTTCGTCATCAAGGCGTCCGTCGCCGCGCTGAAGAAATTCCCCGCGTTTAACGCTTCCCTCGACGCCAAGGGCGAAAACCTGATCCTCAAGCAGTACTACAACATCGGCTTCGCGGCAGACACGCCGAATGGCCTGGTGGTACCCGTGATCAAGGGCGCGGACCAGAAGTCGGTGTCGCAGATCGCCCGCGAAATGACGGAACTGTCGCTGCAGGCGCGCGAAGGCAAGCTGAAACCGGCCGACATGCAGGGCGCCAGCTTCACGATTTCGTCCCTGGGCGGCATCGGCGGCACGCACTTCACGCCTATTGTGAATGCGCCGGAAGTCGCGATCCTGGGTCTGTCGAAAGCCTCGATCAAGCCGGTATGGGATGGCAAGGCTTTCCAGCCACGCCTGATGATGGGCACCTCGCTGTCCTACGACCACCGCGTGGTCGATGGCGCGATGGGCGCGCGATTCTCCGTGTACCTCGGCGAAGTCCTGGCCGACATGCGCAAAATTCTGCTGTAAGGAGCGATTGATGAGCACAGTAGAGGTAAAAGTACCGAATATCGGCGATTTCAAGGAAGTCGAAGTCATCGAACTGATGGTCAAGGTCGGCGACACCATCAAGGTGGACCAGTCCCTGATCACGGTCGAATCGGACAAGGCCAGCATGGAGATTCCATCGACCCACGCGGGTGTCGTCAAGGAGTTGAAAGTCAAGGTCGGCGACAAGATCGCCGAAGGCAGCGCATTGCTGGTGGTGGAAGCGTCGGAAGGTGCTGTAGCTCCCGCAGCCGCACCGGCGGCCGCTCCTGCGCCTGCAGCGGCACCGGCTCCTGCAGCGGCGGCACCAGCTGCAGCCGTTGCCGCCATCCCGGTCGGCAATTACAGCGGCCAGGTTGACATCGATGTCGACATGATGGTGTTGGGCGGCGGTCCTGGCGGCTATTCGGCGGCGTTCCGCGCGGCCGACCTGGGCATGTCGACGGTCATCGTCGAGCGCTACGCTACCCTGGGCGGCGTGTGCCTGAACGTGGGCTGCATCCCGTCGAAGGCGCTGCTGCACGTCGCCTCCGTCATCGACGAAACGGCGCACATGTCCAACACCGGCGTGACGTTTGCCAAGCCGACCATCGACATCGACCAGGTACGCAAGTACAAGGAAGGCGTCATCTCGAACATGACGGGTGGCCTGGCCGGCATGGCCAAGGCGCGCAAGACGCAAGTCGTCACGGGCGTGGGCCAATTCCTGTCCGCGAACCACATCGAAGTGACGGCAGGCGACGGCTCGAAAAAAGTCGTGCAGTTCAAGCAAGCCATCATCGCCGCCGGTTCGTCCGTGGTGAAACTGCCCTTCGTGCCGGAAGACCCGCGCATCGTCGATTCGACGGGCGCGCTGGAATTGCGCCAGATCCCGAAACGTATGCTGGTCATCGGCGGCGGCATCATCGGCCTGGAAATGGCGACGGTCTATTCCACGTTTGGTGCGCGCATCGACGTGGTCGAAATGATGGATGGCCTGATGCAGGGCGCGGACCGCGACGCCGTCAAGGTGTGGCAAAAGTTCAACGAGAAGCGCTTCGACAACATCATGACCAAGACCAAGACGGTCGCGGTGGAAGCGCTGCCGGAAGGCATCAAGGTCACGTTCGAAGCGGCCGAAGCGGGTGCCACGGCGCCGGCGCCACAGATCTACGACCTGGTACTCGTCGCCGTGGGCCGCAGCCCGAACGGCAAGAAGCTGGCCGCCGACAAGGCCGGCGTGCAGGTCACGGACCGCGGTTTCATCAACGTCGACAGCCAGATGCGCACCAACGTGCCGAACATCTTCGCCATCGGCGATTTGGTCGGTCAGCCGATGCTGGCGCACAAGGCCGTGCATGAAGCCCACGTGGCCGCGGAAGCGGCTTCCGGCCAGAAGTCGCACTTCGACGTCAAGGTGATTCCATCGGTCGCCTACACGGATCCGGAAGTGGCATGGGCCGGCATTACGGAAGACGAAGCGAAAGCCAAGGGTATCAAGGTCGAGAAGGGCCACTTCCCTTGGGCCGCTTCCGGCCGCGCCGTGGCCAATGGCCGCGCCGAAGGCTTCACCAAGCTGCTGTTCGACGCTGAAACGCACCGCATCATCGGCGGCACCATCGTCGGCACGCATGCAGGCGACATGATCGGTGAAATCGCGCTGGCCATCGAAATGGGCTGCGACGGCACCGACATCGGCAAGACCATCCATCCTCACCCGACCCTGGGTGAGTCGATCGGCATGGCCGCTGAAGTGTACGAAGGCGTGTGCACGGACTTGCCGCCACCGCGCAAGCGTTGATGTTGTAGCGCTGTGTCGTAACACTAAAAACCCCGCAAGCGATTGCGGGGTTTTTTATTATCCAACTACGATTGAAAGCCTTTAGTCGGCCCGCACGCGGGCGACAGGTGAACGATGAAGCGGTGAAATCGCACTGGCCATCGAAATGGGCTGCGACGGCACCGACATCGGCAAGACCATCCATCCTCACCCGACCCTGGGTGAGTCGATCGGCAGGTTGGCAAAAGCGCGCCGAAGCAGGCGTGTGCACGGACTTGCCGCCACCGCGCAAGCGTTGATGGCTTAGTCGCACGTTGTAGCACTCAAAAACCCGCAAGCGATTGCGGGTTTTTTTATATCCCTTGATCTCGGCAGCGTAAACCGCAGACAGCCTGTGGCAGATCCGCCTGATGTGAATATTGGTGAGTATTGCCGTGTGGAAAAAGTGGCAGAATGGAGGCCTGTAACCATGTTTTGCTTTTGCTTTTGCTTCAGCGGAAGCGTGTGATTTTTCCAGGAATGTTGCCAGCGTGGGGTTCGGTCAAATTCCGCTGTACTGAAAGAGTTTTGCAACAATGAAAAAATTTACCGCCCTTCATATTGCCGATGTCCGTTTGCGCCGGGCCGATGAGCAAGAGCAAGCCGTGATGCTGCATGCCTTGTACCAGGATGTGGCCGCCATCCTGGCGGCGGGCAAGAAGATCGATGCGATTTTCTTCACGGGCCAGCTGGTGGCGCTGGACGCCTGTGCCGGCACGACGCCCGTGTACGTCTACGAATACTTCCTGCGCCCCTTGCTGCAGGCGGCCAGCTTGCCCGGCGCGCGCTTCTACCTGGTGCCGGGCAGCCGCGCGCAGGGTGTCGCGGCGGCGGCGCTGGGCAATGCCGGCTTCAGTTTTTTCTCCGCCGACGAGCACGCCAGTGCCGAGCAGCGTGCACACTACAAGAATATCCACGCCGTGTTCCATGGCCACCAGCATACGGGCGATGCCAGTTCGCTGATGAAATCGCTGGGCATCCTGTTCAAGAGCAATCCCGGCAGCCTGTACGGTGAGCATGGCCAGATGGCGGCGTTCGCCGTGCTCGAGTTTGGCGCGAGCGCGGTCGCCACCGATGGCGGCGCGGCAGGTTCGCAGTGGACGGTGTCCCTGCGTGAGTTCGATGACGTGAGCAAGAACTTCGCCCTGTCGGTACTGTACACGCCGAATGGCCAGGAAACGGGGCAGATGGATGCCGAGTATGTGTTTGCCACCTTGTTGCCGCAGCTGGCAGGCGAGCGCGCCCATCTCGATGGCTTGCTGGGCAAGGCGGGCGCGCCGCAGCGCGTGGGTGCCGGCGAGGCAGCCGATGCGCGCGAATTCCTGATGGAGCTGGCGTTCGTGATGTTCGAAGCCAAGACCGTCTTCCTCAGCGCGGCGGAGCTCGAACGCTTTGCCAGCGACTATTGTGGCGTGAAGGGCTGGAACATGACGGCCGGGGATTGGCTGGCGCCGTTGTATGCGCATGGCTTGCTGCTGGGGGCCGATGGTCAGGTGGCGTTTTCCTTCGATTACTTCCGCACGTATTTCCTGGCGCAGCGCTTTGAAACCTCGTTCGACCTGATGCGTTATGGCCCGGACCGTTACGACGGAAGTGAGTATTCACTCAGTCTCGATGGCGCGTCGGCGGCCCGGCCTTTTCTGCGTGCGCTGGGCTTGAGCGATGAACACGCCGACGCGGCGGTGCCGGAAGGCTGCAGCCGTCCTGGCTGATCTCCCCGCCCAGCCGTCCCGCGTCAGTCCGCCAGCGGCTGGCGCAAGGTGCCGTGCAGGAACAGGTCGAGACTGATCGCCACCTTGGCGCGCAATTGCGCCACGTCCGGTTGCGCCTGTGGTGGAAACAGCAGGCGTGACATCTGGTCGCCCAACAGGCAATTGAGCAGGTGCAGCGCCAGGATGGACGGCGTCAATTCCTCGCGAAACAGGGGCGCGATGTCGGGGCGGCTGAAAAACTTGGTCAGCATCTCGCGCGTCTGTCCCGGTCCCACCTTGTAAAACGTTTCCGCCAGTTCCGGATGCGTGGCCGCTTCGGCCACGACCATGCGATTGAGGCGAATCGCCGCCGGCATGGTGACGAGCTGCACGAACAGCAGGCCGAACTCGCCGAGGATGGCGGGCAGGGGGCGCATATCCGTTTCCAGCGCCGGCATGGTCGAGAAGTAAGAGGCGCGGCGCAATTCCACCACGGCATTGAACAAGCCCGACTTGCCGCCAAACTTCACATAAATCGTGCGCACGGCCACATGGGCTTCGCGGGCGATCATTTCCAGACTCACCTTCCCATATCCCTTTTCCAGAAACAGGCAGCCGGCCGTGTGCAGCAGGTTTTCCATGCGCGCTTCCATGTCGGCCGCGCGTGGACGGCCGGCAGGCTTGCCGCAGCAGGAAAGGTCCTGGGCGGCGGCGTCGGATTCTTTATCGGTTGGCAAGGTATCGCTGAGGCCGGGATCGGACATGGTCTGGGTCTCTTTATAAGGTGGAAGGTAAGTGATGGCTCACACTGTAGTGCAAATTAAAATGAAATGCAATCGTTTCATTTCTTGACTTTGGCTTTTCTTTGCCCAATAATGAACCTACATCATTTCATTTCCGGAGCGAGTATGTCCAACCAGCCAGGCCAAGCAGAGCACAAGGTGCTGAGCGCCGTCCCACCCGCGGCCCCGGCCGCCCCTTCCGCGCCTGCCGCTGCCGCCAGCTCCGCCCCACCGAACAACCGCGTGAAAATCATCGCCGGCCTGATCGTGCTCGTGGCGCTGGGCGCCGGTGCCCGCATGTGGTACCGCAGCCACTATTTCGTGGAAACGGAAAACGCCTACGTGGCCGGCCACGTGCACCCTGTTTCGGCGCGCATTTCCGGCGTCGTCACCAAGGTCTTCATCGACGACAATCAAATCGTGAAAGAGGGCGACGTGATCGCCGAACTCGACCCGTTCGACCAGCGCGTGAAAACCGAACAGATCACCGCGCAGATCGCCAGCGCCGAGCAGCAAGTGCTGCAAGCGGACGCGCAGATCGCCCAAGTGCAGGCGCAAGCCAGTGGCGCCCAGGCGCAAGTGGCGCAAGCGGACGCGCAATTGCTGCGCGCGAAACAGGATGCCGAGCGCTATGGCCAGCTGTACACGAGCCAGATGAAAGCCGTCTCGAAAGCGGAACTCGATGCGGCCAATGCGGCCCGCTCGAGCGCCGTGGCCGACCTGGCCGCCCGCCGCGACAGCGCTTCCGCCGCCAAGGCACAGATCGGTGCCGCGCAAGCTGCGCGCGACGTGGCCAAGGCGCAAGTGGCAGTGCTGCGCGTGCAATTGAAGGACGCGGAACAGCAGCTGCAATACAACCGCATCCTGGCCCCCGTCGCCGGCCGCATCGGCAAGCGCAACGTGGAAACGGGCATGCGCGTGCAGCCTGGCCAGCAATTGACGGCCATCGTGCAGGACAACGTCTGGGTCACCGCCAACTTCAAGGAAACGCAGCTGGCTGACCTGCACCGCGGCCAAAGCGTGCACGTGAGCATTGACGCCATGCCGGGCAAGAAACTGGTGGGTACCGTGGACAGTTTCGCTCCTGCCTCGGGCGCGCAATTCGCGCTGCTGCCGGCCGATAACGCCACCGGCAACTTCACCAAGATCGTCCAGCGCGTGCCCGTGAAAATCGTCTTCCAGCCGGAAGACATCAAGGCCATGAATGGCCGCCTGGTGCCGGGCATGTCGGTGATCGCCGAAGTGGAAGTGAACCAGCCCGCATCGGCCCAGGACAAGGCCGAGGCCCCGCGCCACGCCGCCGCGCCAGCTGCTCCCGTCGCCCAGACCACCACGCGCTAAGCTTCCATGAGCAGCCCCTCCACCACGCTGGCGAAGCCGCCAGCGTTTCCCGTGATCGACGAGAAAGTCTCCGGGCGCACCTGGCTGGCGGTCGCCGCCGGCATGCTGGGCGCCTTCATGGCGGTGCTCGACATCCAGATCACGAACTCCTCGCTCAAGGATATCCTTGGCTCGCTGTCGGCCACCCAGGAAGAGGGCTCGTGGATTTCCACGGCCTACCTGGTCGCCGAAATTATCGTCATTCCCCTCACCGCGCTGCTGGCGCGCGTGTTCGGACTGCGCACCTACATGATCGGCACCACCGCTTTCTTCCTGCTGTTCTCCACCCTGTGCGGCGCGGCCTGGAATCTGGAAAGCATGATCGTTTTCCGCATGCTGCAGGGATTCACCGGCGGCGCGCTGATCCCGATGGCGTTCACCCTGGTGATGCTCAAGCTGCCGGCGTCGAAGCGCGCCGTCGGCATGGCCATCTTCGGCTTGACGGCCACCCTGGCGCCGGCCATGGGCCCGACCCTGGGCGGCTATCTCTCCGAACTGTATGGCTGGCCCTCGATCTTTTACATCAACTGGGTGCCGGGCGTGCTGCTGATCGCCGGCATGATCTATGGTCTGGACAAGGAGCCGCTGCAGCTCAAATTGTTCTGGAAAGCCGACTGGCTGGGCATCTTCTTCATGGCCTTGGGCCTCGGTTGCCTGACCATCTTCCTGGAAGAGGGCAACTCGAAGGACTGGTTCGACTCGGGCTTCATCATCGCCTTTGCCGCGCTGGCCCTGACGGGCATCCTGGGCTGGGTCGTCACCAGCGCCACGCGCGCCGAGCCGTTCGTCAACCTGGGTCTGTATGGTCAGCGCAATTTTCTCGTCGCCACGGTGCTGTCGGCCGTGACGGGCATGGGCCTGTATGGCTCGGCCTTCTTGCTGCCCCTGTTCCTGGGCCAGATCGCCGGCTACTCGCCGATGCAGATCGGTGAAGTCATCATGTGGGTGGGCTTGCCGCAGCTGTTCATCATGCCCTTCGTCGCCAAGCTGTCGTCCGTGGTGGATAACCGCATCCTGTGTTCGATCGGCCTCTTGCTGTTTGGCGGCTCGTGCATGATGAATGCCTACATGGACGCTTCCACCGGCTACGACCAGCTGCTGTGGTCGCAGGTGGTGCGCGCGCTGGGCCAGCCCTTCGTCATGTTGACCCTGTCGAACTTCGCCATGAAGGGCATCGCGCCGAAAGACATGGCGTCCGCTTCGAGCCTGTTCAACATGACGCGCAACCTGGGCGGCTCGATCGGCATCGCCCTGCTGGCCACGGCCCTGAGCACGCGCGAGCACTTCCACTCGCAGCGCCTGGGCGAAGCGATCAATGCGTATTCGAGCGCCACGCAACTGCGCATCGACCAGCTGACGTCATCGTTCATGGCCAAGGGCTATGACGCCGTCACGGCCGGCAACCAGGCCTTGCAGGCGATCGACGGCATCGTGCGCCGCGAAGCGTATGTGATGGCCTATAACGACGGCTTCTTCCTCGTCGGCGCCATCCTGCTGGCCTGCATCGTGCCCCTGTGGCTGGCCGACAAACTCAAAGCTCCCGGTGGCGGTGGCGGCGGTCATTGACCGCGCACAGTCCGTACGTGCAGCACCTCAAGAACAAGAAGGTACACATCATGCAAACAGTATTGACGAAAATCGCGCTGGCCGCTTCCCTTGCCGTGGCGCTGTCCGCCTGCGGCACCGTGGGCCAGGATTTCACCGCCCCGGCGAACGTCGCCGGCAGCGACACCTTCCGCCATGGCGCCAGTGCGGCGGACGCCGCGCAGCTGCCGAAGGAATGGTGGAGCATCTACGGCGACGCCACCCTGAACCGCCTGGAACAGAGCGCGCTGCAGGACAACCCCGGCGTCAAAGCGGCTGGCGAACGCCTGCTGCAGGCGCTGGCGCAAAGCGGCACGGCGCGCGCCAACCAGGGTCCGAGCGTGAACGTCAGCACGGGTATCTCGAACTCGCGCACCTCGGCCAACACCTCGCAGGGCCTGGCCCTGGGCAACCGCTCCATCAGCGGCAATAACTTCTCCGTTGGCGGCTCGCTGTCGTATGAAGTCGACTTGCTGGGCCGCGTCAAACGCATGGTCGAAGCGGCCGACTCGCAAGCCTTGGCGGCGCAGGCCGACCGCGACGGCGTGCTGCTGATGCTGTCGGCGCAAGTGGCCAGCAATTACTGGCAGCTGCGCGGCCTCGATGCGGAAATGGCGATCCTGAATGGCGCGCTCGATACGCGCCGCGAATCGGCGCAGCTGGTCGAGGCGCGCTTCAATGCGGGCTTGACGAATGAGCTGGACCTGGCGCGTGCGAAAGTCGAACTGTCGAACGCGCAGGCCGACCTGCATGAAGTCAAGCGCCAGCGCAACCAGCTGGAAAACAGCCTGGCCACCCTGACGGGCAAGCCGCCGTCGGCGCTGCAGTTGCCGGTGGCCGCTGATCCCTCGGCCTTGCCGCTGCCGCCAGGTATCCCTGTCGGCCTGCCGGCCAGCCTGCTGGCGCACCGTCCGGACCTGGTTTCCAGCGTGGCGGGCCTGCGCGCGGCAAACGCGCAAGTGGGCGTGGCCGAAGGCGCGTTTTATCCGACGCTGCAATTGACGGGCAATTTCGGCTACGCCTCGGAAAAGCTGCGCGACCTGGCGCAGGGCGGTTCGCGCCAGTTCAGCTTTGGTCCGCTGGCCCTGTCCTTGCCGATCTTCGACGGTGGCCGCAACCAGGCCAACCTGGATTTGAGCAAGGCGCGCTATGCGGAAGCCGTGGCGAACCATGAAACCAAGCTGCTGACGGCCTTGCGCGAAGTGGAAGATGCGCTGTCCGACGTGGAGCAGCGCCAGTTGCAGGGCGACGCGCAAGCCTTGTCGCAGGCAGCGGCGGCGCGCGCCTACCTGGTGGCGCGCACGCGCTACGAGCGCGGCATCTCGACCTACCTGGACGTGACGGATGCGCAGCGCAGTTCCCTGGCAGCGGACCGCGCCGCCGCGCAGATCAAGACCCAGCGCCTGCTGGCCACCGTTGCCGTGGCCCGTTCTTTAGGTGCCGGCTGGCAGCCGGACGGCGAGTTGGCCAAGCTGGCTTCCGCGCCATCGACCGTCAAGTCGAACTAAGTACGACGATTACGTGAGCGTGGCCGGCGGCGGTGTCGCCGCCGGCCCGTAGCGTTCCAGCAGAAAATCGATGAAGGTCGTCAGCTTCGGCGTGGGCTGGCGGTCGCGCGCATACACGAGGTGCATGGGGCGCGGCGCCGGCACGTAGTCGGCCAGCAGCGGCACCAGCGTGCCGGCGGCGATATCGCTGGCCATCAGGATCTCCGCCTGCATGACGATGCCGAAGCCGTGCAGGGCCGCCACGCGCAGCGCCTGCCCATTGTTCGAGCGGAAGCGGCTCTCGCGCACGGGGCTGCCATCGTCATCGCCGCTCCTGGCCAGGCGCCAGCGCACATGGCGCGTCCACTGCATGAAATCGAGGCATTCGTGGCGCGCCAGGTCGGCCGGCGTGCGCGGCGTGCCGTGTCTGGCCAGGTAGGCGGGCGCGGCGCAGATGACCATCGCATACGGCCGCAGCGCGCGCGCCACCATGCCGGAGTCTTCCAGCTTGCCGATGCGGATGGCCGCATCAAACCCTTCCTCCACCAGGTCCACCGTCCTGTCATTCAGGTTCAATTCCAGGCTCACTTCCGGATACGCATCGAGGTAGTCGGCCAGCAGCGGCGCGATGCATTCGCTGCCGAAGGACACGGGCGCCGTGATCTTCAGCTTACCGCGCGGCGCCGTGCGCATGGCTTCCGCGCCCCGTTCGGCCGCGTGGATGCTGGCGAGGATCTGGCGGCACTGTTCCACATACTGCTGGCCGATTTCCGTCAGGCTTTGCCGGCGCGTCGTGCGCGCCAGCAGCCGCGCGCCCAGCCGCTCTTCCAGGTATTTGATGTGCTTGCCCACCATCACGGGCGAAATCTGGAACGTCTCGGCGGCGGACGTGAAACTGCCCGCATCGACGACGGCGACAAAGATCTCCATGCTGCGCAATTTATCCATGGCGCCTTGATTGCAAACTCTGAGTTGGTAATCTTGTAAATTCTAGCGTATTTATTCCTTTTTGTAAGCGGCGCATACTGGCTTCATCGTTCAACCCATACAAGGAAGCATCATGAAAATCGTCATCATTGGCGCCAGCGGCACCATCGGCAAGGCCGTCACCGCACAACTGGCGCAACGCCATGAAATCATCGAAGTGGGCAGCCGCAGCGGCACGCACCAGGCCGACATGGGCGACATCGCGCAAGTGCGCGCCCTGTTCAAGCGCATCGGCAAGGTCGACGCCGTTGTCGTCACGGCCGGCAAGCTGCATTTCGGCCCCCTGGCCGATTTCACGCCCGAGCAATTCCAGCTGGGCCTGGAAAGCAAGCTGATGGGCCAGGTCAACGTGGCGCTGGTGGCGCAGGAATACCTGAATGACGGCGGCTCGATCACCCTCACCAGCGGCATCGTGGCCGACCAGCCGATCCGCTTTGGCACGGCCGCCACCATGACCAACGCGGCCGTGGAAGGTTTTGCAAGGGGCGCCGCCATCGAGTTGCAGCGCGGCGTGCGCATCAATGTCGTCAGCCCCACGGTGCTGGAAGAATCGCTGGAGGCATATGGCCCGTTCTTCTATGGCTTCGAACCGGCCGCCGCCAGCAGAGTGGCGCTCGCTTACAGCCGCAGCGTGGAAGGGGCGCAGACGGGGCAGGTGTACAAGGTCTGGTAAGTCGCTTGCCATGCCATGGGGGCAGGTGGGACAATCGCAGGCTGAACAAGGAAGCGGACGCGCAGTAACAGCGCGGGGCGCTTTCTTGCTGTGAACCATACACCGAGGCCCCATGAAAAACATCCTGATTCCCCTGCTGATGGCCGCCGCCGTCGGCAGCGCTTGCGCCGCAACGCCAGCCGCCCCCGCTACGGCGCAACAATTGACCAGCATGAGCGCCCGCTATGCGCCCGTCGCGCTGACGGCCGATGTCACGCACCTGTCTGCGGGCGACCGCCAGGCCATCGCCAAGCTGGTCGAAGCGGCCAAACTGGTCGACGTGCTGCAGCTGCGCCAGCGCTGGTCCGGCAACGAAGCCCTGTGGGCCGCCCTGAAGAAAGACAAGTCGGCCCTGGGTCAGGCCCGTTTGAACTATTTCTGGATCAACAAGGGGCCATGGTCGGTGCTTGACGCCCACGCCTCGTTCATGCCGGCCAGCTATGCCGGCATCGCCATTCCCGCGCACAAGCCGGAAGCGGGCAATTTCTATCCGCAGGGCGCCACCAAGGCCAGCCTGGAAACGTGGATGAATGGCTTGCCGGCGGACGACAAGCAGCAGGCGCAATGGTTCTTTACGACGATTCGCGCGGGCAAGGATGGCAAATACCAGACCGTCAAGTATTCGGAAGAATACAAGGTGGAGCTGAAGCAACTGGCCAAGCTGCTCGACGAAGCTGCCGCCGCCACGGACAACGCCTCGCTGAAGAAATTTTTGACCTTGCGCGCCAAGGCTTTCCTCGACAATGACTACCTGCCGTCCGACTTCGCCTGGATGGATCTCGATTCGCCCGTCGACATCACCATCGGCCCGTATGAAACGTACAACGACGAGCTGTTCGGCTACAAGGCCGCGTTCGAGGCCTACGTGAACATCCGTGACCAGGCGGAGACGCAAAAGCTGAACTTCTTTGCCAAGCACATGCAGGAACTGGAAGACAACTTGCCGCTCGACGCCCAGTACCGCAACCCGAAAGTGGGCGCGCTGGCGCCGATGGTGGTGGTCAACCAGGTGTATGGCGCCGGCGATGGCAACATGGCCGTGCAGACGGCCGCCTACAACCTGCCGAACGACGAGCGCATCATCAGCGCGCGCGGCTCCAAGCGCGTGATGCTGAAAAACGTGCAGGAAGCCAAGTTCAAGGCCACCCTGACGCCGATCTCGAAACTGGTGCTCACGCCCGAAGCGCAGCAGGACGTGGATTTCAATTCCTTCTTCACGCACATCCTCGCGCATGAAATCATGCACGGCCTGGGCCCACATGCGACTGTTGTCGACGGCAAGCCATCGACGCCGCGCCAGGACTTGAAGGAAGCCTACTCGACCATCGAGGAAGCCAAGGCCGACATCACGGGCCTGTTCGCGCTGCGCTACATGATGGACAAGGGGCAGCTGAACGATACCCTGGGCCAGGGCGACGTGGCCGAGCGCAAGCTGTACAACACTTTCCTCGCTTCCGGTTTCCGCACCCTGCATTTCGGCCTGACGGATTCGCACGCGCGCGGCATGGCCATCCAGATGAATTACATCCTCGACAAGGGTGGTTTTGTCTCGCTGGGCGATGGCAGGTTCGGCGTTGATTTTACGAAGATCAAACAGGCCGTGATCGACCTGGACCGTGAATTCTTGACCATCGAGGCGACGGGCGACTATGCGCGCGCGAAAGACCTGATGACCAAATACGTGGTGATCCGCCCTGAAGTGCAAGTGGCGCTCGACAAGATGAAGGCCGTACCGAACGATATCCGCCCGGCATTCGTCACGGCCCGCGCGCTGGACAAGGCGGCGAAGAAATAGACCCGAGCCTGACTACAGTTTGAAAAGCCGGCGCCTGCGCCGGTTTTTTTTCGTCTTTATTTGGGAAAAGTTGCCAGTTTTTCCTTGTGGGAATATCCTCGCCGCTTACTCTGCAATGGTGGCTTTCCTTTCTTCCCGTTGATCCCATGTTGAAACTGTTCTCGCTGTTGAGTTTGCTTATTGCCGTGCCTGCCATTGCGCAGGCCCAGCTCACCGATCTGGAAACCCGCTGGCTGCAGGCGGGCCAAGCCGTCATCGCATTTGCGCGTGGGCAAGGTTTGCCCATCGACATCATCGTGCAGCCGCAGCAGGCGCCCGGCGCCGTGCCGCTGGCGCTGGGCTACGCAGCAGGGCGCTGCAAGCTGGTGCTGTCCTTGCGCGGCAATGCGCAGGCGGACAGTGTCTTGCAGGGCGTGCCACCCACGCGCCACGGCCTGATGATGGAAGCGATGACGGCGCATGAGATCGGCCACTGCCAGCGCTATGCGCAGGGCGACTGGCATGCCTTGCCACGCGGCTTTGTCGAGCCGCGCAGCAGGCAGCAGGGCAAGTTGACCCTGCTGGCGCAGGAGTTGCGCGAGACGCGCCGCGAAGAGGGCTATGCCGACCTGGTGGCTCTGGCCTGGATGCATGGACGCCACCCCGGACAATACCAGGAGGTGCTGGCCTGGATGCGCGGCGTGCGCGCGGCTGGCGAGGTTGCAAGCGGTTCGCACGCCACGCAGGCCTGGCTGGCGCTGGCCGATGGCGCTGATGCATTTGATGAGTCCGCTTCACCATTTGAACAGGCGCAAGTATTGTGGCGGAAGGGCTTGAGCGGCGACAAATAAACGCTGATTATTATGCGAATGGCCTGTCAGCGTGTGCTGTCGCACGGAGCTTTGCGCGCGGCAGGGGTCTAATCTGGGCATCAACTAACCAGAGAGGAACCATCATGAACAAAATGATCGCACTCATGCTGGCCGCCAGTGCCAGCGCCCTGCTTGCCGCCACGCCCGCGTATGCGCAGGATGCCTCATACAAGAGTTTGACGGACAAGGCATCCAGTGATTACAAACAGGCCAAGGCCGCCTGCGATAGCCACAGCGGCAACGCGAAAAAAGTCTGCGTGGAAGAAGCCAAGGTGGCGCGCGCCAAGGCCGATTCGGACGCCGTGGCCCAGTACCGCAACACGCCGCGGGAACTGGGCAAGGCCCGCAAGGACGTCGCCAATGCCGAGTATGACCTGGCCAAGGCCAAGTGCGGCGACCGCACGGGCGCCGACAAAACCACATGCATGAACGATGCCAAGGCGGCGAAAACGGCTGCGCTGGCCGATGCCAACACGGGCGCCCGGGCCGGCACCAATGTGGCGCAAAATCCGCCCGCCACGACGAAGGAAAACTGCGACGCCATGGATGCGACGGCCAAGGCCGCCTGCGTGACGCGCAATGCGGCCGGCAGCACCAAGGTGGCAGTGGAAGACTCCGTCATCACCACCAAGATCAAGGCGGATCTCGTCAAGGACAGTGACTTGAAAGCGCTTGATGTGCACGTGGAAACGGTGAACGGCGTCGTCATGCTCAGCGGCTTCGTGCCTTCCCAGGCGCAAGTGAAAAAAGCTGCCGACCTGGCCCGTGGTGTGGAAGGCGTGACGGACGTGAAGAATGGCTTGAAGGTGAAATAAGTACATTTTGCATCGGCATTCAAGCCAGGACTGGAGCGGCAAGTAACAGTGTCGCTCCAGTTTTTTGATTGTATAAATTACGATCATAATATAACATGAGAAAAATCCCGCCCGCTGGTGCTGGCCGGTATCCACTTTTTCTCATGAGGACTGCATGCTTTCCTATCCTTTTTCGCAATGGCTGGAGCGGCGCGGCATCCACTTTGCCTGGGTCATCGTTGCCATCACGTTCCTCACAGCATTAACCTCGTCCGCCGCGCTGGGCTTGCCGGGTGCGCTGATGCAGCCCCTGAGCCGCGAATTCGGCTGGGATGCCGAGCAGATTTCCTCGGCCCTGGCCGTGCGCTTCGTGCTGTTTGGCCTGATGGGGCCGTTTGCCGCCATCCTGATGGAACGCTTCGGCTTGCGCAATGTCATCTGCGTGGCGCTGGGCCTGATCGCTGCCGGCATGCTGCTGGCCACGCGCATGACGCAGTTCTGGCACCTGGTGGCCCTGTGGGGCATCCTGCTGGGTCTCGGTTCGGGCATGACGGCGCTGGTCTTGAGCGCCGTGGTGGCAAACCGCTGGTTCGAGACGCACCGTGGCCTGGTGGTGGGCGTGCTGACGGCCAGCTCGGCCACGGGCCAGCTGCTGTTCCTGCCCGTGGGCGCCTGGCTGATCGAGCACTACGGCTGGCGTACGGCCGTCATGCCCGTGTTTGCCGCCTGCGCCATCGTCGCCGTGCTGGCCTTCCTGTGCATGCGCAACCGTCCCCAGGAGGTGGCCTTGCGTCCGTATGGCGCCGACCCGGCCACGCCGCTGGTGGCGCCGCCTGCGGCAAATATGACGTTTGCCACGCCGTTCGTGATTTTGCGCAGCGTGGCGGCGAACCGTACCTTCTGGATACTGTTCGGCACCTTTTTCATCTGCGGCCTCAGCACCAACGGCCTGATCCAGACGCATTTCATTTCCCTGTGCGGCGACTCGGGCCTGTCCGCCGTGCCGGCCGCGTCCGTGCTGGCCATGATGGGCGCGTTCGACCTGTTCGGCACGATCTTGTCCGGCTGGCTGTCGGACCGCTATGACAACCGCAAACTGCTGTTCTGGTATTACGGCTTGCGGGGTCTCTCTCTGTTCTGGCTGCCGTATTCGGAATTCACCCTGTACGGCCTGTCGCTGTTCGCCATGTTTTACGGCCTGGACTGGATCGCCACCGTGCCGCCCACCGTGAAACTGGTGGGGGCCACGTTCGGGCGGGAGCGGGCGGGCATGGTGTTTGGCTGGATCTTTGCGGGCCACCAGCTGGGCGCCGCCGTGGCCGCATATGGGGCGGGCCGCATCCGCACCCTGATGCTGACCTACAACCCGGCCCTGTTCGCAGCCGGCGCCGCCTGCCTCGTCGCCGCGCTGATGGTGTTGGCGATCCAGCGCCAGAAAGCGGCCGTAGCCGCTGTTCAGCCGGCATGAAAAAAGCCAGGCCCGCGTGAGCGGAGCCTGGCTTTTCAAGAAACGTGTAGCAGGATTATTTCAAATACCTTGCCAGCCAGCCCTCAACTTCGCTATAGAAGAAACGGCTGTTCTCGCCCTTCAAGATCCAGTGGTTTTCGTCCGGGAAGACCAGCAATTTCGCCGGCACGTTCAGGCGTTGTTGCACGGCAAAGTTCATCAAGGCATTGTTGGCCGGCACGCGGTAATCGAGCTCGCCCACGGTGATCAGGATCGGGGTCGTGAAACCCGTGCCTTTTTCGTGATTACCCGCTTGCATGACCGGGCTTTGATCGCGCCACACGGGCAGGTTCGACCAGACGGGGCCGCCTGCATTCGTTTCACGGCCGAAGCCGCCGTCGCTGGTGCCCCATTGCATGATCAAGTCCATTTCGCCCGCGTGCGAGACGATGGCCTTGTAGCGCGTCGTGGTCGCTTGCAGCCAGTTGGCCAGGTGACCGCCATAACTGGCGCCGCCGGCGGCCAGTTTCGTGCTGTCGATAAATGGATATTTCTTGATGGCTTCATCGACGCCCTGGTTGACCTCGTCGCCCGGACCCTTCAAGGGGTCAAACTGGATAGAGCGCGAGAATTCCTCGCCATAGCCGGTCGAGCCTTTGTAGTCGGTCAGCAGCACGACATAGCCGGGCTTGGCCAGCAAATGATAGTTCCAGCGCAGCACGAACTGGTCGCGCCACATGCTGGCCGCGCCGCCGTGGATGACGGTAAACAGCGGGTATTTCTTGTTCGGATCGAAATTGGCCGGCTTGACGAGCATATTGTGGATATGGCGGCCGTCGGCCGTGGTGAACCAGAAGTGCTCGGGCGCCTGCCAGTCGATCTTGCTGGCCTTGTCCGTGTTGAAGGCCGTCAGGCGCTTCGGCTGCTTGCCGTTGAAGGCATAGATTTCCGGTGGGTTGATGGCGGATTCCCACACGCCGACCAAAGCCTTGCCGCCGCTGCTCAGCGAGTTGATGGTACCCGTCGGCAAGGATGGCTCCTCGCGCACGTCGCCACCCCTGGCGTCGATCGAGTACAGCTTTTCCAGGCCCGCATGTTCATAGCTGAAGAGGACGCGCTTGCCGCCTTCGGGCAGCACGAAGCGGGAAATTGAACGGTCCAGCTTGGCCGTCAAAATCGTTGGCGCCGGGTTGCTCATCGGCCAGGCAAAGCTGGCCAGGCGTTTCACGTCATATACTTTGCCTGGCGTTTGCGCGTCGCTCAAGGCGAACAGGGTCTTGCCGTCGGCGGCGAATTTCAGGCTGCCATAGCTGTACTTATCCTGCGTCAAACGCTGCGCTTCGCCGCCCGCCACGGGTAGCAGATACAGTTGCGAGACGACGGCCTCGCGCTGCGCCGCGTCGCGGTTGGTGGCCGCGTTGAAGACGACAGCCTTGCCGTCCGGCGTCCAGACGGCGTCCAGCGATTGCCCTTCGTCGCCCTGGCCGCCGCCAAAGCCCGGCAGGGTGACCAGTTGCGTGCCCGACAGGATGTCGCGCGCTGTGTTCTCACCTTTGGCATCCGCTTGCGCATCGACGACGAACAGCCGCACCTGCTTGTCGGTCAGCCATTTGTCGAAATAGCGGGGCGCCGTCGTTTCATACGAACGGGCGCTGTATTTACGGTCCTTGCGCTCTTTCGCGCTTTGCTTGACGTCGGCTTCCGTCTTGTTGCCTGGATAGATGTCGCTGATGAACAGCAATTGCTTGCCGTCCGGGCTCCATTTCGGCATGCGCGCGCCCAGGGTGAGCGAGGTCATGCGTTGGGCTTCGCCGCCGGCGGCCACGTCGAGACGGTAAATCTGGCCCGCTTCATCGCCGTCGCGCTTGGCAACGAAGACCAACTGGCGGCTGTCCGGCGACCAGGCCACGGCGCTTTCGCCGCCCTTGGAAGAGGTCAGGCGGCGCGCGGGGCTGTCGTCAAGCAGCGACTTGATCCACAGGTCCGACGATTGGTCTTGGCTAGAGTAGGCGCTGTCGACCACGGAAAACACGGCCCACTTTCCATCCGGGCTGGCGACGGGCGCGCCCACACGTTTCATCAGCCACACATCTTCATGCGTGATGGCGTGTCTGGCTTGCATTTGCGTGGCGGCAACTGGGGTGGTGGTGTTGGTATCGGCGGCATGGGCAAGCGAGGCGCAGGCCGCTGCGATCAGCAGCGAGCCGAGGGAACGGCAAAGACGGGGTGAGGTCATGGGCGTAGTCCGGAGTAGTGAAAAAAGTACAGCGGGCAACATTATTGCCCATGCTTTCCCGCACTGCCAAGGCTGGGTACCGTTACTTACCAGGCCGGCGCACGCATGGCGGACGGAGCTGGCGTATCCGATCAGTTAAACTTGCCGCTTTACTCACGCTGGCGCTGACTGAACATGAAAATTTGTCTACCCTTATTGAAAACAGCATTGCTGGGCGCGAGCTGCCTGCTGCCGGCCCCGGTTTTTGCCGCTGCCGCCGCACCGTACCCGAATACCAGCGCCATGGGCGTGGGTCACGCGGAAAGCACAGCCTGGTATGCGGCTTGCCTGAAGGTCAAGGATGCGGCGCCGCCTCCCGCCGACCTGCCGGCCCCGTCCGCCGAGGCATCGTTGCAGCAATGCCAGGCAACAGACCTGTATTACGATACCAAGAGTATGTCCTCGCCCAAGCCGGCCGACTGGCGTCCCGCGCGCCATTGCGCCACGGCCACGCAAAACAGCGCCGTCTTGATGATGCTGTACCAGAATGGACAGGGCGTGCAGAAAGACCCGTTGCTGGCGCTCAAGTATGCGTGCAGCATCGATGCGGCGCCGGCCGAGATGCGGGGCCGCATCGAACACTTGCAGCAGATCAATGCCAGCGGACGCGGCATGATCGATTTATGCGACGACATCACCAGCGGCTACATGATGGGCGTGTGCAGCGCCATCGATGCGCGGCAAAAGCAGCGCGTGCGCGCGCAGGCGACAGGTAAAGTCAGCGCAAGCGTGCCTGCCGTGGCGCAAGCGTCGCTGCAAAAGCTGCAGGCGGCGGCAAGCAAGTTTGCCGATGCGCGTGCGGCGAATGAAACGGATTTGAGCGGCACGGCGCGCACCGCCCTGAGCATCGCCGCCCGCACGGCTGAGCTCGATCTGCTGGCGCACGATCTGCGCGAGTACGAAGGGGGCAAGCTGCCGGCCAGCATGACGAAGGAACAGGCGGCGGCGCTCGACAAGGAGCTTAACGCCATCTACGGCAAGCTCATGAAAAAGCCGGCGCAAACCCATACGGGCGCCGTGGGCAAGGATGGCATCCGCGCCACCCAGCGTCTGTGGCTGGCGTACCGCGATGCCTGGATGAACTTTGGCGCCGTGCGCTATCCATCCGTGACGAGCGAAACCTGGGCCGGCCGGTTGACGTCGCGGCGTAATGCCCAATTACAAGATTTACTGGAGAATTGAAGCATGCGGGAAGCGTACTACCACGAAGATGATTTTTGCCGGATTGAACTGTTGCCGCTGGATAACTTGCAGCACTGTGTGACGCAGATGGGCGAGCAGCAGGCGTTTGCCGACGCGCACCGCAGCGGCGCCGGCTGGACGGACATGTATGTGATCAAGGCGGCCCCGTCCCTACTATCCACCCTGGGCATGACGGCGGAACAGCTGCGCCTGGCGCTAGGGGATGCCTTGCCGCCGTACGACGCCGTGTACACGGGGTACAGCACTTACCGCGTAGAGTGCAAGAACGAGCTGGCCTTTGGCGGCGACAAGACGGAAACCCTGTTTGCCAGCCTGAACGATAACGGCATCGTCAGCCACCTGTGGTGCAGCGATAGCATGTCGCAATTGCTGCTGTTGCCCTTGAAAGAGCAGTTGGTGCTGGCCGACTGGGGTGCAGGGTTTGCGTGTCCGCTGGCCGATGGTGACTTGTTCGCCCGCTATCTGCAGGAATACGAGCTGGATTGATTACTCGCAGGCGATGGCGTTCGGTTGCGCCACTTTCACCACCGATTGCAAACGCGCCATGTCGTTGCCGTCGCCTTGCTCGACATACGGTTGATACGTGTCAATGACGATGCGCGCGCGGGCTTGCCAGCCGCAATTGTCGGCCTGGCGCGCGGGCACGTGCAGCAGCCGGCGCGCCTCGCCATCGTTGCTGAAACAAAACCACGCATCGTGCGTGGCGGCAGGTCGGGGCAAACGGCCCCACTGCGCCTTGTCGGGCGCGAAGCAGACGCGCTTGCCGATGATCTCCAAGCTCATCTCGTCCGTGCGCGCGCTGTACTGGCCGTCGAGCACGATCGGTGTTTGCATTTGCGCGTGGGCGGACAGGCAGGCGGTGGCCAGGAGGAGGGGGGCGGCAAGTTTCATGCGTTTCTTTCAGGGCTGGCAAGACGATGAGCCAGTATAACCGCGAGGGCCGGAAACGAAAAAAGCCCATCCGTGAGGATGGGCTTTTTAGTACTGCGCATTCGTGGTAGGCCGTGCGGGATTCGAACCTGCGACCAACGGATTAAAAGTCCGCTGCTCTACCAGCTGAGCTAACGACCCGAAAGAGGCCGCATTATATATCAGTTGAAAAAGAATGCAAAGCATTCCTGCGAGAAAGTACTGAAGCTCACGGCAGGGCTGCCGTGAGCTTCAGCACTTCGTCGATACTGCTCGTGCCATCGATGATCTTGCGCGCGCCGGCGATGCGCAGCGGTGTCATGCCGTCTAGCAGGCTCTGGCGGCGCAGCGCATGCAGGTCCGCGCCCGCCTTGACCAGTTGGCCGAACGCTTCCGTCACGCCCAGCAGTTCATAAATGCCCGCGCGCCCCAGGTAGCCGCTGTGCCGGCACAGGGCGCAGCCGACGGGGCGGTATGCTGCCGCTGGCCGCTCCAGCTGGCCGCCCGTCAGGCGCTGCCAGACAGCGACGCCGGGGGCGTCGTCCAGCTGTTTGCAGGCCGCGCACAGGCATCGCAGCAAGCGCTGCGCCAGCACGCCGGCCAGGCACGCTTCCAGCAGATAGGCGGGCACGCCCAGTTCCAGCAGGCGCGTGACGGCCGAGGGCGCGTCGTTGGTGTGCAGGGTCGACAGCACCAAATGGCCCGTCAGCGCCGCCTGGATGGCCATCTCGGCCGTGGCCAGGTCGCGGATCTCGCCCACCATGATGATGTCGGGATCTTGCCGCATCAGCGCCCGCACGCCATCGGCAAACGACAGTTCGATCCCGGCCTGGGTTTGCACCTGCATCTGGTTGAAGGCCGGTTCGACCATTTCGATGGGGTCTTCCACCGTGCACACATTGACTTCGCTGCTGGCCAGCGCCTTCAGGGTGCTGTACAGGGTGCTGGTCTTGCCCGAGCCGGTGGGGCCCGTCACCAGCACGATGCCGTGCGTGCGCGCCGTCAGCTGGCGCCAGCGTTCGGCGTCTGCGGGCGGAAAGCCCAGGTCAAACAGGCTCTTGACGGCCACTTCCGGGTCGAAGATGCGCATGACGAGTTTTTCGCCGAAGGCCGTGGGCAAAGTCGACAGGCGCAGCTCGATTTCCTGGCCCTGCGCATTGCGCGTCTTGATGCGGCCATCCTGGGGACGGCGTTTTTCCACCACGTCCATGCGCCCGAGCAACTTGATGCGCGCCGTCATGGCCAGCAGCACCACGGGCGGCAGCTGGTAGGCCTGGTGCAGGCGGCCGTCGATGCGCAGGCGCACGAGGCCCGCGTCGCGCTTCGGTTCCAGATGGATGTCGGAGGCGCGCTGGGCAAACGCGTATTGCCACAGCCAGTCGACGATGCGCACGACGTGCTGGTCGTTGGCGTCCAGGCTGGTCTTGTTGCGTCCCAGTTCCACCAGTTGTTCGACATTCTGGCGCAGCGCCAGGTCTTGCGTGGAGGCTTGCCGGGCCACCTTGACGGAACTGGCCAGGCTGAAAAATTGCGCGATGGCGTCGGCGATGTGCAGCGGGTTGGCGATGACCAGGCTCAGCTTGCGTGGCGCCAGGTTTCCCAGCTGTGCCTGCCAAGCGAGCGCATATGGCTGGGCCGTGGCGATGACGATGCGATCAAGCGTGCTTTCCACGGGCAGGATGTTGAAGCGGGCCGCATAGCCGGCCGTCATGACGTCGGCCACCTGGCTGAAATCGATGTGCAGGGGATCGATGCGCACATATGGCAGGCTGGAACGTTGCGCCAGCCAGGCGCACAGGGTGTCGAGCGTCAGCGCGCCGTGGGCGATGCTGCACAGCGGATGCAAGGCAGGCGCCGGCAGCAGGGCGGCCTGGGCGTCGATGGCGGCCGCTTGCGCCGCATCGAGCAAGCCGTCTTCCTGCAGCCAGGCCAGCAGTTGCGGCAGTTGCAGCGGCGTGTCGGGAGCGGTGAGAGAGGGAGGAGGGGATGCGGGCATGGCCGGCGCCTTTTTGGGCTGCCGGCCTTGCCTGGATAGACCGGCGGTTACAGGGTGCTGACGATGCCCTTGACCCAGGACTTGGCGGGTAGCTTGGTTTCGGCGACGATCTGCTTGGCGCGCTCGAGCAAGGCAGCTTGCGCCTCGGCATCGAGTGCCACTTTCGTCTTGAAAGCGATCGCCACCACGTTCCCATCATGCACTTCCGGCAGGCAGATCACCTGTTCAAACGCAAACTTCATCGCCTTGATGTTCTTTGCGTAGCTCGGGTGGTCGCCAAACAGGTTGACCGTCATGATGCCGTGCGGCGCCAGGCAGGCGCAGCAGGCGGTATAGAAATCGGCGCTGTCGAGCACGGGACCGCGCGCCGTGGCGTCATACAGGTCCACCTGCAGGGCGTCCAGGGTGCCATGGTTGGCGTCGTCGTTGACGTAGTCGAGCGCATCCATCTCGCGCACGTGCAGGCGCTCGTCGTTGGGCGGCAGCTTGAACATCGATTCGCAGATGGTGATGACGGACGGGTTCAGTTCGATGGCCTCGACCTGCGCCTGCGGAAACTGGCGGTAGCAGAACTTGGTCAGCGCGGCCGTGCCCAGGCCCAGCTGGGCGATACGCTGCGGTTGCTCGATCCACAGCATCCACGCCATCATCTGCTGCGCGTATTCGAGCTCCGGCCAGTCCGGCTTGCGGATGCGCATGGCGCCCTGCACCCATTCCGTGCCGAAATGCAGATAGCGCACGCCATCCATTTCCGACAGGGTGACAGGGGCGTAGCGGGGCTTGCGCGCAGGGCGCGAGGATTCGACTTGTTCGATGGATTTTCGTTTGATAAGCATAAGGCGGCCTGAAAGTGTGCCGCATTATAGCCCGTGCCGGGGCGCCATAAAAAATGCCAGCCACTGGGGCTGGCATGGTACGGGGCGGTTGCTGCGCTTATTGCTGAGCGGGTTCAATAGAGACGCGCAAGCGGATGCGTTCGCCCGGATCGTAGGACATGATGCTCGTGTAGTTGCGGCCGCGGTAGTCATACGTGACCTGGTAGCCATTGTTGCGCGATTCCCAGTGGTCGACCTGACGGCATTGCTTGACAGCTTGTTCCTGCATGCCGCCCTGGTAATTGTTCTGGTTGTCGACACGGTCGCCGACGACAGCGCCGGCAATCGCGCCAGCGGCGGCGGCGGCCGTGCGGCCATTGCCGCCACCGACCTGGCTACCGAGCAGGGCGCCGGCGATACCGCCGACGATGGAGCCGCCAGCGCTGCGCTGTTGCGGCGGTGCCTGGACTTGCACGTATTCCGTACGGCATTCCTGACGTGGACGATTGATCTGTTCCACTTGCGGCACGACGCGCACGACCTTGCCGAAATCTTCAAAGTCGGCGGCCTGGGCGAGTGGCAATGCACCGATACAAAGGGCTGACATCATCAATTTGGCTTGCAAGTTCATTTGTAACCTCGTTATCTAGAGAATCTTTCAGGGTATTTTTTACAACTTGGGACTATAGTAATCCCGCCAGGCCAAGGCAAGTGTTTCGCATGGCAACAAAATGTAACAGCCCAAGCCCCTTGCCCCACAGTCTGTAACATGCACTTTCAATCGATACAAGATGTTGAAGTGACTTGAAACCAGCGGTTTGTAACAAATCTTGCGTTTGACATCATATTCGGGTTGATTCATGCAGGACAACACGTTACCCTAATACGCGTATGGCTTATATAAAATCGCACTGAATCGCATAAAAGTTGATACAGATCGAATCACCGCGTGCGCATTGACCCGCGTGCGGGGATGCAATAAGAAGAGCAGCTAGAACAATCCATACATAACAGGTCGATTTGAGGGAAAAATGAGTTTGTTACTAACCGTGCCGCCCAACCTTGTCCAGTCCATCCGTGCCTTTCGCGTGACCGAATTACAAGACGAGGCGATTCGTCTCGGGCAGCACTTTTTATATGCGCATTGCAACGCTGGGCAGACCAAACAACAAGTCATCGGCATTATTGCAGAAGCATTCCTGTTTCCGAAAAACCTGGCGAAGAATTTCGATGCCTTGCGCCTGTGCCTGACGGACACCATGTCCAAGGCCGGCACGCAGACGGGTTTCCTGGTGGTGCTTGAGCAATTGCCAAATACGCAAAAATTCGACAAGGAAGCGCGCGAGATCCTGCTCGACGTGTTCCGCGACGCGGCCGACTACTGGGCCGAGAAGAAAGTCCCGTTCCGCGTCTTCTATTCGTTCGAGTAAACACTTACTCACATTGTGATAGCGTAAAATCAGCCTTTTTCCGGCTTGGCAGACAGCATCGTCCGACGAAAGCGCCTTTTGTGCGATCATGTTGCGGCGCAACAATATCGCGGGCCTTTCTTGGTTCGCATCGCCATAGCGGGTACAATGCGCGCTATGAAAAATATCGTTATCCTCATTTCCGGACGCGGCAGCAACATGGAAGCGGTTGTACGCGCGGCGCAAGCCGAGCAATGGCCAGCCCGTATTGCCGCCGTCATCAGTAACCGGGCCGATGCCCAGGGATTGGTTTTTGCCGCGGAACATGGGATAGCGACGGCAGTCGTTGCCAACAAGGATTATGCCAGCCGCGAACAGTTTGATGCGGCGCTGCAAGCCGTAATCGACGGCTTTGCCCCCGACCTGGTCGTGCTGGCCGGTTTCATGCGCATCCTGACGCCGCCCTTCGTCGAGCATTACGCGGGGCGCATGCTCAATATCCACCCGTCGCTGCTGCCGCTGTTCCCGGGCATGGCGACGCACCGCCAGGCGCTCGAGGCGGGCGTGACGGAACACGGCGCGACCGTGCATTTCGTGACTGCCGAGCTTGACCATGGTCCGGCCGTGGCGAGCGCGACAGTCCCCGTCTTGCCAGGCGATACAGAAGACAGCTTATCGGCGCGCGTGCTGGTACAGGAACATCTGCTTTACCCGCGCGCCATCCGCCTGTTCATTGACGATAAACTGTCAGTCGAGCATGGCCAGGTCCGCGTGGACCCTCAATAAAATATTACAGGAAGAATAACAATGAGATTGCCACCAGCGATACTTGCCAATGCTGAAGAAGTATTGCGCGAAATTTTACGATTCACGGCCCCGGCCGACACCACCCTGTCGCGCTATTTCCGCGACCATCCGCGCCTCGGTTCGCGCGAACGCGGCGCCATCGCCGAAGGCATTTATGCCGTGCTGCGCAACAAATCGTTCTTCACGGACTTCGCCGAAGCGGGCAGCGGCCCGACCATGCGCCGCCTGACCATCCTCGGCCTGGCCGAAGCCGTCGGTGCGGACTCCCTGGGCGGCCTGACGGAAGAAGAAGTGGAATGGCTGGAACGCATCACGCAGATCGACCGCAGCCTGATGCCGTCGAACATGCGCGCCAACATGCCGACCTGGCTGTTCGACAAGCTGATCGCCCAATTCGGCGAAGCGGAAACCATGAAACTGGCCGATGCGCTGAATGCGCCGGCGCCGCTGGACTTGCGCGTGAACTCGCTCAAGGCCACGCGTGAGGACGTGATGCTGGCCCTGGCCGAAGCGCCGATCCTCAGCACGCCGACGCCCTATGCGCCGTTGGGTTTGCGCGTGATCAAGAAGCCTTCGCTGCAAAACATGCCTTTGTTCCAGAGCGGCGCCATCGAAGTGCAAGATGAAGGCAGCCAGATCCTGTCGCAGATCGTCGGCGCCAAGCGCGGCGAAATGGTCGTCGATTTCTGTGCCGGCGCGGGCGGCAAGACGCTCGCCTTGGGCGCGCTGATGCGCAACACGGGCCGTCTGTACGCGTTCGACGTGTCGGAAAAACGTTTGGCCAAGCTGAAGCCGCGCATGGCCCGCAGCGGCCTGTCGAACGTGCATCCGGTGCAGATCGCGCATGAGCGCGATGCCAAGATCAAGCGCCTGGCCGGCAAGATCGACCGCGTGCTGGTCGATGCGCCATGTAGCGGCCTGGGCACCCTGCGCCGCAATCCGGACGTGAAATGGCGCCAGCAGCCGAATTCCATCGTGGAACTGCAAGCCAAGCAGGCAGCCATCCTGGCCGGCGCGGCGCGCCTGGTCAAGGGCGGCGGTCGCCTGGTGTACGCCACCTGCAGCTTCCTGAACGAAGAAAACGATTTTATCGCCGAGCAATTCCTGGCCGCCCATCCGGACTTCACTCTGGTGCCGATGAGCAAGGTGCTGGCCGAACAGAAGATCGAGCTGGAAATGGGCGACTACCTGAAATTGTTGCCGCATC
Source organism: Janthinobacterium sp. GMG1 (assembly GCF_034427795.1). NCBI lineage: Bacteria > Pseudomonadati > Pseudomonadota > Betaproteobacteria > Burkholderiales > Oxalobacteraceae > Janthinobacterium > Janthinobacterium sp. GMG1. The sequence goes on from NZ_JAXQNT010000001.1 coordinate 908,859, forward strand.
TGCACCAGACCGACGGTTTCTTCGCCGCCGTGTTCGAGCGCAAGGTCATGCCGAAAAAAGTCTACGCCGATGAAAAACCGGCCGACGACGCTGACGCTGAACCAGCCGAGTAAGCCTGCCACGGGCCGCCGCTGCACCCTGCAGTGGCGGCTTTCAATGCCGCCAGCCCGTCTGGCGGCATGGGCTAGATGCCCATCCGTACCACTTCCGTCCCACCTTCCGGACCTCCTGCGCCATGAATGAAACCCCGCTGCTCAACCTGATCACTGATTTTGTCAACGATTTCCGCCAACCGGCCATCCTGTGGCAGGCGCTGGTCATCGTCGGCTGCCTGGCGCTGAGCTGGCTGCTGGTGCGGCAGTTGCGCGTGTTCCTGCACCAGCGAGCGGAAGCGGCCACCGTGCCCGCCACGCCGGAAACCTTGCAGCGCACCGATAGTTTCATCCGCATCCTGACGCCCGTGCTGGCGGCCATGCTGCTGGGTATTGCGCAGCATTTCCTGGCCAAGTTCCAGTCCGTGAACCTGCTCAGTATCGCCATTCCCCTGTGCACCTCGATGGCGCTGGTGCGCTTCGGGTTTTACGTGCTGCGCCGCATTTTTGCCCGCCATGGCGACATCAGCCCGACCATGTTGTTGCTGGAAAAGATCTTCACGGTGGTGGTATGGGCCGGCATGGCCCTGTACATCACGGGCCTGTGGCCGGAATTGCATACCTTCCTGGAAAGCATCGTCGTCCCGCTGGGACGCAACAAGGTCTCCGTGGCTGCCATCTTGCAAGCCGCTATTTCGGTGGCCGTGCTGCTGGTGCTGGCCATGTGGGCCGGCACCTCGCTCGACGAGCGCCTGATGAAAATGCAGGGCTTGCACACTTCCTTGCGCGTGGTGATGTCGCGCATGGGCCGCGCCGTGCTGATCCTTGTTTCCGTGCTGGTTAGCCTGTCGCTGGTGGGCATCGACCTGACGGTGCTGTCCGTGTTTGGCGGCGCCTTCGGCGTGGCGCTCGGCTTTGGCTTGCAAAAGATCGCCGCGAACTTCGTCTCCGGCTTCATCATCCTGCTTGACCGCAGCCTCACCATCGGCGACATGATTACGGTGGGTCAATTTACAGGCAAGGTCACGCAAATCAATACGCGCTATACTGTGTTATTGGGTGGCGATGGCGTTGAATCCATCGTGCCGAATGAAATGCTGATTTCCGGCGGCGTGCAGAACATGTCGCTGAGCAACCGCATGGTCTGGCTGTCGACGGCCGTGTCGGTGGGCTATGAAACGGATCTGGATGTCATCTTCCCCTTGCTGGAAGCGGCGACGGCCAAGGTGCCGCGTGTGTCACAAAGCAATCCGCCATCGGCCACCCTCGTGCGTTTCGGCGCCGACGGCCTTGATGTGCAGATCGGCTTCTGGATCGCGGACCCGGAAAACGGCACCGGCGGCGTGAAGTCGAATGTGAACCGCGCTATCTGGCGCACCTTGCAGGAACATAAGGTCACTGTACCGTTTCCGCAACGCGAATTGCGTATTGTTGGTACGCCTCCTGCCCCGCTCGCGGGCGCGGCAGAGGGTGAGTCCACGCCATCCGGCACCCAGCCTTAACCTCGCTGCCTGCCTCCGATTTTGCCTGATCGCACCCATTAGGGCGTACAATCACGCCTAAAATTAACTCTGCCGGACCTCCAGAGTCACTGGAGCGACCGTGCGCACGCCCTGTCCACTTGGAGTAGCAGTAATGACATTGAGTTCCGTTTTACACGACGTTTTGCAGTTCATGGCAACTGGCATTACCGATCTGTCCGCATGGCAAGTTTTCCTGTACACCATGGTGGTCACCCACATCACGATCGCCAGCGTCACGATTTACCTGCACCGCCACCAGGCCCATCGGGCGCTGGAATTGCACGCCATCCCTAGTCATTTCTTCCGTTTCTGGCTGTGGCTGACGACGGGCCAGGTCACCAAAGAATGGGCCGCCATTCACCGCAAGCACCATGCCAAATGCGATACGGAAGAAGATCCGCACAGCCCCGTGACGCGTGGCATCAAGAAAGTGTTCTGGGAAGGCGCCGAGCTGTACCGCGCTGAATCGAAGAACATGGAAACCATGGCCAAGTACGGCCACGGCACGCCGACGGACTGGATCGAGCGCAACCTGTACACCAAATACAGCTGGCTGGGCGTGGTATCGCTGTTCGTCATCAATTTCGTGTTGTTCGGCGTGATCGGCATTTCCGTGTGGGCCGTGCAAATGATGTGGATCCCCATCACGGCGGCCGGCATCATCAACGGCATCGGCCACTACTGGGGCTACCGCAACTACGACTGCGCCGACGCGGCCACCAACATCATTCCCTTCGGCATCTTGATTGGCGGCGAAGAGTTGCACAACAATCACCATACGTATGCGACGTCGGCCAAGCTGTCGTCGAAATGGTATGAAATCGATATCGGCTGGGCGTATATCCGCGCGCTGGAAATGTTGGGCCTGGCCAAGGTGAAAAAACTGGCGCCAGAACCGAAATTTTCGCACGGCAAGCTGGAAGCCGACTTCGAGACCTTGCAGTCCGTCATCGCCAACCGCTACGACGTGATGGCCAAGTATGCGAAATCGATCAAGCATGCCTGGAAGGAAGAGCTGGAGCACCTGAAGCACAAGGCGGAACTGGAAAAGCGCTTCCTGAAATCGTCGCGCAAGTTGATGCAACGCGAGCCGGGAAAACTGGCCGATGCGCATCACGAACAGCTGTCGGAATTGTTCCAGCACAGCAAGGCGCTGGAAACCATGCACCACATGCGCGTGGAGCTGGGCGCCATATGGGAACGTTCGCACTTTACGCGTGAACAGTTGCTGCAAAAGCTGCAAGACTGGTGCACGCGCGCCGAAGCGTCGGGCATCAAGTCGCTGCAGGACTTCTCATTGCGCCTGCGCAGCTACGCATAATTGAGCTGTCGCGTCATATCAAGGCCCTGGTTTCCAGGGCCTTTTTTTTCGTCCAGGCAGAAGGGGAGAACGCGAGATGAAAATCAGGGCGAAAAAAAACCGCTCATCGGAGCGGCTCTTTTTACAGAACACAATATCAATTACTTGATTTTGGTTTCTTTGTACGTTACGTGCTTGCGTGCTTTAGGATCAAATTTCATGATCTCCATTTTCGCAGGCGTCGTACGCTTGTTTTTGGTGGTCGTGTAGAAGTGACCCGTACCGGCGGTCGATTCTAACTTGATTTTGTCGCGGCCTGATTTTGCCATGATAGCTCCCTTATTCTGCTAATTAGACTTTTTCGCCACGAGCGCGCATATCGACCAATACGGCGTCGATGCCGACTTTATCGATGACGCGCAGACCGGCGTTGGACAAACGCAGGGAGACCCAGCGGTTTTCAGATTCAACAAAAATACGACGATTCTGCAAGTTAGGCAAAAAACGACGTTTGGTTTTGTTGTTTGCATGGGAAACATTGTTGCCGACCATCGGCTTCTTCCCAGTGACTTGGCAAACACGTGCCATGGCGCACTCCTTAAAGATATTCCAAATTGGAAAAACGAGAGTATATCCAAAATAAGCCGATTTATCAATGACTTGCGAAAAACAATTGTGTCATGTTGTGTTGAAATAATTTAACAATTTGACTTTCACCCTTCTTCCCAGGGGAAAGCACTGGTAAACAACGCTGTTTACTGTTAGATAAGCGTGTCGCTGCTGTCACGTATGTCCTTGTTTACACATGGTTAACTGCTGCCTGGCCAGTCCTGGCCTAGATCTGGCCATGTTCTGCGAACGAATGCACATGTCGCCCGGCCACGACGAAATGGTCGAGGATGCGCACGTCCACCAGCGACAACGCTTGCACCAGCGCCCGCGTCAGCAATAAGTCCGATTCGCTCGGTTCCGGCGTGCCGGACGGGTGGTTGTGCGCCAGCATGACGCTGGCCGCGTTGTGCAGCAGCGCTTGTTTCACTACTTCCCGCGGATATACGCTGGTGTGAGTGAGCGTGCCACGAAACATTTCCTGGGTCGTGATCAGGCGGTTCTTGACGTCCAAAAACAACACGTGGAATGCTTCATGCGCCAGGTGGCCCAGGGTCAGGCGCAAATAATCTTTGACGGCGTGCGGCGAATTGAGGGCTTGCCCCGCCTGCAAGTCTTCGATGATGGCGCGCCGCGCCAGTTCCAGCACCGCTTGCAACTGGGCAAACTTGGCGCTGCCCATGCCGTGCACGGCGGAAAAACTCACGAGGCTGGCGCCAAACAGGCCGCGCAGCGAACCGAAGTGCTCGACCGTGTCGCGCGCCAGTTCCACGGCGCTCTTGCCGCGCACGCCCGTGCGCAGGAACACGGCCAGCAATTCCGCGTCTGACAGCGACTGCGCGCCATCCTCGATCAGGCGTTCGCGCGGCCGTTCGCCGGCCGGCCAATCCTTGATGCCCATGCTGCCTCCCCGTCGCGCCCGGCTGGTCGTGGCGCCTGTCAACGATTGTCGCGCCTTCCCCAGGCGGCCATGCTGCGCTAGCTCGTCTTCCTGTCAGATCATGGTAAAAAAACCAAGATGCCCGGCCCGGCCATTTTCAGGCGCTATCATTTGCCTGTCGTTGCATTCCATGCAAGTTGCAGCGATGGGGAGTCAGGGCCCTGAACTCAATGTCTTCCACTTGTTTTACAGGAGTCGTCATGCCGTACATCAAAGTTATCAATGGAGTCATGCAAGAGTTCAACGCCGCCGGCGTCAATACGGGCAAGGTCAGCGGCATCGGCCTCAATGTGCATGCATATCTGGAACACCGTCAATGGAGCGTTAACGCACCGCTCGCTCCGGACCCGAAGACTCCCGATTACAGCACCGATTTGCCGTATCTTGCCGCCAACGGCTTCAAGTACCTCCAGGTGATGCTGGCGCCTTTCAAGGGCAAGGATGGCTATTGGAACTGGGGCGAAGTTGTTGGCGAGCCAAAGTTCGCAACCGACAACACGCTAACCGATGTGAATATCAAAGATTCGTACTGGCTTGCCATAACGGCGCTGCTCGATTGCGCGCTGGCCAATGGCATCGGCATCATCGCCTGCCCATTCTGGAATCCCTACGCCGTGCCGCAATTGGTGGGGGAAGCGGGCCCTGCGGGCGCTACAAAAGACGAGCAGGCCGCAGTTGCGCGGGTCGCACTGGTCAATCCACAGTCGAAAACACGCCGCTATATGCGTGCCTTTGCGCAGGCTTTTGCGCAGCACTACAGCAACCACGCGGGCATCGCCGCCTGGATGGCTGCGCAGGAACTGATGGGCGTGACCGGGATCAGCTTGACCGCTACCCGGGAAATCATCCAGGAGACGGCGCAATTGCTGCGGGACAACGATGGTTTGGCGCGCATGATTTCTTCCGGTAATGCCGGCATCGCTCATACATCGCCCCGTCAAGGCTCCTTGCAGCAATACGTCACGGAAACCTTGCCATTCGTAAATCCGGATCCGGTCGACTGTCTTTGTGAAAACCTGTTCCCGGGTAATGAATATGTGAGCAGTGCCCTGGGCAGCAGCGCGGATTTGCCGGCCGACTTCGTCTCGTCTTCGCTCGCTTACCTGCAAGTGATGCAGCGTGCCGCACATGCCTTGGGCAAGCCGTATTACCTTGGCAGCTTTTGCCTGTCGCAAAAGCAGGAGCTGGCGTTGCAAGATACCGAACGGCAAGACAACCTGCATGCCTTGCTGAGCGCCATACGCCGTACGGGCGTGCAACTGGCGTGCTATTGGGACTGGAATGGGGGAAAACCCATGGAAGACGACGGTCTGAACCTGGTGGAGACGCCGGCCTACAGCAACGGACGCAAGGCTGTCTGGGATGCCTTGCGCGGCGAAGATGCCATGCGTCCGGCGCCGCCCACGCCTTGCTTCGGCGTGACGAAGACCTTGCAATTCCAGCCTGGCCTGATGCTCACCGTGCCGTCGTCCGTGCGCTATGAGAGTGCGGATTTTTCGTTGTCGTATTGTATCCGGCAACAGGCTTTCTCCTCGACTGTTGGTCAGGCGCAGGCTTTTGTAGCGCATCAGGCGGACAAGAAAGGATGGGCGCTGTTCAAGCAGGATAGCAAGACGTTCCTGTCCATGTGGAACAGTGTTGCTCAGGGCGTCAATAGCCATGGCCACGGCCTGCAGGTGGATATTGCCAACCGCTGGTTTCGCTGCACCTATACTGTCAAGCATGACGGGAGCATCAGCCTGTACGTCGATGATTTCCTGATGTACCAGAGCAACAAGATGACAAATCCATTCGTGCAGGCCGCCGGCACCCCCCTTGTGATCGGCCACCCCGTGCATGCGCTGGAGCAGGGCACGCCCACCTGGCAGTTGTCGGACGTCATCCTCTACGACCGCGTGCTGACGCCCAAGGAAGTGTATGACTATGGCCAGTACGGCATCGTGAACCGGCCCGTGGGACGCTGGAAGCTCGATGGCAACCTGGAAGACAGTTCGGGCTTCGGCAATCATGCCAGCACGCCGGGCCAGTTGGTTTACGTCAACGTCTGATAAGTGAAAGGGGAGCGCGGCCATGTTTTTTGACAAAAGCATGGCCGCGCCGAGATGGCATGGGGCGCGCTGGCTCAGGGTGGCTTACAATATCGTTTTGCACCAGTTACTTGAAAACTACTATGTCCAACGAGCAACCAGCAGTCGTCACCGAAGCGGCTTACCTCACCCTGCATTATCGTCTTGCCACTGTTGACGGTACTGACATTGTCACGACCTTCAGCGGCAATCCCGCGACCTTGATGCTAGGCCAGGGCCAGCTGGCGCCATTCCTTGAACAGCGTCTGCTGGGCTTGCCTGAAGGCACGCACCAGACCTTCGAGCTGGCGGCCGGCGAAGGCTTTGGCGAGCGCAATCCCGAGCTGGTGCAGTCTGTTTCGCGCGCAACGCTGGACGAAAACTCCGTGCCCGGCGCCGACTACAAGATCGGCGACCTGGTCGACTTCGCCGCGCCGGGCGGCGGCCGCTTTGCCGGCGTGCTGCGCGAAATGCGCGAGGACTCGGCCCTGTTCGACTTCAACCATCCGCTGGCTGGCCAGCCGCTGCGTTTTGAAGTCAAGCTCATTTCGGTGCTGTAAAAAGGAATAGCGATGGATAAAGAACTGTTACTGGCCCAGCCCCGCGGTTTCTGCGCTGGCGTCGACCGGGCGATCGAAATCGTCGAGCGCGCCTTGCAGCAATTTGGTGCACCGATCTATGTACGCCATGAAATCGTCCACAACGCCTATGTGGTGGCCGACTTGCGCAACAAGGGCGCCATCTTCATCGATGACCTCGATGACGTGCCTGCTGGCAATACGCTCGTGTTTTCCGCGCATGGGGTATCGAAAGCCGTGCGCGCCGAGGCGGAATCGCGCGGCCTGAGCATTTTTGACGCGACTTGCCCCCTGGTCACAAAGGTACACATGGAAGTGGGCAAGATGCGCCGCGAAGGCCGCGAGATCATCATGATCGGCCACGACGGCCATCCCGAGGTGGAAGGCACGATGGGCCAGGCCGATATGGGCATGCATCTGGTGGAAACGCTCGACGATGTGGCGAAATTGCAGGTTGCCAATCCGGAAAGCCTGGCCTATGTTTCGCAAACAACGTTGTCAGTTGACGACACTAGCGACATTATTGCGGCCCTGAAAGCGAAATATCCGAATATCGCCGAGCCGAAAAAAGGCGACATTTGCTACGCCACCACGAACCGCCAGGAAGCCGTGAAATTCATGGCCCCGCAAGTGGAAGTGGTGATCGTCGTGGGCAGCCCGAACAGCTCGAATTCGAACCGCTTGCGCGAAGTGGCCGAGAAGATGGGCACGCCCGCCTACATGGTCGACAATGCCTCGCAGATCGATCCCGCCTGGCTGGAAGGCAAGCTGCGCGTGGGTGTGACGGCTGGCGCCTCGGCGCCCGAGGTGCTGGTGCAAGCCGTCATCGACCGTTTGAAAGAGTGCGGCGTGAAGAGCGTGCGCCCGCTCGACGGCGTGCAGGAAGCCGTCACGTTCCCGATGCCGAAAGGCCTCGACGGGATCAAGCGCGACGTCGCCTGAGTCTGTATAGCGATTGAGTATCGATGAAATAGCTACCTCAAAACCGAATTTAATTCGGAAATGATCGATTTATTCCAAGCTTAGTTTTTGCAAAAGATCGTTATGATTGCCTCAAGCTTGAATATGTTGTCGTTATGACTAAGCAAGGTCACGCCCGTTTTGAGTGCGTGCACCATGCTGGTGAGAACGGTCCAGGGATGGCACTGCAGGAATTCTTCCTCCGGTGCCGTTTTTGTATCAGCGACATGTTCTGGCGGAAGTTGTTCCCGAAAAATGCATATTTGATAGGGCAATCATGGATACATTCATCCAGCAGATCATTAACGGCTTGGTGTTGGGCAGCATGTATGCCTTAGTCGCCCTCGGTTACACAATGGTGTACGGCGTTTTGAACCTGATCAACTTCGCCCACGGCGACGTGCTCATGATCGGCGCCATGGTGGGCTTGACCATTCTCAAGTTGCTGGGCATTTATGTGCCGGACTGGCCCGGCTATTTGAAACTGGCCACGGCCATCCTCGGCGCCATTCCCATCTGTATTCTGGTCAACATCATCATCGAGCGGGTCGCCTACCGCCGCCTGCGCAACGCCCCCCGCCTCGCTCCCCTGATTACCGCCATTGGCGTCTCCATCCTGCTGCAAACCTTCGCCATGATGATCTGGACGCGCAATCCCTTGCCCTTCCCGCAATTGCTGTCGACCGATCCCATCAACATAGGCGGCGCCGTGATTTCGCAAACGCAAGTGCTGCTGCTGGCCCTGGCCGCGCTGTCGATGGGCGGATTGGTGTTGCTGGTGGAAAAAACACGGATGGGCCGCGCCATGCGGGCCACGGCGGAAAATCCCCGCGTGGCCGGACTCATGGGCGTCGATTCCGACAAGGTCATCGTGGCCACCTTCGCCATCGGCGCCGCGCTGGCGGCCGTGGCCGGTGTGATGTGGGGCGCCAACTATGCCTCCATTCAATTTTCCATGGGCGCCATCCCCGGCTTGAAGGCCTTCTGTGCGGCCGTGCTGGGCGGCATCGGCAATATCTATGGCGCCATGCTGGGCGGTATCTTGCTGGGCATTATCGAGAGCCTGGGCGCCGGCTATATCGGCGACATCACGGGCGGCTTCCTGGGCAGCCACTACCAGGATATCTTTGCCTTCGTCGTACTGATCATCGTGCTGACCCTGCGCCCGTCAGGCATCATGGGCGAACGCGTGGCCGACCGTGCCTGATGTGAAACTGGGAGATTAAATCATGGCACTACTCGATTTCGACGCTAAGAAAAATCCGACCAAAGCCTACGCCGGCATGCTGGGCCTGGCCGCGCTGCTGATGGTGTTCCCGTTTTTTGCCGCCCAGTTCGGCAACTCGTGGGTGCGCATCATCGACATGGCCTTGCTGTACATCATGCTGGCCCTGGGCTTGAACATCGTCGTCGGCTTTGCAGGCCTGCTCGACCTCGGCTACATCGCCTTCTACGCCGTGGGCGCCTACCTGACGGCCTTGCTGGCGTCGCCCCAGTTCGCCATCCTGCTCGAATCGGTGGTGAATCAATATCCGGTGCTGGGCGAGACCCTGGTGCAGCTGATGGGGCCGGAAATCCGCGAAAACGGCATCCATTTGTCGATCTGGATCATCGTGCCTCTGGCCGCTGCCGTGGCCGGCCTGTTCGGCGCCTTGCTCGGCGCGCCCACCTTGAAGCTGCGCGGCGACTACCTGGCCATCGTGACCCTGGGCTTTGGCGAGATCATCCGCATCTTCATGAATAATTTGAACGACCCGATCAATTTCACGAATGGGCCGCAAGGCATCAATCTGATCGACCCGATCCGCATCTTCGGCGTCAACCTGGCGGGCGAGGCGGGCACCAACAGCACCGTCACGGTGGCCGGTTTTTCCATGCCGTCCGTGAACGCCTATTACTTTTTGTTCCTGTTCCTGTGCATCGCCGTTGTGTTCGTCACCAAGCGCCTGCAGCATTCGCGCCTGGGCCGCGCTTGGGTGGCCATCCGCGAAGACGAGATTGCCGCCAAGGCCATGGGCATCAATACGCGCAACGTGAAATTGCTGGCCTTTTCCATGGGCGCCTCGTTCGGCGGCGTGGCTGGCGCCATGTTTGCCTCGTTCCAGGGCTTTGTCTCGCCGGAATCGTTCTCGCTGACGGAATCGATCGCCGTGCTGGCCATGGTGGTGCTGGGCGGCATCGGCCATATCCCCGGCGTGATCCTTGGCGGCGTGATCCTCGCTTCGATCCCGGAAGTGCTGCGCCACGTGGTGGAGCCGGCCCAGCAGGCGCTGTTCGGCCACGTGGTGATCGAGGCGGAAGTGCTGCGCCAGTTGCTGTACGGACTGGCCATGGTGTTGATCATGCTCAACCGTCCCGCCGGCCTGTGGCCATCACCGAAGCACGAAGACCGGCCCGACCACGATGTGGACCAGCCGAACAAATCCACCGGCGTCGTGTCCGCTTAAGGGAGGAATAGCATGAGCGAACAGATCATTCTCAATATTGCCGGCGTAAATAAGCGTTTTGGCGGCTTGCAGGCGCTCACCGACGTGGGCATTACCATCCGGCAAGGGCAAATCTATGGCTTGATCGGCCCGAACGGCGCCGGCAAGACGACGTTTTTTAACGTCATCACCGGCCTGTACCAGCCCGACACGGGGACTTTCGAGCTGGCTGGCAAGCCGTATTCGCCGTCCGCGCCGCACAAGGTGGCGAAGGCGGGCATCGCGCGCACCTTCCAGAATATCCGTTTGTTTGGCGACATGACGGCGCTGGAAAACGTCATGGTGGGGCGCCATGTGCGCTCGCACCAGGGCGTGTTCGGCGCCATCTTCCGCCACAAGGCGGCGCGCGAGGAAGAGGCGTCGATCCGCAAGCGGGCGATGGAGCTGCTCGATTTCGTCGGCATCGCTCAGTTCGCCAGCCGCACGGCGCGCTTCCTGTCGTATGGCGACCAGCGGCGCCTGGAAATCGCCCGCGCGCTGGCCACCGATCCGACCTTGCTGGCGCTCGATGAGCCGGCGGCCGGCATGAATGCGACGGAAAAGCTGGCCCTGCGCGAGTTGCTGGTAAAAATCAAGGCGGAAGGCAAGACCGTGCTGTTGATCGAACACGACGTGAAACTGATGATGGGACTGTGCGACCGCATCACGGTACTCGAATATGGCAAGCGCATCGCGGAAGGCTTGCCGGCCGAAATACAACAAAACCCGGCCGTCATCGAGGCTTATCTGGGGGGATCGCACGCATGAGCAATATATTGAAGGTGGCGGGCTTGCACGTGGCCTATGGCGGCATCAAGGCCGTGAAAGGCATCGACCTGGAAGTCAACCAAGGCGAGCTGATCGCCCTGATCGGCGCGAACGGGGCCGGCAAGACGACGACCTTGAAAGCCATCACGGGGACTTTGCCTGAATGCAAGATCGAGGGCACGATCAGCTACCTGGGCGAATCGCTCAAGGGCACGAAATCATTTCACCTGGTGGAAAGAAAGCTGGCCATGGTGCCGGAAGGGCGGGGCGTGTTTACCCGCATGTCGATCCGCGAAAACCTCATGATGGGCGCCTACACGCGCACGGACAAGGCCGGTGTCGAGGACGATATCGCCCGCTGGTTCGACGTGTTTCCCCGCCTCAAGGAGCGGGCGGCGCAGATGGCCGGCACCCTGTCCGGCGGCGAACAGCAGATGCTGGCCATGGCGCGCGCGCTGATGAGCCATCCGAAGCTGCTGCTGCTCGACGAGCCATCGATGGGCCTGTCACCCATCATGGTCGAGAAAATCTTCGAGGTGATTCGCAAGGTGTCGTCCGAAGGCATCACGATCTTGCTGGTCGAACAGAACGCCCGTCTGGCCCTGCAGGCGGCGCACCGTGGCTATGTGATGGATTCCGGCCTGGTCACGATGGGCGGTAACGCGGCCGCCATGCTCGACGACCCGCGCGTGAAGGCGGCGTATCTGGGGGAGTAATCACGTTCAGGAAGTGTTCAGGCATAAAAAATGCCCCAGCCAGGCTGGGGCATAATGGCATCCGTCGGGGAAATGCGGGATGGATGCCTGGAGGAGCTGGTACTAGCGGACCGCCGTGGCGGTCGCGCAGGAATTACTTGGTGGCAGCGCGTGGCACGACTTTTTCAGCCGCTTGCGTGAACTGGTTCACGGCCGATGCCAGGTTGGCTTCGATGGCTTCGACGGCTTGCTTGCTGGTTTTCGAGAATTGCTCGTAGCCTGCATTGGCGTTGCCGATGGCGCTTTTCAGGATGGCGACGGCGTTTTCCGAACCGGCTGGCGCGTTCTTGGTGACTTCTTCCACCAGGGACAGGACTTTACGGTTGGTTTCAGCGATTTGCGATTCAGCAGCTTTGCTGAACTCGGCTTGCGTGCCCGACGTGATGGCAGCCAGGTGACGACCGTAAGCGATGGCTTTTTCGGCGCCAGGCTGGGCTTGGGCAGCGGTCAGCGAGAAGAATTCTTGTGGATCTTTTGCCGACAGCAATTGCTTGGCGGCGGCGGTCGATTCTTCCAGCGTTGCCTTGGCAGCGGTCAGATTCAGTTCGACGATCTTTTCGATGCCTTCGAAGGCCTTGCCCGTCAGCGACGAGAACAGGGCGAATTGGGCTTCCAGGTTGGCTTTGGTAGCGGACGAAAATTGCTCAGGAATTGAAAACATATAAATCTCCAAAAAATCGAAATCTGGTTAATTTGATGCTGCGTGTACCGTTTGGGAAAGCAGGTGAATCTAAATTTTTCAAGCTGAACAAGAATTGTGCAACGCAACAAACCCTATTCTACGGCGAAAAAAACGTAAGTCAAGCGATTCTTGTGCGATGCAACAATTGAATAGATTTGCGTCAAAAACCATTGTTTCTAAAGAGAAATATTTGATTTCTGTGTGCTAATGGTTTAACCCTAAACTGTTATTTCCCCGCCTTTCAGGACGGGTGCGGCGCAGCATGCTAGACTTTGCCTCCCGCACTGGCGCAGGCCCCGGTGCCGATCCCGTTTCCCGAGTTGATACCATGTCCAATCTTCCCGCCGCGGCTGGCGCCAGCGGCAAAGCCCCCAAAACCCCTTTCCTGACGACCCTGGCGCCGATGGCCTTGCCCGGCTTCTTTGTGTTGTTATGGAGCACAGGTTTTATCGTGGCCAAGTTCGGCTTGCCCTACGCGCCGCCGCTGACCTTTCTGCTGCTGCGCTTCCTGGGCGTGCTGGTGATCCTGCTGCCGTTGGTGCTGCTGTTGCGCGCGCCGTGGCCGGTAGGACAGTTTCGCCAGATCGCCGTGGCCGGCATTTTGATGCAGGCTGGCTACCTGGCCGGCGTCTGGTGCGCCATCAAGCTGGGCATGCCGGCCGGCCTGTCTGCGTTAATTGTCGGCATGCAGCCCGTGCTGACGGCCTGCGCCGCACCGCTGATCGGCGAATCCGTGCGCCCGCGCCAGTGGCTGGGCCTGTTCTTTGGCTTGCTGGGCGTGGCTCTCGTCGTGTACGCGAAGATCAACCTCGTGGGTTTGACGGTAGAAAGTGTGCTGCTGTGCGTGTTCGCGCTGCTGTCGATGACGGCCGGCACCATGTACCAAAAACGCCACTGTCCGCAATTCGATTTGCGCACCGGCACGGTGGTGCAGTTTGCCGCCTCCATCGTGGTGGTCTTGCCATTCGCCCTGTATTACGAAGGGCTGGACCTGCATTTCAGCAATGTGCAATGGACGGCGAATTTTATTGGCGCGTTGCTGTGGTCGGTACTCGTGCTGTCCATCGGCGCCATCTTCCTGCTGTTCGCCCTGATCCGCCGCAGCGATGCGACGAAAGTGACGGGCTTGCTGTACCTGACACCGCCCACGACGGCCGTGATGGCCTGGCTGATGTTTGGCGAAGCCTTTAATATGCTGGGCATCGCCGGCATGCTGGTGGCCGTGGTCGGTGTGGTATTTGTGGTCAAGAAGTAGAGAGCGGGAGAGCAGGGCAGTGAACAAGCAAGCATCTGAAACACAGTCGGCGCAGCAAGCCGTGGACGCCGTGATTCTGTCGCGCCGTTCGATCCGCGCCTTTTTGCCCACGCCGGTGGCGCAGGACGACATCGCGCGCATCCTGGAAGTGGCGGCACGCGCGCCGTCGGGTGCCAACATGCAGCCGTGGAAAGTGTATGTGCTGTCGGGCGAGGCGCGCCTGCGCCTGTCGCACCGCATCCTCGCCGCCTACGACGCGCCGAAGGCGCCCGATGCGCCCGCGCGCACGGCGTCGTATACCTATTACCCGCGCCAGTGGACGGCGCCGTTCATCGAGCGCCGCCGCAAGATCGGCCTGGACCTGTACCAGCTGCTGGGCCTGGAGCGGGGCGACACGGCCGGTATGGCTGCCCAGCACGGGCGCAATTTCCAGTTTTTCGATGCGCCCGTGGGCCTGATCTTTACCATCGAGCGGGTGCTGGAACAGGGTTCCTGGCTCGACTACGGCATGTTCTTGCAAAACATCATGCTGGCGGCGCGCGCGCGCGGGCTCGACACCTGTCCGCAGGCGGCTTTCATTCATTACCATGACATCATTCGTGACGAGCTGGGCGTGCCGGCCAGCGAAATGGTGGTGTGCGGCATGGCCCTCGGCCATGCCGACCCGGACAAGGTCGAGAACCGCCTGAACACGGAACGCGAGCCGCTGGCCGGCTTTGTTAAATTCATGGACAAATAGACATTGCCAGTGATAGGCGCCGGTAAACCGCCCGTCAAGGATGGGCTTGTTTGCGGATCGCTAACGTTTTGTATTTCATTACTGCAATAAATACTGTCCTAACTGTTAAATAGACTTGCGATTACTCTGCATTTCGCTACACTGCAATAAGGCAACAGCTTCACGGGGAATTATCGAATGGCTAAGTTTAAACTGGCGCTGGGTATCCTGGCTTCCCTGCTGTTTGCACTGGCGCCGGCTGCGGCCGTGCACGCCAAGGAAGCGAACGGCAAATCCTCAGCCGCGAAGAAACACAACACCAAGAAAGTCAAAGTCGTGCTGCGCAAGGGCGCGACGGCCGCGCCGCGCGAAAAGACCGTGCGCCGGGTCGTCATGGTGCGCGGCAAACGCAAGGTCATCTATCAAAAAATCAGCAGCGTGGCCGTGCCCATGGCCGCACCGATGCCGACCATGGGCGACCTGGCCGGCCTGAACCTCACACGTGATCCGCTCGACCTCAAGTCCAGCGTGGCGCTGGTGCTGGACCAGGCCAATGCGGAAGTGCTGTTTGAAAAGAATTCGAATGTCGCCCTGCCCATCGCCTCCATCACCAAGATGATGACGGGCCTGGTAGTGGTCGAAGCGCGCCAGGACATGGATGAAGTGCTGACGATCACGGACGAGGATGTCGACCGCGCCAAGTTCAGCAGCTCGCGCCTGAAGGTGGGTTCGCAATTGACGCGCGCGAATATGCTGCACATCGCCCTGATGAGCTCGGAAAACCGCGCCGCCTCGGCGCTGGGCCGCAATTATCCGGGCGGCTTGCCTTCGTTTGTCGACGCCATGAACAGCAAGGCGCGCCAGCTGGGGATGATGGATACGCATTACGTCGATTCCAGCGGCTTGTCGAAAATGAACGTGGCCAGCGCGCGCGACCTGGGCAAGCTGGCCATGGCCGCCTTCCGCCATCCGCTGCTGCGCGAGTACTCGACGGACCCGAAAGCCATCGTCGAAGCGAGCGGCCAGCCCATGCAGTTTGGCAATACGAATCACCTGGTGGCCAATCCGGGCTGGGAGATCGGCCTGCAAAAGACGGGTTTCATCAATGAAGCGGGACGTTGCTTGATGATGCAGGCTGTCATCGAAGGACGCGCCGTGATCATGGTTTTCCTCGATTCCAAGGGAAAACAGTCGCGTACGGCCGATGCGGGACGCATGCGCAAGTGGCTCGAGGCACTGAAACCAGCCAATATGAGCTTGCCAGGAGGGTAAGGTGTCCAGGGCGGCATGGCCGCCCTGCATTCTTATTACTCTTGAGGAATGAATCCCAAGGTCACGGAAATCTGGTTCGCCGTTTCCACCAGGTCCACCAGCCACTCATCCTGCAAGCGGTCGGCTGGCGCCGAGATCGACAGTCCCGCGATCAGCTTGCCTGTATCGTCGCGGATGCCGGCGGCCATGCAGCGCACGCCCAGTTCCAGCTCTTCATTGTCACGCGCATAGCCGCGCTCGCGCACCAGGCTCAGCTCACGCTCGAGCTTTTGCAGATCCGTGATGGAATTCTTGTTGTGCCCGGCCAGGCCCGTGCGCGTGGCGTAGGCGCGGATGGCTTTCGGCTCGTCGACGGAGAGGAACAGCTTGCCCGTCGAGGTCAGGTGCAGCGGACCGCGCCCGCCGATGGCGCGCACCACCTGCATGCCCGAGCGCTCGGAAAAGGCGCGGTCGATGTAGACGATCTCGTCGCCCTGGCGCACGGACAGGTTGATCGTTTGCTGGGTTTTCTTGTGCAGCTGGCGCATGAAGTCCAGCGCCGCTTCGCGCACGCTGAGGCGGCTTTTCACCACATTGCCCAGTTCCAGCAGGCGCATGCCCAGCCGGTAGGTGCCCGGTTCGATGCGGTCGACAAAGCGCGTCAGTACCATGTCGTTGAGGATGCGGTGCGCCGTCGAGGGGTGCAAGCCGGAAACCTTCGACAATTCCTTCAGGCTGACCGGGTCGGAATATTTGGCCAGGGCATCGAGCAGGGCGACCATGCGTTCGATCACCTGGATCGTTGTCTTCGGGGCAGCGACCGGTTCAATTTTCATGATGGATTTGGTGCAATGCAGTATTCATGCTTCTTTATACCATGATGTGAAAAAATAGTGAAATGTTCCGAGATATTCAGCGAATAAATGGTCACAGTGCTATGTCACCCCCATAATGTGTCCACTGCACCTGCTTTACATATGGAAAACCATGCAACCTGTAAATGAATTCAAAAGTAAAAGTGGCTTGAAGCGGATCTTTTCCGCCTTTTTCTACTCGCTCGATGGCTTGAAAGCAGCTTGGCGCCACGAACACGCGTTCCGCCAGGAACTGGGCCTGTTCGTCGTCGGCACGGTGATTGCCTTGCTGCTGCGCATCTCCGCGTTTGAAAAACTGGTGCTGATCGGCGTGCTGCTGCTGGTCTTGATCGTGGAACTGATCAATTCGGCAATCGAAGCCGTGGTCGACCGCATCTCGCTGGAACGCCATCCACTGTCGAAAAACGCCAAGGATTTCGGCAGCGCAGCCGTGCTGCTCACGTGCATCCTCGCTTTCGCCACGTGGGCCGTCGTCCTGTTCAACCGCTTTTATTAACTGCTAAATCCCCGTTGCGCCTCGCCCATATGCGGAAATCGCATATCAAATGGCGAAACGCTTCGTTCTCTTTGCGGCCATGGCGCCGTAATCTGGTGGCTCTGAAAGTTCAACCACTCGGGGATCTTAGATGCTGTCGAAAAAAATCATCATTGCCGCCGCCATCAGCGCGTTTGCCCTTCTGCAAACAGCGCAGGCTGCCGATATCACCCTGCTCAACGTGTCATACGACCCGACGCGCGAGCTGTACCAGGATGTGAACACGGCATTTGCCAAGGAGTGGAAAGGCAAGACGGGCGACAACGTCAAGATCAAGCAATCGCACGGCGGTTCCGGCAAGCAGGCGCGTGCCGTCATCGATGGCCTGGAAGCGGACGTGGTCACGTTGGCCCTGGCCTATGACATCGACGCGCTGGCCGAGCACAAGCTGCTGGCCGCCGACTGGCAAAAGCGTTTGACGCACAACAGCTCGCCTTACACCTCGACCATCGTGTTCCTGGTGCGCAAGGGCAACCCGAAAGGCATCAAGGACTGGAATGACCTGATCAAGCCGGGCGTGTCCGTCATCACGCCGAACCCGAAAACCTCGGGCGGTGCCCGCTGGAACCATCTGGCCGCGTGGGGTTATGCGCTGCGCCAACCGGGCGGCAACGAAGCCAAGGCCAAGGATTTCCTCGGCAAACTGTACAAGAACGTGCCCGTGCTCGATTCCGGCGCGCGCGGCGCCACCACCACTTTCGTTGAACGCGGCATCGGCGACGTGCTGATCGCTTGGGAAAACGAGGCTTACCTGGCCGTCAAGGAACTGGGCCCGACCAAGTTCGACATCATCACGCCTTCCGTCAGCATCCTGGCCGAGCCGCCTGTCGCCGTCGTCGACAAGTTTGCCGACAAGCACGGTACGCGCAAGGTGGCAGAGGCTTATCTGAACTATCTGTACACGGACGAAGCGCAAGACATCATCGCCAAAAATTACTACCGTCCGGCAACGGACAAGGCGGCGAAGAAATACGCATCGCAGTTCGCCAAGGTCAACCTGTTCACCATCGAGCAGGTGGCCGGTGGCTGGACGACCGCGCAAAAGGCGCACTTTGCCGACGGCGGCATCTTCGACCAGATCTACCAGCCTAAGTAATACCGGATGGCACGATTGCCAGACCGTTACTAAAAGGACACATCATGGCGCTGCGCAGCTTTTCCGATTACCGGGTACTGATCGTGCCGGGCTTGCATAACAGCGGTCCCGAGCATTGGCAGAGCCGCTGGCAGCGCCTGTATCCGCAATTCGAGCGGGTCGAGCAGGATGACTGGAACGACCCCGACCTGGCCATCTGGTCGGCGCGCCTGGACCAGGTCCGGCGGCAAGATGCACGCCCCACCCTGATCGTCGCCCACAGCTTCGGCTGCCTGACGACGGCGCATAGCCTGGCCCGCGACCCGCAGGGCGTGGCTGGCGTGCTGTTGGTGGGGCCGGCCGATCCCGACAAGTTTGGCGTGGCGAAGGCCTTGCCGCAAAAGCGGCTGCCTTGCCCCGGCATCCTGATCGCCAGCCAGACGGATCCGTGGATGACGGCCGAACACGCAGCGCAGTGGGCACGGCGCTGGAATTGCAAGTATATTGATGGCGGTGCGTTGGGCCATATCAACGCCGAGTCGCGCCTTGGTGACTGGGTCTACGGCCAGGCGCAGCTGCAAACACTGTTTGATCTGGCGCAAAGCGACAAGCGCCACCGTCAGGCAGCCTGATTCGACGAATTCGATTGCCACACAACCTCACAGGAGATCATGATGACTTTACGCCTGGGCGATGTCGCCCCTGATTTTGAACAAGACAGCTCGATCGGCCCGCTCAAGTTCCACGAGTGGGCCGGCAATTCCTGGGTAGTGCTGTTTTCCCACCCGGCCGACTTTACTCCCGTCTGCACGACGGAACTGGGCCTGACAGCCAAGCTCAAGCCGGAATTCGACAAACGCAACGTGAAAGCGATCGCCCTGTCCGTGGACGCGGCCGAGTCGCACAAGAGCTGGATCAAGGATATCGAAGAGACGCAAAACACGGTGGTGGGCTTCCCCATCATCGCCGACGTCGACAAGAAAGTGTCGGTGCTTTATGACATGATCCACCCGGAACAGTCCGTCACGGCCACCGTGCGCTCCGTCTTCATCGTCGACCCGAACAAGAAGGTACGACTGATCCTCACGTATCCGCTCAGTACGGGCCGCAACTTCAATGAAATCCTGCGCGTCATCGATGCCCTGCAACTGACGGACGGCTACACGGTGGCCACGCCCGGCAACTGGAAAGATGGCGACGACGTCATCATTCCATTGACCGTGCAAGATCCGGACGTGATCAAGCAGAAATATCCGAAGGGCTTTACGGCTGCCAAGCCGTACTTGCGCCTCACGCCGCAGCCAAATAAATAAAAGTTTCTACTTTTACAAAAAACGCACCTCGCCGGTGCGTTTTTTTTCGTCCAACGCTTTGACAGGGAAGTATGCAAAATCCATCTAAGCAAATGAGAAATGGTTAGTTCTTTTTATAACGATTGCATGTGATTATTGCGCCCTATAACTCAAAAATGTAATAAGAAGGAGTTTCTATGTCTGCAGTATCAGCAGCACCGCTCAAGGCGCGCGGAGCGCCGTTTCGGGTCATGCCGGGGTTTAAGCTGTCACTGGGCTTTACGCTCTTTTACCTGGCCTTGATCGTTCTCATTCCGCTGTCGTCGGTGTTCCTGAAAACCTTCACCATGACATGGGACGCCTTCTTCAGCGCCGTCACGTCCGACCGCGTGATGGCGTCGTACCGGCTGACGTTTGGTGCTTCGCTGATCGCCGCCCTGTTGAACGTGGTGTTTGGCGGCATCCTGGCCTGGGTGCTGGTGCGCTATAAATTCCCCGGCAAGCGCATCATCGATGCGCTCGTCGACTTGCCGTTCGCCTTACCCACGGCCGTGGCCGGCATCACCCTGACGGCTTTGTATTCGTCGAACGGCTGGTTCGGCCAGTTCATCGAAGGCGTGCTGGGCATCAAGGTGGCGTTCACGCCGCTGGGCGTGGTGGTGGCGCTGACCTTCATCGGCTTGCCGTTTGTCGTGCGCACCGTGCAACCGGTGCTGGAAGACGCGGAAAAGGAACTGGAAGAAGCGGCCGCCAGCCTGGGCGCCAACTCCCTGCAAACGTTTATCCGCGTCATCTTCCCCACGATTTTGCCATCCTTGCTGACAGGCTTTGCGCTGGCCTTTGCCCGCGCCACGGGCGAGTACGGTTCCGTGATCTTTATCGCCGGCAATATGCCGATGGTGTCGGAAATCACGCCACTGTTCATTATTACCAAGTTGGAGCAATACGATTACGCGGGCGCCACGGCCATCGCCGTGGTGATGCTGGTGGTCTCCTTTTTGCTGTTGTTGACGATTAACCTGCTGCAAGCATGGACGCGCGGAAAGGCGAAGAAATCATGAGTACGAATACGACTGCCGTCGCTGGCGTGGACAATGCGCGCCCGACGGCGCGCCGCTTCGAGCCGAATGTCGGCCCCGTCGTGCTGGAACCGTTGTGGGTGCGCACGGTAT
Source organism: Janthinobacterium sp. GMG1 (assembly GCF_034427795.1). Classification (NCBI taxonomy): domain Bacteria; kingdom Pseudomonadati; phylum Pseudomonadota; class Betaproteobacteria; order Burkholderiales; family Oxalobacteraceae; genus Janthinobacterium; species Janthinobacterium sp. GMG1. The sequence continues at coordinate 929,770 of NZ_JAXQNT010000001.1, forward strand.
TGATCACTATCGCCTTGCTGTTCCTGACGACCTTTTTGATCGTTCCCCTGGTGGCTGTGTTTGCGGAGGCGTTCAAGAAGGGCTGGGAAGCGTATATCGCCGCCATCATCGATCCGGACGCAATTTCCGCCATTAAATTGACCTTGATCACGGCCGCCATCGCCGTGCCGCTGAACCTGGTGTTCGGCGTGGCCGCTTCCTGGTGCATCGCCAAGTTCGAATTTCGCGGCAAGAGCATTTTATTGACCCTGATCGATTTGCCGTTTTCCGTTTCCCCGGTGATTTCCGGCCTGATCTATGTGCTGATGTTTGGCGCCCAGGGCTGGTTCGGCCCATGGCTGCAGGCGCACGACATCAAGATTTTGTTTGCCGTCCCCGGCATCGTGCTGGCCACGATCTTCATCACCTTCCCGTTCGTCGCGCGCGAACTGATCCCGCTGATGCAGTCGCAGGGCAGCGAAGAGGAAGAAGCCGCCATCGTGCTGGGCGCCTCGGGCTGGAATACTTTCCGCAGGGTCACTTTGCCGAACATCAAGTGGGGTCTGCTGTATGGCGTGATCCTGTGTAACGCCCGCGCCATGGGCGAGTTCGGCGCCGTGTCCGTCGTGTCCGGCCATATCCGCGGCGAAACCAACACCATGCCGCTGCAGGTGGAGATTCTGTACAACGAGTACAACTTCGCCGCCGCGTTTGCCGTCGCCTCCCTGCTGGCCTTGCTGGCCCTGGTGACCCTGGCCCTGAAAGCTTTCATTGAGTGGCGTTTGAACGAGAGCGACGCCGACGATTCCGCCTTACGTTCTACGGAGCACTGATATGACCATCGCAGTTAAAAACATCAATAAACGTTTCGGTGATTTCGTCGCCCTCGACAATATCTCGCTGGACTTTCCCGCCGGTGAATTGACGGCCCTGCTGGGCCCGTCCGGTTGCGGCAAGACCACCTTGCTGCGCATCATCGCCGGCCTGGAACATCCTGACAGCGGCCAGGTGCTGCTCGATGCGGAAGACGCGTCGAACCGCCACGTGCGCGAACGGCAAGTCGGTTTCGTGTTCCAGCATTACGCCCTGTTCAAGCACATGACCGTGTTTGAAAACGTGGCCTTTGGTTTACGCGTGAAGTCGCGCAGCGAGCGCCCATCGGAAGACCAGATCCGCCGCAAGGTGAAAGATTTGCTGGAACTGGTGCAGCTGGACTGGCTGGCCGACCGCTATCCGCCGCAACTGTCGGGCGGGCAACGCCAGCGTATCGCCCTGGCCCGCGCGCTGGCTGTCGAACCGCGCGTGCTGCTGCTTGACGAGCCGTTCGGCGCTTTGGATGCCAAGGTGCGCAAGGAATTGCGCCGCTGGCTGCGCCGTCTGCATGACGACTTGCACGTCACCAGTATTTTCGTCACGCATGACCAGGAAGAAGCGCTGGAAGTGGCGGACCAGGTCGTGCTGATGAACAAGGGTACCGTCGAGCAACTCGGTTCCCCAGAGCAAGTCTACAACCATCCGGCTTCGCCCTTCGTGTATGGCTTCCTGGGCAACGTCAACCTGTTCCACGGCCGCGTGCATGACGGCGTGATGGCGACGGGCGACGCCAGCTTCGAAGTGCCCGATTACGCAGGCGTGAGCGACAGCAAGGGCACGGCCTACGTGCGTCCGCATGACCTGGAAATCGACCGCTACACGCAGGGTGCGGAAGGCATCGTCGTGAAACTGAGCCGCGCGCATGCGATCGGTCCGCTGGCCCAGCTGGACTTGCAGCGCGTCGATAACAGCGAGCTGATCGAAGCGGTGATGTCGAATGAGCGTTTTACCCATCTGCAGCTGAAGGAGGGCGAGACGTTAGTTGTTCGCCCGAAACGGTTACACGTGTTCGTTGAACCTACAAGAACCTAAGAGGCTGGAACACCATGAATTTTCAACAACTGCGATCGATCCGCGAAGCGGCCCGCCGCGGCTATAACCTGACGGAAGTGGCCAACGCCCTGTTCACGTCGCAGCCGGGCGTGAGCCGGCAAATCCGCGAACTCGAGGACGAGCTGGGCGTGGTGATTTTCGAGCGCAACGGCAAGCGTTTGACGGGCTTGACGGAGCCGGGCAAGGGCATTTTGAAGATCGTCGACCGCCTGCTGATCGAGGCGGAAAACCTGCAGCAGGCCAGCCTCGAATACAGCGGCCAGACCAGCGGAACCTTGTCCGTGGCGGCCACGCACACGCAGGCGCGCTATGCGCTGCCGAAAGTGGTGCAAAGTTTCCGCGCCGCTTACCCCAACGTGCGTATTGCGCTACAACAAAGCGCACCCGAGCACATCGCGGAATGGGTGCTGTCCGGCAAGACCGACATCGGCATCGCCACGGAAGGCTTGAGCCAGTTCCCCGACCTCGTGTCGTTCCCGTGCTACCGCTGGAGCCATTTGATCGTCGTGCCGGACGGCCATCCGCTGCTCGAACACTCGCCCATCCGCCTGGAAGACCTGGCGAAATATCCGCTGATTACCTACGACAAGGGTTTCACGGGGCGCGGCCATATCGACGACGCGTTCGCCAAGGCGGGCGTGGCGACCGACATCATCCTCACGGCCATGGATTCCGACGTCATCAAGCAATACGTGGCGCTGGGCCTGGGCGTGGGTATTGTTGCTTCGATGGCCTTCGACCATGGCCGCGACAAGGGCCTGCGGGCCGTGGAAGCGTCGCACCTGTTCGCCACCAACACGACGCGCCTGGCCGTGCGTCGCGGTGCCTACCTGCGTGCCTATGCCTACGAGTTCATCCTGCAGCTGGCGCCTGACCTGACGCGCGAAGACATCGACCGCGCCATGGCGGGAGAGGAAGCGCTCTAGGCGATGGCTGCCTTTTGCGCGCGCGTCAGGCTGGCCACGGCGCGCGCGTGGCTGTCCTGTACCAGTTCCGCCAGGTAATCGGCCGGGAAGCGCGCCACGTCAACGATCGTCACCCAGTGAAAGCGGCCCATGTAGCGGGCCGGTTTCACGCCCGGCATGTCCGTCAATTCGATAAAGCGCTCGGCGCTGACCCGCAGGCTGAAGCGCCACTGTTCCGGTGCGCTGGTCTTGAAATAGGCAAATTTTTTCCCCGCCACTGCATACACGAGGATGTTCGACGGCGCACCGTACAGCACGGCTTGCGCGCCGGGCTGCGACGCACAAAAATCTTTCAGTTCATCGCTTGTCATTCCTCAACCGCCACGAATTGTTGCGTGTTATGGTCGAAGGCATAGGCTGACCCGGCCGGAGCGTCCAGCAGCGCAATAAAACGATCGTCCACGCTGAGCACGGCGCCCAGCGAGACGAGGGCCACGTTGGCGCTGTCGTTGATGTAGTCATCGCTCTCGTCGTTGGCCGTGAAGCGCCAGCCGCTGTCGTCGCCGTTGTCCGGCTCCTCGCGATACAGATAACCGACGGGCGCGCCGTCTTCCAGCACGCGTTTTGTGACGAAGCACAGGCCCGCGTAGCGGTTGACGAGGTTATCGTCATCGTCGTGCTGGGTATTGATGATGTGGCGGGCCTCGAAGGCGATGGGGGCCTTGGCCTGCAAATCGGCGATGTAGCCGGGCATGTTGTCGAGCTTGCCGGTGAAGTGGCCATGCGGTTCGACCGTATCCACCAGCACCCACATGCGCTCGGCGCCCGGTGCCTGCGGATCGTCGCTGTGGAAGGCGAAGATCAGCTTGACCACGTCGCCGGGGCGCACCTGGGCGATGGCCTCGGGTGGCGATTTATAAAAGGTGTAAGGGTGGCGCGCCGCCAGTTCGGCAGCGTCGGCCAGGTGCCAGCTGGGCATGGTTATCCGTCATCAAGAAGAGTAAAACCCATGGTAGCCGATTGCAGGCTTGAAAGCACGCCGCGCGCCATCCTTGATCAATGATGAGCGGCAAATAAGAAAGGGAGGCGCGAGGCCTCCCTTTTCATGTGCTGCCGTTGCGCTTACCAGCTATAGCCAGCCTTGGCGTAGTAGTAGCGTCCGTTGAAGCCGTTCGGCGCGAAGATGCTGTAGGGCTGGGTGCCGTTGACGTTCAGGTTGCCAGCGCTCGTCACTTGCGCCGGGTAGCGGTTGGTGACGTTGTCGATGCCGGCCACCAGGCGCCAGTTCTTGCCCAGTTTCACGGAACCGGAGACGTCCAGCACCCATTGCGGGTCATACGTCTGGTCCAGCTTGACATCGTTCTGCGGCACGGTGAAGCTGCCGTAACGCGTCACGACGCCGTGCGCATTCCAGATGCCGAAGCCATAGTCGGCGGCCAGGCTGAACTTGTCCTTCGGCGAGGCCACCGTAATGCGGTCGATGCTCTGGCGGTCGATCAGTTTCAGATTGTTGGCCGTCAGGATGGCTGGATTGTCGGCGATTTTCTGTACCGTGCTCTTGTTATGGTTGTACGCCACGGTGAGATCGAGGCGGTCCTTGTCCTGCAGGTCGATGCGGTAGGTGCTGACGATGTCCACGCCTTCCGTGCGCGTATCGACGGCGTTGGTGAAGTAGCGCGCCGCGCCCACGCTCGAGCCTTGCGTCGCCAGCTGGGCCTTGAGCTTGTCGTTCAGCGCCAGGTTGGCCGAGAACAGGATGCGGTTGTCGATGTCGATGCGGTAGGCGTCTACCGTCGTGGTGAAGTTGCGGTTTGGCTGGAACTGCAAGCCCAGGCTGTAGTTGCGGGCTTTTTCCGGTTTCAGATCCTGTGCGCCCAGGGCGCGCGCCTGCGGCGTATTCACGGCGAAGGTGCCCGTCTCGATGGCCGTATTGTTGCCATTGATGACCTGGAAGTTGGTGGTGGTGATGGTGTAGTACTGCTGCGCCAGCGATGGCGCGCGGAAGCCGCTCGACACGGTGCCGCGCAGGGACAGCGCGTCCGTGAAGGAGTAGCGGGCCGAGCCCTTGGCCGAGGTGGTGCTGCCGAAATCGCTGTAGCGCTCATGGCGCAGGGCCACACCGCCCGACAGTTTCTTCGTCGCTTCCGCTTCCAGGTTCACATAGATCGACTCGTTGTGGCGCGAATGGCTGCCCGCGTTGACTGGGCGGAAGCCGGCAAAGCCTTGCGAGCCGCCGCCCGTGTACGACGCTGCGTCGCCGGCGCCGATGCTGTACTTCTCGTGGCGCGCTTCGGCGCCGACGGCTACCGTCAGCGGACCCGTAAAGTATGAGACGGGGAATTCGCGCGCCGCATCCAGGTTGAATACGGTCTGTTCGTTTTTCAGCGAGCCGGCATAGAAATGCGTGGGGCTGTTTGCGCCCAGCGACTGGTTGACCGTGTTGTCCAGGTCCAGTTCGAACTTGTTGCTGCCGTAATTGATGCTGGCATCCCAGCGCCAGCCGGCCGCTTCGCCGCGCAGGCCGGTCACGATGGATTGGTCCGTCAGGGTGCTGTTTTGCAGCGGCAAGAAGCCTTCCGGGAAGATCGGCGTGCGTTGCGAGTACGCCTTGGTGACGGAATCCTGGATCAGCGCCGTGCGCCAGGTGGCGGCGGCCGACGTGTCGCGCTTGCCGTAGTTACCGAAGGCATACCAGTCGATATTGTCGTTGATGCGGTATTCGCTGTTGATGAAAATCGTTGCCGGCTTGCTTTCCGGATCGCCGTAGCGCTGGTTGACCTTGCCGTAGCGCGGCTCCAGTGGATTGCGGAAGTCGGCGCCGGCGCGGTTGGTCGGGTCGCGTTCCGCAACTTCCGCCGAGACGCGTACCCAACCGTCGTCGCCCAGGGCGAAGCCGGCCGAACCCTTGATGGATTTTTGCTTGCCGTCGCGTTCCTGCGTCTGGCCATAGCCCACTTCGATGTCGCCGCCGGCCGCGCCTTTTTTCAGGATGATGTTGATCACGCCGGCAATCGCGTCGGAGCCGTACTGGGCCGCCGCGCCATCGCGCAGCACTTCCACGTGGTCGATGGCGGCCAGCGGGATGGCGTTCAGGTCGACGGGCGCTGAGCCGCGGCCCAGGGAACCGTTGACGTTGACGACGGCCGAGGTGTAGCGGCGCTTGCCGTTTACCAGTACCAGCGTCTGGTCGGGCGACAGGCCGCGCAGTTGGGCCGGACGCACGGCGTCGCTGGCGTCAGCACCCGTGGCGCGGGCAAAGTTCAGCGATGGCAGCAGACGCGCCAGCACGGTGGCCAGTTCGCCCGAACCCGTGCTTTGCAGGTCGCGCGAGGTGAGGATGTCGATCGGCGATTCGGAATCGATGGTGCGGCGGTTCTTGGCGAAGGTGCCGGTGACCACCACCGATTGCAATTCGCCTTCGGCCGGCAGCTCTTGCTGCGCTTGCGCCTGCATGGGCAGGCTGAAGCAGGCGATCAGGCTGGCTGCAATAACGGTTTTCACGGGCAGGGCGGGAATCTGGGAGCGGGCGGTGCTTGAACTCATCGACAATATCTCTTCGGTTAGTGAATGCGCGAACCAGGGCGGTCCGGTGATGACATCAGAGTAACAGTGGGCCTGTGGCATGCTTACGAATCGTTCTGTCTATCGATATGCAATAAATGTCTGATACGCGTCCGAATGGCGCGGGTAGCGCATATGGCCTCGTTTCCAGCATACGACCGGGCATGGCAAGGCCGCAATGCTGCACAGCAGTAAATTGCCAGCTGTTGCATAAATACGACTATCTGGATGAGAGTGGGGAGTCTGGCGGCGACATGCACCGCCAGACGGAGGGCGTTTACTGTCCCGGATTGGGCGCGCTGGCGTGGATGGCGTCGACGGCCGCCACCAGTTCCGGCGACAGCGTGACTTGATGCGCGTCGATATTTTGCTGCAGCTGCGCCACGCTGGTGGCGCCGATGATGGTCGAGGCCACGAACCAGCGCGAGTAGCACCAGGCCAGCGCCAGTTGCGCCGGCGTCAAGCCGTGCGCGCGGGCCAGCGCCGCATACTGGCTGGCTGCCTCTATGGTAGCGGGGCGCACGTAGCGGGGACTCCAGCCGGCCGGGAAGCGAGTCAGGCGGCCCTTGGCCTGCGGATCGTCGAGGTACTTCGCCGTCAGCTGGCCGAACGCCAGCGGGCTGTAGGCGAGCAAGCCCACATTTTCCCGGTGGCAGGTTTCGTCGAGCAGGCTCGTCTCGAAATGGCGCGCCGTCAGGTTGTACAGGTTCTGGATGGATACGATGCGCGGCAAGCCTTTCAGCTGCGCCTGCTTGATGTATTCGCACACGCCCCACGACGATTCGTTCGATACGCCGATGTGGCCGATCTTGCCTTCGTCGACCAGCTTGCCCAGCACGGCCAAGGTGTCTTCGATGGCGACCGAGGCGTGCTCCTTGCGCGGGTTGTACACGCTGGCGCCGAAGATGGGCAGGTTGCGGCTGGGCCAGTGCAATTGATACAGGTCAATGTGCTCCGTCTGCAGCCGGCGCAAACTGTCTTCGATGGCAGCGCGGATGTTGGCCGCGTCGTGGTCCGTCTTGCCCTTGCGTATCCAGTGCATGCGCGAATTCGGCCCCGCCACCTTGCTGGCCAGCACGATCTGGCTACGCTTGCCACTTTTCCTGAGCCAGCTGCCGATGTAGCGCTCCGTGCTGCCCTGAGTCTGCGCGCTGGCCATCACCGGATACATCTCGGCCGTGTCGATGAAGTTGATGCCCCGCTCCAGCGCGTAATCGAGCTGGCTGTGCGCTTCGGCTTCGCTATTCTGTTCGCCGAAGGTCATCGTGCCCAGGCAGATCCGGCTCACTTCCAGATTGCTGGAACCCAGTTTGATCTTGTTGATCATTTGGCCTGTTTGCCGCGCAGCGCGCGCGCGCAATCCTTGATCAGCGCGGGACCGGTGTAAATCAGGCCGCTGTACAACTGCACCAGCTGCGCGCCCGCCTCGAACTTGGCCACGGCATCGCTGCCCTGCATGATGCCGCCCACGCCGATGATGGGCAGTGTGTCGCCCAGTTCCGCCTTCAGCAGACGGATGACATTGTTCGACAGTTCGAACACGGGCGCGCCCGACAGGCCGCCCGCTTCCGCGCCGTGCGGCATGCCTTCCACGGCGCTGCGCGACAGCGTCGTGTTGGTGGCGATGACGCCGTCAATCTTGTGACGCGTGAGCGACTCGGCGATGCTTTTCACCTGTTCGCCATCCATGTCCGGCGCGATTTTCAGGGCCAGCGGCACGTAGCGTTTGTGCTTGTCGGCCAGGCGTGCCTGGGCTTCCTTGAGCTGCGACAGCAGGGCGTCGAGTTCCGACGCGCCCTGCAGCTGGCGCAGATTCTTGGTGTTCGGCGACGAGATGTTCACCGTCACATAGCTGGCGTAGGGGTAGACTTTCTCCAGGCACAGCAGGTAGTCGTCGGCCGCCCGTTCGATGGGCGTATCGGCGTTCTTGCCGATGTTCAGGCCCAGCACGCCGGCGCGGTTCTGGTAAAACTTCGATGCCTGCACGTTGGCGACAAAGGCGTCGACGCCGCCATTATTGAAACCCATGCGGTTGATGATGCCCTGCGCTTGCGGCAGGCGGAACATGCGCGGTTTCGGATTGCCCGCCTGCGCGCGCGGCGTGACGGTACCCACTTCGATGGAACCAAAGCCCAGGTCGGCCAGCGCGTCGATGTAGGCGCCATCCTTGTCCAGGCCCGCGGCCAGACCGACCGGGTTCGGGAAGGTGATGCCCATCACCGTGCGCGTATCAAGAGCCGGTTTGCCGGCCAGCTTCGTCAGGCCCAGCGCGCTGGCGCGTTTCAGGGCGGGCAGGGTGAGATGGTGGGCCGCTTCGGCATCCATCGAAAACAGCAGCGGGCGGGCGAGGGAGTACAGGAATTTTTCAGACATGGGGCGCTTTGAGTAGGTGTGCGTGGCGCCGGGAAGGGCTGGCGGCGCGCGAAATAAGTGCCGTATTTTACCGTGTTCCACGCGGCTGCCGGGTGTATAGTTCTTGTTGGTCTAGTGCAATATTAATCCCTTGATAATCAGCATCGGGCCTTGGCCTTTCCTGTTTCTTCTCTGTTCTCTTTACCTTATAAGCGAGACATCGATTGAAAAAGACACGCATCCTGACCGCCATCGCGGCCGCCAGCGCACTGTTGCTGAGCCACCCGGCCCTGGCACTGCCGAATACGCAAGATACCCGCATGCTGAGCGGACCGGCCGTCTCCAGCCGCCACATCGCCTTCATCTATGCGGGCGATTTGTGGCTGTCCAACCTCGATGGCGGCGGCGCGCGGCGCCTGACGTCCGACCTGGGCGACAAGTCCAACCCGGTGTTCTCGCCCGACGGCAGCCAGATCGCGTATAGCGCCAACATCGACGGCAATGTCGACGTGTATGTGATCGCGGCCGCCGGCGGCGTGCCGCGTCGCCTGACGTTCCACCCAGGTGTTGATCTGGCGCAATCGTTCACGCCCGATGGCCAGGCCGTGATGTTCACCTCACCGCGTGCCGCTTTCAACAACCGCTTCCAGAAGCTGTTTACGGTGCCGGTGGCGGGCGGCGTGGAAACGCAGTTGGAAATCCCGAACGCCTCGCGCGCCACGTATTCGCCCGATGGCAAGCGCATTGCGTACAACCCGCTGGCGCCTGCCTTCAAGCAGTGGAAGCGCTACCGTGGCGGCACCAATTCCTGGCTGTGGCTGTTTTCGTCCAGCGACAAGTCGATCGAAAAAATCCCCCAGCCGACGACGCGCTCGAACGACGTCGATCCCATGTGGCTGGGCGACACCGTCTACTTCCGCTCCGACCGCAATGGCGAATTCAACCTGTTTGCGTATGACGTGAAGACGAAAGCCGTGCGCCAGCTGACGCGGCATGCGGATTTCCCCGTGTTGAACGCGTCGGCCGCGAACGGCACCATCGTCTACGAGCAGGCGGGCTACCTGCACGCGTTCGACATCGCCAGCGGCCAGGCGCACAAGCTGGCCATCGGCGTGGCCAGCGACCTGGGGCAAACGCGGCCCCGCTGGGTCAAGAACGCGAAATACATCCGCGACGCCTCGATTTCGCCCTCGGGCGCGCGCATCGCCTTCGAGTACCGGGGCGAGATCGTCACCATCCCCGCCGACAAGGGCGACGTGCGCAACCTGACGCAGACGGCCGGCGCCCACGAGCGCACGCCCATCTGGTCGCCCGATGGCCGCTCGGTCGCGTATTTCTCGGACGAGTCGGGAGAATATGAACTGCATGTGCGGGCGCAGGATGGCAAGGGTGCCGTGAAAAAGTTCAAGCTGAATGGCAGCGGCTTCTATGACAACGCCGTCTGGTCGCCCGACAGCAGGAAGATCGCGTTTGCCGACAATGGCTGGAGCATGTACGTGATCGACGTCGGCACGGGCAAGGTGCAAAGAATAGCCACGGAGCCGATGTATGGCGTCGACAAGAGCATGCGCGCCTCGTGGGCGCCCGATTCGCGCTGGCTGGCCTACACGCTCAATTCGCCCACCTACACGCGCAGCGCGTATATCTATTCCGTCGAGCAGAACAAGTCGATGCCGGTGACCGATGGTCTGTCCGACGTGGCCCAGCCCGTGTTCGACAAGAGCGGCAAATACCTGTACTTCTTCGCTTCGACGAATGCTGGCCCCAGCAACAACTGGTTCTCGCAGCAGAATGAGGACAACCTGGTGACGCGCACCGTGTGGATGGCCGTGCTGCGGCGCGACCTCCCATCGCCGCTGATCAAGGAAAGCGACGAGGAAAAGGCCGCCAGCGCGGAGAGCAAGAAGGACACGGCGAAGGCGGAGGCGGAGCCGAAGAGCGAAGCGAAGATCGATCCGAAGACGGGCCGCGACGACCCGAACGTGGTCGTGGCGCCCGTGGCGCCGATCCACATCGATTTCGATGGCATCGCCACGCGCATCGTCGACCTGCCGCTGCCGGCCGCGCAGTTCTCCAATCTGACTGCTGGCGCTGCGGGGCAGATATTTTTGCTGCGCGAAAGCGATGGCAAGAAAGCCGTGCAGCGCTTCGATCTGAAGGAGCGCAAGGCTGAAACCGTGGTGGCCGAAGCGGACGACTTCGAAGTGTCGGCCGATGGAAAGAAGCTGCTGTACCGCCAGAAGGACAATTGGGCCATGGGTTCAGCCACGGGCAAGCTGCTGGCGCCGGGCGAAGGCAAGATCAAGGTCGACGCCATTGAAGTAAAAGCCGATCCGCGCGCCGAGTGGACGCAGATTTTCAACGAGGTGTGGCGCATCAACCGCGATTACTTCTATGATCCGGGCATGCATGGCGTGGACTGGAAGGCCATGCGCGACAAGTACGCCGTGTTCCTGCCCGAGCTGTCGAGCCGCGCGGACCTGAATCGCCTGATCCAGTGGATGTGCAGCGAACTGGCCGTGGGCCACCATCGCGGCGGCGGCGGCGACGATTTTATCGAGGCGAAGAAAGTGCCGGGTGGACTCTTGGGCGCCGACTATGACGTGAGCGACGGTCATTATCGCTTCAAGAAGGTGTATGGCGGCTTGAACTGGAATCCCGCCCTGCGCGCGCCGCTGACGGAGCCGGGCTTGAACGTCAAGGCGGGCGAATACCTGCTGGCCGTCGACAGCCGCCCGGTGGCGCCACCCACCAACTTGTACAGCGCCTTTGAAAACACGGCAGGTAAGGCCATCGACCTGACAGTCGGTCCCTCGGCCGACGGCAAGGGCGCGCGCACGGTCACCGTCGTGCCCGTCCCGACCGAGGATGCCTTGCGCAACCGCGACTGGATCGAAGGCAATATGCGCAAGGTCAACGCGGCGACCGGCGGCAAGGTGGCGTACGTGTACGTGCCGAATACGGCGGGCCTGGGCCACACCTACTTCAAGCGCTATTTCTTCCCGCAGGCGGACAAGCAGGCCATCATCGTCGACGAGCGTTTCAATGGCGGCGGCAGCGTGGCCGATTACTACATCGAGATCCTGCAGAAGAAGGAAATCGCCTGGTGGACCATGCGCTATGGCGCTGACATGAAGACGCCGTCCGCGTCGATCCAGGGCCCGCGTGCCATGCTGATCGACGAGACGGCCGGTTCGGGCGGCGACCTGCTGCCGTGGATGTTCCGCAAAAATAACATGGGCCCGCTGATCGGCAAGGCGACGTGGGGCGGCCTGGTGGGCGTCCTCGGTTTCCCTGTGCTGATGGATGGCGGCTTCATCACGGCGCCCAACCTGGCGTTCTGGACGCGCGAAAACGGCTGGGGCGTGGAAAACGAAGGCGTGCCGCCCGATATCGAAGTCGAGCAAACGCCGGCCGACGTCATCGCCGGCCGCGATCCGCAGCTGGAAAAGGCGATCGAGGTGATCCAGGCCGAACTGGCGAAGAACCCGCCCGCGCGACCCAAGCGTCCGGTGTTTCCGGACAAGAGCAAGTAGGCAATGAAAAAGGGGCGCAAGCCCCTTTTTTTACATCACGACCCACTGCCCCTTGATGCGTGCTTCCAGCGGCTTGAAGTTGATTTTATAGGCCATCTTCGGGCTTTGCTCGATCCAGTAACCGAGGTAGATGTAGGGCAGGCCCAGTTCGCGCGCCTGGGCGATTTGCCACAGCACGTTGTACGTGCCGTACGAGGCGCCCGGCACGTCGGGGTCAAAAAATGTGTAGACGGACGACAGGCCATCGGCCAGCACGTCGATGATGCTGACCATGCGCAGGATGCCTTCGGCATCGCGGAACTCCACCAGGCGCGTGTTGACCCGGCTTTGCAGCAGGAATTGCGCATACTGGTCGCGGCTGTCCTGGTCCATGCCGCCGCCCGCATGGCGCGTGCTCTGGTAGCGCAGGTACAGTTCGTAGTGCTCGTCGAGGAAGGACAGGGTGGCCACGCCCGCCTGCAGGTCGGCATGCCGGCTCCAGGCGCGGCGCTGGTTGCGGTTCGGGGTGAACTCGCCCGTCACGACGCGCACGGGAATGCAGGCCTGGCAGCCGTCGCAATACGGGCGGTAGGTAAAAATGCCGCTGCGGCGAAAGCCGTTGCGCACCAGTTCCGAATACACGTCGCTGTTGATCAGGTGCGAAGGCGTGGCCACCTGCGAGCGGGCCTGGCGGTCGTCCAGGTAGCTGCACGGGTAGGGCGCCGTCGTGTAGAACTGCAGGGTGGCAAACGGTAGTTCGTTCAGGTGCGTCATGCTGATCCTGTCTGGTCTGTCCGCGGCAATGGAAGTCTGCGTAGAGATATCATAGCTTTTTTATGCCGGTGGCGCAGCTTGCCAATCCGTGATTTGCGCTGCTTCAATGGCGATCCTCACATGGGCGAGGAAGCGCGCGCGCGAAATGGGCGCCGCGCCCAGCGAGGCCAGGTGCCTTGTTTCTTGCTGACAGTCAATCATGGTCACGCCGCGCGCCTTCAAAAAGCGCACCAGCTGCGCCAGCGCGATCTTCGAGCCATCCGTCACGCGCGCGAACATCGATTCGCCATAGAACATGCGCCCGATCGACACGCCATACGCGCCGCCGACCAGTTCCCCGTCGAGCCACAGTTCCGACGAGTGCGCGTAGCCCAGCTTGTGCAAGCCCGTGTAGCCGGCGATGATTTCGTCGGAAATCCAGGTGCCCGGGCCATCCTTGCGCGGCGCCGCGCAGGCGCGCATGACGGCGTCGAAATCGCTGTCGAAGCGCAGCTGCCAGCGCCCGTCCGTGGCGGCGCTGCGCTCGACCTTGCGGATTGCCTTGGCCAGGCTGTCGGACACTTTGAAATGCTCCGTCATCAGCACCATGCGCGGGTCGGTGCTCCACCACAAAATAGGCTGGCCTTCGGAAAACCAGGGGAAGATGCCGCGCCGGTAGGCGTCGAGCAGGCGCGCGGGCGACAGGTCGGCGCCGGCCGCCAGCAGGCCGGGCGCCTCGTCGGTGAGGGCGCGCGAGACGTCGGGGAACGGGGTATGGGTGTCGAGCCAGGGAATCATGCGGCGTGAGAGGTGGCGGTTGGATGGAACTTACTCGGCATCGGCGCGCGCCATCGGGCGCGTGATGTCGCCCGTATGCACAGCATAGCTGCCGCCTTCGCGGATTTTCACGCGGTCGGCAAAGAACAGTTCCAGGGTGGCGCGGATGGTGGGGAAGGCCAGGTCCTCCCAGGGAATCTGTGCTTCCGTAAACAGCTGCACGTCCAGGCTTTCGATGCCTGGCGCGAAATCGAGGTCGCGCAAACGCGCCAGGTAGAACAGGTGCACCTGGTGCACGCGCTGCACGTTGAGCAGCGAAAACAGGGGTCCCAGTTCGATATTCGCGCCCGCTTCCTCCACCGTTTCGCGCTCGGCCGCGTCCGACGTCGTTTCATCGTTTTCCATGAAACCGGCCGGCAGGGTCCAGTAACCGAGGCGCGGCTCGATGGCGCGCTTGCACAGCAAGACCTGCAACTGGCCATCTTCTTCCCACACGGGGATGGAGCCGACCACCATTTTCGGGTTCTGGTAATGGATGGCGTCGCAGTTGGCGCAGACATAGCGCGGACGGTTGTCGCCTTCCGGAATGGACAGGCTGACAGGATGGGCGCATTCGGAGCAGAATTTCATGGGCAGGCTTCGGAAAATGGGTGTCTAAGTAATCCTCAGGAAATTATTGTGAATTTATGACGAACAGAACCGGATGCTATGCAAGGCGCCCGCTGCGACGCAGTGCGAGCACTGCTAGCAGCGGGCAACGCTGCAGAGCGCCGGTTATGGAAGTCAGAAATCACAATAATTTATTGGGGGTTACTTAGTGTAACGCTTACTGTACACCGATTGCGCGTGGCGTGGCGTGAGGGGCGGACACAATGCCGACCGGCAATTGGCCGGTTTTTATAATTAAATGGTTCTATTGCAGTCTAAATTGAGATAGCTATTGCCTAAGCCCCCCGTTTGCCCTTATAATTCTTGTGCGGGGTGGAGCAGTCTGGCAGCTCGTCGGGCTCATAACCCGAAGGTCACAGGTTCAAATCCTGTCCCCGCAACCAATACCGGAAAGCCGCTGATTCTTGCAAAAGATCAGCGGCTTTTTCCATTGCTGGCCAACGACAATATCCGGCAGACGGGGCACACGTGCAATTGTCAAATCATGCCCTTTACGCCGCGCAACAATCTGGTATATAATTCGAGTGCGGGGTGGAGCAGTCTGGCAGCTCGTCGGGCTCATAACCCGAAGGTCACAGGTTCAAATCCTGTCCCCGCAACCATTTCGAAGCCGCTGGTTCCTCGCAAGAGGGCCAGCGGTTTTTTCGTTGTGCGGGGAGATTTCCTATTCCAACTGGCGCGCATACACGACCAGCCGCAAATGGCGGTCCGCATCGATGGTCAGCGAGGTGTGCTCGTACGCGACCTGCTCGCCGTCGATGCTCAGGCGGCGCACGCCGGCGCATGGCGCATGCACGTCGTGGCGGCGCCACCACAGCTTGAATTCGGGCGAGACTTTTTCCAGTTCCTGCACCAGCGCGTGGATGTCCGCTTCCTGCGTGGCGCGCGCGTAGTCGCGGCGAAAGCTCGACAGCATCAGCGGCGCCTGCTCTTCCCAGGCCGTGAAGCGTGATCGCAGCAGCGGGTCGGTAAACAAGAGCCACAGCAGATTGCGCCGCGATGGCACATGCGCGCCGAAGCCAAACAGGGTGTCCGCGCCCGCATTGAAAGCCAGCACGTCCCAGCGCAGATTGAGCACATACGCCGGATGCGCCAGCTCGTGCATCAACCGGCGCACCGGCGGGGGCACCACGCAAAACGTCTTGCCTTCTTCGGCTGGCGGACGCGCATGTGCGAGCAGGAACAGGTGGCGGCGTTCGCCCCCGTCCAGTTTCAGCACTTCGGCCAGCTTGTCGAGAAAGGCGCTCGAGACGCCGATGTCGCGCCCCTGCTCCAGCCAGGTGTACCAGGTCAGCCCCACGCCAGCCAGCGCCGCCACTTCTTCGCGGCGCAAGCCGGGCGTCCTGCGTCGCCCGCCGCCGGGCAAGCCCACGTCCTCGGGCGACAGGCGTGCGCGGCGCGCCTGCAGGTAGGCGGCCAGTTCGTGGCGGGTGCGGGCCAAAGTGCGCATGGTGTTGTCTTTCCGGTGAGTCTGTTGCTATCAGTAATAGCATAAACAGTTAAATTGTAATTGTTTATATTGTATTCCAGAATGCCTGCTTTCTTTCTGAAAGCTGGCCCATGTCTGACTATTCTTCCTCCCGTACCGGTCTTCCCGCCACCGTCTACCTGATCGCCATTGGCGCGTTCGCGCTGGGCATGGCGTCGTATGTGACGGCGGGCCTGATGCCGATGATCGCCGGCGCGTTTTCCATCTCCCTGGCGATGGCCGCGCAACTGGTGACGGCGTTTACCCTGGCCTATGGCCTCGGCTCGCCGCTTGCCGTGGCCTTGCTGCCGGCGCGCGCGCAGCGCTCCGGCCTCTTGCTCGCCCTGGGCGTGTTCGTGCTGGCGAATGCAGCCAGCGCGCTGGCGCCCGGTTTCAGCAGTCTGCTGGCGTGGCGGGGCATCGCCGGCATCGGTGCTGGCGTGTATCTGGCGCTGGGCATCGCGGCGGCGGCGGGCGTGTCGGCGCAGCAGCAGCGGGGCAAGGCCATCGGCGTGATCATGGGCGGCATGGCGGGCGGCACGGTGCTGGGTGTGCCATTGAGTTTGCTGCTGGCGCAGCAGCTGGGCTGGACGGCGGCCCTGTGGCTGGTGACTCTTCTGGGTGGGCTGGCGCTGGCGGGCTTGCTGTGGAAACTGCCCGCGCTGCCGGCGGCGCCGGCCACGTCGCTGCGCCGCAAGCTGGCCTTGCTGGCCGATGGGCAGGTGCTGTCCATCTTGCTGGTGTCGCTGCTGGCGGCCATCGCCAGCCTGGGCATGTACACGTTTATCGCGCCGCTGCTGGCGTGGTCGGCGCACGGCGCGGCGATGTCCGTCACACCTTTCCTGTGGGCGTGGGGCGTGGGGGGAATCGCTGGCAGCGTGCTGGTCGGGCCTTGGGCGGACAAGGTGGCGGCGCCGAAACTGACCTGCTGCATCTTGCTGCTGCTGGCGCTGGCCTTGTGCGCGCTGCCGCTGGCGGCCGGCTGGTCGGCCTGGCTGATGCTGGCGCCGATCGTGCTGTGGGGCGCGGCTGGCTGGGCCTTGCAAGTGCCGCAAAACCAGCAGTTGCTGGCCGTGCGCGCGCGGCAGGGCGACGGCAACCTGGCCATCGCCCTCAACGAATCGGCGCTGTACCTGGGCAGCGCCATCGGCGCCGCCATGGGTGGCTTGCTGCTCCTGCTGGACTGGTCCATGTGGCTGCTGGCGGCCGGCGCCGCAGCCGTGGCAGCCGCGGCGTTGCTGCTGCAGTTCTTCGTTGCGCGGCGCTCCTAGCCTTTCTTCGCCAGCTGCATGCCCACGGGCAGGGCGCGGATGCGCTTGCCCGTGGCGGCGAAGATGGCGTTGCACAGGGCGGGCGCGATGGGTGGCGTGGCCGGCTCGCCCACGCCGCCCAGCTCCATGTCCAGGGTGCCCGGCACCAGGTGCGTGTGGATCACGCGCGGCGCGTCGGCGGCGCGCAGCACGGCGTAGTCGTGGAAATTGCTTTGCTCGACCCGGCCATTCTTGAAACTGATCTCGCCGCTCATGGCCAGCGACAGGCCCATGATGCAGGCGCCCTCGATCTGCGAACGCACGCGGTCCGGGTTGATCTGCGGTCCGCAATCCATGGCGATATCGACCCTCGGCACGATGACTTCGCCGGCCGCATTGATTTCCACCTCGATCACGGCCGCCACATAGGTGACGAAACTGTAGGACACGGCCAGGCCCAGTCCCCGTCCCTTGGGCAGTTTGCGGCCCCAGCCCGCCTTGGCTGTCGCCAGCTCGATCACGTGGCGCATGCGGCCGATATCGACTGGATACTTTGCCGGGTCTTCGCCATAGTTCCAGCCGTCGGACAGGTCGGCCGGATTGATCTTGCGCGCGGGGCCCAAGAGCGCCAGCAGGTAGTCGCGGTGGTCTTTCTTTGCCGCATGGGCCAGTTCGGCCGTGAACGACTGGATGGCAAACGCGTGCGGGATGTTCGACACGGAACGGAACCAGCCGATGCGCGTGTGGGCCGGCACTTCGGGCACCTCGACGCGGATGTTCGCGATGGCGAACGGCACGTTGATGGCCGACATGCCCAGCTCGAACGGCGCCTGCTTGTTCGCGCCGGCGGCAAAGGTCGAGGTGATGGTGGGCGCGGCCGTGCGGTGCAGCCAGGCCGTCGGCATGCCTTTCGCGTCGAGCGACGCTTCCAGCCGTTCGACGGAGACCGTGTGCAGGTAGTCGTGCTGCAGGTCGTCGTCGCGCGTCCACGTCAGCTTGACGGACGCGCCATCCATGGCTTTCGACAGTAGCGCCGCCTCGACGGCGAAATCGGGTTTCGATTTGCGTCCGAAGCCGCCACCGAGCAGGGTCACGTGCACGGTCACGTCGTCATACGTCAGGCCCAGGGCCTTGGCCACGTTGCTGCGCGTCGCCTGCGGCGCCTGTACGCAGGCCCACACTTCGGCCTTGCCGTTGGCGATGCGTACGGTGGCGGCGGGCGGCTCCATGGTGGCGTGGGCTAGGTGGGGCAGATAGTATTCGGCACTGAGCTTGCGCGCGGCGGGAGCGGCGGCCAGCGTCGCCACCGTCTTGCCCTGGTCGCGCGCCGGGTTGGCGGGCTGGCGCACGGCCGCTTCCAGCGTCTTGCGGAATGCCTTCGAGTCGTAATCGCCGTTCGGGCCGTCGTCCCATTCCAGTACCAGCGCTTCGCGGCCCTTGATGGCGGCCCAGGTGTTTGTCGCGATGACGGCCACGCCGCCCAGCGGATTGAACATGGCCGGCGGCGGGCTGCCCGCCAGTTCGACGATGCGCAGCACGCCCGGCACCTTCAGGGCCGCGGTCTTGTCCACGCTTTTCAGCTTGCCGCCAAAGACGGGCGGACGGGCGATGACGGCATACGTCATGCCATCGAGGCGCGTGTCGATGCCGAAGTGGGTATTGCCGGTGATGATGTCGTGCAAGTCGATGCCGCGCGTGCTCGTTTGTCCGATGTAGCGCAGCTCGTCCGCCGTTTTCAGGCTGATGCGCGCGCGCGGCGGCACCGGCAATTTGGCCGCTTCCTCGGCCAGCGCGCCGAACGACAGCGAGCGTCCGCTGGCCGCATGCACAACAGCGTGGTTGACGGCTCTGACTTCCGTCACGGGCACGTCCCAGCGCACGGCGGCCGCCGTTTCCAGCATCAGGCGCGCCGTGGCGCCCACGTGGCGCATGGCGCGGAACGAGTGGCGCATGCTGCGCGAGCCGTCCGTATCCTGGCTGCCGTAGCGCGCTTCATCGGCGGGCGCCTGCTGCACGCGCACCTGCGCCCAGTCGGCGCCCAGTTCGTCGGCTGCCACCATGGGCAGGCTGGTGCGGATGCCCTGGCCCATTTCGGAGCGGTGCGCCACGATGGTGACGATGCCGTCGGCGCTGATCGACAGGAAGACCAGGGTGTCGTCGACCACGCCGCCAGCCATGCTGTCGCCGCCGTATTTGACGGCGTCGGCCGCCATCACGAGGCCCGAAGGGCCGGCCACCAGGGTCAAACCGGCCAGCGCGCCGGCGGCCTTGAGCCAGTTGCGCCGCGCGGGCGAATGTGCGGCGGTAGTGTCATGGATGCTCATTTGGCCGCTCCTTTTGCGTTGATGCTGGCCGAGGCCTGCTTGATGGCCGCATGGATGCGCGTGTAGGTGCCGCAGCGGCAGATATTGCCGCTCATCGCTTCGCGGATCTGCTGGTCGTTCGGTTTTGGCGTCTTGTGCAGCAGGGCCGTGGCCGACATGATTTGCCCGGCCTGACAGTAGCCGCATTGTGGCACGCCGTGTTCCTGCCACGCTTGCTGCAGCGCAAAGCCAACCTTGTCTTCGCCCACCGCTTCGATGGTGGTGATCTTCTTGCCGGCGGCGGCCGAGACCGGCGTTACGCAGGAGCGGATGGCTTCGCCATCGAGGTGCACGGTGCAGGCGCCGCACAGGGCCATGCCGCAGCCGAATTTGGTGCCGGTCATGCCCAGTTCGTCGCGCAGGGCCCACAGCAGGGGCGTGTCTTCAGGCAGTGCAAGGTCGTGCTGCTTGCCATTGATGGTCAGGGTCGTCATGTGTATTCCTCGGTGGGGGATGGTGCGGGACAGCGCGACGGCCATCCGCCAAACGGATTAGCTCATCAGTATGGGATGGTAGCACCAGCCGCCCTGCGCTGCAGGAGATATGGCCGGTGGCATACTGCGGCTTCTGATATCGGAGTTTTCCATGACATACATCACAACGGCGCCGGGTTTGCCCGACATCCTCGCTCCCGGCTTGCAGGTGGTATTTTGCGGCCTCAATCCCGGCGTGGACGCGGCGGCCGCCGGCCACCATTTTCTCGGTCGCGGCAACCGCTTCTGGCCCGTGCTGCACCTGGCCGGCTTCACGCCGCATCTGGTGGCACCGCAGGACGATGCCAGCGTGCTCGGTTTCGGGCTCGGTTTGACGGCGGCCGTCGGGCGCCCGACCAGCCGCGCGGACCAGGTGGGAGCGGATGAATTCGCGCAAGCGGCGGCGAGCCTGCAGCACAAACTGGCATTGGCGCAGCCGCAGTGGATTGCCTTCCTGGGCAAGGCCGCCTACGCGGCGATGACGGGAAAACGCCAGCTGGAGTGGGGCGAGCAGCCGGAGCGCTTCGGCGGTGCGCGCGTGTGGATACTGCCCAATCCGAGTGGTCTCAATCGCGGCTATTCGAAGGAGCGGCTGGTCGAGGCCTATGCGGAACTCAGGCGCGCGCTGGGCTGACGTCCAGTGCCACGGCGCGCAACAGCGGCGTGACGAAATCGAGGAAGGCGCGCAATTTCAACGGCAGCGGCGCTTGTCCCTTGTGCAGCAGGCTGACGGGCAAGGGCGCCGCTTCGAACGGTGCGAGCACGATGCGCAGCCTGTCGTCGCGCAGGGCGTCCATGACCTGGTACGACAGTACGCGGATCACGCCCGCGCCCAGGGTGGCGGCGGCGATTGCCGCGTCCACCGTATTGACGGCCAGGCGCGAATGCACGGACACGGACTGCGCAGCCTTGCCCGTGCCGAAGACCCAGGCGCGCCGCGATTCCAGCACCTCGAAGCTGATGCAGGCATGGGCTGCCAGGTCGCCCGGCGCAGCTGGCGTGCCATGCGCTGCCAGGTAGCCGGGACTGGCGCAGACGACCCGGCGCACGGTGCCGACCCGCGTCGCCATGAAGCTGCTGTCGGGCAGGTCGCCGATGCGCACGGCCACGTCGAGCTGCTCGTCCATCAGGTGCAGGACGCGGTCGGTCAGCACCAGCTTGATCTCGATGTCCGGATAGTGGGCCAGGAACGCCGCCACCACGGGCACGATGTGCAGGCGTCCGAACATGACGGGCGCCGTGATCGTCAGCTCGCCTTTCGGCGCCGCATATTCGCCCGTCGCAATACGCTCCGCTTCGCCGATCTCTTCGAGGATGCGGCGGCACGCGGTCACGTAGGATAGACCGGCCTCCGTCAGCGACAACTGGCGCGTCGTGCGGTGCAGCAGCCGCGTGTTGAGGTGCGCTTCCAGCGCCGCCACCTTGCGGCTGACGGTGGCCAGCGGCATGGAGAGATGGCGCGCGGCGGCCGACAGGCTGCCTGCGTCCACCACCGCCAGCAAGATGGTCATGGATTCCAGCCTATCCATGGCGTGTTCTCATCTGATCCTATCGAATTTTGGAAGAATGATTCTCAATCTTATGGGATTCTCTTTATCGGTGCAAGTACGTAAGCTGGTCTTCTTCGCTGCGGCCTGTTGCTGCGGTAATTTAAAAGGAGAGCGCCATGCGCCCCACGCCCACACCCCCGCCCGATGCACCCACCGTGGCATCCGCGCCGCGCGGCAAGATACTCATGATGGCGGTGATCGCCGGTGCGGTCATCACCAACATCTATTGCACCCAGCCTATCCTGCCCCTGATCCAGTCCGGTCTGGGCGTCGACCTGGCGGCCGTCAACCTGGTCGCCGGCGCGGCGCTGCTGGGCTTTGCCACGGGGCTGGCGCTGCTGCTGCCGCTGGGCGACCGCGTCGACCGGCGCACCCTGGTGCTGGGGCAGATCGCGCTGGCCTTCGCTTGCGCCCTGGCGGCGGCGCTGGCACCGGGCATCTGGCCGCTGATCGGAGCCTCGTTTGGCCTGGGCATCGTCAGTTGCGTGCCGCAGCAACTGGTGCCGCTCGCCGCGAGCATGTCGCCGCCCGGTGAGCGCGGCCGTTCCGTCGGCACGGTGGTCAGCGGCATCATGGTGGGCATCCTGCTCGGGCGCACGGTGGCCGGCGTGGTGGGCGAGGCCTGGGGCTGGCGCGCCGTGTACGCCATGGAAGCGGCGTTCATGGTGCCCGTCTGGATCGCGGCGGCGGCCTTGCTGCCACGCGGGAGACCGGGCAGCCAGCTCTCCTACCTTGGGCTGCTGGCATCGCTGTGGCCACTGGCGCGCGAGCATCGCCCGCTGCGCGAAGCTATGCTGATCCAGGCGCTGTTGTGGGCGTGCTTCAATGCGTTCTGGGTCAACCTGGCGTCGCTGCTGGCCAACGGTCCATGGCATTTGGGCAGCGCCTGGGCCGGCGCCTTCGGCATCATCGGCGCGGCTGGCGCGCTGGCCGCCACCTTGGGCGGCAGGGCCACCGACAGACTCGGTTCGCGCACGGTCATCGGCTTGAGCATCGCCATCGTGACCTTGTCCTACTTGCTGCTGGCGGGTGCCGCCTCGTCGCTGGTCTTGCTGGTGATCGGCGTCATCGTGCTCGATATCGGCGTGCAGGCTGCCCTGGTGGCCAACCAGACGCGCGCCTTTGCCGTCGATCCGGCCGCCCAGGGCCGCATCAACAGCCTGTACATGACGGCGACCTTCATCGGCGGCGCCGTCGGCGTGGCGGTCAGCGGCTGGCTGATGCAGCGTTTCGGCTGGACGGGCGTGGCGGTGTTTGGTGTCGTAGTGGGCTTGCTGGCTGGCGTCATCCACGTGGCCGGATCACGCGCACGGCAGCGGACTGCAAGCGCCACTTAACGCGGCTGCTCCAGCTGCGCGTACACGGCGTCGGCGATCTTGCCCAGTTCCTGCTTGGGCAGGCCCGCCGAGAGGGCATAACCGAGCTGGCCGTCGATCCAGTAAAACACGCTCAGGTCCTTTTCCTGCGTATAGCGGAAGGCCGTTTCCTGCCTGCCCGCCCGCTCTTTCGCCACGTACAGCGTCAGGCGCTGGCCTTTGCCATCTTCATACATGAATTGCGCCACAGGGCCATCGCCATCGCCGGGCAGCAATCGCCCGCCGATCAAGTGATAGCCGAGCGGCGACAGTACGGGCGGCTGCAATTTCGTGCCCAGGCGTTTCGACAGCCATTGCACCAGGTGCGCTTCCTGTTCCGCGCCCACCTCGACGGGGTGGCGTACTTCGGGCGTGTAGACGGCATGGGCGATGGCGGCGCTGCGCGCCAGGGAGATCGGGCTGGCGCTGGCCGTCCGCAGGGCACCGGCATCGCCGCCATCGCCGCGCAGCAGCCAGCCGCCCGCGCCGCCGGCAATCACCAGCACGACGGCCGTTGCCGCCTGCATGGCGTGCCGCTGCCAGGCGCCGTTCGCCGCCGGTGGCGATGCCGCCTGCCGCAGCGTCGGCGGCACGGCCTCGTCCAGCACGGGGTCGAACAGGGCGCGCAGTTGCCGGTTCTGTTCGCGCCACGCATCCACCCTGGCGGCATCCTCGGGATGCGCACGCAGGTGGGTGTCGATGGCCGCGCGCTGCGCCTCGGGCAGGACGCCGTCGGCCAGGGCGTGCAATTGCGCTTCGCTGATGGCTTGCGTTGTCATTTCACGACTTTCAGGGTGGGGACGCCATGGCTGCCGGCGGGGCGGCCGTCGAGCAGTTCGCGCAGCCGCTCGCGCCCGCGCGACAGCCGCGACATGACGGTGCCGACAGGGATGCCTAGGGTGGACGCCACCTGCTCGTACGGCATCTGCTCGAGCGCGACAAGCAGGATGACTTCGCGCTGTCCCAGCGGTAAACGGGCCAGCGCCGCATCCATTTCGCCGATGGCGATGGCCTGTCCCGGCGCACGCTCCGGCGCGGGCAGGAGGGTGTCGTCGTCGAGCTCCTGCAGCGTCAGGCCGGGGCGGCGCAACTGGTCCACGTGCAGGTTATGCATGATGGAAAACAGCCAGGGCCGCATCTCGCCGCCCCGTTGCCACTGGTCGAATTTGCGCCAGGCCCGCTCCACGGTGTCCTGCACCAGGTCGTCCGCGTGCGCGGCGCCCGCCAGCGCGCGCGCATAGCGGCGCAGGCCGGGCAGGCACGCTTGCAGCTGGCGGCTGTCCTCTTGCGTGGTCATCGTGGCGGCGGGATAGTGAGCTTAGGGCTTGACGACGTGCCACACGTTCTTGAAATTGTCGCCAGCCACGTCGCCCGGTTTCTTGTCTTCCTTGTACAAATACAGGGGCTTGCCCTTGTAGGTCAGCTGCATGGCGCCGTTGTCGTCGCGCTTGATGCTGCCATACGGGGCGGCGGGAGCCGCTTCGGTGGCGATGACGGCGGGCCAGGCCACCAGGCAGCCGCCGCTGCAGGCGCTCTTGCCGCTGTCGGCGACATCCTTGTCGAACACGTACACAGTCATGCCGCTGGCGTTGACCAGCATGCCGTTGGCGGGCATGACGTCGGCGGCGAAAGCCAGCGGGGCGGACAAGGCGGTGAAAAGGGCGGTGGCGGCAAAAGTAGTAAAGCGCATGATGGTCTCCTTGAGGTTTTGAGGGCTTGCAAGGGATAGACGCCTGTCGCCTGCCGTTTATTCCCCGACAGGCAAAATATTTTTTTCCGGCGCGTGCAGGCTGGCCCACAGGTGGGCGGCCGCCATGGTGCGGTGCGGCGCGTACTGGCGCAGCCACTGTTCCGTGCGCGCCATGTCCGGTTTGACCTCTTCGCCGAGCAGTTTTTGCAGGGCGGCGCGGATGGCCACGTCGCCATGCAGCGAGCAGTCGGCATAGCCGTAGCCGCGCAGCAGCGCGTAGTTGACGGTCCACGGACCGATGCCCTTCACGGCCAGCAGCGCCTGCGACATCGCCGCCACGTCGCCGGAGGGGGGTAGCTCCAGCGACAGTTCCCCGTCATTGACGAGATGTGCCAGGCGCAGCACGGTTTCCGCCTTGGCGCGCGAGAATTTGCGGCTGGTCAAGTCCTCGACGGATAGCCGCGCCACGTCGCGCGCCTCCGGGTAGCACCACAAGCCGCTGCCATGCCGGCGCCCTGCCTGCAGAATAAAAGTACGGCGCAGGGCGATGGCGAACGGCAGGTTGATCTGCTGGCCGATGATGGCCCAGGTCAGGGCCTCGAAGGGGCTGGCCGATTGCACGATGCGCAAGCCCGGATTGACGCGGACCAAAGGCGCCAGCAGCGGGTCGCCGGCGGCCAGTTGCGCAAACGGCTGCGGATCGATGCGCAGGCCGAGGATATTGAGCAGGGCACTGTGCAGCGGTGTTTCAAGGTCGCCAACGCCATCGCCATCGATCTCGGCGCGGCAGATGGCGGCAGCGTCCGTGAAGACCACATCCAGCACGACCGGCACGCCTTGCAGCAGGATGCCCTTGCGCAGGCCAGTCGGCGTGACTTGTTCGGCCACGGCTTCCCCGTCGCGGCTGTGGAAGGCGATGACGTCGTCGCGGCGGTAGCCGGCGGGCAGGGGGAGAGTCCAGTGCAGCAGGGTCATGGTGGGGGGCCAAAGTCAGGGACGGTATCAGGGGAGCGATGCGGGCGCACCGCGTTTCTTGCTTTGTGCCTTAGCGGGCGCAGATGTCGGTAGTGGGCGGGCTCAGGGCCGCCGCGTGCTGGATCTGCAGGGCGTCGGGCACGCCATTTTTCACGGCCGTCAGTTCGGCCAGGATGGAAATGGCGATTTCGGCCGGCGTCTTGCTGCCGATGTACAGGCCGATGGGGCCATGCAGGCGCGCCAGCTGTTCCGCGCTGACGTCGAACTGCAGCAGCCGTTCGCGGCGCTTGGCGTTGTTCGCGCGCGAGCCGATGGCGCCCACGTAAAACGCGGGCGATTTCAATGCTTCCATCAGGGCCAGGTCGTCGAGCTTGGGATCGTGCGTGAGGGCGACGACGGCGCTGCGGCTGTCGAGCTTTAATTCCAGCACGAGGTCGTCCGGCATGGCGTGCAGCAGGGGCACGCCCGGCACGTTCCAGCCGCCCCGGTATTCCTCGCGCGGGTCGCAGACGATGACGTGGTAATCCATGGCCGTGGCGATCTGCGCCACGAAGCGCGACAATTGGCTGGCGCCGATGATCAGCAAGCGCCAGCGCGGGCCATGTTGCGTGGTGAGTACGCCGTTTTCCAGGGCCAGCACGGCGCCCGGCGTGGCGTGCTGCAGGGTGACGGCGCCGCTGTGCAGGTCGAGGCGGCGTTCGACCAGTTCATGCGCTTCCAGGCGCGCCAGCAGTTCGGCCACGCGGCTGTCAGCATGCAGCGGCTCGATGGCCAGCTCGATGGTGCCGCCGCAGGGCAGGCCGAAGCGGTGCGCCTCGTCGGCGCTGATGCCGTAGCTGACGATGTCGGGCTGTGTGCGCACGATGCCGTGCACGCGCACGGTGTCGATCAAATCATCTTCGATGCAGCCGCCGGAGACGGAACCGACTACCGTGCCATCGTCACAGATGGCCAGGGTGGCGCCCACGGGGCGGGGGCTGGAACCCCAGGTCTTGATGACGGTGACGAGTTCGCAGCGGTGGCCGGCGGCGAGCCAGGCGGCGCTGGTTTTCAGAACTTCAAGGTCGATGCTGTCCATGGGCCGCGAAAGGAAAGCCGCAGGTAGGCGGCAAAGTATGGAATATTCTTCAATATTGTGGCTATACTACGCTCTCCAACAGCCTGCGGAGAGTTTTCATGTCGAACGACCAAAAGACGCAAGACGACGGCATTCCCAAGTTTGGCAAACTGCTCATCGCCCTGTTCCTGGCAGTGGTATTTTGCGGCGCCCTCACATGGGTCATGGGCACCTACTTCCCGAACTTCCCCGGCGCCTGACCAAACCTGCTGCGTTAAGGCTTCAGCGGCTTTTTCGCTGCCTGCTTGGCGCGCACGTCGATGACGGCGCGGTTGACGGCGGCCATGCGCGAGTTGGTGCCAGGGTGCAGGGCCGTGTAGCCATTGGCGACCGTGGCCGGCACTTGCGCGGCCAGGCGTTGCCAGAAGCGGGCGGCGTTGTCGACGTTGTAGCCGGCGCGCGCCAGCAGGTAGATGGCCAGGGTGTCGGCTTGCACGTCGAGTTCCTGCGGCATGGCCTTGATGCCGGCGGCACCCGTCAGCATCGATACGTCAGGCTGTACGGCGCCCAGGCTGTCGATGATGCTGCCGGCCGTGCCTGCAGTGCGCTGGCTGCGCGCGTGGTCGAGGATGTTGTGCGCCATTTCGCGTGCGATCACGAAGGCGATGCCTTCGTCGTTTTGCGCCGCATTCACCATGCCGCGCGTGAGCATGATGCGCGCGCCGTCCGAGTATGCGTTGATATTGTCCGCATTGCCCAGGGCGACGCGGAAGGCGCAGGCGCGCGTGACGGGAATTTTCAGGTCCTGCTGCTGGCCGTCGCGGGCGATGGTCATGTTCAGGCTCGCGCTTTTCGAGGCCAGCGGGCCGACGATGGCGCCGAACGGGCCTTCCGCTTTCGGGCCGGCCGGCAGCGGCTTGCCTTCGGCGGCCAGCAAGCCGTCGCCCTTGCGCAAGCCGGCGCGCGCGGCGCCGCTGCCCGGCAAGACGCCGGAAACCTGCATCTGTTCGCCGTAGCCGAGGGCCGCCTGCGCCGCGTCGGCATAGATGCCAGGGTAGGAATACTTGTTCTGCGCCGTGAAGCCCAGCAGGTTGCGCGCATACGTCTTGCACAGGTCCGCATTGTTGATCAGCAGGGGCGCCGAGACTTTCGACAGGCGGTCCTGCAGCGCCACCATCTTCACCAGTTCGTCCTGCGCCGCCTTTTGCTGCGCCGTCGGGGCGGGCGCATCGGGCGCCGGCACCACGTTGAACGGGCCGCTGACATTCGTCGTTGGCGTGGTGCAGGCAGAGAGAAGGGCAACGCAAGCCACCAGCAGTGGCGAGGCCAGATGGCGCAGCGAAGTCGGGGCTGGGATCAGATGGCGGAAACCTGGCATAAGAAAATCCTTAATGTTTGCCGGTGCTGCCGAAACCGCCAACACCGCGTTCGCTGTCGCCGAATTCCTCGACGACGTTAAAGCCCACTTGCAGTACCGGCACGATAATCAGTTGCGCCAGGCGTTCCATGGGATTGAGCGTGAAAGCGCTCTGGCCCCGGTTCCAGGTCGATACCATCAGCTGGCCCTGGTAGTCGGAGTCGATCAAGCCTACCAGATTCCCCAATACGATGCCGTTTTTGTGGCCCATGCCGCTGCGCGGCAGGATCATGGCCGCATATGACGGGTCGCCGATGTGGATGGCCAGGCCGGTGGGAATGAGCACGGTCTGGCCGGCTTCGATGGTGATCGCTTCATCGATGCAGGCGCGCAGGTCCAGGCCGGCGCTGCCCGGTGTGGCGTAGGCTGGCAGCAGTTCTTTCATGCGGGCGTCGAGGATCTTGATGTCGATATTTTTCATTAAAGCTTTATATTAAGACTGATAAAAAGGTTTCTGGAATGCCTAATAAACCGTAGCGAGCGGCAGTGAGTTGTGGCCGAGAAGCGCAACTGTACGAAGGTACAGTGAGCATCACAGGCCGCAAATCACGACGCGCAGTAGGTTTTTAGGCATTCTTATTTGAGCAGTGAATTTTTTGCCAGCCGCTTCGAGATTTCCGAAATCAGCTGGCGCGCCAGGTTCAGTTTCGAGGCGCGCGGCAGCACGGTATGGCCTTCTTCGTCGAACAGGATGATGGTGTTGTCGTCCTGGCCAAAGGTGTTCTGGCCGATATTGCCGACCAGGAGGGGGATGCCCTTTTTCTCGCGCTTGGTCGAGCCGAATTCCACGAGGTTTTCCGATTCGGCGGCAAAGCCCACGCAGTACGGATAGCCGGCCAGGTTGGTGCGCGCCGCCACGGTGGCCAGGATGTCGGGATTTTGCGCGAACTGCAGTTCGGGCACGGAGCCGTCGGCCTGCTTTTTCATCTTCTGGTCGCTGGCGTTGGCCACGCGCCAGTCGGCCACGGCGGCCACGGCGACGAAGACATGCTGGCCGTCGACGTGGGCCAGCACGGCATCGTGCATCTGCTGCGCGCTTTGCACGTCGATGCGGCGCACGCCGAAGGGCGCATCCAGGGCCGTGGGGCCGGAAATGAGCAGCACCTCGGCGCCCGCTTCGCGCGCCGCGCGCGCCACCGCATAGCCCATCTTGCCCGAGGACAGATTGGTGATGCCGCGCACGGGGTCAATGGCCTCGAAGGTGGGGCCGGCCGTGACCAGCACGCGCTTGCCCGCCAATACCTTCGGCTGGAAGGCGGCGATCAGCTCTGTCAGCAATTGCTCCGGTTCCAGCATGCGGCCCAGGCCCGTTTCGCCGCACGCCTGTTCCCCGGCGGCCGGGCCAAACAGCTTGATGCCGTCGTCGCGCAGCTGCTGCACATTGCGCTGTGTGGCGGGGTTCTGCCACATTTCCACATTCATGGCCGGCGCCACCAGCAGGGGCAGGTGGGAGGGACGGGCCAGGCACAGGGTCGACAGCAGGTCGTCGCACACGCCATGCGCCAGCTTGCGCAGAAAATCGGCCGAACACGGCGCGATCAGGATGGCGTCCGCATGGCGCGTCAAATCGATATGCGCCATGTTGTTGGCGATGCGCGCATCCCACTGGCTCGTGTGCACGGGGTGGCCGGACAGGGCCTGCATCGTGACGGCCGTGATGAAGTGGCTGGCCGCATCCGTCATCACCACTTGCACCGAGGCGCCGGCCTTTGTCAGCGCGCGGCACAGTTCCGCCGCCTTGTAGCAGGCGACGCCGCCTGAGAGTCCCAGGACGATTTTTTTGCCGGACAATTCCATGCCGTTCTCCTGCGTGTTTATTTGTTTACCCGGCGCAGTTCATCGATGATGAACAGGGCCGCGCCGATGCAGATGGCGCTGTCGGCGATATTGAAAGCGGGGAAATGGCCCCAGCTTTTCCAGTGGAAGTCGAGGAAGTCGACCACGTGGCCGTAGACCAGACGGTCGATGGCGTTGCCCAGCGCGCCACCCAGGATCAGCGCCAGAGCCCAGCAGAACATGCGCTGGCCGGCGTGCTTTTTCAGCAGGTAGATGATGTAGACGGCGGCCGCCAGGGCGATACCGGTGAAGAAATAGCGCTGCCAGCCGCCCTGGTCCGACAGGAAGCTGAACGCGGCGCCCTTGTTATACGCGAGCACCAGGTTGAAATACGAGGTGATGACCATCTCTTGCGCATAGCGGAAGGTCTTCAGGATCGTGATCTTGGTGATCTGGTCGAACAGGATGACGATGGCGGCAATGCCCAGCCAGGGCACGAGCGATGCCGAGGACGACGATTTCGATGAAAAACGGTTTTTAGTGGCCATATTTTTCCAGGGAAGATAATGCCGCCGCTGCCCTTGCGGGCAGCGGCGGTGGGAAGCGGCGCAGGAACCTGTCCCGCGCCGTTTTATGCGAAGCGGCGTTTCTCGCCCGCGCCAAACAGATTGCTGACGCAGCGGCCGCACAGGGTAGCATGCGCGGCGTCCGTGCCCACGTCCGCACGGTAGTGCCAGCAGCGCTCGCACTTCGGCGCCGTCGACGCGGCCACGACCACTTCCTCGGCCGCTTCGTCGGCCACTTCGGCCACGGTGGCCTGCGAGGTGATGAAGACGAACTTCAAGTCGTCGCCCAGGGTCGTCAACAGCTTGTACTTCATCGGCGCGGCCTTGATCGTCAGTTCCGCCTGCAGCGACGAACCGATGGCGCCCGAGGTGCGCAAGTCTTCCAGCTGTTTTGTCACGTCCGTGCGCACGGCGCGCAGGGCCGTGTATTTCTCCAGCAGGTCGGCCGCATCCGAAACTTCCGGCAGTTGCCACCAGGTTTGCGTGAAGATGGTTTCATCGCTGGCGGCATAGGCATCCGCTCCGGCGAAGACGGCCCACGCTTCTTCGGCCGTGAACGACAGGGCCGGGGCCATCAGGCGCAGCAGGCTTTGCGTGATGTGCCACAGGGCCGTCTGCGCCGAACGGCGCGCGTGCGACGTCAGGCCGGAGGTGTACAAACGGTCCTTCAGGATGTCCAGGTAGAAGCCGCCCAGGTCTTCCGAGCAGTACGTCTGCAGCTTCGACACGACAGGGTGGAATTCGTAGCGCGCGTAGTTGTTCTCGATCTGCGTTTGCAGCGAGGCCATGTTGGCCAGCGCATAGCGGTCGATTTCGAACATTTCCGCGACAGGCACGGCGTCCGTGGCCGGATTGAAGTCCGACGTATTGGCCAGCAGGAAGCGCAGCGTGTTGCGGATGCGGCGATACGATTCCGTCACGCGTTTCAGGATTTCGTCGGAGATCGACAGCTCGCCCGTGTAGTCGGTCGAGGCGATCCACAGGCGCAGGATGTCGGCGCCCAGGGTGTCCGAGATCTTTTGCGGCGCCAGGGTGTTACCCAGCGACTTCGACATCTTCTTGCCTTCGCCATCGACCGTGAAGCCGTGCGTCAGCAGAGCTTTATATGGCGGGCGGCCATTCAGCATCGACGACACGAGCAGCGACGAGTGGAACCAGCCGCGATGCTGGTCCGAGCCTTCCAGGTACAGGTCGGCCGGGAATTGCAGCTGCGTCGAGTGCGAACCGTGGCCTTGCGGGCCGCCCAGCACCGTCTGGTGCGTGGCGCCGGAATCGAACCATACGTCCAGCGTGTCCTTGTTCTTCGCGTAGATGGCCGCTTCGTCGCCGATCAGGTCTTGCAAGTCCAGCGCCTGCCATGCCTCGATGCCGTCTTTTTCGATCAGCTTGGCCACTTGCTCCAGCAGTTCCGGCGTGCGCGGATGCAGGTCGCCCGTTTCCTTGTGCACGATGAAGGCCATCGGCACGCCCCACTGGCGCTGGCGCGACAGGGTCCAGTCGGGACGGTTGGCGATCATGCCGTGCAGGCGCGCCTGGCCCCAGTCCGGGAAGAACTCGGTATTGGCGATGCCTTTCAAGGCCGTCTCGCGCAGGGTCGCGCCGCCGTCCTTTGGCGTCACGTCCATGCCGGCGAACCACTGCGAGGTGGCGCGGTAGATGATCGGCGTCTTATGGCGCCAGCAATGCATGTAGCTGTGGTCGAACATCTTGACTTCGAACAGCGCGCCCGCTTCGCGCAGGGCGTTGCAGATCGGCTTAGAAGCTTCCCAGATGGTCATGCCGCCGAACAGGGGGAGGGTCGAGGCGAACTTGCCGTCGCCCATGACGGGCTTGATGATGTCGTCATCCTTCATGCCGTGCGCCTTGCACGAGATGAAGTCGTCCAGGCCGTAGGCTGGCGCCGAGTGCACCACGCCCGTGCCGCTTTCCGTGGTCACGTATTCGGCCAGGTACAAAGGCGAGAGACGGTCGTAGAAAGCGTCGGCCGCATGCAGCGGGTGGCGGAAGCTGATGCCGGCCAGGGCCGCGCCGTCGCAGGTGGCGATGGTCGTGCCATCGAGCTTGAAGCGCGCCAGGCTGGACACGACCAGGTCTTGCGCCAGGATCAGCAGCAATGGCTGGCCATCGCGCTCGGTCTTCACCAGCGAATATTTCACTTCCGGGTGCACGTTCAGCGCCTGGTTCGACGGGATGGTCCACGGCGTGGTGGTCCAGATGACGATGAAACCGTTATCGGTCGGCAGCGATGGCAAGCCGAAGGCGGCCGCCAGTTTTTCCGGCTCGGCGAACTTGAACCCGACGTCGATGGCGGGATCGCGTTTTTCCGCGTATTCCACTTCCGCCTCGGCCAGCGCCGACTGGCAGTCGAAACACCAGTTGACGGGTTTCAGGCCGCGGTAGACATAGCCTTTTTCCAGCAGCTTGCCCAGCGCGCGCAATTCGTCCGCTTCATTGCCATGCGCCATGGTCAGGTATGGGTTGTCCCACTCGCCCAGCACGCCCAGGCGGATAAAGTCCTTTTTCTGGCGCTCGACCTGCACGTTGGCGTAGGCGCGCGCCTTTTCCAGCACTTCGGCCGTCGGCAGGTTCTTGCCGTGCAGTTTTTCGATCTGGATCTCGATCGGCATGCCGTGGCAATCCCAGCCCGGCACATACGGTGCGTCGAAGCCGGCCAGCGAGCGCGACTTGACGACCATGTCTTTCAGGATCTTGTTGACGGCGTGGCCCAGGTGGATATCGCCATTCGCGTACGGCGGGCCGTCATGCAGGATGAATTTTGGACGGCCGGCGGCAGCCTTGCGCACGCGCTCATAAATTTTCTTGTCTTGCCATTGCTGTACCCACTGCGGCTCGCGCTTGGCCATGTCGCCGCGCATCGGGAACGGGGTTTCCGTCATGTTGACCGGGTATTTGCTTTCAGGCTTCTTGTTCTGTTTGGGCGTGGCTGGCTTGTTTTGATCGGACATAATCTTCTTTAATGATATTGAATGGTTTGCGGCGGCGGGAGCCGCCAGGCGGCGGAGTTGGCCGGCGTCAAATTCGGTCGGTGGCGGTAATGGCGCCGCTGCGCTGCTCAAAATAGGCGCGCGCCTGGTTCGAGTCGCGCTCGATGGCGGCCGTCAGGGTGGGCAAATCGTCGTACTTTTCTTCGTCGCGCAGTTTTTCCAGGAATTCCACGCGCACCAGATTGCCGTAGCAGGATTGATTAAAATCAAACAGATGCACTTCCAGCAAGACGCGGCCGCTGTCGTCGACGGTAGGGCGCACGCCGAGGCTGGCCACGGCTGGCAGCGGTTGCGGTGCCAGGCCGTGCACTTGCACGATGAAGACGCCGGACAGGGCGGGGCGGTGCGCCACGCGCAGGTTCAGGGTGGGGAAGCCGAGGGTGCGGCCCAGCTTCTGGCCGTGGATCACGTGGCCGGAAATGGCGTATGGATGGCCCAGCAGCTGCGTGGCCAGCGGGAAATCGCCGGCGGCCAGCGCCAGGCGCACGGCGGACGACGAGATGCGCGTGCTGCCGTTCATCACAGTAGGTAATGTTTCTACATGGAAACCATATTGGCGGCCCGCTTCCTGCAGCATGGCCACGTCGCCGGCACGCCGGGCGCCATAGCAGAAGTCGTCGCCGACCATCAGCCATTTCACGTGCAAGCCGTCGACGAGGACTTTTTCCGTGAATTCCTGCGGCGTCAAGGCGGCGAACTGGGCGCTGAAGTGCTCGACGACGACACGGTCGATGCCGGCGTCGTCCAGCGATTGCAGCTTGTCGCGCAAGTTGGCGATGCGCTGCGGGGCCTTCGACAGGTCGCCCGCGCGCTGCGCGAAGAATTCGCGCGGGTGCGGTTCGAACGTCATCACGGCCGCTTCAATGCCGAGTTCGGTCGCGGCGCCGCGCACGCGCGCCAGCAAGGCCTGATGGCCGATGTGGACACCGTCAAAATTGCCGATGGTCAGAGCGCAAGGCGCTCGTGCCTGGGCATTGGGAAGTCCGCGGAATACCTTCATAGGAATCTGATGAAAAACTGTGCCAAAAGGGGGATTATACGGACTGTTTCAGGGATGCACACCCGGCAGGGCGGGCGCAGGGTGAATTTCACTGCTGAAATAACAAAAAGCGTTGCCGGCGGGTGTGCTGGCAACGCTTTTGGTGGCACTCGACTAGCTGCCTGCAACTCCCCGGGAGGCGTTGTCTTATTTATTCATTAAGGTCCAGTAACGGGCCAGGTCAGCCGCGCCATCCGTGCCCTTGACGGCTTTGAGTGCCGTCGTGGCGTTGGACTTCTTGCCAGCGTGGATGTAGGCGATGCCCAGATGCAGCTTGGCTTCTTCCGCATACTTGGCGGTGCCCAGTTTCACGGCGTCGTTCATCAAGCCCAGGCCCTTTTCCGCCTGACCGTCGTAGACGAGGGCGAAGCCCAGCTTGCTCAAGCTGTCGGCATCCTTGTTCTTGACGTATTCCGCTTCCGACTTGGCCGCGCTGGCTTTCAGGTCAGCCTGGGTTTTCAGGGCCAGGTCTTTCAGACGCTGGTGACGTGGTGCATCGGCGCCGGTACCCAGCACGCCTTTTTTGTAGCCTTGCTCGATGATGCTCAACGCTTCGCCAGGATTGCCTGCTTGCAGGGCCAGCTGACTGATTTCCATGTATTCGGAAGGCTTGCTGAACAGGCCGTTGGCCAGGCGCAGGCGCTGGACGTCCAGGCCCAGGCGTTGCGAGAAGCCAGGTTTGCCCGAAACGCGGTTCAGCAGGTCGGCCCAGTAGCTGGTTTTCGGATAGCTCGATGCCAGTTTTTCCAGGGTGGCGACATAGCCGCCCTTGTCGTTTTGCTTCATCTGGATGTTGGCCAGCATTTGCAGGCTTGCTTCCGAGTTGCCGCCGCGCGCTTGCAGCTCTTTTGCCGCTTCGGCGTAGTTGCCGCTGACGTAGTAGGTCTGGATCAGCAGTTCGCGCATCTGTGGATCTTCGCGGTCTTTCAGCGAGCGTTTGATCCAGGTGATGGTGTTTGGCCAATCCTTGGCGCGGTAGTACATGCCTGCCAGCGCTTGCGTGAATTTGGGGGCTTCGGCGGCGCTCAGGCGGCCGGAATTGATGACGGCTTCAAAAGCCTTGATGGCCGTGCCGTTGTCGCCAGATGCTGCGGCGGCCGAAGCGCGTACGCGTTCGATCTGGTAGCTTTCAAAGGCGGTCTTGCCGCCGACGCTGTCTGCTTCACGCAGTTTGGCCAGCGCTTCCTTGTTTTTGCCGCTGCTAGCGAGTTTTTGTGCTTCTTGCAGTGGCTTGCCGACTTCGGCGCGCACGGTATCGGCGGCATATGCCAGCGAGCCCAGGCCGATTACAGGAGTTGCTGCGGTAAAACCGATAGCGGCCATGACGAGGCCGAGATGAGCGAGACGAAACTTGGACATGAGAAAGTCTTTCAGTAAAAAGCGAATAGGCAGGAAGTCCTGCCTATTCGGATGTAAAGATAACCTGATTGCTACAGCTTACTGGAATTGCTCGTTGCCGACCAGACCGATTTTGGTCACGCCCAGACGCTGCGCCGACGCCATCACACCGGCGACGACTTTGTATTCCACCAGCTTGTTAGGACGCAGATGCACTTCTGGCTGGTCTGCTTGCGCAGCAACGTTGCTCAGCTTGGCTTCCAGCGTATTACGATCAGGTACGACCTGATTGTCCCACAAGATAGTGCCATCAAAATCGACATCGATCGTGACGACCACTGGTTCGGTTGTCGGTGGCGGCGGGGTGCCGACCGGCATGTTCAGGTTCACCGAGTGGTTTTGCTTAGGAATCGTGATGATCAACATGATAATCAGCACCAGCATCACGTCGATGAGGGGCGTCATGTTCAGTTCCATCATTGGTTCCGGATCCGCGCCTGCTGCGCTTCCCGAACCGACATTCATACTCATAGTGTTTCCTTTAAGAAGTCCAACGAAGCACCGGGCGAAACTGCCGCCCGGTCAGCTTCTGGCAGTGGCGTCCCCATGTTGCCGGGACGCCGCTGTCAGTCGCTATCAGCCCTTGTCAGGTGGTTCGGTGATGAAGCCGACCTTCTGGATCCCGGCACGTTGGGTCGTGTAAATAACCCGGCCGATCGATTCGTAGCGTGTTTCTTGGTCGCCACGAACGTGTACTTCCGGCTGCGGTACTTTCACTGCTTCAACTTTAAGATAATCGAACAGCTCGTTCGTGTCTTTCAGTCTGGTCTGGCCCAGGTAAATCTCGCCATCCTTGTTAACAACGATGTTAACGTTTTGCGGCTTGGTTTGCAGGGCTTGGTTCGTCTCAATCGGCAGATCGATTTTCTGCAGCTTGAGGACAACCGGACTCGTAATCAAGAAAATGATCAGCAAAACCAACATGATGTCGACAAGCGGCGTCGTGTTGATTTCTGACATTACCTGATCTTGTTCTCCGCTGTCGGAGCCGACGGACATCGACATGACTTATCCGATCTTTTTAGCGCCGGCAGCACGGCCAGCTTCGCTGGTGGACATTACGCCGGAAACCAGAACCGAGTGAACGTCGGCGCTGAACGAGCGGATGTCTTCCATTGCGGTTTTGTTACGACGAACCAACCAGTTGTAACCCAGAACGGCAGGAACAGCGACCAGCAGACCGAAAGCGGTCATGATCAGTGCTTCACCAACTGGACCTGCAACTTTGTCGATCGATGCGTTACCGGTCATGCCGATAGCGGTCAGTGCGTTGTAGATACCCCAAACGGTACCGAACAGACCGATAAACGGTGCGGTCGAACCAACGGTTGCCAGGAACGACAGGCCATCTTGCAGACGCGATTGGACTTTGTCCGAAGCGCGCTGGATCGACATCGTCACCCAGGTCGACAGATCGATTTGTTCCAGCAGGGCGCCGTCATGGTGAGCCGTTGCCTTGGTGCCCGATTCAGCGATGAAGCGGAATGGCGAGCCTTCTTCCAGGGTTGCCGAACCAGCAGCGATCGAAGGAGCTTTCCAGAATTTGGCAGCGGCTTCTTTAGCTTGCTTGAAGATCTTCATTTGATCGATCAGCTTGGTGATGATGATGTACCAGGTACCGATCGACATGATGACCATGATGATCAGGGTGGCGCGTGGCACGAAGCCGCCGTCCCACACTGCTTGCAGGCCGAATGGGTTGTGCACTTCTTCGGTTTTGGCTGGAGCGGCTGCATCAGCGGCTGGAGCTGCTGCTGCGTCTGCTGCTGGAGCGGCGGCATCTGCAGCAACTGGTGCTGGTGCAGCGTCTGCCGCAGGAGCCGAAGCGGCAGCCGATGCTGGCGCGTCAGCGAATGCCGGAGCTGCTACCAGAGCGGTAGTAGCGGTAACGGACAACAGAACCGCGGCAAAAAATGCGGACAAACGGGTATTCTTAAACATGCTTCCTCCAAAATTAAAAATAACAGATCGCTGAACGTAATGACAACGAAATCATAGTGTGAGACAGGGGATAACTGTCTCGGGTTTTAATCCAGCGACCAAACGTATTGCATTTGCTGCCAGCCTTGTTCCGGCTTGCCGTCAACTGTTGCCGGCTTAAATGTACAGCGGCTGATACCTTGCACCGCGGCTTTGTCCAGGTCTCTGAAGCCGCTGGACTTCACGATCTTCGAATCAGCGACCTTGCCGTCTACACCGATCAGGAACGACAGTGTCACCACACCGGTTTCCTCGTTGCGCTGCGACGACTTTGGATAAGCCGGTTTTTCGCAGACACTGAAGTCAACCACGGCCGGTGTACGCACCGATTTGGCTGGTCCAGGAGTTGGCGCAGGCTGTGCAGGCGGCGATGGCGGTGCCAATACATTCGTGGCTGGCTTCACGGCAGTCGCATTTGCAATCACGTTCTGCTGTGGTGGCGGCTGCTGCACGTTCACCTCGACTGGCGGAATGAATGGCGGCGGTGGCGCCTTCATTTCTGGCGGCGGTGGTGGCGGTGGAAGATCCTTCGGTGGAGGCGGTTTGACTTCCTCGATAATCTTGGTTTCAACCGGTTCCATCATTTTGGTGACCAACCGCTTGCCCAAGCCCGTCACGATCCCGTAAGCCGCGAGAACGTGCAGCAGGACAACGATAGTGATGCCTGTGTAGTTCTTGGGACTTTTCTCGTTCGAAAAATTCATGCCTGCTTTCTCCAAATACCATCTCTTGTCTTGCAACTGAACCCCAAAATGACGACACAAAGCTCCAGCCGTATCCGGGACGTCGCCGAATTATACATACGAATTCTTTATTTTACACAGATTTTTAACGCCTAAAACCGGTTAAATTTTTGGCGCTTTTGCGCCCTGAAAACGTACTTGCTTATGTCATCTTTGCACGCTTTCGGACAGAAAAAAAGGCGGTCTTATCGGTTTTTTACAGCCGTTTTGGGCGACCGCTGCTAAGTTCTCCGATGTGCCTATATGGCGGAATTATATTTCGTGATATTCAATATGGAAACTGCTAAATTTGGAGAAAAATCTTTCTTTTTGGAAATGTTTTGACTCGGAACCAGACCACTTAGCCCGCCGCGCGCACCAAACGGGTGCGGAACGCACTTCACCCAGGTCAAAAAAGACGCTCCTGACAGCCGTTTCGACGCCGCCAGGCCATACGGAATTCCTATATAGGCATAGGAAGCGCTTATATTCTTGCTATTGATTATTATCAACAAATCATTTCATGGCCGGACAACCGGGTCATCGCGCCGGTTGCGCTTCTCGCGCCGGCAATTCAAGGTGCCCAGCACCACCCCCTGCGGATCGACCGTATCGAGGTGCACATCGAAGCCCCACAGCCGTGCCACATGCTTGAGCACCTCGACGGCCTGCTGGTTCAGCGGGCGGCGCTGGAACTGCGTGTGACGCAGGGTCAGGGCGCGGTCGTCGCGCGTATTCACGGACCAGACCTGGATGTTCGGCTCGCGGTTGCCCAGGTTGTACTGTTCCGCCAGCTGCTGGCGCACGTAGCGGTAGCCGGCATCGTCGTGGATGGCGGAAATGGCCAGCTTTTCATTCTTGTCGTCGTCGAGCACGGCAAAGAAGTGGAATTCGCGGATCAGCCGCGGCGACAAATACTGGGCGATGAAGCTTTCATCCTTGAAATTGCGCATGGCAAAGTCCAGGCTCTTGCGCCAGTCCGTGCCGGCCATGTCGGGGAACCAGGCGCGGTCCTCGTCCGTCGGGTGCTCGCAGATGCGGCGGATGTCGCTCATCATGGCGAAACCCAGCGCGTACGGGTTGATGCCGCTGTAATAGGGGCTGTCGATGGGCGGCTGGTAGACCACGTTGGTATGGCTTTTCAGAAATTCCATCATGAAGCCGTCGCCCACCACGCCTTCGTCATACAGCTGATTCAATATCGTGTAATGCCAGAAGGTGGCCCAGCCCTCGTTCATGACCTGGGTTTGCCGCTGCGGGTAGAAGTACTGGGAAATCTTGCGCACGATGCGCACCATCTCGCGTTGCCAAGGTTCCAGCAGCGGTGCGTACTTTTCGATGAAGTACAGCAGGTTTTCCTCGGGTTCGGGCGGAAAGCGGGGAGCGGCCTTGCGCTGGTCGTCCTCTTCCTCGTCGTCTTCACGGCGGGGCAGGGTACGCCACAGCTGGTTGATCTGCGACTGCACATAGGCTTCGCGCTCTTTCTGCCGCGCATATTCCTTCGCCATCGACAGTTTCGCCGGGCGCTTGTAGCGGTCCACGCCATAGTTCTGGATGGCGTGGCACGAGTCGAGCAGCAATTCCACGGCATCGACGCCATGGCGCTGCTCGCATTCGGCGATGTAATTCTTGGCAAACACCATATAGTCGATGATGGCGTCCGCATCGGTCCAGGCGCGGAACAGGTAATTGCCCTTGAAGAAGGAATTGTGACCGTAGGCCGCGTGCGCGATCACCAGCGATTGCATGGTCAGGCTGTTTTCCTCCATTAGATAGGCGATGCACGGGTTCGAGTTGATGACGATCTCGTAGGCCAGGCCCATCTGGCCCCGCTTGTAGCTTTTCTCGGTAGACAGAAAGTGCTTGCCGAACGACCAGTGGTTGTATGACACGGGCATGCCTACCGAGGTGTAGGCATCCATCATCTGCTCGGCCGTGATGATTTCCAGCTGGTTTGGATAGGTGTCGAGGCCAAACTGTTTCGCCACGCGGCGGATTTCCTCGTGGATTTGCTCGATCAGCTCGAACGTCCATTCCGACTGCTCGGGCAGGGCGTTCGGGTGGCGCAGGCGCACGAACGGTTCGCCCGGGGTGTTGCTGGCGCGGTCAAAGGCTGCACTCATCATTTCACCTGTTTCTTGAACAGTTCGCGGAAGACCGGGTAGATATCGGCCGGCGTGACGATCTTTTGCATGGCGAAATGGGCGTGATGGTCGAGCACGCCCGCGTATTGCTCCCACAGGTTTTGCTGCGGGCCGTCCGTGATCTCGACGTAGGTGTAGTACTGCACCTTGGGCATGATGGTGTTGATCAGCAACTGGCGGCACAGCACGGAATCGTTGTCCCAGTTGTCGCCGTCGGAGGCCTGCGCCACATAGCTGTTCCATTGCCCGGCGCCATAGCGTTCGTCGATGATGGTGTTGAGCAAGTGCAGCGCCGAGGACACGACGGTGCCGCCGGACTCGCGCGAATTGAAGAATTCATGCTCGTCCACTTCGGCCGCCGCCGTATGGTGGCGGATGAAGACCACCTCGATCTTGTCGTAGGCGCGCTTGAGGAACAGATATAGCAGGATGAAGAAGCGCTTGGCCGTGTCCTTGCGCGATTCGTCCATGGAACCGGAGACGTCCATGATGCAGAACATGACGGCCTGCGTCATCGGCTTGGGCACCTTGATGCGGTTGCTGTAGCGCAAGTCGAACGGGTCGATGAAGGGAATGGCCAGCAGGCGCGTGTGCAGGTGGTGGATCAGGCGGCGCAGCTCCGTGACGAGCGGGTCGCTGTCGGGCGCGCCTTCGTGCAATAGTGTCGCCAGGTCTTCCTCGGCCTGCGCCAGCTGCTTGCGGGCGCCGCCGCCGACGGCGATGCGCCGCCCCAGCGCGCCGCGCAGGGAACGCAGCACGTGGATATTCGATGGCGTGCCCGACATATTGTAGCCGGCGCGCTGGTTCTTGAATTCCGTGGTGGCCGTCAGCTGGGTTTTCACCATGTGCGGCAATTCCAGGTCTTCGAAGAAATAATTCATGAATTCTTCGCGCGACAATTCAAAGATGAAATCGTCTTCCGTCGTCTCGTCGCTATTGCCCGCCTTGCCCCGCCCGGCGCCACCGCCGCCTTTCGGCCGGGCGATCTGGTCGCCTTTCAGGTATTCCTTGTTGCCGGGATTGACCACTTCCCACACGCCGCCATGCGCGTGGCCAAACGACGGTTCGCCCACGTCCTTGACGGGGATGCTGACCTTCTCGCCATTCTCGACGTCCGTGATCGAGCGCCCCTTGATGGCGCGCCCCACGGCATCCTTGATCTGGCCCTTGTAACGCCGCAAGAAACGCTCGCGGTTGACGGCGGATTTATTCTTGCTTTGCAAGCGCCTGTCGATGAGGTATGTCAAAGGGTGCCTCCTTGCCTCTCGTCTTGCGCGCTCCGCCAGTCACCGGGCGGGAGCGCGCCTCCGCTGTCCGCGCTATGACGACTTGCGCACGCGCAAGTACCATTCGCATAACAGGCGTACCTGCTTGGCCGTATAGCCTTTTTCCACCATGCGGGCCACGAAGTCGGCGTGCTTGTTGGCATCGTCGGCGCTGGCCTTGGCATTGAAGGATATCACCGGCAGCAATTCCTCCGTATTCGAAAACATTTTCTTTTCAATCACGGTACGGAACTTTTCATAACTGGTCCAGGCGGGATTCTTGCCGCCGTTCGAGGCCCGCGCGCGCAGCCCGAAGTTGACAATTTCGTTGCGGAAATCCTTCGGATTGGAAATGCCCGCCGGTTTCTCGATCTTTTCCAGTTCATTGTTCAGCGATTCGCGGTCAAAACTTTCGCCCGTGTCCGGATCGCGGTATTCCTGGTCCTGTATCCAGAAATCGGCAAACGTCACGTAGCGGTCGAAAATGTTCTGTCCGTATTCCGAATAGCTTTCCAGGTACGCCGTCTGGATCTCCTTGCCGATGAATTCCACGTAGCGCTGCGCCAGGTGCTCTTTAATATAGGAGAAGTAGCGCTGCTCGAGTTCCGGCGCGAACTGCTCGCGCTCGACCTGCTGTTCCAGTACATATAATAGATGCACGGGATTGGCAGCCACTTCGGAATTGTCAAAGTTGAACACTTTCGACAGGATTTTGAAGGCAAAGCGCGTCGACAGGCCGTTCATGCCTTCGTCCACGCCCGCGTAATCGACGTATTCGTGCATGGACTTGGCTTTCGGGTCCGTATCCTTGAGGTTCTCGCCATCGTAGACGAGCATCTTCGAGAAGATGCTGGAATTTTCCGGGTCTTTCAGGCGCGACAGGATGGCGAACTGCGCCATCATGCGCAGGGTGCCGGGCGCGCACGGGGCCTTGACCAGCGAGGAATTGGCCACCAGCTTGTCGTAGATCTTGATTTCGTCGGACACGCGCAGGCAGTACGGCACCTTGACTATATAGATACGGTCTAGAAACGCCTCGTTGTTGCGGTTGTTCTTGAAGGTTTTCCATTCCGACTCGTTCGAGTGGGCCAGGATGATGCCGTCGAACGGAATCGCGCCGAAACCTTCCGTGCCCTTGTAATTGCCTTCCTGCGTGGCCGTCAGCAGCGGATGCAAGACCTTGATGGGCGCCTTGAACATTTCCACGAATTCCATCAGGCCCTGGTTGGCCAGGCACAGGCCGCCCGAATAGCTGTAGGCGTCCGGGTCGTCCTGCGCATAATCTTCCAGCTTGCGGATGTCGACCTTGCCCACCAGCGAAGAAATATCCTGGTTGTTCTCGTCGCCCGGCTCCGTTTTCGAGATGGCGATCTGTTTCAGCACGGACGGGTAGCGCTTGACGACGCGGAACTGGTTGATATCGCCATTGTATTCATGCAGGCGTTTCACGGCCCACGGGCTGGGGATGTTGCGCAGGTAGCGGCGCGGGATGCCGTAATCCTCTTCCAGGATGGTGCCGTCCTCTTCCTCGTTGAACAGGCCCAGCGGCGATTCGTTGACGGGCGAGCCTTTCAGGCAATAGAAGGGCACATGCTCCATCAGCGACTTGAGCTTTTCCGCGATGGACGACTTGCCGCCGCCGACAGGCCCCAGCAGATACAGGATCTGCTTGCGTTCTTCCAGGCCTTGCGCCGCGTGGCGGAAATACGAGACGACCTGCTCGATGACTTCCTCGGTGCCGTAGAACTCGCGGAAGGCGGGATAGATCTTGATGATCTTGTTGGCGAAGATGCGCGACAGGCGCGTGTCGTTTCGCGTGTCGACCAGCTGCGGCTCGCCGATGGCGGCCAGCATGCGTTCGGGCGCGCTGGCGTACGTCAGCTTGTCCTTCTTGCACAGGGCCAGGTATTCGGTGAGCGACATTTCCTCTTCGCGGGTGCGCTCGTAGCGTGCTGCATAGTTATCAAAAATGGTCATGTCAATGTCCTTTAATGTAAACCTGTACTGCCAGTCACCATGGCCGCCCGCCTGGCACTCGCCTGGGCTTGCCGCTTGAATTTTTCCTGTACCCCGTATCGATTTTTATTGTTGTTTCAAGCCCGGCTGTCTTTGCGAGTCCGGATTGCCCGGACCAAAAAACTGGCGCTTGATGCCGTGTGCTGACGTGGCCAGCCGGCTTTTTTTCACTGTTGATAGCGCTTGTTGCACCTACCATTACCCCATGAAATTTATTATTGCTCTAAAGGATCAGGAAGTCAAAAGATATGTCAGCATATCCTTAATACTTGTTTGTAAATTGTTGATTTAATTGGATAAATCATCAAA
Source organism: Janthinobacterium sp. GMG1 (assembly GCF_034427795.1). Classification (NCBI taxonomy): domain Bacteria; kingdom Pseudomonadati; phylum Pseudomonadota; class Betaproteobacteria; order Burkholderiales; family Oxalobacteraceae; genus Janthinobacterium; species Janthinobacterium sp. GMG1. The sequence goes on from NZ_JAXQNT010000001.1 coordinate 974,025, forward strand.
TTTTTCATCGATTCCAATGAACTATTTTGTACCTTTTAAATCATCATACGACAATTCGCCAGCGCGTGCCGGAGCCGGCCGTGGCGCCGCCGCAGCGGGCGTCATGGCGGCCGGGCGCCGGTGAGCCTGGCCATCTTGCGCTAAGATGCCTGCATGTCTGATGGCCCCGCGCGCCGTGCGTGCGCGGGCCAGCATTGTTATCGCCACCCTATAAGGAACACCCATGATGAACTCCCAATTGCGCGCGATCGTCCGCGGCATGCCGAAGGCCGAACTGCATATCCATATCGAAGGCTCGCTGGAGCCAGAACTGATTTTCGCACTGGCAGAGCGCAATGGCGTGCCGCTGGGCTATGAATCGGTGGAACACTTGCGCAGCGCCTATGCTTTTACGGATTTACAGTCTTTTCTCGACATTTATTACGCTGGCGCAAGCGTGCTCTTGAAAGAGCAGGATTTCTATGACATGACGCAAGCCTACCTGCGCCGTGCCGAAGCGGACAACGTCTTGCACACGGAAATCTTCTTCGACCCGCAAACCCACACGGCGCGCGGCGTGGCCATCGCCGACGTGATCAACGGCATCCACCGCGCCTGCCAGGACAGCCCCGTCAGCGCGGCCCTGATCCTGTGCTTCCTGCGCCACCTGAGCGAGAAAGAAGCGTTCGAGACCCTGGAAGACGCCTTGCCGCACCGCGACAAATTCATCGGCATCGGCCTCGACTCGTCGGAAGTGGGCAACCCGCCCGAGAAATTCTCGCGCGTGTTTGCCCGTTGCCGCGAGCTGGGCCTGCACCTGGTGGCCCACGCGGGCGAGGAAGGCCCGCCAGCCTACATCCGCACGGCGCTCGACGACTTGCAAGTCGAGCGCATCGACCATGGCGTGCGCTGCCTGGAAGACGCGGACCTGACGGCCCGCCTGGCGCGCGAACAGATCGCGCTCACCGTCTGCCCGCTGTCGAACACCAAGCTGCGCGTGTTCGACCAGATGCACGACCATAACCTGGTGCAATTGCTCGACGCCGGCCTGCTGGTGACGGTGAACTCGGACGATCCTGCGTATTTCGGCGGCTACATGAACGACAACTTCGACGCCATCTTCGACGCGCTGCCGCTGGGCCTGTCCCACGCGCAACGCCTGGCGCGCAACGGTTTCATTGCCGCCTTCCTGCCGCAGGCGCAGAAAGACGCCTTCCTCGCCACCGTCGATGCGTATTTCGCGCAGCACGCCGCCGCCCACGGCGCAACGCAATAACTCTACCTGAAGACCCGCCGCCCATGTTCCGCCTCTCCCTGAAAATGACCGGCCGCGACTGGCGCGCCGGGCAACTGCGTTTCCTGCTCGTCGCGCTGATCGTCGCCGTGGCGGCCCTGTCGGCCGTCGGCTTCTTCGTCGACCGCCTGCGCGCGGGCCTGAACCGCGACGCGCACCAGCTGCTGGGGGCCGACCTGGTCATCAGCGCCGACCAGCCCGTCAATGCGGCCTGGCGCGCCGAAGCGCTCAAGCGCGGTTTTATTTTGGCCGACACGGTGACGTTTCCCAGCATGGCGCAGGCGGGCGAGGGCGAGCAATCGCTGTCGCAACTGGCGTCCATCAAGGCCGTCTCGCCCGGCTACCCGCAGCGGGGCAAGCTGAAAATCACGACCAAACTGAGCGAAGCGCAGGATGCCGTGGGACGGCCGACGGACCAGGTGCCGGCGCCCGGCACCCTGTGGGTCGATGCGGCCATCCTGTCCAGCCTGAACGCGAAACTGGGCGACACCCTGACCCTGGGCGACAAGGCATTTACGGTCACGCAACTGATCGCCAGCGAACCGGACCGCGGCGCTTCCTTTTTGAATTTCGCGCCGCGCGTGATGCTGCCCTTGGGCGACCTGGCCGCCACGGCGCTGGTGCAGAACGGCTCGCGCGTGTCGTACCGCTTGCTGCTGTCGGCGCCGCCCGCCAAGGCGGCCGAGCTTGCGCAATATCAAGCCTGGCTGGAAAGCCAGATCAAGACGCAGGCCATCAAGGGCGTGCGCATCGAATCGCTGGAATCGGGCAGCCCGCAGATGCAATCGACGCTGGACCGTGCCGACCGTTTCCTGTCGCTCGTCGGCTTGCTGTCGGCCATGCTGGCGGCCGTCGCCGTGGCCATGGCGGCGCGCCGTTTCATGCTGCGCCACCTCGATGCGTGCGCCATGCTGCGCTGCCTGGGCTTGACGCAAAACCAGGTTACGGCCATGTACGTGATCGAATTTTTATTGGTCGGCCTGGCCGGCAGCGTGGTCGGCGTGATGGTGGGCTTCGGCGGCCACCTGGTGCTGCTGGAGTTGTTGGGGAAACTGGTGCAGAGCGACTTGCCGCCCGTCTCCATGCTGCCCGCGCTGCAAGGCGTGGCCACCGGCATGCTGCTGTTGCTGGGCTTTGCCCTGCCGCCGATTTTGCAGTTGCGCAATGTGCCGCACAACCGCGTGATCCGCCGCGAGCAGGAGCCGCCGCAGGCGCTGGCCCTGGCCACGTATGGCCTCGGTATCGCCGCCTTCGTCGTGCTGCTGTTGTGGCAGGCGGGGGACGTGAAACTGGCGCTGCTGACGGCGGCCGGCTTCCTCGGCGGCTTTGCCCTGTTCGGCCTGGCTGGCTGGCTGGGCATCAAGTCGCTGAAAACCCTGCGCGGCGCTTTCAATCACCAGGGCTGGCGCTTTGCCGTCACGTCCTTGCAGCGCCGGCCGGGCGCCACCGTCATCCAGGTGGTGTCCCTGGCCCTGGGCCTGATGGCCTTGCTGCTGCTGACGGTGGTGCGCGGCGACTTGATGGTGGCCTGGCGCAACGCCACGCCGCCCGACGCGCCGAACCGCTTCATGATCAATATCCTGCCGGAACAGAAAGACCCGATCGCCGCGCGCCTGTCCCAGGCCGGCGTGGCCAACGCGCCCCTGTATCCGATGATACGCGGGCGCCTGGTGGCCGTGAACGGCAATGCCATCACGGAAACCACCTACGAGGATGACCGCGCCAAGGGCCTGGCCGACCGCGAATTCAACCTGTCGACGATGGCCACGATGCAGGAAGAAAACAAGCTGGTGGCCGGCAAGTGGTTCGGCAATGCGCCCGGTGCACCAGCCGAGGCGTCGGTGGAGGAGGGCATCGCCAAGACCTTGAAATTGAAATTGGGCGACAAGCTGCGCTTCGACATCGCCGGCCAGCCCGTCGAAGCGGCGATCACGAGTTTGCGCAAGCTGGAATGGGGTTCGATGCGCGTCAATTTCTTTGTCATCATCAATCCGGCCGCCATGGCGGACACGCCGCAGACGTGGATCACGGCGTTTCACCTGCCGCCCGCGCAGGCGGACCTGGGCAATGCCTTGCTGCGCGACTATCCGAACCTGACGGTGGTCGACGTGGGCGGCGTGCTGAAACAGATCCAGGGCGTGCTGGACCAGGTCGTGACGGCCGTCGAATTCCTCTTCGCCTTCACTTTGGCCTCGGGCTTGCTGGTGCTGTATGCGGCCCTGATGGGCTCGCAGGACGAGCGCACGCGCGAAGCGGGCCTGCTGCGCGCGCTGGGCGCCACGCGGCGCCAACTGGCGCAGGCACAGCTGATCGAGTTTTCGCTCGTCGGCGCGCTGGCCGGCTTGCTGGCGGCAACGGGTGCGGCGGCCATGGGCTGGGCGCTGGCCACCTACCAGTTCAAGTTCGCCTGGAGCTTTGCGCCCGGCGTGTGGGCGTTCGGCCTGCTGGCCGGCGCCCTGTGCGCGATCGCCGGCGGCTGGCTGGGCTTGCGCAATGTCTTGAGGCATCCGCCGCTGCAAACGCTAAGGGAAGGCTAAGCGCCCACGCTGTCGTCCGCCTGCGCGCGTAAAAATTGCGCGTAGGACATGACCGGCTGCCCCAGCTTGTGCGGCGGCACGTCGAACAGGGCCCAGAAGTAGGTTTCGCGCCCCAGGCAGATGGTTGGCGCGGCGCAGTAGCGGAACCAGTTTTCGCCGATATGCGCCGCATACATGCCGTCGCTGTCGGCATCGGAAAAATACGGGATCACGCGCATTTCCAGCAGGGCCAGCAGCAGGGACTCGGGCGCGTCGCTGTCGCGCGCCATTTCATACTGCGTGTGCAGGCTGCGTTCCGTCTCGATGATCATCAGGCGGGCCTGGCCGTCGCGCGTGAAAAACAGGATGCCGCAGGGATTCGGAAAAATATAGAACTCGACAAAGCCATGGCGCCGGCACAGCTCGTGCACGACGTCGGCCATGGCTTCGTCTTGCAGGAAACTATAGTCGTGCAGCAATAGCAAGTCGCGCACCGTGTCCGACTGCTGCAGGAAGAATTCGCGCTGCAGGGCAACGATTTCCTGTTCCAGGATATCGAGCGCGTCGTCGTCGCTCTTCTTGATGTAACGGTCGATCAAGCCCCGGTTGAAGGCCGTCACGGCCACTTTTTCATCGGCCGCGCCCGTGAATAAAATCTTCTTGCACGGCAAGTCACGCACGGCCTGGCAGAATTCCAGGCCATTCATCTGCGGCATCGAATAATCGACCACCAGCACGGAGGGCACGGCAAAGCGCTGCGCCTGGCCGCTGATGCGCCAGATGCGTTCGAGGTCGAGCGCCACGTTGCGCTGGTCGGGCGGCAGATTTTGCGTGTCGAAATTGACGTGCAGCGGCGTCTCGCCCAGCTGCGTGCTGTGGCGCAGCCAGTGCAGCGCGCTGCTGGTGTCGTGGAAGGTCTGGCGCGCCAGTGCGGGATCGAGCTGGAAGGCCAGGCTTTTCAGGAAGGAATCGCTGTCATCGATCAAGACGGTCAGGGTCGGATGGGAATAGACGGGCAGTTGCATGCATCACCTTGCGGGGGAAGAGGGTTGGAAGCGGGCCGGCACGGGCTGGGGAAATTCCAGGATGAAAATCGCATACGCATGCTCGCGCGACACGCAGCGGATGCGCGCCTGCCAGGCCGTGACGATCTGCCGGCACAGGGCCAGGCCGATGCCGCTGCCGTTGTGCACGGGATACGAATAAAAACGCTCGAAGATCAGCGGCAGGCGGTTCTTCGCGATGCCGCAGCCCGTGTCGATGAACAGCAGCCTGGGCACGGGGCGGGCGCCGTCGATGATGATGCGCACGCGGCCCTTGCCGGCCCGCTGGATGGCTTTCAGCGCGTTTCTCAGCAGGTTCAGCAGGATCACCACGCACAGCTCGTCCTGGCCCGCGAACTGGAAGTCGGCGCGCACGTCCACCTTGACGCAGCCGCGCTGGCTGTTGCCGGTAAACGGGTAGCGCTTGAGTACGGAATTCACCATCGCCAGCATCGATAGCGCCTGGCTGGGCTGGAGGTTGCGGTTGACGGCACTGGCGCTCATCAGGAACAAATCGATCATGTGCTGCATGTGGCGCACTTCGAACTGGATGCGCGACAGGGCTTCCTGCAACGGGGGCAAGTCGTCCGCCTGGCTCGCCAGCTGCGGCAGCAGCCGGCGCATGCCCCGCACATTCGCTTCCACGCTGGTCAGCGGCGTGCGCAGTTCGTGCGCCACGGAACCGAGCCCGGCCGCCAGGCCAGCCAGCCGTTCCAGCTCCAGCACCTTGCTGCCCACTTTCACCACGGACAGCGAGGCAATGGTGAACCAGTGCACGGGCAGTTGCTGCAGCACTTCACGCTGCAGCAGGAAGCTGCCCTCTCCCTGCAGGATGACGGCCAGGCAGGCGGTACTGGTGCCGATCAGGTAGGCGCGGCAAGCCAGTTTCGTTTCGAAATGAAACAGTATGACCAGGCCGATCAGCAGCGATTCGCTCCAGATGGACGACGCGTGGTTCATCAGAAACATGAAGGTAAAGAAGAAGGGCAGGATGTAGCTGAGCGCGAACAGCAGGTAGCGCGACAGCCAGCGGGCCGAGAAGTGGCGCGCAAACAGGCCGGCCGCGCAGATGCCCACGCCCGTCAGGCGCAAGGTCAGGTTTTCATAGGCTTGCGGAAAAAAGTAATGCCACAGCAGGTAGTACAGCGGCATCGCCACCGTGCCCACGGCGGCCAGCATGGCAACCCTGCCGGCCAGGTTTTCATGGGGCATGCGCTCATGCAGCAGCGAATGGAGCAGGCGCCTGCGCCAGTGTGTCCATCGTCCTTGCAATTGCTGCGTCATGACTCTGCCTTGATTCTCTTCAGAACATTATCATCGCGTAAATTTTCCTGGTTGAACGGTTATCTGATTGGACATTGATATACGTCAATGGATGAGTTGGCGAGACGGTCAAGGCTTTAATCCGCAGCAAACCTTTCCCCAGGAGAAAACTCATGACCATCGCTACCAGCTTGCCCATTCCATCGTTCGCCCGTGCCGAACACTGCCTGCCAGACTACATCGTGCGGCGCATGGATGCGCATCACATCACGCGCATCGAAAAATTGCTGGGCGGCCAGCATCCCCACGCCTGGCAACCGACACCGGCCCATGCCATTTTCCTGGCCGGCAATGACTATCTGTCCATCGCCGCCGAGCCGGCGCTGGTGGCAGCCCAGGTGGCGTCGCTGCAGGCAAATGCGGGCGGCCTGCTGATGTCGGCCGTGTACTTGCAGGAAGGCAGCGAACAGCACCGGCTGGAAAGCCGGCTGGCGCGCTACATGGGCTGCGAGGACGGCATCCTGGCGCAGTCCGGCATGGCGGCCAACGTGGGGTTGATCCAGTGTATCGCCAGCCCCGGCATTCCTGTCTACCTCGACATGCAGGCCCACGCCTCGCTGTGGGAAGGCGTGCTGTCGGCGCAGGCCCAGGCCGTGCCCTTCCTGCACAACGACATGACGCACTTGCGGCGGCAAGTGGAAAAGCATGGCCGCGGCGTGATCGTCGTCGATGCCCTGTACAGCACCAACGGCAGCCTGGCGCCGCTGCTGGAACTGCTCGACATCGCTGAGCGCAGCGACTGCGTGGTGGTGGTCGACGAGTCGCACTCGCTGGGCACGCATGGCCCGCAGGGCGCGGGCCTGGTGGAAGCGTGGGGCTTGGGCCATCGCGTGCATTTCCGCACGGCGTCGCTGGCCAAGGCCTTCGCGGGGCGGGCCGGTTTCATCAGCTGTTCCAGCCGCTTCAAGGGCTATTTTTTGTCCGAATCGCGGCCCGCCATCTTCAGCTCCTGCCTGTTGGCGCATGAGCTGGCGTGGCTGGGCGCGGCGCTCGATTTCATCATGGCCGCCGATGGGCGGCGCGCCACCTTGCGGCGCCATACGCTGCAGGTGCGCGAAGGCTTGCGCGAACTGGGCTACAACGTCAGCGATGGCACGGAGCAGATCGTGGCGCTGGAGGCGGGCGGCGAACCGGCCACCCTGGCACTGCGCCAGGCGCTGGAACGGCAAGGTATTTTCGGCGCCATGTTTTGCGCCCCGGCAACGGCGAAGAACCGCGCCCTCGTGCGCCTGACCCTGAATGCGGGACTCGACGAGGCGGCCATCGACCGGGTGCTGGCGGGCTGCGCCGCCATCCGCGCCGAAGCGGGCGTGGAACATTGGCAGTCGACGCGGCGCCTGCGCAAGCTGGCGCTCGTGTAAGCGGCTGGCTGGCAGCGTCAGCCGGCCAGCTTGCCCAGGATGGCCGACAGCGCTCCCAGCTGTTCTGGCGGCGCGTCCTGCAGCAATTCGCGTCCCACCGCCTGCGCCGTGGCGCTGGCATGTTCCAGCAATTCCTGGCCGGCGGCGGTCAGCACGGCATAGCCGACGCGTGCGTCGCGTACATCGGCCTGGCGCGTCACCAGGCCGATCTTTTCCAGCGGCATCAGGGAGCGCGTGACGCCAGAGGCCGTCAACGCCAGGCGCTCGGCCAGGTCGATGCGGCGCAGGCGCGCACCGGGGGCGCGTTGCAACTGGTACAGCAATTGATAGTCGCTGAAGCTCAGGCCATGCAAATTGCCCAGGGTGCTGTCGAAGCGGCGCACGATGAGCGCCTGGGCGCGCGCCAGGCGCAGGCAAAAGTCCAGCGCGCCATCGCCGTCCGGCGAGAGTGGAGTGTGATCGTTCATGCCATCCTTTATATTTACTGCGAAGTGCTTGAGTACGCAAGTGTAATGCACCGCAGCTCAATACAGTGGCTGACCCTGTTCCAGCCAGTGCGCGCGGTGCAGGGCCAGCAGGGCGCCCAGTTCGGCGTCCGCATCGAAGGCGGGATCGTCGGGGAGCTTGAGCGTATCGATGACCGCGCAGGAAAAGGCCGCCGCGCCGTCGCGCCGCCAGTCCGCCTGCAGCGCCGCATTGCGGTGCTTGCCCAGGTTCAGTTCGAAGCGGTGCCGGTTCAGCATGCCGGGCGCGTTGCGGCTGCTTTCAAGCAAGGCGCGCCCGCTGGGCAAGTGCCGCAGGGCGATGATGCCCAGCGGCGGTGGCTGTTGCCTGTAAGCAGCTTTCAGGGCCGCTTGCTGTATTTTATCCATGGTGGAACTTTCTCAAGGTTGAATGATGCAATCGGCTTCCCCGATGCGGGGGATGCCGGTCAGCAGGGCGGCGGCCACGGCGGCCGCCAGCAGCAGGGCACCGCCGCCGCAGAACAGCTCGCCCACGGTGACGTGGCGCAGCAGCGCGCCCGTGGCGGCCGCCGACAGCGGCGCCAGGCCCAGGAAGATGCCCATGAACAGCGCCATCGCCCGGCCCAGCATGGCGGGCGCCACGCGCCGCTGTATCCACGTAAAGATGGCCACCTGCAAGTAGCCGCCCAGCAGCCCCGTCACGGCCAGCAGGGCCGCGCCTTGCCAGGCCGTGCTGATTTGTCCCAGCCCCATCAGCAGCAGGCCGACGACTGCATCGACCAGCAGCAGGGTGGCGCCGAAGCGGCGGCGCAGCCAGGCGCCGCCCAGGCTGGATGCCAGCATGCCGGCCAGGGTGCCGGCGCCATGCGCGCCCATCAGCAAACCCAGCGCTGCGGCGCCGTGCAGGCGCTCGCTGGCCAGCACGGGCAAGGCCACTTGCAGCGGTCCCATGACGAAGAACGCCACCACGGCCCAGTAGGCATAGCAGCTGCGCAAGGCAATGTCGCGCCACACCATGGCCAGGCCCGCCGCCATGTCGCGCCACATGCCCTGCGCCGCCGCAGCAGCCAGTGGCCGCAGGCTGACTTGCCGCAAGGTCCAGGCGGAAAACAGGAATGTCAGCGCATCGATGGCAAAGGCGGCGGCCAGCGCCGCCATGCCGGTTTGCTGCCCGCCCCCGTGGGCGCCGAGCACGAGCGCCGCCAGCAGGGGGCCGGCCAGCAAGGACAGCTGGCGCGCGCCCATCTGCAAGCCATTGGCGCTCTGCAACGATTGCGGCGGCACGGCTTGCGGCAGGATGGCCGTGCCGGCGGGAATGGCGAAGGCGGATGCGATGCCCAGCGCCAGCGCGGCCGCATAGGCGAGCGCCAGGCTGGCCTGGTCCAGCATCAGCAGGCCGGACAGCGCCAGCAGGATGGCGGCGTTCGCATATTTACTCAGCTGCAGCACGCGCCGGGGCGAGTAGCGGTCGGCGATGGCGCCACCGAACAAGATGAGCACGGCGCGCGGCGCGCCCATCAGGGCCACGGCGATGCCCAGGCTGAGGCTATCGTTTGTCAGGCTGAGCACCAGCCAGGGAAGGGCCAGCATGCTGAACTGGTCGCCCAGCATGGACACGAGGCCGCCGCCCAGCAGCCAGCGGAAATTGGTATGGCGTAGCAAATGCGGTTCTGCGGTGGTCGGCATGGTGGTTTTGTCCGTGTTTAAAGATTGCATAGTAGTTGATATAAGCTTGAGTGGTCAAGTATATTGCTTTTTATTGTGGCAGAGGCGCCGGCGCCGCATGGGCCGCCGGCGCTTGCGTTATCATGGCGGCCATGACTGATACCACTGCCCCCACCCTCTACGAGACCATCGGCGGCGCCCCCGTGCTGCGCGAAATGGTCGACCGTTTTTATGACTTGATGGAACTCGAAGCCGAGTTCGCCGGCATCCGCGTCATGCATCCGCCCTCGACGGACGGCTCGCGCGACAAGCTGTATTTCTTCCTGACGGGCTGGATGGGCGGACCGGACTTGTATATCGAGAAATTCGGCCACCCGCGCCTGCGCGCGCGTCACTTGCCCTACGCCATCGGCACCAGCGAGCGCGACCAGTGGCTGCGCGCCATGGCCTGGGCCATGGAAGACACGGGCATCGAAGAATCCTTGCGCGTGCGCCTGATGGAATCGTTCTATCAGACGGCCGACTGGATGCGCAACAAACCTGACTGACACCCATGAGCCCTATCGAGTTTTACAGCCTGCTGGGCGCCGCCATCGTCGCCATCGTTTTATTGCTATTGATCTTGCTGCGCCCGCGTGGTGCCGCCGGCGATGGCGCCACCACCCTGGCCCTGGTGCAGCAGCACCAGCAGCAAAGCCTGGAACGCATCGACCGGGTCGAGCGCGAAGTGCGGCTGCAACTGCAGGCGTCGGCGCAAGCGGCGCGGCAAGACCTCGCCACCAGCCTGGCGCAATTCCAGGCGGCGACCCTGCAGCAGCTCGACAGCCTGCGCACGCAGATGCAGGCGCAGGGGAAAGTCGGGCGCGAAGAACAGGCGCAAAGCCTGGCGCGCTTTGCCGACAGCACCAACCAGACGCTGGCGCAACTGACGGAATCGAATGCGCAGCGCATGCTGGAAGTGCGCGCCACCCTGGAAAACAAGATCCGCGATTTGCAGGCCGACAATGGCGCGCGCCTGGAAGAGATGCGCAAGACGGTCGACGAGAAACTGCATGCCACCCTGGAAACGCGTTTGAGTGCGTCGTTCCAGCAAGTGTCGGAGCGGCTGGAAAAAGTCCACCAGGGCCTCGGTGAAATGCAGCAGCTGGCGCTGGGCGTGGGCGATTTGAAGCGGGTGCTCACCAACGTCAAGACGCGCGGCACCTGGGGTGAAGTGCAGCTGGAGATGCTGCTGGAGCAGGTACTCACTGTCGACCAGTACGCGAAGAATGTGGAAACCTTGCCGGGCAGCGGCGCGCGCGTGGAATTCGCCCTGAAACTGCCGGGCCTTGCCGATGGCGGGCCGCCCGTGTGGATGCCGATCGATGCGAAGTTCCCCAAGGAACAGTACGAGCGCCTGGTCGATGCGGCCGAGCGGGCCGATGCCGACGGCGTGGCCCTGGCCGGCCGCGAGCTGGAACGGGCCGTGCGCGGCGAAGCGAAAACCATCGCCGAGAAATACCTGGCGCCGCCGTTGACCACCGACTTTGCCATCCTGTTCTTGCCTACGGAAGGGCTGTATGCGGAAGTGTTGCGCCGTCCTGGACTGGCCGACGAATTGCAGCGCGTGCACCGGGTCAGCATCGCGGGACCGTCCACGTTGACGGCCTTGCTCAATAGTTTGCAGATGGGTTTCCGCACCCTGGCGCTGGAAAAGCGTTCGTCGGAAGTGTGGCAAGTGCTGGGCGCCGTGAAGACGGAATTCGGCAAGTTTGGCGACGTGCTGTCGCAAACCCGGCTGACCCTGGAAAAGGCGGCGAAGAATATCGAAAGCGCGGAAGTGCGCAGCCGGCAGATGGCGCGCAAATTGAAATCCGTGGAAGCCTTGCCGGGCGAGGCGGCTGCTTTGCTGCTGGGGAAGGCGGACGCGGGGCTGTCGGCCGAGGCGGACGGCGAATAGCGCCGTCCGCGTTCAGGCTGCTGCCGCCGGCCGGCGGCGCAGCCTGGCGCCGACCAGCAGCGCGAGTCCCGCCAGCAGCATGGCCCAGGTGTGCGGTTCCGGCACGGCCGGTAAGACGGACAGGTCGGTGGGCGGCAGCGAGGGCAGGATGACGGTGGGGATAAACGGCTCGACGATGATGCTGCTGCCGCGCGGTGGCTGGCCACCGCCTATGCTCGACGGCAGCAGCGTGGCGCTGCCGGTGTGCACGACATCGAAGACCAGCAGGGGCAGGCTGGCCACCACGGCCGGCGGCACGCCCGTGAGCGAACCGCCATGCGCGCCGACGGGATGCTCGATGACGGGCACGCCCGCCGCTGCGGTGGCCACCGGCGTCGCGCCACCTGGCGCAGCTCCGCCAGGCGCAGCACCGGCGCCGCGCGGCCCGGCCGCCGCCTGCGTGATGCGGCTGACATTGCGGCACACGGTGGGCACGAGAATGCAGGCGCCCTGCACGCAATACACGAGTCCCCGTTCCTGCATCTGCTCGCTCCAGCCTGCACGCGTGACATTGCGGCAGACGCGGCCCGGCCCGAAATGCATGTCGCTGATGCGCGCATCGTAATTGCCCTTGCCGCGGATAGCGTCGCGGCTGATCACGACGATTTCATCATACTGGCGCGCGCGCATGCGCGCCTTCAATTGCTCGCGCACCTGCGGCGCGATGTCCGGGTACCTGTCCACGGCGGCCACGACATCGCCCATGAACGGGTCGGCGCCGGGGCGGTTCCAGCTGCAGTTGTCCAGTACGTCGGCCCGAGGGGCCCCTTTGGCATAGGCGGGCAGCGGTGCGAGGGTCGATATGCCTAGCAGGCAAGCCGCTCCCAGCATGCTGGCGCCCGCGATCCAAGAGCGGTGTCTCATTATTAGTTTCCTCGTGAAAACAATATCAAAATTGAACTTTTCGTATTAGTCAAGATGTTATCACCGAAGAAACTTCAATATCAACAAATAAATAAAATAATTACAATTAGTGTTGTGTTTATTTATATGTTATTTAGAGAAATAATTAATATTTTTATCTCAATAGGCGAGCAGTTTCCGGGAGGAAAATTGATTGCGAAGGGGTAATGCGAACGGCCCGCGCAGGGCGGGCCGTTCGTGAGAGCAGGGGGGGCGAATGCACCGCCAGCAGGCGGCGCGGCAAGGGATGCGCCTAGATGCGGCCCGGGCAGGCTTGCGTATCGAAGGCGGGATAGCCGATGGCGGGCAGCTTGTGCAGCCACGTGCGCATCAAGGTGCGCGCGCCTTGCGCATCGTGCTGTCGCCCCTGCTGCAAGTCCGCGGCGAGCGTGTCCAGCTCCGCGCAGATGGATTGCTTGCCGGCCTGCGCCGCCAGCAGGGAGGCCAGCAATTCCGGCAGCACGTCCGCAGCCGGCGCCACCTGGCGCGTGGCGCGGTAGTGCTGCCAGTAGCGCTCGGCGGCATCGGCATCAAAGCTGGGGACGAAACCGAACGTGGCGTCATCGTGGTGCAAGCGGTACACGGTGGGATAGTAATGCGGGCCCGTCAGTTCGCCAGGGAAGCGGTCGCGGCGCAGCACGTCGATGGCCAGCGATCCGTTGCGCTCCACGCGCACGGGACTGGGCGAGTCGTACTGGTCCACGCTCGCCATGGAGAGTGCGTTGCCTTGCATAAAGATAATCTTTTGCGTGTAATGGCGCCCGCCCAGGTGGCCGCACAGGGCCACGAAGCGGTCGTTGATGGCGGTGACGGCCGCAACGACGCCGCAATCGGGCCGCAAGGGCGTGTTTTCCTGCCACACGAGCGCCTGGTCGCTGGTGCGCACGATGCTGACGCGGCCCACGGTTTCGCCGTGCAAGTCACCGCTTGCTTCCTCGATGCGCTCGTCGAAGCGCACCGTGTAGCCATTGCTGTGGACTTCGCCGGCGTACGCCGCCATGCCCTGCAGCAGGGCCAGTGCCAGTATCAGTTTCATATCAGTCCATGGAATAGTACGATATCGACCAGGTCGCCGGCGGCCACATGGCCTTGCGCTTCGTGCAGCACGATCATGCAATTGGCTTGCGTCATCGAACGCAGGATGCCCGAGCCTTGCGCGCCAGTCACGCGCACGTGCTGGCGCCCATCCGGGCCCCGTTCGACGATGCCGCGCTGATATTCCGTGCGGCCCCGCTTCTTGCGGATCGGTGCCTGGGCCGCCACTTGCAGCAGCGGCAGGGCGGCCGTGTCCGCATCGGCGCCCATCAGGCGCAGCAGGGTGGGGCGGGCGAGGAAATAAAATGCCGCCATCACGGCCACTGGGTTGCCAGGCAGGCCCATCAGCAAGGCCGTGTCGCCCTCGCTGGCAATCCGGCCAAAGGCCATGGGGCGGCCCGGGCGCATGTTGATTTGCCAGAAGGCCACCTCACCGAGGCGCGCCAGGATCTCGCGCGTAAAATCGGCCGCGCCGCTGGACACGCCACCGGAAGTGATGATGACGTCAGCCTTGCCGCAAGCGCCGCGCAGGGCCGCTTCCAGCGCTTGCGGATTGTCCTTGACGATGCCCATGTCGAGCACCTCGCAGCCGAGGCGGGTCAGCATGCCCAGCAGGGTATAGCGGTTGCTGTCGTAGATGCAACCGGCGTCCAGCGGCTCGCCGATCGAGCGCAATTCGTCGCCGGTGGAAAAGAAGGCCACGCGCAGGCGGCGGCGCACGGGCACCGTGGCGATGCCTAGCGAAGCCAGCAAGCCCAGTTCGGCCGGCCCGAGTAGTTTGCCTTGCAGTAGGGCTGGTTGGCCTTGCATCAAGTCTTCGCCCTTGAAGCGGCGGTTGTCGCCGGGGCGGATGCAGTCGGGCGCCACGGTAATGCTGGCGTCGCTGGCGTGCTGCACCAGTTCCTGCGGCACCACGCTGTCGCAGCCGTCCGGCATGACAGCGCCCGTCATGATGCGCGCGCATTGCCCGCGTTGCACGGTGACGCTGCCGGGACGTCCGGCCAGGATGGTGTCGACCACGGCCAGGGTGACGGGGGTGTCGCCGCCGAGATCCGCGCCAAGGTCAGCCCCGTGAAGCGCATAGCCATCCATGGCGGAATTGTCGTGCGCGGGCACGCTGATGGGCGAGATGATGTCGGCCGCCAGGATGCGCTCGAACGCTTGCGGCAACGGCAGTTCCTCGATCTCGGCGACGGGCGCGACGGTGTCGGCCAGGATGGCTTGCGCCATCGGCACGGAAAAGCCCTGCGCCTGCAGGGCGGCCAGCTCGTCCGGGGTATTGATGTTGCCGAACGCACTATTGTTCTCGAAGAGCACTTCGGCCAGCTTCAGGGGGCCGTGCCAGGTGCGCATGCGGCGTTCTCCGCCGCGCAGATACGAGTCTAACTGGGGCAGGGCCGAGGTTTTCACCAGGCAAAAGACGGGGTGCGGGCGGCGCACCGTCTGACCCGTCGCCGCATCGATTTCCTCGGTGACGGCGATGGCCAGGTCGGCATTGTTTTGCATCAAGCCGGCGGCCAGGCGCGCCGCCAGGTCGGGCGGCAGCAATGGCGAATCGCACGGCACCGTCAGCAGGTAGGGTGTGGTGGCATGTTGCATGCCGCTGTGCAAACCCGCCAGCGGCCCCAACTGGCCTGGCAGCACATCCGGCCACACGGGCAGGCCGAAGTTTGCGTAATCGCCGGCGTCCGCGTGGACGCTGATGGCCAGCTGGCCCACTTGCGGCGCCAGGCTCTGCAGCACGTGACGCGCCAGGGGCTGGCCATGCAGGGGCAGCATGCCCTTGTCGCGCTGGCCCATGCGCGTGCCGAGGCCGCCGGCCAGGACCAGGCCGGTAATGTCGTGTTTGTTGATCATGTCAGGTAGGAAAATTGGTGCATGCGCCATGGTAGCAGCGGCGGGCCTGCGCCGCGCCCGATTCAGCCGCCGATATACGACATTTCCACTTTCTTTTTACCGTGCTCAAGCGCGCCGCCCGTCAAATCCGTCTGGCTGGTGCGCAATTGTGAATAGCGGTCGCCGCGGCCGCGCCACAGCTGCGCCACGGCCGAGGAGATTTCAGCATCGCTGTGGCCGCCGCGCAGCAGGCTGCGCAAGTCGTGGCCGCTGCTGGCGAACAGGCATGTGTACAGCTTGCCCTCGGTCGAGAGGCGGGCGCGGCTGCAGTCGGCGCAGAACGCTTGCGTGACACTGGAAATGAGGCCGATCTCGCCGCTGCCATCCGCGTAGCGCCAGCGCGCCGCCGTCTCGCCCGCGTAGTTGGGGTTAATGGGCAGCAAGGGCATGTGCGCGGCGATACGCCGCACGACTTCGGCGGACGGGATGACTTCCTGCAAGTTCCAGCCGTTCGAGGCGCCCACGTCCATGTATTCGATGAAGCGCAGGATGTAGGGCGTATCCTTGAAGTGGCGTGCCATGGGCACGATTTCCTGTTCGTTCATGCCGGCCTTGACGACCATGTTGATCTTGATCGGTCCCAGCCCTGCGGCATGCGCCGCATCGATGCCGTGCAGCACGTCGGCCACGGCGAAATCGACATCGTTCATGCGCTTGAAGGTGGCGTCGTCGAGCGAATCGAGCGACACGGTGACCCGGTTCAGGCCCGCATCCTTGAGTGCCTGCGCTTTTCTGGCGAGCAAGGAACCATTGGTCGTCAGGGTCAGGTCCAGCGGCTGGCCCGACGGCGTGCGCAGTTCGGCCAGCATGGCGATGAGCTTTTCGATATTCTTGCGCAGCAGCGGTTCGCCGCCCGTCAGGCGGATCTTTTCCACGCCGTGCGCGACGAACAGGCGCGCGACGCGGGTGATTTCCTCAAACGACAGCAAATCCGTGTGCGGCAGATACACGTGATTCTTGTCGAACACGTCCTTCGGCATGCAATACACGCAACGGAAATTGCAACGGTCGGTAATCGAGATGCGCAAGTCGTGCAGGGGCCGGCCCAGGCTGTCGGCCACGTTGCCGCTCGGGCTTTCCAGCTGCGCGGGGATCGCCGGTGCCCCATTGCGGGCTTCGGCGAGGTAGATAATCTTGTCAGCCATGAAAGGTGATACCACTTACGTTAAATCGGTCAAGGCAGATACGATAGCACGAGGCCGAAGATGGCACAGGCGAGCAGCAATTTGATGGTGCCCACTTGAAACCGGATCAGCGCCACGCCGGCCGCCAGCGCGATGGCGATCGCCAGCCAGTCCCAGTGCGGCAGCGGATTTTCCTGCCAGAAGACGTGGTGGCCAAAGAACAGGGCCAGGCTGGCGATGACGCCCACCACGGCCGCCGAAATGGCCGTCAGGGGCGCGCTCAGGCGCAAATTGCCGCGCGATGCTTCCACCAGCGGCGCGCCGGCCAGGATGAAGATGAACGAGGGCAGGAACGTAAACCAGCTGGCGACGAGCGCGCCGCACACGCCCGCCAGCCATAGGTGCTCGCCTGTCACGGCATGGCTCCAGCCGCCGACAAAACCGATGAAGGCGACGATCATGATCAGGGGGCCGGGCGTCGTTTCGCCCAGCGCCAGGCCATCCATCATTTGCGCGCTGCTGATCCAGTGGTAGTGCTCGGCGGCGCCCTGCACCAGGTAGGGCAGCACGGCATACGCACCGCCGAACGTCAGCAGGGCCGCCTTGCTGAAAAACACGCCCATCTGCGCCAGCGGCTGCTCCGCGCCTCCCGCCAGCGCCAGGCCCAGCCAGGCGACGAAGGCCAGCGCCAGGCCCACGGCGGCCGTGCCAAGCAGGCGCGGCCAACTGAAGCGCGCGTGCTCCGGCGTGGGCGTGTCGTCATCGATCAGGGCGGCTCCGTAGCGGGCCGCGCCGCCATGTTGCGTGGCGCCAATATGAAAGTGGCCCGGCAGCCAGCGCCCGCCCGCCATGCCCAGCAGGGCTGCGGCAAGCACGATCAGCGGAAATGACAGATGTAGAGCGGCGATGGCGACAAATGCGGCCGTCGCGATGGCGATCAGGCCGGGGCTGCGCAAGGTGCGCCGGCCCAGGCGCCAGGCGGCCGCCAGCACGATGGCGACGACAGCCGGCTTGATGCCGTACAGGACGCCGGCGATGGCGCCCACGTGGCCATATGCCATGTACAGCCAGGACAGGGCGATCAGCAGCAGCAGCGAAGGCAGCAAAAACAGCAGGCCCGCCACCAGGGCGCCGCGCGTGCGGTGCATCAGCCAGCCGATGTAGATGGCCAACTGGGTCGCTTCCGGCCCCGGCAGCAGCATGCAGTAATTCAAGGCGTGCAGGAAACGCTGCTCGGAAATCCAGCGCCGCTTCTCCACCAGTTCCGCATGCATCATGGCGATTTGCCCGGCCGGGCCGCCAAAGCTGACGCAGCCCAGCTTGAGCCAGTACCAGAAGGCGCTGCGCAGGCTGACGGGGGAAGGAGGGGCGTGCTCGTGCATGGCGGATGGCTGGCAAAGGTGTGGACGTAAAAAAGGGGAAGCCTGAGCTCCCCCTTTCATCATTGGCGGCTGGGCGAACCCGGCCCGCTTATGGACGTTGCGTGTTGACCTGGATCAACGGCTCATCCGATTGCGGCGGCAATGGCTTGCGTTCGCGCGGCTTGCGTACGGGAGCAACTGCCTTGGCAGCCGCTTCCTGCGCCAGGCGCAGTTTTTCCGGATCGGTGGCAGCCAGGGTCAGGCCGGCCGAACCGAGCACTGCACTCAAGTCCAGCGGCGTGGCCACTGGTGCTGCCGGAGCAGGAGCAACGACAGGTGCTGGTGCTGGTGCTGGTGCAGGGGCGGGAGCCGCTTCGGCAACCACCGGGGCGGCTTCCACCACGGCAGGTGCCGCTTCGGCGACTGGCGCTTCTTCCGCCACGACAGCAACCGTTTCCACGACTGGCGCCGCTTCGACGATGACTTCCGCTGGAGCAGGCGCTGGCGCTGGTGCGGCTTCCGCTTTCTCGGCAAAGCTGTACTCGGCAGCTGGTGCTGGTTCGGCAGCGGCTGGTTCAGCTTGCACTGCAGCAACGACGGCTTCGACAGGAGCTGGCGGCACGATCACTTCAGCAACTTCAGCAACTGGTGCAGCTTCAGCAGCAGGAGCGGCTTCTTCAACCTTGGCGACTTCGACCACTTCCACTGCTTCGACCACTTCAGCCACGACGGCAGGAGCGGCATCAAATGCCGCTTCCACTTGCGCAGCGACGGCGACGACAGCGTCGGCAGCCACGACGGCTACTGGAGCCGCATCAGCGGCAGCTTCCGGCGCCGGAGCAACCGTAAAGCTGATCACTGGCGCGTCCTGGCCTTCATTTTCACCGTTTGCCGATTCGATCAGCTCGCCCGTTTCGCGGTCGCGGCGGTTGCGGTTGCGGCCACCACGACGACGGCGGCGGCGCGGTTCTTCGCCTTCCACGTCGTTTTCCGTCTCTTCGCCTTCAGGGCCGGCATTTGCCGGTGCTTTCAGCAAGTTCGCCGGTGCGGCGTCGGATTCAGGACCGTTTGACGGCACGACGACATTCACCGCGCTGGCGGTGGCGCCAACCAGGGCCAGCTCATCAGCTTTCACTTCAGCAACAACAGCCTTGTCGGCGCGTGGTTCGCGGCCTTCGCGTGGCTGGCGTGGCGGACGCTCGGCGCGTTCCGGGCGCTCTGCGCGCTCAGGACGTTCCGCGCGTTCCGGACGCTCACCGCGTTCGCGTGGCGCCGTCGTTGCATCGCCACCTTCGCGGGCTTCACGCGGTTCGCGTGGCGGACGCGGTGGGCGTGGCGGACGGGCCGCCTTTTCCAGTGCTTCCGCTGCTGCATCGTCCTGGGCTGGACGGCCTTGGCCCGGTTCGCGTTCTTCGCGGCCTGGCTTGCCGTTGCGGCCACGGCCACGCGGGCCACGGCTGTTGCGGTCGCCACGGTCGGCGCCGGCCGGTTTGGCTGGGGCGACTGGGGCAGGTGCCGGTGCCACCGGTGCCGGGGCGCCGGTGAAGAAGCTGATGATCTTGGCGATCAGGCCTTGTGGCGCGGCAGGCGCGGCCACCGGAGCCGGTTTCGCTTCGACGGGCTTGCGCTCGACCAGCGGTGCCGGCTGGTCAGGGGTGATCGTCTTGACGACGGCTTCCTGGCGCGGCTTGGCTTCTTCCTTCTGGCGCTTGCTGTAAGCCATGTCGGTTTCAGCGCTTTCAGCCAGGTTGTAGCTGGCCTGGCTGTCTTCCAGACGCGGATCGTCGTGCTTGATGCGTTCCAGCTTGTAGTGCGGCGTTTCCAGATGCTTGTTCGGGATCAGGATCACGGCGATGCGGTGGCGGTTTTCGATTTTGAGTACTTCGCCGCGCTTTTCGTTCAGCAGGAAGGCGCCCACGTCCACGGGCACTTGCACGTGGATGGTGGCCGAGTTTTCCTTCATCGCCTCTTCCTGGATGATGCGCAGCACCTGCAGGGCGGACGATTCCGTGTCACGGATGTGGCCGGTGCCGGAGCAGCGCGGGCACGTCACGTGCGAGCCTTCGGACAGCGAAGGACGCAGGCGCTGGCGCGACAGTTCCATCAGGCCGAAGCGGGAAATCTTGCCCATTTGTACACGGGCACGGTCATGGTGCAGCGCATCTTTCAGGCGCTGTTCCACTTCGCGTTGGTTCTTCGCCACTTCCATGTCGATGAAGTCGATGACGATCAAGCCGCCCAGATCGCGCAAGCGCAGCTGGCGGGCCACTTCTTCGGCCGCTTCGCAGTTGGTGTTGAAGGCGGTTGTCTCGATGTCCGAGCCGCGCGTGGCGCGGGCCGAGTTGACGTCGACGGAGACCAGCGCTTCGGTGTGGTCGATCACGATGGCGCCGCCCGATGGCAACGGCACGGTGCGGCTGTACGCCGTTTCGATTTGATGTTCGATCTGGAAGCGCGAGAACAGCGGCACGTCGTCGCTGTAGCGTTTTACGCGGTGCACCATGTCGGGCATCACGTGGCTCATGAACTGGTGCGCCTGGTCGTAGATCTCGTCGGTGTCGATCAGGATCTCGCCGATGTCGGGCTGGAAGTAGTCGCGGATGGCGCGGATGACGAGCGAGGATTCCTGGTAGATCAGGAAAGCGCCGTTGGCCGACTTGCCGGCGCCTTCGATGGCGCGCCACAGTTGCATCAGGTAATTCAAGTCCCATTGCAGTTCATCGACGTTGCGGCCGATGCCTGCCGTGCGGGCAATCACGGACATGCCAGCTGGCAAGTCCAGTTTATCCATGGTTTCGCGCAATTCCTGGCGCTCTTCACCTTCCACGCGGCGCGATACGCCACCGCCACGCGGGTTGTTCGGCATCAATACCAGGTAACGGCCGGCCAGCGAAACGAAGGAAGTCAGGGCAGCGCCCTTGTTGCCGCGCTCTTCCTTTTCAACCTGGACCATGATTTCCTGGCCTTCGCGCAGCGCTTCCTTGACGGAAGCGTTACGCACATCAACGCCTTCGCGGAAATACGTGCGGGCAACTTCCTTGAAAGGCAGGAAGCCGTGGCGGTCTTCGCCATAGCTGACGAAGCACGCTTCGAGCGATGGCTCGATGCGCGTGATCACGCCCTTGTAGATGTTGGATTTGCGCTGTTCGCGCCCGGCTGTCTCGATATCGATGTCGATCAGTTTTTGTCCGTCGACAATCGCTACGCGCAGTTCTTCTTGCTGCGTGGCATTAAACAACATGCGTTTCATTTTTATAACTCCGCGACCCGTAGGCCATCTCAAAGCCGCTTCCGGGGAAGCGGCGAAGTACAGGGATATATGCGAGAACGGGAGTGCTGGCGGGGGAAATGCCTAGGTGTGCGGAGCAACAACGCGTACGAGGTATACGTTACGGCCGCAACAGGCGCGGTGAGGTCGATCGTCATGCCGAGTGCACAGGACACTTGCAACTCATCTGAAACAACCCGGATGAGAATGAACTGCATCGGGGACAGAGAATGCAAGTGGTCAGCAAATTCAGAGCCAAAATCGTTAGCCGGCTCATTACAGGGATCGCGATGGCGAGGCTTGGCCTCAGCCTATCATCGACAACCCTCAGTATTTGGCCACATACGGGGTTTGGCGAAAACGGCAAGCGTTATCAACTTCATCAACCCGCGAGCCCGACTCGATAAGTCGCGCTAACGGGTACTTATCCTTATAATCCCACACTCACTTCAGCATCTCCACGCGTTATCCGATTACAACTACGGTGCAACCTTGATTCGCGCAGGGATGGTGCATATACATTTTTTTCCACCGAATTTGCAATTTGGCGAGGCCGGTGGAGACGCCCCTGTGTAAAATGTGCTTTTATTCTTACACTCGCAGCAGCCAGGGCCGCAGCAAAAACAATTATATATTCAAAATGAAGGACTTAGAGAGATTTCTGGGAAGACATAGTAAATGAAGAGTCAAAATGATGTTGTTCCCCCTTCAACACCCCCGGTTCAGCCGCAAGCCCAATTCGTAACGATCGCCGAGGAAGAAGCAGGCCAGCGCATCGACAACTACTTATTAAGAGTGTGCAAGGGAGTGCCTAAAAGCCACATCTACCGGATCTTGCGATCGGGAGAAGTGCGGGTTAATAAAGGCCGTATCGATCAGCTGTACCGTCTCGCCGCCGGCGACGTGGTGCGCATTCCACCCGTGCGCGTGGCCGAAAAGGCGCCCACGGGCGCGCCGGCCGCCGAATTCAAGATCATCTTCGAAGATGCGCAGCTGCTCGTCATCGACAAGCCGGCCGGCGTGGCCGTGCATGGCGGCTCGGGCGTGTCCTTCGGCGTGATCGAGCAATTGCGCGCTTCGCGCCCCGACGCCAAGTTCCTGGAACTGGTGCACCGCCTGGACCGCGACACGTCCGGCTTGCTGTTGCTGGCAAAGAAACGCACGGCGTTGACGAACTTGCATGAACAGATGCGCGACGGCGTCACGGACAAGCGCTACCTGGTGCTGGTGGCCGGCGACTGGAAGAATGCGCGCCAGCATATCAAGTTGCCATTGCATAAATATACGACGGCGGAAGGCGAGCGCCGGGTGGCCGTGCAAGCCGATGGACTGGCGTCGCACACGGTGTTTTCACTGTTGCATAAATATCACAACTTCGCCTTGCTGGAAGCGGAATTGAAGACGGGACGCACGCACCAGATCCGCGTGCACCTGTCTTCGTCCGGGTTCCCCATCGCCGGCGACGATAAATATGGCGACTTTGCCCTCAACCGTGCCCTGTTGAAAGCCGACAGCACGCGCGGCGCCCTGAAGCGCATGTTCCTGCACGCGCACCAGATCACGTTTACGCATCCGGAGACGGGCAAGACGATGACCCTGAACGCGCCGCTGGCTGCCGAATGCGAGCGTTTCTTGGTAAGCTTGGGCAAACCATTGGCCGTTGCCGCACGATAAAATTCGACGCGTGCGCGTGACACTACCCACAAGGTAGTCAGTCGCCATCATTCATTCTCAAGGAGCCGACGGCTATGCCGTCGGGAAACATGGCAAGAAAGCAATTTGATCTGATCGTCTTCGATTGGGACGGTACCCTGATAGACAGTACCTCGACCATCGTCAAGTGCATCCAGGCGTCGGCCAAAGACCTGGGCTTGCCAATTCCCACCGAGTTGCTCGCTTCGCACGTGATCGGCCTGGGCTTGCAGGAAGCCATGCAGCTGGTGATGCCCGACGTGGAGCCGAAATACCATGCTCGCATGGCGGAACGCTACCGCTATCACTACCTGTCGCGCGACCATGAGCTGGCCTTGTTTCCCGGCGTCTACGAAATGCTGCAGGATCTGTCGCAGCAGGCGTACTTTCTTGCCGTCGCCACGGGCAAGAGCCGCGTTGGCCTGAACCGC
This sequence comes from Janthinobacterium sp. GMG1, assembly GCF_034427795.1. Taxonomy (NCBI): domain Bacteria; kingdom Pseudomonadati; phylum Pseudomonadota; class Betaproteobacteria; order Burkholderiales; family Oxalobacteraceae; genus Janthinobacterium; species Janthinobacterium sp. GMG1. Next base: position 997,358 of record NZ_JAXQNT010000001.1, read on the forward strand.
TCCTTGAATGCCGTCAAGCTGCTGTCGCTGTTCGATGCGACGCGTTGCGCTGACGAAACCTTTTCCAAGCCCCATCCGGCCATGCTGCAGGAACTGACGCGTGAACTGGGCCAGGATATGCGCCGCACCGTGATGATTGGCGACACCAGTCATGATTTATTGATGGCAAGCAATGCAGGTGCGGCCAGTATTGCCGTAGAGTATGGAGCGCATCCCGTGGAGCAGTTGCAAGCCTGCAATCCCCTGTATTCGGCCGCCACGGTGGCGGAGCTGCATCAATGGCTGAGCGAGCACGCATGATGAACGATGTTGTCGATGTATTCATTTGCGCCGCCGACGCCGTGGCCGATGGCGGCAAGGGCGTGCGCTTTCCCGTCTCGGCCGGTGGCGAAGCGACCACGGGCTTTGTCGTGCGCCATGGCGGCAAGGCGTATGGCTACCTGAACCGCTGCGCCCACGTGCCGATCGAGCTGGACTGGGCGGAAGGCGAGTTTTTCGAGTCCAGCGGCTTGTACCTGATGTGTTCGACGCATGGCGCCATCTATGTGCCGGAAAGCGGCCTGTGCGCGGGCGGCCCCTGCAAGGGCGGGCGCTTGCGTCCGATCGCCGTGGCCGAGCGCGATGGCCAGCTGTACTGGCAACCCGACGAGTATGTCCAGCCACTGCCGGCCTGAGGCCGGGGCAGGCTTTCTGTAATTTAAGCAAAGTGAACCATGAGCGATAACACGAATGACAAGCTGGACAGCAGCGCGCCAGCCGCCGGCCACGGCGCCCCTGCGGGACACTGGGAGCGCGACGTGCTGGAAAAGCTGGTATTTGCCACTTTGCAAGAGCAACGTGCGCACCGCCGCTGGAGCATCTTTTTCAAGGTCTTCAGCCTGCTGATCGTGCTGTTCGCCCTGTGGGTGTTTTATGACTACAACACGGCCGACGACAGCGAAACCCTGGGTCGCCACACGGCCCTGATCGACATCAGCGGCGCCATCGAGTCCGAAGGCAGCGGCTCGGCCGCCGTCGTCATCCCCGCGCTGGACAAGGCGTTTTCCGATGCCGGCTCCGTGGCCGTGGTGCTGCATATTAATAGTCCGGGCGGCAGTCCCGTGCAGGCCGGCATGATCGTCGACGAGATGCAGCGCCTGCGCAAGGGCTATCCCGACAAGCCTTTGTATGTGGTGGTCGATGAAATGTGCGCCTCGGGCGGCTATTACATCGCGGCCGCCGCCGACCGCATCTACGTCAACAAGGCCAGCGTGGTCGGCTCCATCGGCGTGCTGATGGATGGCTTCGGCTTTACGGGCGTGATGGAAAAGGTCGGCGTCGAGCGCCGTTTGCTGACGGCAGGCGAGAACAAGGGCTTCATGGACCCGTTCAGCCCCCTGACGGAAAAACACAAGGCGTATGCGCAAGGCATGCTCAATGAAATCCACCAGCAATTCATCGACGTCGTGCGCGCGGGACGGGGCAAGCGTCTGAAGGAAACGGCCGATACCTTCTCGGGCCTGTACTGGACGGGCGCGAAAGCCGTGGAAATGGGTCTGGCCGACGATTTCGGCACGGTCGACAGCGTGGCGCGCGACGTCGTCAAGGCGGAAGACATCGTCGACTACACGCAGCATGAAGGCTTGCCGGAACGGGTGCTGAAGAAGTTTGGCGCCGCCATGGGCGCGGGCGCCATGAAGGCAGCCGCGCAGCAGTCACAACCGGCGTTGCGCTGAGAACATCACTCTTGGCTGGCAGACAAGCCAGTCGAGAATGATTTTCAATAAGGTGGTAAATTGACTTGAAAATGGGGCTGCTTGGGCTATAGTGAAAGCGTAGTTCTTTTCAAGGAGGGGCGATATATCAACTATGTTGTCAGTACTAACTTGATTGGCAAGTCTTGGAACTACTCGCCGCATCGCAGATGTGGTTTTGAGTGAATTTACATTCCTCACTAAAGTCCCGATGGGGCTTGGGAACGGCGGCGCAATGCCGCCGTTCCCTTTTGTGTGTGCCGGATGGGCCGGTGTCGCCGGCTGTTGTGTCGGGGCGTGCTGGCAAGGCAGGCATGCGAGGGCGGGGCATGGCTGGTCGGATGGGGCGAACTCAGACGGCGCAGCCGTTGCAGTGCGAGGGCAAGGGCTGCCTGGCCGCCGCCGCATTGATGCTCATGCTGGCGCCGTCGCTGGCAATGGCGCTGGTGTCGGGCGGCATGTCCGCCATGGCAGGCGCGCTCGTGGTGTCGGTTTCCGCATCGGCGTGCGCAAAGCCGCCCAGTTCCAGCCAGCACATGAATTGACATTGCGCCTCGGCATGCCAGTGCGTCTGACTGGCTGGCGATGGCGGCGCGTCCGCATCCTGCGGCGCAGGAGCGTTGCTCCAGCGCGCCACGCCGAGTCTGACTTTGTGCATGGCCGCCTGTTCCGCAGCGATGCGGTGGCGCATGTCGGCGATGCTGCCTTGTAAGGCGATGGTATCGGTATGCTTCATACAATGTCCTTGTGGGTCGTTGCCTGGTTATTATTCCTAAAGCTCGTTAGGCGGATTCCTAACGAAGTTTCAGTCTATCAACGCGATATTCCGAGCGCTTGATATTTCTCAAAAGAATCAACCATTTCTCGCCAATTCTCACCTTGTACTTTTTGGTATTTCTGCGTGCAGCATGGTTTCGCGCTGCCTGGACCGCCGCGCGGACGCCAGTTGCCGCCGCTTCACGCTGCCAGCCGCTTCTGGTAAAGTCACGCCCATGAGTAAATTATCCCTAGACCGCATCCTGCAATCGCAGGGTTTTGGCACCCGTAAATATTGTCGTTCCCTCATCGAGGATGGCGATGTCGTCATCGATGGCGTCACCCAGACCAATTACCGCACCACCGTCGAGACCGAAGGCCTGGTGCTGCACGTGTTCGAAGAAGAGTGGGTGGTCCGCACGCACCTGTACCTGGCGCTGAACAAGCCCGCCAACTTCGAATGCTCGCGCAAGCCCAGCCATCATCCTGGCGTATTGACCTTGCTACCGGAACAATTCACCTGGCGCGAAGTCCAGCCCGTCGGCCGGCTTGACCACGATACGACCGGCATGCTGCTGATGTCTGACGATGGCCCGTTTATCCATGCACAATCGTCGCCGAAGCGCCACGTTCCCAAGATTTACCAGGCCACCACGCAAGAGCCTGTGACGGATGAACTGGTGGCCCTGTTGCTGGCTGGTGTGCAATTGCACGACGAACCGGCCCCGCTGGCGGCCCTCGTCTGCGTCAAGCGCGGCGAGCACCAGCTGGAAATTGTGCTCGAGCAAGGCAAATACCACCAGGTCAAGCGCATGCTGGCCGCCGCCGGCAACCATTGCAGCGCGCTGCACCGTTCCGCCATCGGCAGCCTGACCCTGGAATCGCTGGGCATCGCCGAAGGCGAGTGGTGCTATCTGACACCCGAGCAGATCGCGTTGCTGGCGTAATAACACCAGGCCAAACCTACTGCGCGTCGTGCTTTGCAGCCTGCGATGCTCACCGTGCTTTAGCACGGCTGCGCTTCTCGGCCACAAATCACTGCCGCTCGCTACGGTTTTGTCTGGTGTTGCACCTCTCTTCTTGATCGCTAAATGTCGGTATTTGCCGGCTTTTTTGCGTCTTTAGTTTCCATTGCCTGCATTTGACGAAGTTTTCCGTACATGAAATTAGCAACCCTGAAGGATGGCACGCGCGACGGCCAGCTGGCTGTCGTCTCGCGCGACCTGAAAACGGCCCACCTGGCCGATGGCATCGCCCCGACCCTGCAAAAGGCGCTCGATGACTGGAGTTTCATCGCGCCCCAGCTCGATTTGCTGTACCAGACCATCAATAGCGGCCGCGGCCATCGCGCCTTCGAGTTCGACCCGGCCAACTGCATGGCGCCCTTGCCGCGCAGCAGCTTGCGCGTGGCCGGTGCGTCCTATCTGCAGCAGATCGAGCGCGCCTGCAAGGCTGCTGGCGTTGATGTGCCCGCCAACTTGCGCGAGGCGCCACGGCTGTATCAGGGCGCCAGCGACGATTTCCTCGGCGCCCATGACGACATCACCCTGGCGCACGAGCAGTGGGGCATCGATTACGAGGCAGGCATCGCCGCCATCACGGACGACGTGGCCATGGGTTCCACGCCCGACCAGGCGCACCTGAATATCAAGCTGTTGATGCTGGTCAACGACATCACCTTGCGCAACCTGGCGCCCGACGAGCAAGCCAGTGGCTACGGCTTCCTGCAGGCGAAACCGGCCATGGCCTGCTCGCCTGTGGCCATCACGCCGGACGAGCTGGGCGACGCCTGGCGCGGCGGCAAGGTGCATTACGCCCTGCGCTGCAGCCTGAACGGCAAGTTGACGGGTCAGCCCCACGCGGGCGCCGACATGGCCTTCAATTATCCGCAATTGCTCGCCCATCTGTGCCAGACGCGCAACGCGCGCGCCGGCAGCGTGGTCAGCGCGGGCGGGGTCGCCAACAAAGAAGTCAAGAAGGGATTTTCCAGCATCGTTGAGCGACGTAACCAGGAGATGATCGCCGATGGCATCGCCAGCACGCCATTCCTGTTGTTTGGTGATGTGGTCCGGCTGGAAATGCTCGGTGATGACGGTAAATCCTTGTTTGGCGCCATCGAGCAGACCGTGAAGCAGGCGGAAGCGAGGAAGTCCCGCTAAGGTTACTTGAGAGTAAAGGAAATGCAGGGGATTTGCCCCCCTGTTCCGCCGATGGCAAGCAGGCACTTGACTCGATAATGCTCCATGCCCAGTCCGTATTGCGCCTAGCCAGGCTGCAGGACTTCACCGGAGTTGATTGATGTCGGAAGACAGCGACGCAGAAAAGACCGAAGCCGCGTCACCGAAGCGCCTCGAGCAGGCGCGTGAGGAAGGCGACGTTCCGCGATCGCGTGAAGTGGCAACGTTCACTGTGTTGATGGCGTCCGGCTGCTGCCTGTGGTTTGCCGGCGACGCCATCGTGCGGCGGCTGACGGCTGTCATGGTTTCCGGCCTGACCCTGGACCGCGAGCAGATACTCAATCCCGACGCGATGATGTTGCGCATCGGCTACGACGTGGGCTCCGTCTTGCTCACTTGCCTGCCGTACGCGCTGGCCATCATGCTCGTGGCCCTGGCCTCGCCCGTGCTGGTGGGCGGCTGGCTGTTCAGTTCCAAGGCGTTCACCCCCAATTTTGGCAAGCTCAACCCGATTCGCGGCCTGGGCAATATGTTTTCGAAGAATGCGCTGGTGGAATTGCTCAAGGCCATCGCCAAGACCCTCGTCGTCGGCGTCGTCGCCTGGATGGTGATGCAGCATCAAAAGGATGCCGTGCTGGGCTTGTCGGTGGAATCCCTGCGCGCCGGCTCGGCTCATCTGATCAGCCTGCTGATCACGGCCTTTTTGCTGATCGTCGGCGCGCTGGGCCTGATCGCCGCCATCGACGGTCCATACCAGATGTGGCATTACGCCAACAAGATGAAAATGTCCTTGCAGGAAGTCAAGCAAGAGTCGAAAGAATCGGACGGCAATCCGCAGATCAAGGCGAAGATACGCCAGATGCAGCATGAAATGTCGCGCCGCCGCATGATGGCCGATGTACCGACGGCCGACGTGGTGGTGACCAATCCTACCCACTACGCGGTGGCCTTGAAATATGGCGAGAATTCGCGCGGCGCGCCGCAGGTGGTGGCCAAGGGCATCGACGAGGTGGCGGCTAAGATCCGCGAACTGGCCGGCGAGCACAAGGTCGCCATCCTGGAAGCGCCGGCCCTGGCGCGCGCGCTGTACAAGCATACGGACATCGGCGACGAGATTCCCGAAGCGCTGTATGGCGCCGTGGCCGAAGTGCTGGCCTATGTGTTCCAGCTGCGCAGCTATGGCAAGGGCCAGGGCGAGCGTCCCGACAAGCCGAAGAAACTCGACGTGCCGCCCGAGCTCGACCCGCAGAATCCCGCATCACAGACACCGCCCGCAACTGGCGCAGCAGACAAGAATAAAGGAAGTACACCATGAACGGCCTGAGAATGCCAGCCTGGCTCAGTGGAATGGGTGGCAACGCCAGCAAGGGCATCGCCGCGCCTATCATCATCATCATGCTGCTGGCGATGATGGTGCTGCCGCTGCCGGCCTTCATCCTCGACATCTTCTTCAGTTTTAATATCGCGCTGTCCATCATCGTGCTGCTGACGGCGCTGTACACGGTCAAGCCGCTCGACTTCATGGCGTTCCCGACCATTTTGCTCGTGTCGACCATGCTGCGCCTGTCGCTGAACGTGGCGTCCACGCGCGTGGTGCTGACGGAAGGCCATACGGGCGCCGACGCGGCCGGTAAAGTGATTGAAGCGTTCGGTCACTTCTTGATCGGCGGCAACTACACGGTCGGTATCGTGGTTTTCATTATTTTGACGATCATCAACTTTACCGTCGTGACCAAGGGCGCGGGCCGTATCGCCGAGGTGGGCGCCCGCTTCGCGCTGGACGCGATGCCCGGTAAACAGATGGCCATCGATGCCGACCTGAACGCCGGCCTGATCGGCGAAGACGAAGCGCGCCGCCGCCGCACGGAAGTGGCGCAGGAAGCGGAATTCTATGGCGCCATGGACGGTGCCAGCAAATACGTGCGCGGCGATGCCATCGCCGGCATCATGGTCACCGTCATCAATATCGTCGGCGGCTTGCTGGTGGGCTTGCTGCAGCACGACATGGGCTTTGCCGATGCGCTCAAGAACTACACCCTGCTGGCCATCGGTGACGGCCTGGTGGCGCAGATTCCTTCGCTGATCATTTCCACGGCGGCCGGTATCGTCGTCTCGCGCGTGGCCAGCGAACAGGACATCGGCACCCAGCTGGTAGGGCAATTGTTTGCGAAACCGCAAGTGCTATATATTACCGCCGGCATCATCGGCGGCATGGGCTTGATTCCCGGCATGCCGAACATGGTCTTCATCCTGCTGGCGTCGCTGCTGGCCGGTTCCGCCTATCTGATCAGCAAAAAACGCACGCAGGAAAAAGAGGCGGCCGAAAAGCCGGCCGAAGTGCCGCAGGCAACCGTGGCGCCCGAGCAGGAAGAAGCCAGCTGGCAAGACATCATGCCCGTCGATACCCTGGGCCTGGAAGTGGGCTACCGTTTGATTCCCCTGGTCGACAAGACGCAGGGCGGCGAATTGCTCAAACGCATCAAGGGCATCCGCAAGAAATTTGCCCAGGAAGTGGGCTTCCTGGCGCCGCCCGTGCATATCCGCGACAACCTGGAATTGAAACCGTCCGCCTACCGCATCACCCTCAAGGGCGTGGAAGTGGGCGTGGGCGAAGCGTTCAACGGCCAGTTCCTGGCGATCAACCCCGGCATGGCCAGCGGCACCTTGCCGGGCGTGGCCACCAACGACCCCGCCTTCGGCTTGCCCGCCACCTGGATCGACGCCAGCTTGCGCGACCAGGCCCAATCGATGGGCTACACGGTGGTCGATGCGGGCACCGTGGTGGCCACGCACCTGAATCACCTGATCACCTCGCACGCTTCCGAGCTGCTGGGCCGCGCGGAAGTGCAGTCGCTGCTCGACCACCTGGGCAAGGATGCCCCGCGCCTGGTGGAAGATCTGGTGCCGAAGATGCTGTCGCTGTCGACCTTGCAAAAGGTGCTGCAGAACCTGCTGGCCGAGGGCGTGCACATCCGCGACATGCGCAGCATCATCGAAACCCTGGCCGAGCATACGGTCAGCACGCAAGACCCGAATGAACTGACGGCGCTGGTGCGCGTGGCCCTGGGCCGCGCCATCGTGCAGCAATTGTTCCCCGGCTCGGCCGAACTGTCCGTGATGACCCTGGACAGCCGCCTGGAGCGGCTGCTGATGCAAGCGATGGGCAATGGCGGCGATGGCGCCGGCATCGAGCCGGGCCTGGCCGACACCATCGCGCACCAGGCGGGCCTGGCTGCCCAGCAACAGGAAGCGCTGGGCCTGACGCCGGTGCTGCTGGTGCCGGCGCCGCTGCGCGCCCTGCTGTCGCGCTTCCTGCGCCGCGCCTTGCCGCAGCTCAAAGTGCTGTCGCATGCGGAAGTGCCGGAAACCAAGACGATCCGCGTCACGGCCCTGGTGGGCGCGCAGTAGTTGACAGAGTTAATGCCGGGGTCAGACCCTCAACACCTCCAACACGAAGGTTATCGCCAACGTGCGAGGGGGTCTGGCCCCAGATTTCGTTAGCGTCAGTGGGGGGGGCTGACCCCAGCAGTTGCTTTTGGTCAAATAAACATCAATTTCCTCTCGGCAAACTGAATAACGGGTACTTTCCCGTCCTGTTCCTTCGATCATTTCCTGTAAGCATCGCTAATAATGGAAACTGTCCGGGTGATCTGTGTCCATGTGGAAGACAGCACTCAAGCAACAGGAGTCGACGATGGTCACACAGTTCAGCCAATATTGCGCCACCCCCGCCTTGGGAGGCCGGTCATGAATGTGAAGAAATTTACGGGCGCCTCGTCGCGCGATGCGCTGCGCAAGGTGCGCGAAGCGCTGGGCCCCGACGCCGTGATCCTGTCGAACCGCCAGGCCGATGGCGTGGTGGAAATCCTCGCGCTGGCCAATGACGATGCCGCTTCGCTGGCGTCGCCGCCGGCCGCCTCCGAAATGGCCCAGCCCCGTCCCCAGTTGCAGACCCAGTTCGCCACGCCGCAGCGTCCTGCCGCCCCGGCCCAGCGCCCGGCCGCGCCACGTCCTGCCGCGCCGCGCCAGGCTGCCTCCGAGCCAGTGGACATGGCCCGCATGCAGCAGATGATGGCCAGCGCGCTGGCGCACGTCAAAGAGAACGCCGCCGCCGAGATGAGCGGCATGATGAATGAAATCCGCGCCATGCGCGGCATGATGGAAACTCAGCTGGCGGAAATCTCGTGGGGTTCGACGCAGCAGCGCGAGCCGCAAAAAGCCGTCGTGCTGCGCGAAATGCTGGCCGCCGGTTTTTCGGCCAGCCTGGCGCGCTACCTGATCGACAAGTTGCCGGCCGGCCTCGATGGCGCGCAAAGCATGCGCTGGATCAAGACCGTCCTGAGCCGCAACCTGAATACTGTGGCCAATGAAGACGCCATGCTGGAGCAGGGCGGCGTGTTTGCGCTGGTCGGCCCGACCGGTGTCGGCAAGACCACCAGCACGGCCAAGCTGGCGGCCCGCTGCGTGATGCGCCACGGCCCGGAAAAGCTGGCCCTGATCACCACGGATGCCTATCGTATCGGCGCGCACGAACAGCTGCGCATCTACGGCAAGATCCTCGGCGTGATGGTGCATTCGGTGAAGGACGAGGCGGACTTGCGCATCGCCCTGAAGGAATTGAAGAACAAGCACACGGTGCTGATCGATACGGTGGGCGTGAGCCAGCGCGACCAGATGGTGACGGAACAGGTGGCCATGCTGTCGGGCGCCGGCGCCGACGTGAAACGTTTGTTGTGCCTCAATTCCACGGCGACGCAGGAAACGTTGAACGAAGTGGTGCGCGCCTACCAGGGCAGCGGCCTGGCCGGCTGCATCATGACCAAGCTCGATGAAGCGGCCTCGATCGGCAACGTGCTCGACGTGGTGATCCGCCAGAAGCTGAACCTGTTTTATGTGTCGAACGGCCAGCGCGTGCCGGAAGACCTGTACCTTGCCGACCGCGGCTACCTGATCGACCGCGCCTTCAAGCTCAAGCGCGATTCGGCGGCCACGCAGTTTTCCGATGCCGAACTGCCGCTGCTGATGGCGCAGGCGGCCGCCCGCAACAATGAAGCGCGCGGGGTGCACCTTGGCTAATTTCGATTTCGACCAGGCCGAAGGCTTGCGCCGCATGCTGGCCGGCCCGCAGCCGCGCGTCATGACGTTCCTCTCGGCCACGCCGCAGGACGACAAGGGCGCCATGCTGGTCAACCTGGGCGCTTCGCTCGTCTACGGCGGCAATGACGTGCTGCTGCTCGACGCCAGCGGCGGCAGCGATGGCGTGGCTGCGCGCCTGGGCCTGGCGCACGGCGCCAGCCTGCGCGACGTGGCGCGCCAGCAGTGCGGCTTGAACCAGGTCATCCACCAGGTGCCGCAAGGCTTCGGCGTGGCCAGCCTTGGCGCGCGCAACCATTTGATGGACAGCATGGACTATGCGGGCGAGGACGAACTGCGCCGCCTGGGCAAGACTTTCGACGTGCTGGCGCGCCAGAGCGGCATCGTGCTGGTCGACGGCGTCGTGGCTGACGAGGGCGCCTGTTTCCCCGTGCCGCTGATGGCTTCGTCCGATATCGTCGTGCAAGTGTCCACCAGCGCCACCTCGATCAAGGCGGCGTACTGCCTGATCAAGCGCCTGAGCCAGGAACTGGGACGCCGTCCCTTCGGCATTCTCGTCACCGGCGCTTCCGAATCCGAAGCAAAAGTGGTATACGATAATATGGCGCAGGCGGCGAGCCGCTATCTGGCCGTGAAGCTGACCTCGATGGGTTCGGTGCCTGCCGATGAGTATCTGCACCGCGCGGCGCGCCTGGGCCGCAGCGTGGTCGATGCGTTTCCGCTGGCGGGCGCGTCGGTGGCGTTTCGCGGACTGGCCGAGCGGCTGGCCCGTTCGGCGGCGCCGGTACTTGGCGGCACCTTGTACCAGACGGGGAGCCCACACCAGTTCAGCGCCTGAAGCCAACCGTAGCACCAGATAAGATGAGAAAACAATAAGCAGCCTATGTACACGGTCAAAGGGAAATCGAACAAGGACTATTTGCTGACGGAGCACATTCCGCTGGTGAAGCGTCTGGCGCACCATATGAAGGCGAAATTGCCGCCTTCGGTCGAGGTCGATGACCTGATCCAGGCCGGCATGATCGGCCTGCTCGATGCCATCAGCCGCTATGAAGAGACGCATGGCGCGCAGTTCGAGACGTATGCCGTGCTGCGCATCCGCGGCGCCATGCTCGACGAATTGCGCACCAGCGACTGGCTGCCGCGCAGCATGCGTCAGAACATGCGCAAGATCGAAGAGGCGATGAGCACCTTGCAGCAGCGCCTCGGCCACCCGCCGACGGAGTCGGAAGTGGCGAAACTGCTGAAAATGTCGCTGGCCGACTACCAGGAAATGCTGGGTGACGGCGGCGGCCACCAGCTTGTGTACTACGAAGACTTTCATGACCCGGACGGCAATGACAGCTTCCTCGACCGCCATTGCGTGGACGAGGACAGCGACCCCTTGCGTTCCCTGCTCGATACCGATTTCCGGCAATCCGTGATCGATGCCATCGACGCGCTGCCGCCACGCGAGAAAATACTCATGGGCCTGTACTACGAAGAAGAGCTGAACCTGAAGGAGATCGGCGCGGTGATGGGCGTGTCGGAATCGCGCGTCTCGCAGCTGCATACCCAGGCCGTCGCGCGCCTGCGCGCAACCTTGAGGGAGCTGGCGTGGACTGGTCCAGCGTAATCGGGCTGGCGCTGGCGCTGGCGGGCCTGTTGGTCGGCCAGGCACTGGAAGGCGGCAAGATGGCCTCCCTGCTGCAGCCGGCCGCCTTTGCCATCGTCATCGTCGGCACCTTCGGCGCCGTGCTGCTGCAAACGCGGCTGCGCACTTTTGTGCGCGGCCTGGAAATGTTGCGCTGGGTCTTCCTGCCGCCGTCCGACACGCGCGCCGCGCTGGCGCGCGACATCGGGCAATGGAGTCTGACGGCGCGCCGCGACGGCCCGCTGGCGCTGGAGCGCCTGATGGAAAACACGGCCGACCGCTTCAACGCCAAGGGTTTGCGCATGATCGTCGACGGCATCGCGCCCGACAAGCTGCGCCAGCTGCTCGACGTGGAAATCTCCGCCTACGAAATGGCCGAGCGCCAGGCCGTCAAGGTGTGGGAATCGGCGGCCGGCTATTCGCCCACCATCGGCATCCTGGGCGCCGTGCTGGGCTTGATCCACGTCATGGAAAACCTCACCGACCCGAGCAAGCTGGGCAGCGGCATCGCCGTGGCGTTTGTCTCGACGATTTATGGCGTGGGCCTGGCCAACCTGCTGTTCCTGCCGGTGGCGAATAAACTCAAGGCCATTGTTTCGCGCCGGGTGCTGCAGTACGAAATCACGGCCGCCGTGCTGTACGACATCGCCACGGGCGACCATACGCGCATCATCGAAGAGCGCGTGTCCAGCCTCTTGCACGAGCATTGACCATGATGCGGCGCGCGCGCAGGAAGTATGACGAGGAACCGGACAACCAGGACCGCTGGCTGATCTCGTACGCCGACTTCATCACCCTGCTGTTCGCCTTTTTCGTCGTGATGTATGCGATTTCGCAAGTCAACGAAGGTAAATACCGCGTCTTCCAGAACGCCATCGGCCAGGCCTTCAGCCTGGAAAAGGGCGCGCCGCCCATCATCATGGAAGCGCCACAGGCCATCCCGCTGCCGAACCCCGCCCTGAAACGCCGCACGGAAGCCATCCGCCGCGAACGCGAACACATGACGCGCCTGGCGCAGGACCTGACGTCGACCCTGGCGCCGCTGGTGAAGGAGGGCAAGGTGCGCGTCACGCAGACGAGCCGCGGCGTGAGCGTGGAAATCAATGCCAGCGTGCTGTTCGACCCGGGCGCGGCGCGGCTGACGACGGAGTCGGACCAGGCCTTGCGCGCCGTGGCCGTGCTGCTCAAGGACGACACGCACGACGTGCAGGTGGAAGGGCATACGGACGTGCAGCCGATCAGCAATTCCAATTTTGCCTCGAACTGGGAATTGTCGGCCGCGCGCGCCAGCGCCGTGGTGCGCCTGTTCATCGCCAGCGGCGTCAAGGCTTCGCGCCTGACGGCCGTGGGCCACGCCGACAATATTCCCGTGGCGCCCAACGAAACGGCGGAAGGGCGCGCGCGTAACCGCCGGGTCGCCGTGACGATTTTGTCGGGCATCCCCGAAACGGTGACGGAAGTGCCGACGGCGCCGGTGGCACCAGCCAATTGAACGCCGCCGCTTGGTACAATCGCGGCCTTCTCTCTTTTTATCTCTTCCTCATGAAAAGCAGCTCCCTGGGCGGTCTCGTCTATTCCACCGAAACGGGCCGTATGTGTCCCGCCTGCCGACAGCCGCTGGCGCAATGCGCGTGCAAGGCGCAAGCCAAGGCGGCGCCCTCCGGAGACGGCGTGGTGCGCGTGTCGCGCCAGACCAAGGGCCGCGGCGGCAAGAGCGTCACCGTGGTAAAAGGCTTGGCGCTGGACGCCATTGCGCTGGCCCTGCTGGGCAAGCAGTTGCGCACGCAGTGCGGTTCGGGCGGCACGGTCAAGGATGGCGTGATCGAAGTGCAGGGCGACCATGTGGACACCATCCTGGCCGCGCTGGCCAAACTGGGCCACCAGGCGAAAAAGGCCGGCGGCTGAGAGTGCACAGGCGTGCGGCCCACTGCCGCGCGCCTGTGGTAACGTGCGCTTCCCATCCACGCGCATCCTCACCATGAACGTCAAATTCACCAGCATCGCCATCGCCGCCGCCATCGCGGCAGTGCTGGCGCTCGTGTACTGGCCAGCACCCGACGGCGGCGCGCCGGAATCTGTGGCCAGCGCTGCGCCGGGGCGCAGCCTGGAATCGTATTTAAGTATCGATGCTTCCGTCCCTGCGGCTGAAATGCCCGTTGTCGTTTCCCTGGCGCAACGGCTCGAACGCCTGGGCGCCAGCGGCAGGGCGGAAGACGCGTATGCGGCCTTCAACCTGATCGACGACTGCATCGTCTTCCAGCGCGAAAGCCGCTTGCCGGGGATGGAATTCGAGCTGGGGCGCGAGATGACGGCGGAAGAAAAAGCCGCCCAGCAGCAGCTGTGCGGGGGCCTGACGCAGCGCCAGCGCGAGGATCGCCTCGGCTACCTGGCCACCGCCGCGCAAGGCGGCGTGCCCGGTGCGGCCACCCTGTTCCTGTCGGAAGGGCCGTTCGGCGACCGCAGCGCGCTGCGCAACCGTCCCGACGATCCGCTGGTGCAGGCGTGGAAGCGGCAAGCCATCGCCCAGCTGACGGCGCAGGCGGACGAGGCGGAACTGAGCAGCGTGTCGACGCTGATGATGGCCTACCTGCGCGATGGCGAGGTGGTGCGGAAGGATGCGTCGCAGGCGTATGGCTACCTGCTGGCCCTGCGCCAGGTCTACGACGATATCCTGGCGCCCGGCGTCACGAATCCATATCAGGATGAATACTGGCACTGGCTGCAGGCCGAACTGACGCCGGAGCAGCAGGCGGCCGCCAGCGCCAGGGCGCAAGCCATCGTGGCGAAATGGCGCCAGCACGCGGGGCGTTCCGCGCACGGTTGAACTGGTCAATAAGGGAAGCTAGCCGATGACGACGCGCCGGCTGGCCGTGTTGCTCGTTGGCTGGCCACTGGGGCCGTAGAAATTGCCGCTTTGGGCCGGGGGGCGCATGGCGTTCAGGGCGCCTTGCGTATGTACCATGTGCTTGTTGACGAGCAGGCTGTTCAGGCGGTTCTGTTCCTTGGCTTCGCGCGTCGTCTCGAGCAGGGCTTTCCACAGGGGCGCCGCTTCGGCTTCATTGGCGCCGACCAGCCAGTCTTCCATGCCCGCTTCGGCGGCCATGAAGCCGGCTGCCGCCAGCGCCTGGTGGCGTTGCGCCGCCAGCTGGCTCAATTGTCCTACGAGTGCCGTCTTGCGTACGGTGAGCTCCGTGATTGCATCGATGTCAGCCGCAACCAGATGCCGCTGTTCTTCTTTCATCAATGCCAGCAATGTGGTCATGAGCTGTTGCTCGTCGCGCAGGCTGGAAAACGGAGTCACTGATTGCATGAGGGAACCTATCTATTTCGTGAGTGCAGCAAGTCCTTGACCGTGTCGAGGAGACCGTCCGCCACTTTTTCTGAGTTGACCTGGAACTGGCCGTCGGCGATCGCCAGCTTGATGCGTTCGACTTTTTTCGTGTCGAACACGGCGCCGCTGCCGGCAGTTGCACTGGCCGCTAATGCCTGTCCTTGCGGCGACAGGCGTACATTGTCCGACGTTGTCGGTGTTGCCTGGGCTTTCTCGGCATTCCGGGCGCCGGAGGTACTCGCGGGCGCCACCGGCAGGCCGGGATTGCTTTTAATGGTGTTGTCGGTAATTTTCACAGCGTGATCCTCGTCTGGTCGAAGTCAAAAAACTCCGGGATATGTGTCATTATCGGCACCTTCTTCCGAAACTTTAGTGCGCCAGACCACAATATCGCTGTCCATCCGTGTTTAGAACGCCACCTCCACCATGCCGCCAGCCCGCGCCACGCCGCTGATCTGCTGGCCGCTCTGCGTGCGTACCTGCACCGTCTGGCCATCGCCGGCACTGCCGATGGCGCGTCCTTCTGATGCCACTTGGAAACCATTGCCACTGGAAACGACGCGCACCAGCTGGCCCTGCATCACCACCGGCTTGCGGCGCAGGGTGTCGAGGCGCATCGGCGTGCCTGGCGGTAAGGAAATATTCGTGCTGGCGCCCACCACCTGCGCCATGTCTGTAGCGATGCCTGCCGGCAATGCGGCCAGGTCGCCCTGCATCGTCACCAGCTGGCTGGCGTCGATGGCTTGTCCCTGCGCCAGCGGCACGGCGCTGGCCACGTAGTCGCCCACGACGGCCACGTTCGCTTGCAAATAAATGGTCCAGCTGGAGGGCGCCGTGCAGCGCACGCCGACGGTGGTCTTGCCCCAGGCGCGCGCGCCCGGCGCCATGAACGCTTGCGGCGCGGGGCAGGCGGCCAGGTTCAGGCGCGGATCGACGGCGCCGACGGTGATGGTCACCTTGCCCGGCAAACCGTTGCTTTGCACCTGCAGGAACTGGTCCACGCTGTTGCGCAGCGCTTCCGGCGTTTGCCGGCCGGCGTTTTGCGCCTGCGCCAGCAGTGGCAGGGCGGCAAAAGCAAAGAAGAAAGCAAGCGGTGTTTTCATGGTGATAGGCCTCTGGAATACTGCCATGATAGTGCGCGCCGCCCCGTTCGAAGCGCCGATTAAGGGGTAAAAGTATGGTCTGATCCGGCGATGGTCTTGCTGGTGGGCGCCGTACTATGTTTCCTGTCATCACTATACCGCCATCCTTCCGCCATCTCGGGCGCCAGTGGCAGATCTTTCCGGAGCCTGACATGATAGGGAAACTCGACGATTACATGCGCTTCAACGAGACGGCGCTGAGCCTGCGCTCGACGCGCCAGGAATTGCTCGCCTCGAACATCGCCAATGCCGATACGCCCAACTACAAGGCGCGCGATGTCGATTTCGCCGCCGCGCTGAAGGGCGCGATGGCGCGCAAGGACGGCGTGCCGCCTGCGCTGAAGGGCACGGCGCCGCAGCATATGCCGGGCAAGGGCGTGGCCGCCGCAGCGGGCGCAGCCGGTGGCGGCAAGGTCGAGACCCTGGCCGACGGCACGCCGTTGCTGTACCGCGCGCCGGCCCAGGGCGCCGTCGATGGCAATACGGTCGACATGGATCTCGAGCGCAATGCCTTTGCCGATAACGCCATCCGCTACGAGGCGGCCGTGACGTTCCTCAACTCGCAGATCAAGGGCATGCTGACGGCCATCCAGGGAGGACAATAATCATGTCGCTATTTAATATCTTCAATGTTTCCGGTTCGGCCATGAGCGCCCAGGCGCAGCGCCTGAACACGGTGGCCAGCAATCTGGCCAATGCGGACAGCGCCACCAGCGCCACGGGCGAAGCCTATCGCGCCAAGCAGGTGGTGTTTGAAGCCGTGCCCATGGCCAATGGCGCCACGGCCGTCAAGGTGCAGAAGGTGATCGAAGACCCGTCGCCGATGAAGCTGGTCTACGACCCGAAGAACCCGCTGGCCGACGAGAAGGGCTACGTCACCATGCCCAACGTGAATACGGTCGACGAGATGGTCAACATGCTGTCGGCTTCGCGCTCGTACCAGACCAACGTGGAAACCATGAACGCGGCCAAGTCGCTGCTCCTGAAAACCCTCACCATCGGCCAATAAGGCTGACTGATCATTATGGCAACCATCGATACCAGCACCTCCAAAGTCACCGACCTGATGGCGACGATGAATCCGAAGAAGACCACGGCCGAGAAAGGCAGCGTCGAGGAAGAAACGAACAAATTCCTGACCCTGCTGGTGACCCAGCTGCAAAACCAGGATCCGATGAACCCGCTGGACAATGCACAGCTGACGAGCCAGCTGGCCCAGCTGTCCACGGTGACGGGCGTCAACAAGCTCAATACCACCCTGGAAACGCTCAAGACCAGCTACCAGCAGGCCGAATCGATGCAGGCGGCCAACATCATCGGCCACGGCGTGCTGACGGCAGGCAAGAGCATCAACTTGAGCAAGAGCGCGGCCCTGCTGGGCGTGGACTTGGCGACTCCGGCCGACAAGGTCAAGGTCATCATCTACAACAGCACGGGCAAGGAAGTCCATTCCATCGACCTGGGCCCGCAGGACGCGGGTACCTTGCCGCTGGGCTGGAACGGCTCCACCGCCGAGCTCGACAAGGATGGCAAGAACATCGTGCTGCCGGATGGCGCCTACACCTTTTCGGTGGAAGCCACGCGCGGCGGCGCCAAGCTGACCGATGCCGCGGCGCTGATGTTTGGCTCGGTCGCCAGCGTGTCGACGGGCGCGGGTGGCGTGAAATTGAACGTGCCGGGCGTGGGCAGTATCACCATGGCCGATGTGAAACAGATTTTGTAAGCCGCTTCCCCTTAGCGTGACCCTCTACCCCTAATTTCTACCAGGAGAACACAATGTCTTTCCAACAAGGCCTGAGCGGCTTGAACGGCGCCGCCAAATCGCTGGACGTCATCGGCAACAACATCGCCAACTCGGCCACCGTGGGTTTCAAGCAATCGCAGGCGCAGTTTGCCGACATTTATGCCAACTCGCTGTATGGCGTGGGCGGCAACCAGCCCGGCATCGGCGTGTCCGTGTCACAAGTGGCGCAGCTGTTCAACCAGGGTAACCTGGAGAGCTCGTCCAATCCGCTCGACATCGCCATCAATGGCGGCGGTTTCTTCCGCACCAGCGTGAACGGCGCCATCCAGTATTCGCGCAACGGGCAGTTCCAGGTCGACAAGAGCGGCTTCATCATCAATGCGCAGAAAGCCCAGCTGACCGGCTATCCGGCCGATGCGAACGGCAAGATCCTGGCCGGCGCCACCGTGCCGCTGCAGATCGACCCGTCCGACATGGCGCCACAGGCGACCACCAAGGTCGATACCCAGATTAATCTCGATTCCAAATCGGCCATGCCGACCGTGGTGCCGTTCACCGTGGGCGAGCAAAAGTCGTGGACCCAGCAATTCCCTGTGCCGGTTTTCGACTCGCTGGGCAATGCGCACACCATGTCCAATTTCTATGTCAAGACGGGTACCAATACATGGGATGTCTACTCGGCCACTGACGGCAAGGAAATCACCAGCGCGAAAGTGGCGTCCGCAGCGCAGACCGATGCCGCCTCGGTGGCCGCGCGTGCCACCTACCAGGCCGCCGTCACGGCCGTGCCGCTGGTACCGGCGGCTATCACGGCTGCCGCCGTCGCCTATGGCAATGCGGCCGGCGCCGCAGTGCGCGCCGCCGCGGTGCTGGCCGGCGCCAGCACCGCCCAGTTGAATGCCATCAGCGCCACCTATGGCAGCGCCGTGCCCAACGGCGTCAATTCCAGCCTGACGCCAGACCAGATTGACGCCAATATCTCCTCGGTGACGGAGGTGCCCGCCGTGAAGTCGGCTTCGCTGGTGTTCAACAGCGTCGGCAACCTGGACAAGGCAGCCATGCTGGGCCTGACGCCGCCGCAAACCTTGCCGGTGACGGTGAACCTGCCCGTCTTCCCTGCCACAGGCGCGAACGCCAACCTGGCGATCAAGGTCGACTTCACCAATTCCACCCAGCTCAGTTCGTCCACCAGCGAAAAGCGGACCGTGGCCGATGGCTACGCGGCCGGCCAGCTGAGCCGTTTCGTCGTGGGTTCCGATGGCGTGATCCAGGGGCAGTACAACAATGGCAAGACGCGCGATCTGGGCCAGGTGGTATTGACCAAGTTTGCCAATCCGAATGGCCTCGAACCGCTGGGCAACAATGCCTGGGCGGAAAGCTCGGTCTCGGGCAGTCCCATGACGGGTTCGCCAAGCTCGGGCGGTCTGGGCGACTTGCGCGCGTCGGCCGTCGAAGTGTCGAACGTCGACCTGACGGCGGAACTGGTCAACATGATCACGGCCCAGCGCGCCTACCAGGCGAATGCGCAGACCATCAAGACGCAGGATTCGGTTCTGCAAACACTCGTCAACCTCCGCTAATAAGTTGACCGGGGGCGCATGCCCCCGATTTTATTGTTGGTTTGGGAGAAATAAAAAATGGACCGTCTCATTTACACCGCCGGCTCGGGCGCCAAGCATATCCTCGACAAACAGGCGACCACGGCGAACAACCTGGCGAACGCTACCAGCACGGGTTTCCGTGCCCAGCTCGACTCGTTCCGCGCCGTGCCCGTGGTGGCCGACGGCATGATGCCAACGCGCGCCTTCGTCGTCGATTCGACGGTCGGTTCCGATTTCACGCAAGGTCCGATGCAGCACACGGGCCGCGCGCTCGACGTGGCCGTGGAAAACGGCGGCTGGATCGCGGTGCAGTCGGCTGACGGTTCCGAAGCCTACACGCGCAACGGCGCCCTGAAGCTCAATGAAAACGGCATGCTGCAAACGCAGGGCGGGCTGATGGTGCAGGGCGATACGGGCCCCATGGCGATTCCGCCCGGCGTGACGGTAGCCATTGCCAGCGACGGCACGGTGGGCACGATTTCTACGGACGTGCCGCCGGGCCCGTCGACGGTGCTGGGGCGCATCAAGCTGGTCAATCCGCCCGAGCAGCAACTGGTGCGCGGCGACGACGGCCTGTTCCGCCTGAAGGATGGCACGGTGGCGCAGGCCGACCAGGCCGTCAAGCTGACCACCGGTGCCCTGGAGGGCAGCAATGTCAGCCCCGTCGACTCCATGGTCAGCATGATCGCCCTGGCGCGCCAGTTCGAAACGCAAATGAGCCTGTTGAAGAATGCCGAGAATAACGCGGCGAAAGCCACCCAGATCCTCGCTTTGAATTGATAGGGGCCACCGCATAATGGTCACATAGAAATAGTCTACAGGGCTGGTTAGCGCTGTTATTGGAGAAAAATCATGATTCGTTCCCTTTGGATTGCCAAAACCGGCCTGGAAGCGCAACAGACGCAGATGGACGTGATCGCCAATAACCTGGCCAACGTCAGCACCACCGGCTTCAAGAAGTCGCGCGCCGTGTTTGAAGACTTGCTTTACCAAAATGTGCGCCAGCCGGGCGCGCAATCGTCGCAGCAAACCCAGCTGCCATCGGGTTTGCAGATCGGCACGGGCGTGCGCACCGTGGCAACCGAACGCATCCATACGCAGGGCAATCCCCAGGCATCGGGCAATTCGCGCGACGTGATGGTCAACGGCACCGGTTTCTTCCAGGTGCTGATGCCGGACGGCGCCACCGCCTACACGCGCGACGGCTCGTTCCAGACGGATGCCAACGGCCAGCTGGTGACGTCCGAAGGTTTCGTCATCCAGCCCGCCATCACCGTGCCGACCAATGCGCTGAGCCTGACCGTGGCGCGCGATGGCACCGTTTCCGTCACCTTGCCCGATACGGTGGCGCCATCGCAAATCGGCTCGTTGCAGCTGACCACCTTCGTCAATCCGGCCGGCCTGGAATCGAAGGGCGAAAACCTGTACATGGAAACGGGCGCTTCCGGCGTGGCGCAAACCAACACCCCGGGCACGAACGGCGCCGGCGTGCTGATGCAGGGCTATATCGAGACGTCGAACGTCAACGTGGCCGAGGAAATGGTCAACATGATCCAGACGCAGCGCGCCTACGAGATCAACAGCAAGGCCATCACCACATCCGATCAAATGCTGCAGAAACTGTCGCAACTTTAATTTTCATAGTCGTCATGCCATCCGCCGCCGGATGGCAGCGGAGGTTCGCCATGCAATACCCCATCATCGCTTTGTTCTCTGCAGTCCTGCTGTCCGGCTGCGCCATCACGCCTACGTCCATCGTGCAATACCCGACCACCACGCGCGCGCCGATGCCGGAACCCGTGGTCGTCAACAACGGCTCCATCTACCAGCCGTCGACCTACCGTCCCGCCTTCGAAGACCGCCGCGCGCGCCACGTGGGCGACACCATGACGATCGCCATCACCGAGCGCACGAATGCCGTCAAGGCGGGTGCCAGTTCCGGCAACAAGTCGGGCAGCGTGGGCTTCAGCACGCCCGGCTTCGCCCAAGGCCGTTTCGGCGGCACCGTGGCGGCAAATGGCGCGACGAAATTTGCCGATGGCGACAACCAGTCCGCCAGCAACACTTTTAGCGGCACGATCGGCGTGACGGTGATCGAGGTATTGCCAAACGGCAACCTGATCGTTGCCGGCGAAAAACAGATCGCCATGAACAAGGGCACGGAATTCATCCGCTTCTCGGGCATGGTCAATCCGGACACCATCGGCACGGGCAATGTCGTGCCCTCGACCCAGGTGGCCGAAGCGCGCGTCGAATACCGCACCAACAGCCAGATCGACCGCGCCGAGATGGCTTCGATGGCCTCGCGCTTCTTCCTCAGCCTGCTGCCTTTCTGATTATGGCAACTTTTACCTTTTCCCGCTTTGCCGCCATTTTCGGCCTGGCCATCTCTCTGCTGGCGCCCATGGCGCAGGCCGAGCGCATCAAGGACCTGGCCAGCATCGCCGGCGTGCGCCAGAATCAGCTGATGGGCTATGGCCTCGTCGTCGGCCTCGACGGCAGCGGCGACCAGACCACGCAAACCCCATTCACCATCCAGAGCGTGGCGGCGATGCTGCAGCAGCAGGGCATCAACTTGCCGCAAGGCACCAGTTTGCAGCTGAAAAACGTGGCCGCCGTGATGGTGACGACGGCCTTGCCCGCGTTTGCCCAGCCGGGCCAGTTGCTCGACGTGACGGTGTCGTCGATGGGTAATGCGAAAAGCTTGCGCGGCGGCACTTTATTGATGACGCCCTTGAAGGGCGCCGATGGCCAGGTGTATGGCATGGCGCAAGGCAACGTGCTGGTGGGAGGCGTGGGCGCGCAGGCGGCCGGCAGCTCCGTTGTCATCAATCACCTGAGCGTGGGACGTATTTCTGGTGGTGCTACCGTCGAGCGCAGCGTGCCGTCAGTGCTGGGCGCCAACAACACCATCCGCCTGGAATTGAACGCCACCGATTTTGCCACCGCCAGCCGCGTGGTCGACGCCATCAACAGCCGCTACGGCGCCGGCACGGCCGCCGCGCTCGATGGCCGCGTGATTCAGGTGCAGTCACCCAGCGGCAGCGACCAGCGCGTGTCCTTCCTGGGCCAGCTGGAAAGCATCGAAGTCAATCCGGCCCGCCTGGCGGCCAAGGTCATCATGAACGCGCGCACCGGTTCCGTCGTGATGAACCAGTCCGTGACCCTGGAAACGTGCGCCATTTCGCACGGCAACCTGTCCGTCACCATCAATGTCGAGCCGCAAGTGAGCCAGCCGGCGCCCTTGTCGGGCGGACGCACGGTGGTCACGCAGACGGCGCAGATCGATATCAAGAAGGAACCGGGCAAGGTCATGCTGATCAAGGGCGGCGCCTCGCTGTCCGACGTGGTGAAAGCCCTCAACGCCATCGGCGCCTCGCCGCAAGACTTGCTGGCCATCCTGCAGGCGATGAAGGCGGCCGGTTCGCTGCGCGCCGAACTTGAAATCATTTGATGGACACGCCATGATCAGTCAAACCGACCTCAGCAATACCGCCGCCTATGACGTGAAAGGCATGGATGGCTTGCGCCAGTCCGCCAAGGCGAAGGACCCCGCCGCCCTGAAAGAGGCGGCCACGCAATTCGAAGCCATGTTCATCAACATGATGATGAAAAGCATGCGCGAAGCGACGCCGCAAGACGGCATCATGGATAGCCAGCAAAGCAAGATGTACACCTCGATGCTGGACCAGCAGACGAGCCAGAACCTGGCCAAGCGTGGCACGGGCCTGGCGGACGTGCTGATCCGCCAGCTGTCGTCGTCGAACCAGGCGCTGGCCGCCGATGGCGCCGAAGCGCCGTCGCCCCGGTCGTCCAGCATGGCGCAGGCGCTGGCCGCCTTCCGCCAGCAACAGGGCGCCCTCACGGATGGCGCCGGCAGCGCCGCCGCCGCCGGCAAGACCCTGAGCGACAAGGCCAACGCCACGCAGGCGCCGCACGTGCGCGCCTTCCAGGAAAAACTGGGCGTGCATGCGGAAGAAGCCAGCCGCGCCACGGGCATCCCGGCCAAGTTCATGCTGGGCCAGGCGGCGCTGGAGACGGGCTGGGGCAAGCGCGAAATCATCGCCCGCGACGGCAGCAGCAGCCACAACCTGTTCGGCATCAAGGCATCCAGCGACTGGAAGGGCAAGGTCACGGAAGCCGTCACCACGGAATACGTGAATGGCAAGGCGCAGCGCAAGGTGGAAAAATTCCGCGCCTACGACAACTACGCGGACAGCTTCAAGGACTATGCGCAGTTGATTACGAACAACAAGCGCTACGAGAAAGTCCTGGCCAGCGCGGGCGACGCCAGCACGTTCGCCCACGGCTTGCAGAAAGCCGGCTACGCGACGGACCCGAATTACGCTGCTAAATTGACAAAAATCATTAAAAATTCGCTGGTCGGTTAAGCCACCGCCATACCCCTGTGCAGGCCGCGCGCTTCAAGTTTTCGCCGCGGCTGCCGTAAATACATTTGACGGTAACCAATAAGACACCATGACTTCGAATCTACTCAGCATCGGTAAGAGCGGTTTGCTTGCAGCGCAGGTGGGCCTGTCGACGACCGGGCATAACATCACCAATGCCAACGTGGCCGGCTACAACCGCCAGGTGGTGCTGCAGCAGACTTCGCAGTCCAACTATGCCGGCTATGGCTTCATCGGTACGGGTACGGAAGTGTCGCAGATCAAGCGCCAGTACGACAGTTTCATGGCTACCCAGGTCAATGCCGCGCAAAGCGCCACCAGCGCGCTCGACGCCTATTACACGCAGATCAGTCAGATCGATAACTTGCTGGCCGATCCCACGGCGGGCCTGTCGCCCGCCCTGCAGGACTTCTTCAAGGGCGTGCAGGATTTCAGCTCCAATCCCTCCTCGGTCGCATCGCGCCAGGCGCTGCTGTCGAGCGCCGGCTCGCTCGCTTCCCGTTTCCAGGGTTTGAGCGCGCGCCTGACGGAGATCGGCGACGGCGTCAATTCGCAGATCACCTCGAATGTGACGGTGATCAATACCTACGCCAAGCAGCTCGCCGAGCTGAACAAGTCAATTTCCCAGTTGTCGGTCGATGCCAGCAACCAGCCCAACGATCTGCTGGATCAGCGCGACCAGCTGATCACGGAATTGAACAAATATGTCAAGGCGACGGTGCAGCCCGCTGCCAACAATACCGTCACCATTTCCATCGGCTCGGGCCAGCCGCTGGTGGTGGCGGACCGCAGCTTCGAGCTGGCGGCCACGCCTTCGCGGACGGACCCGAACCGCATCGAGGTGGGCTATGTCACGGGCAGTACCGTCACCGTACTGCCGGACAGCTCCCTGACCGGCGGCTCGCTGGGCGGCTTGCTGGAATTCCGCAGCGGTACCCTGGACAATGTCCAGAACTCGCTGGGCAAGGTGGCCATCGCACTGGCCAGCACCTTCAACGACCAGCACAAGCTGGGCCTGGACTTGAATGGCGCCATGGGCGGCGACTTTTTCAAGATACCCGATCCCGTGATCGGCGCCGATCGCGGCAACAACGCCAGCAGCACCACTGTGCTGTCGGCCAAGGTCAGCGACCCCACCAAACTGACGGCCAGCGATTACAGCCTGAAATACGACGGCAGCAATTATGTGGTGACGCGCGAGTCCGACGGCGCGCACACCATCATCAATCCCTACCCGCAAACGGCGCCGCAAACCATCGACGGCGTCGATTTCTCGATCTCGGGCACGGCTGCCCAGGGCGACAACTACGTCATCAGGCCGACGGCGAACGGTGCGGCCGGCCTGGCTGTGCTGATCACCGACCGCAACAAGATCGCCGCGGCCGCACCGATCGTCACGGCGGCGCCCGTGGCCAATACGGGTTCGGGCAAGCTCAGCGCCGGCTCCGTCGACAAGGCCTACCTGACACCAGGCAATGCCCTGACCGGTCCCGTGACCTTGACTTACGACAAGGCGACCACCTCGCTGACGGGTTTCCCGGCGGGTCAGGCGGTGACGGTCAAGGGCTTGAATGGCGCCACCACGACCTATCCGGCCGGCACGGCGAACATCCCGTATACGGAAGGCGACAACTTCAGCTTTGGCGGCATCAATGTCGGCATGACGGGCACGCCGGCGCAGGGCGATAAATTTACCATTGCGCCGAACACGGGTGGTGTGGGCGACAATCGCAACGCCGCGCTGCTGGCGGGCTTGCAGACGAAGAACATCCTCGATGGCGGCAATGCCACGTTCCAGGGTTCGTATGCGCAAACCGTGAGCTTCGTGGGCAACAAGACGCGCGAAGTACAGGTCAGCGGCCTGGCCAGCCTGGCCTTGCTGCAGCAGACCAGTACCCAGCAGCAGGCCGTTTCCGGCGTCAACCTCGATGAAGAGGCTGCCAACCTGTTGCGTTACCAGCAGTCCTACCAGGCATGTGGCAAAGTCATGCAAATTGCCAGTACCCTGTTCGACGTGGTGATCGGCCTGGGACGTTAATCAATTTTCACCGCAGCGCAGCGCGCGGCGGCTTTCTGGAAGGGCAGCATCATGCGCATCAGCACACGAATGATTTATGACCAGGGCAGCTCGCAGCTGAACAATCTGCAGGGTGCCTTGAACCGTACGCAGATGCAGCTGTCGTCGAACCGCCGCAACCTGACGCCGGCCGACGATCCGATCGCCTCGGCGCGCGCGCTGGAAGTGACGCAGTCGCAATCGATCAACACGCAGTTCGTGACGAACCGCTCGAACGCGAAGAACTTCCTGTCGCAGGAAGAGCTGGCATTGGCCAGCACCACCTCGCTGATCGCCGACGTGAAAGACCTGGTCGTGAAGGCCGGCAATCCTTCCCTCAAGGATGTCGACCGCGATACCCTGGCCAAGGAACTGGAAGGCCGGCTGACCGACTTGCTGGGCATCGCGAACACGGCCGACGGCGCCGGCGGCTACCTGTTTTCCGGCTATAAATCCACCACCCAGCCATTCAGCCAGACGCCGACGGGCGCCAGCTATGTGGGCGACCAGGGCCAGCGCGAACTGCAGGTGGGCTCGGCGCGCTACCTGGCTACCAGCGATTCCGGCGCTACCGTGTTTGAAAACAACCTGACCGGCAACGGCAAGTTCACCACGGCGGCCGCCACCGCCAACTTCACGCGCGGCGGCTCGGGCATCGTTTCCGGCGGCACGGTGACGGACCCGTCGGCATTGACGGGGCATAAGTATTCGATCGATTTCAAGGTCACGGGCACGGGCACGGATGCCGTCACCACGTACACTGTCACGGACGCCACCTTGGGCCAGACGGTGCCCAATCCCGCCGTGCCCATCCCCTACAAGGCGGGCGACGCCATCACCTTCGATGGCCAGCAGGTGAACATCACGGGCAAGCCGGCCGACCAGGACAGCTTTACCCTGGAGCCGAGCGCCAAGGAATCGCTGTTTACCACCGTGAAAAACCTGATCGGCGTGCTGCGCCAGCCGGGCAGTGGCGATGCGGGACAGGCGCGCCTGACGAATGGCTTGAACGCCGCGCATAATATTCTCGACACAGCCTACGACAATGTCCTGTCCGTGCGCGCGGAAGTCGGTTCGCGCATGAAGGAACTCGATTATCTCGACAGCGCCGGCGACGACCTCGACATCCAGTACGCCACCACCCTGTCGGACCTGCAAGACCTCGACATGGTCAAAGCCATTTCCAACTTCAGCCAGCAGCAAGTTACCCTGCAGGCGGCGCAGAAAACGTTCACCTCGATCTCGGGCCTGTCGTTGTTCAACTACATCAGCTAAACAGCCGCATCGGCAGGAAGTCCGGCAAGCCGGGGCAGGGAGGAGATCTCCCGCCCCGGCTTTTTTGCGTCCGCAAGATGGCTGTCTTGACAAGATATACAGGCAAACTGTGCAGTCTACCTGCATATGTGTTATAGTAGGGGCCGTTGATCCACCACACGGCTACCATGACCACCCCGCAAGAAGACCACGAACAAGTCCTGCAACTGGCCGGCGAATTGCGCATCCTGGTCGGCAAGCTGCGCCGCCGCCTGCGCGAAGAGGCGCACCTGGGCGATGTCAGCATGTCGCAGGCATCCGTGCTCAGCCGTCTTGAACGCGACGGCCCGGCCACTGCCAGCAGCCTGGCGCGCGCCGAAGGCATGCGGCCCCAGTCGATGGCCGCCACCGTGCAAGCCTTGACGGAAGCGCAGATGGTGACGGGTTCGCCCGATCCGCTTGATGGCCGGCAAACGCTATTGACCCTGACGGACAGCTGCCGCGCCTGGATAGCGGCCAGCCGCGCCGCGCGCGAAGACTGGCTGGCGCGCACCATTGAAACCCGGCTCACGCCGGACGAAGTCACCGAACTGAACCATGCGGTGGCATTACTCAAACGCTTGGCGGAGTGATCCGCTGAATTTTTCACCACGACCCCGGCAAGGAGCCCGCACGCCCAGATGAACAACACATTCCGTTCGCTACGCATTCCCAATTACCGTATCTGGGCCGGCGGCGCCCTCGTGTCGAATATCGGCACCTGGATGCAGCGCACGGCGCAGGATTGGCTGGTGCTGAGCGAATTGACGCAGCACAATGCCAGCGCCGTCGGCATCGTCATGGCCTTGCAATTCGGCCCGCAACTGCTGTTGCTGCCGCTGACGGGCATGGCGGCCGATTTGCTGGATCGCAGGAAATTGTTGTTGTGTACGCAGGCGGCCATGGGTTTACTGGCGCTGGGCCTGGGCTTGCTGTGCATCAGCGGCCTGGTACAACTGTGGCACGTGTATGTGTTTGCTTTCCTGCTGGGCTGCGTGACGGCCTTCGATTCGCCCGTGCGCCAGACTTTTGTTGCCGAAATCGTTGGCGAGGAAGATTTGACGAACGCCGTGGCGCTCAATTCCACCTCGTTCAATGCGGCGCGCATGCTGGGCCCGGCGGTCGCCGGCTTGCTGATCAGCAGCGTCGGCAGCGGCTGGGTCTTCATCATCAACGCCGTCTCGTTTGCCGCCGTGATCGGATCGCTGTTGCTGCTGCGCGTGGAATTGCTGCGCCGCGCGCCGCGCCTGAAGGCCACGCGCGCCAGCCTGGGCGAGGGATTCCGCTACGTGCGCCAGCGGCCCGACCTGATGGCTATTTTGCTGATGCTATTCCTGATCGGCACCTTTGGCCTGAACTTCCCGATTTTCCTGTCGACCATGTCCGTGACGGCCTTCCATGCGGGCGCCGGCCAGTATGGCGTGCTCAGTTCCATCATGGCTTGCGGCTCCGTGGCCGGCGCCTTGCTGGCGGCGGGGCGCGGCCAGCCCACCCTGGCCTTGCTGCTGGGCGCCGCAGCGCTGTTCGGCGTGGCGTGCGCGCTGGCCGCCGTGATGCCCAATTACTGGCTGTTCGGCATGACGCTGGTGGTCATCGGCATTGCCGCGCAAACCTTTACCACCAGCGTCAACAGCAGCGTGCAACTGTCGACGGCGCCCGCCATGCGGGGCCGGGTCATGGCCATCGTGCTGGCCATCTCGGCGGGCGGCACGCCGCTGGGCGCGCCCATCGTGGGCTGGGTAGCTGATACCTTCGGCCCGCGCTGGGCGCTGGGTATAGGCGCA
The DNA here is from genome assembly GCF_034427795.1 of Janthinobacterium sp. GMG1. Lineage (NCBI taxonomy): Bacteria > Pseudomonadati > Pseudomonadota > Betaproteobacteria > Burkholderiales > Oxalobacteraceae > Janthinobacterium > Janthinobacterium sp. GMG1. The sequence continues at coordinate 1,026,111 of NZ_JAXQNT010000001.1, forward strand.
CTCTCGGGCCTGGCGGCGGCGCTGGTCGGCGTGCGCTACCTGGTCAAGCATCACCAGTTGCGTTTGAACGTCGACCTGCGGCACTGGCGTTTTGCGTTCAGCAGCGACCAGCCCTGACGCGACGGATCAGGGCGGCAGCAGGCCCGTGCGGGCGGCGGCCAGGATGGCTGCGCTCAAGCCGTCGAGCAGGCTGGACGCGGCACGCGCCGTATGCCAGTACAGGGGAACGTCCAATGGCGTAGCGGGCAGCAGTTCCACCAGGGCGCCCTTGTCAAGGTGGGGTTGGATCAGCGCCTGCGGGTGCAAGCCCCAGCCCATGCCGGCCAGGCTTGCCGTGACGAAGGCGTGCGACGAAGGCAGGGCATGGCGCGGCAATTCCACGTGCCGGTGGCACAGGCGGCGCACCCAGCGCGATTGCAGCTCGTCCTTGGCATTGAAGACGAGGCTGGGCGCCAGCGCCAGACTGGCGGCGCCCACGCCGTGGGCAAAATGCCGCTGCACGAAGGCGGGACTGGCGGCCGCCAGGTAGCGCATGGCGCCCAACGGACGGCTGTTGCAGCCTGATGCGGGCCGGGCCGTGGCGCTGACGGCCGCCAGCACGGCGCCGCTGCGCAGCCACTCGGCCGTATGGTCCTGGTCGTCGACGGCCACCTGCAGCAGCACCGGGTGTTCGGCAGCGAAGGCAGCGATGGCGGGCGCCAGCCAGGTGGCCAGGCTGTCGGCATTCACGGCGACGGGCACGCTGGCGCGCGAGGGGCCTTGCGCTGCCAGCGCCGGCAAGGTCCCCTGCAAATCCTGCTCCAGCAATTGCACCTGGTCCACGTGCTGGCACAGGCGCCGGCCCGTTTGCGTGGCGCGGCAGGGCTGGTCGCGTATCACCAGCGCGCAGCCGACGCGCTCTTCCAGCAGGCGGATGCGCTGCGAAATGGCCGATGGCGTCACGTGCAAGGCGCGCGCCGCGCGCTCGAAACTGCCTTCGCGGATGACGGCGGCCAGTGCGGCGAGGGCGGCATAATCGAGCATGAATGAAGTTTTCCTTAACTGGCTGTAGAAAAGGTAGTTTGCCTTCATTTCGTGGGGCTGGCAAGATCGCCGCATGACACTCCCGACCGCCACCACACCACTGGTTTTTTCCGTCTTTCTCCAAGGCATGACCCTGGGCTTGGGACTCATCGTTGCCATCGGTTCGCAAAACGCTTTTGTCTTGCGACAAGGCTTGCGCCGCGAACACGTGGGCGCCATCGTGCTGTTTTGCGCCCTGGCCGACGCGGCGCTGATTGCCTCCGGCGTCCTGGGCATGGCCAGTGCGCTGGGGCAGCGTCCCCTTTTGGCCAGCGCGCTGGCGTTGGGTGGCGCCGCTTTCCTGGTCGTCTACGGTTGGCAAGCCCTGCAGCGCGCGCGCCGGCCGCAGCAGTTGCGCGCGGCCGAAGGCGGGGCGCAACTGGGCCTGGCTGCCATCCTGGCGCAGGCTGCGGCCTTTACCTTGCTCAATCCGCATGTGTATCTGGATACGGTATTGCTGGTGGGAAGCATCGGCGCCCAGCAGCCGGGCGCGCTGCGCGCCTGGTTTATCGCCGGCGCCAGCGCGGCCAGCCTGCTGTGGTTTGCCTCGCTGGGATTTGGCGCGCGCTGGCTGGCGCCGTGGTTTGCGCGGCCCCGGGCCTGGCAAGTGCTCGATGGCTTGATTGGTATCACGATGTTCGTGCTGTCGGCGCTGCTGCTGCGCCACGCGCTGGGCTGATACTTCTGTTCAGCGCGCGGCTGGCAGCGGTGCCGGTGGCGCCGGGCGCAAGGGATTCGGCGGTACGGGCGGCGCAGGCCGGTCGCGCGTGGCAAAGCCGCGTGGCAGCAAACGCGCCGTTTCTATGCCGCGCAGGAACATGTTCTGGAACGGCGTGGCCAGGTAGGGCAGGACCATGCCGATCACCAGCAAGCCCACGCCCAGGGTGACGGGAAAACCGATACCGAAAATGTTCAGCTGCGGCGCGGCCCGCGTCAGGATGCCCAGCGCCACGTTGGTCAGCAGCAGGGCCGCGATGATGGGCAGCGAAATTTGCAGGCCGGAACGAAAGATTTCCCCACCCCAGGCCGCCAATTGCTGGAAACCGCCGCCGCTGATAGGACTCGATGAAATCGGCAGGCTGACAAAGCTTTCCGCCAGCGCCGCCAGCAAGACCAGGTGGCCGTTGACTGTCAGAAACATCAAGGTGGCCAGCATGACGAGGAACTGGCTGATGGCGGAAGAGCGGCCCTTGGTTTGCGGGTCGAAGAACGAGGCGAAGCCCAGGCCCATGGTCAGACTGCTGATTTCACCGGCCATTTCGATGGCGGAAAACACGATACGGATGGAAAAACCCATGGCCAGGCCCACCAGCATCTCCTGCGTGAGAATCAACAAGCCTGGCAAGGACATCGGGTTGACGGCAGGCAAGGCCGGCACGGTGGGGGCGATGATCATGGCCAGCAGCGCGCCCAGGGTCACCTTGACGGTGGCCGGCACGGCCGCGTTGCCGAACAGGGGGGCGGCCGCAATCAGGCCCAGGATGCGGCTAAGTGGCCACAGCAGTGCTGCGATCCAGGTATTGAGTTCGATGCTGGACAGGGTCAGCATGGCAACAGCGACTGCACTAGCCCACCAGGTTCGGGATGCCCGTAAACACCTGGCGCATATAGTCGAGCATGACGGACAGCATCCACGGGCCGGCCACGACGAGGGCGACGAAAATGCCGACCAGTTTGGGAATGAAGGACAGGGTCGCCTCGTTGATCTGCGTGGCCGCCTGGAAAATACTCACGATCAAGCCGATGATGAGGGCGACGAGCAACATGGGCGCCGCTACCATCAGCGTGATTTCCATCGCATGGCGGCCCAGGGTCATGACGCTTTCGGGTGTCATCGTACTTCCCCTAGTAAAAACTCTGTGACAGCGAGCCCAGCAGCAACTGCCAGCCATCGACCAGCACGAACAGCATCAGCTTGAACGGCAGCGAAATCGTCGCGGGCGACATCATCATCATACCCATCGACATCAGCACGCTGGCGACCACCATGTCGATGATCAAAAACGGGATGAAGATGGCAAAGCCGATCTGGAACGCCGTTTTCAGCTCGCTGGTGACGAAGGCGGGCACGAGGATGCGCAGCGGCACGTCTTCCGGGCCTTGCAGGGCCGGCGAGCGCGACATCTTGGCAAACAGGGCCAGGTCGGCCTGGCGTGTCTGCTTGAGCATGAAGGTTTTCAGGGGATCGACGCCCTTGTCCATCGCCTGCTGCATGGTGATCTTGTTTTCCTGATAAGGAAGATAGGCATCCGTATAAATCTTGTCGAACACGGGACCCATGACGAACAAAGTCAGGAACAGGGCAAGCCCCACCAGCACCTGGTTCGGCGGCGCCGATTGCGTGCCGATGGCCTGGCGCAGCAAGGACAGCACGATGATGATGCGCGTAAAGCAGGTCATCATCAGCAAGGCCGCCGGCAAAAAGGTGAGCGACGTCATCAGGATGAGCGTCTGCACCGGCAAGGAATAATTCTGTCCCCCGCCCGGCGCCGGCGTGCTGTTGAAGGCCGGGATGCCCGGCTGGGCCATGGCCCACAGCGGCAAGGCCAGGGCGGCTGCCGCCAGCAGCCAGGTCAGGGGAGTCTTCAAGGTGGACCACGCCATCTGCTGCTTATTTCCCATTGCGTTTTTCGATGGTCTGTTTCAGCCACTCGGAAAAATTGGCGGCCGCGGGGCCGTTTTGCGCCGTGGCCAGTTGCGGCAGATCGCCTTCCTGGCGCGGCATGGTGGCCAGCGCGTTGATACGGCCGGGCGAGGCGCCGACGACGATCCACTGGTCGGCCACTTCGACGAGGACGATGCGTTCGCGTCCTCCCAGGTTGAGCGAGCTGACGACGCGCATCTTGTTGTTGCCGCCCATGACCTTGGGGCCATAGCGTTTCATGAACCAGGCCAGGCCGATCAAGAGGGCCAGCACGAACACGAGCGCGAAGATAGTTTGCAGCAGGCTGCCGGCCGAGCTGGTCGGCGCCATCGTCATCGGTGCGCCGGGCGGCATGGCGGGCAGGGCGGCGGCAGGCGAGGCAGCAGCTGTAGTGGCAGGTGAGGCTGCTGGCGCCGCTGCGGCAGGCGGTGTCTCGCTTGCCAGCGCGACGGAAGCGCTGGCGGTGCTGGCCGCCGCTGGTGCGGACGCGGCTGGCGCTTCAGCCAGGGCAATGCTGCATGCCGCCATCAGCGGCAGCATGGTGGAAATCAACAGGCCAGGCTTCATTTATTCAATTTTCGGATGCGTTCGGAAGGCGTGATGATGTCGGTCAGGCGGATGCCGAACTTGTCATTCACCACCACCACTTCGCCCTGGGCGATCAGGCAGCCGTTCACCAGCACGTCCATCGGTTCGCCGGCCAGGCCGTCGAGCTCGACCACGGAACCCTGTGCCAGCTGCAGCAGGTTCTTGATGGCGATCTTGGTGCGGCCCAGTTCGACCGTCAGCTGCACCGGGATATCGAGGATGAAATCGATATCGTTGTGCGTTTCCGACTTCGATGCCTGCTTGGAAAAGTCCTTGAACACGGCGGCGCTGGCCGCGCTGGCCGTATTGGCGGCCTGGTTCTGCAGCGCTTCGGCTTCCGCCTTGGCCTGCTCGGCAATGGCCGCGCCCCAATCGTCTTCCGCGCTTTGGTCGTCTTGGTTGTCAGACATGTGTTTCTCCTGTTGTACAGATACGGACCGCAACGCGGCCCGGGTATTTATTTAGTGGTTATTCATGTTATCGGCATTGGCCAACAACTTTTCAACCTTTAAGGCATATTGTCCGTTCAACACGCCATACGTGCAATCCATCACGGGCACGCCGTCGACGGTGGCAGCGATCAGTTCGGGAATATTCAGCGGGATGATGTCGCCCACCTTCATGTTCAGGATTTCATCAAACGACACGCGCGCCGTGCCCAGCGAGGCCACCAGCTCGACTTCGGCGATCTGGATCTGCTGCGTCATCAGGCGGATCCAGCGCTTGTCCACTTCCAGCGCCTCGCCCTGCAGGCTCGAGGTCAGCGAATCGCGGATCGGCTCGATCATCGAATACGGCATGCAGAAGTGGATTTGTCCGGAAACGGAGCCCAATTCCACCGTAAACGTGGACGCCACCACCACCTCGTTCGGCGTGGCGATGTTGGCGAACTGCGTGTTCATTTCTGAACGGATATATTCGAACTCGACGGGGAAGACCGGCTCCCACGACTTGGTGTAGGCTTCGAAGACGATGTCGAGGATGCGCAGGATGATGCGCTGCTCCGTCTGCGTAAAGTCGCGCCCTTCGACGCGCGTATGGAAGCGTCCGTCGCCGCCGAACAGGTTGTCGACCAGCAGGAACACGAGGCCCGGATCGAAGACCATCAGGGCCGTGCCGCGCAACGGCTTCATGTGCACCAGGTTCAGATTGGTCGGCACCACCAGATTACGGATGAACTCGCTGTATTTCGACACGCGCACGGAACCCACCGACACTTCGGCGCTGCGGCGCAGGAAGTTGAACAGGCCCACGCGCAGCAGCCGGGCGAAACGCTCGTTGATAATTTCCAACGTCGGCATCCGGCCGCGCACGATGCGCTCCTGGGTTGCCAGGTTGTAGGTACGAACTCCCGTGACATCTTCCGGCGCCTGCGCGTCGTCCTGGTCTCCGTTGACGCCCTTGAGTAGGGCATCGACTTCTTCCTGGGAGAGGAAATTATCGGCCATGGCTGCTTATTGAATGATGAATGCGGTAAATAATACGTCCGTCACGTCTTGCTCCGGCCCTTTGTCCTCGAACGGCTGGTTCACCTGATTGATGATTTCGGCCGCCAGTTGCTGCTTGCCTTCCACGGTATTGAGTTCGGATGCCTTCTTGCCGGACAGCAGCAGCAACAAGCGGCTGCGCACTTTCGGCATGTTGACCTTGATCAAGTCCATTTCTTCCGGGCTGCTGGCCTGCAAGGTAAACGCGATTTGCAGGTATTGCTCGCCATTTTCCGGCTGCAAATTGACGGTGAAGGCATCGATGGGCACGAAGACGGGCGGACCTGCCTTGGAAGCGGCATGTTTTTTCTTGCTCGGTGCCGATTCTTCTTTATCGGCCTTGCCATGCAGGAAGTACCAGGCGGCACCGCCACCGATACCGCCAGCCACCAGCACCGAGGCCAGCACGATGATCAGAAGCTTCTTTTTCGAGGCGCCGGCGGGAGCCAGGCCTGCATCTGCTTTCGGATCTGCTTTCATTTTTGGATTTGCTTTCAATGGTACTCGAGTGCATGGAAGTGGATCACGACGCCATTATGTCATTATCGGCAAATTCTGCGCAGAAGGATGCAGTGAAAAGAGGGCGGAAGCGCCCTCAACTCGCTGTTTTTAGACGAAAAGTTACGCCGTGGGGCGCGCCAGTGGCTTGCGGACGACGAATTGACCTCAGGCAAAGGTATCCACGGCACTCAGGCTGGGCCGGCTGCGTCCGCCTGTCGCCGGCGCGATGGCGATCTCGCCACCCGATGCGCCGCCACCCTGGCCATTGCCACGGCGTCCGCCAGATGCTTCCCGGTTACCCTGGTCCTGCTGTTCCGGCGTGCCGGCCGAGACGGTGGCGCTGCCAAAGGCGATGCCCGCTTCGCTCATCATTTCGCGCAGGCGCGGCATGGCCGCTTCCAGCGCCTGGCGCACTTCCGGCTGGGCCGACATGAAGGCGGCATCGGCCTGGTCATTGGTGACTGTCAGTACCACTTGCACGGGTCCCAGGTCGGGCGGATTCAGGGTCAGGGTGGCGCTCTGGTCGCCGCCAGCCGCCATCCACACGACTTTCTGTCCCAGCTGCTGGTCCCAGGCCGGCGTGCCGACCCGGCCCGTCAGCTTGTCGGCCGGCACGGCCACGGCGGCCGCAGCCTGCTGCAGCGCGCCCGGCTGCAACTGGGCCGCCAGGCGGTTCAGGTCGGCAGGTGTTTCCTTGAGGATCGGTTCGGCCACGGCGGCGCCCGCCTTGGCGGTGGCTGCCAGCTGGGCGTCGATGGCCAGCTTGCCCGGTTCGGCCTTGCCGGTCGGCACGCTGGCGCCCGGTGTGGCGGCTGCCTTGCCCTGGGCCTGGCCCAGGCTGTCGGCAAAGTCGCCGCTGTCGGCTTGCGCGGCGGCGGTGGCGGCAGCCTTGCCGCTGCCCTGGCCCACTGCCAGCAGGGGGCCTGTTGCCGGATTCTTGCCCTCGGCCTTGACGCTGGCGCGCGCCGGCAGTTCCGGCGCGGCCTTGGCGGCGGCTGCCGGTGGCTGGATGGCCAGCTGGATGCTGCCTACGAGGGCCAGCATTTCGGCGGCCGGATCGGCTGGCGGCGTGACTGTCGCGGCGGGGGCGGCAGGCACGCTGGCCTCGGCCGGGGCGCTGTCGGCGGTGTCTGGTGTCGCTGCCTCGCTCGATTGCGCGGGCGGCTGTTCGCTGCTGGCCGCCTGTTCGGTGCCTGCTTGCGCCGCTTTCGCTTCGCTGGCTGGCGCCTGGGCGGGTGCCTGCGTGGCGGCGGGGCTGGCGGGACGAGCTGCCGGTGCCGGCGCCGGCGTTTGTATTTGCGCTTGCGCCATATTGCGGCTGACCTGGCGCTGCTCGATCTGGCGGTTCAGGGTGCGCTGGAAGTCGCCCGCCGTGCCGCTGGTGGACGGCTGGCTGCGGTTGGCGGCGCCCGGCGTGGCGTTGGGCGAGATAATCTGGGAAATCGGTGTTGGCTGGGTTTGCATGATGCTGCCTCAGTGTTGCTTAGCGTTTGTAATAGGCTTGTCGCGCCGCGTGCTCATCCATTGCTTTCTGGTCGCGCTTGTTTTCCAGCTTCAGCGCCTGTTCCTGCGCCCGGTTGTTCAGGGTGGTGTACGACATGCGCTTGCGTTCGGCCAGTTGCCAGCGCATCTTTTCATTGTCGCTGCGCGCTTGCGCATGTTCGACTACTTGCTGCTGGCCCAGGATGGCACTGTCGAGCTTGACCATGAAGGCCTGGAAGTTGCGGTAAGCCATGGGCGTAATGCCGCTGCTCATGCTTGCCTCGAAGCGTTTGGCGTAGTCGTCGCGGTAGCCGGACAGCATGTCGAGCTTCTGGCGGCAATCGTCGAGCGCTTTCAGGGCCGCGCCCAGGCGCTTGGCGCAGTCATCCGTTTCGCGCTGGGCAAGGTCGATCAGGGTTGCAAGTTGGGAAGGAGAAGCCATGGCTGATTATATTCCCGCTATGCAAGCCCTAATCAGTCGAATAGAGCGGTAAGTTGCCCCAAGCTCTCGTCCATGCTGACCCGCTCCGTGATTTGCTGTTGCAAAAACGCCTCGATCTTTTCATGCAGGGCGATGGCCTGGTCCAGCACGGGGTCGGTGCCGGCGCTGTAGGCGCCCACGCTGATCAGGTCGCGGCTGCGTTCATAACGCGAATACAGCTGTTTCAGCTTGCGCGCCTGCTGCTGGTGTTCGTGCGTGGTGATCGAGTGGGCGGCGCGCGAAATCGATTGCTCGATGTCGATGGCGGGATAATGACCCGCTTCGGCCAGGCGCCGGTTCAGCACGATGTGGCCGTCAAGAATCGCGCGCGCCGAGTCGGCGATCGGGTCTTGCTGGTCGTCGCCCTCGGTCAGCACGGTGTAGAAAGCCGTGATCGAGCCGCCGCCTTCCTCGCCATTGCCGGCCCGCTCCACCAGCACGGGCAGCTTGGCGAAGACGGATGGCGGATAGCCCTTGGTTGCCGGTGGCTCGCCGATGGCCAGGGCGATTTCGCGCTGCGCCATGGCGTAGCGGGTCAGCGAATCCATGATCAGCAGCACGTTTTGCCCCTGGTCGCGGAAGTGTTCGGCAATCGCCGTCGCATACGCTGCGCCCTGCAGGCGCATCAGCGGCGGCGTGTCGGCCGGCGCGGCCACGACAACGGAACGGGCCAGGCCTTCGGGGCCGAGGATTTGTTCGATGAATTCTTTTACTTCGCGTCCCCGTTCGCCGATCAGGCCGACGACGATCACGTCCGCTTCCGTGTAGCGGGCCATCATGCCCAGCAGCACGCTTTTACCGACGCCGGAACCGGCGAACAGGCCCATGCGCTGGCCACGGCCCACGGTCAGCATGGCGTTGATCGAGCGCACGCCCACGTCGAGCGTGTCGACGATGGGGGCGCGGCCCAGCGGATTGGCGGGGCGTACATTGATGGGGGCGCTATCGGTCGTGTGCAACGGACCGAGCTGGTCGAGCGGGCGGCCCGCACCGTCGAGCACGCGGCCCAGCAGTTGCGGACCCACGGGCAGGTGGCGCGCGCGGTCGCTGGGGCGGCGGCGCGGGTGCGCCACGCTGCCGGGGCGGGGAATGGCCGGTTCGACGGAAAACACTCGCGTGCCGGGCACGATGCCCTCGACATCGCTTTGCGGCATCAAGAACAGGCGTTCGCCCTCAAAACCGACCACTTCCGCCTCGACCCGGCCGCCATTCGGCAGCGGCACGGTGCAGGCGGCGCCGACGGCCAGGCGCAAGCCCACGGCTTCCATCACCAGACCGGCCACGCGCGTGACGCGGCCTGAAATCTGCATCGGTTCGACAAAGCCGACCACGGCCGAACAGTCGTTCAGGTAGGCGCGCCAGCGCGCCGCATGGGCAGTCGGGCCTTTGACGGGCTCGCTCACGGCGCCAGCCAGTCCAGGTCTTTGCCCAGCGCGTGCGTCAGGCGGTGCCAGCGGGTGGATGTCTGCGCGTCGATCTGGTTGCTGGCCGTGTCGATCTTGCAACCGCCGCGTTCCACGCTGGGGTCTTCGATGACACGCCAGCCACCCTTGTCGAGCTCATCACCGATGCCGTCGCGCACCACTTGCGCGTCTTCCGGGTTGAGCATCAGCAAGGCTGGTTGTTGCAGCACGGGTAAGTATTCGATGGCTTCGCGCACCATCGGCAGCATCAGTTCGGGGCGCACGGGCAAGGCCGTCTTGAGCATGCCCTTGGCCAGCTGCAGGGCCAGCTCCATCACGTCATTGGCGATCAGGTCGTCGGCCTGCTGCACGGCCGTGCCGAAGTCGACGGCGATGGTTTGCAGGTGCGCCAGTTCCACGGCGGACGCCGCCTTGCCTTCTGCATACGATTGCGCATGGCCATCGGCATGCCCGGCCGCGTGGCCTTCCGCATAGCCGGCCGCGCGGCCTTCGTCGAAGGCGGTGGCGCGCGCTTCCTCGCGGATGGCGTCGAGTTCTTCCTGCGTCGGGTATTCGAGCGGCGGGGCCAGCTCTTCCTCGTGCAGCTCGGCAAATGGATCGAATTCCGGTTCGGGATCCGGTTCGAGCAGCTTGCGCGCCGCCACCACGCTGGGACGCTCGTCGCCAAACGAGGTCATTTCCCAGCGCTGGTAGGCGGTTTGCTGCTCTTTGGGAATCAAGTTAGACAAACGAATCCTCGCCTTTTCCGCCTAGGACAATCTGCCCCTCGTCCGCCAGGCGGCGCACGATCTGCAGGATCTGTTTCTGCTGCGATTCCACTTCCGACAGGCGCACGGGGCCTTTCGACTCGAGGTCTTCGCGCATCATCTCGCCGGCGCGCTGCGACATGTTCTTGAAGATCTTGTCGCGCAGCTCCTGCGAGGCGCCTTTCAGGGCGATGATCAGCATTTCCGACTGCACTTCGCGCAGCAGCAACTGGATGCCGCGGTCGTCGATATCGATCACGTTGTCGAACACGAACATTTCGTCCATGATCTTTTGCGCCATGTCATTGTCGTAGTTCTTGATATTGTCCATGACGGAGCCTTCCTGCTCGCCGCTCATGAAGTTCAGGATCTCGGCCGCCGCGCGCACGCCGCCCAGCGACGATTTCTTGATATTTTCGTTACCGGACAGCAGTTTCGTCAGCACGTCGTTGAGTTCGCGCAAGGCGGCTGGCTGCACGCCGTCCAGGGTGGCGATGCGCAAGACGACGTCGTTGCGCAGGCGGTCCGTGAAGTGGCCGAGGATTTCGCACGCCTGGTCGCGTTCCAGATGGACGAGGATGGTGGCGATGATCTGCGGGTGCTCGTTGCGGATCAGCTCGGACACGGATTGCGAATCCATCCACTTCAGCGATTCGATGCCGGACGCATCTTTGCCGCCCAGGATGCGCGACAGCAGCACGGACGCCTTGTCGTCGCCCAGCGCCTTGGTGAGCACTTGGCGGATGTATTCGTCCGAATCCAGGCCGACGGTGGAGTTGAGTTCCGTCTGCGCGCGGAAGTCGCCGAGCACCTCGACCACCTGCTCGTGCGCGATGCCCTTCATGGTGGCCATGGCGGCGCCCAGTTTCAGCACTTCGCGCGGCCCGAGGAATTTCATGACCTCGGCCGCTTCGCTCTCGCCCAGTGCCAGCATCAGGATCGATGCTTTTTGCAGTCCCGTTGTCTCAGTCATTATTGCCTATCCATGCTTTGATTACGTTGGCCACGACGCGCGGGTCTTCCTGCGCCAGTTTCCTGGCCATCGCCAGGTTTTCGCGATAACCGCGGGCCGTATCTTCTTCCAGTTCTTCCAGCTCCGCTTCGCTCAGCAGGACTTCGTTTTCTTCGCCGTCCTTGCTCAATTCCGGCTCGATGACGGGCGGCGGGGCGCCGAAATCGTCGATCTTGCGCATCACGGGGCGCAGCATCGGACGCACGATCTTGATGAAGATATACAGCAGGATCAGGGCCGTGATGAGGAATTTCGCCAGTTCCTTCGCCAGCGGCAAGTTGGCCGGGTCGCGCCACCACTCCAGCTTGCCTTCCGGCGCGCGGTCGATGCCGTCGAAGGGCGAGTTGGCCACGCTGAAGCTGTCGCCGCGTTCCTTGTTGTAGCCCATCGCTTCCTTGACCAGATTATTGATCTGGACCATTTCGGCAGGCGAAATTGGCTTGACCGTGACCTTGCCATCCTTGTCGAAGCTGCGGCGGTAATTGACGACGACGGCCACCGACAGGCGGCGCAAGCCACCCATGGATTTCTGCTCGTAGCGCACGGTCTTGTCGACTTCATAATTCGTCGTCGATTCCTTCTGTGTCGGTGCCGTCGGCGCGCCGCCCGGTGCGCCAGGCGCTTCGGCCGTCAACGGGGCCGTCGCCACGCCTGGCGGCTGGTTCGACAGCGCGCCCGGCACGCCGGACGGGTTGGCATTGCCGGCGCCCGTCGATTCGCTCGTTTGCTGGCTGCGGATGGTGGACGCTTCCGGCGGCGAATTCGGCTTGTAGGTTTCGGCGGCCTGCTCGCTTTGCGAAAAATCAACATCGGCCGTCGCTTCGGCGCGTACATTGCCTTCGCCGACGATGGGCAGCAGGATCGATTCGACCTGCTTGATCACGCTTTGCTGCAATTGCTGCACGTACTTCAGCTGGTTCGGGTCCAGGCTCTTGATGCCGTTGGCGCGGTCCTTGTCCTTTTCCTGGTTCGACAGCAGGGTGCCGGCCTGGTCGACCACGGTGACATTGATCGGCAGCAACTCCGGCACGCTGGAAGCCACCAGGTGCACGATGGCGCTCACCTGCAACTGATCGAGGCCACGGCCCGGATGCAGGTTCAGCAGCACGGACGCCGTCGGTTTTTGCTGTTCCCGCACGAAGACGGATGGTTTGGGCAGCGCCAGGTGGACGCGCGCCGTGTCGACGGCGGACACCGATTCGATCGATTTGGCCAGTTCGCCTTCCAGCGCGCGCTGGAAATTGACCTGTTCCAGGAATTGCGACACGCCCAGCTTCTGGTTTTCCATCAGCTCGAAGCCCACGTTGCCGCCCTTCGGCAAGCCTTGCGCGGCCAGTTTCAGGCGCGCGTCGTGGACTTGCTCGGACGGTACGAGAATGGCGCCGCCGCCTTCGGAAAACTTGTGCTTGATGCCCAGCTGGTCCAGCGACGCGGTGATGGCGCCGCCGTCGCGGTCCGTGTAGTTCGAGAACAGGACTTTGTATTCGGGCGGCTGGTTCCACATGTACAGGGCCACGCCGATGGCGACCAGTGCCGCCACGCCCAGGCCGCGCAGGAAATTCTTGCCCATCGGCGTCTTGGCGAAGGCTTGCACGGACTCCACGGGCGAGCGGGCAGGCGCCGGTTCCGGGGGTATGCGGTTCACATCGATTTCTTCGGCTACAGCCATGATTGCCTTCCAGGGCGCGTATGTTTGGTAATGAGCGGGGGTCGCTTCCTCGGGAGGAGGGGCGATATGCAGAATTATCCGCCACTGTCACGCGCTTCAATCGTCCAAATAGAAGGCGCTTTTGCCGCCTGCTCGGCCGAGCGGCTGGCGTTGGCGCTGGTATTGTGGAACCCTGGCAACATGTGACGGAAGTTATTGTACCCGTCGTTGCCTTGCAAGCCAGAGTTTTGTTCTCTGGGTGCAACAGGCATGGAACAGATATGAAGCAGACCAGAATCGGGAGGCAAAGTGAAAACAGGCGGTATCGATAGCAGCAGGATCGAGGCGATGATCGCGCAACTGAAGTCGGCGGCCACGCGGCCGGAGGCGAAAATACCGGCGATCCAGACCGAGCTGCCAGCGGCGAAGGTGAATTTTGCCGATGCCTTCAAGAGCGCGCTCGACTCCGTGAGCGGCGCGCAAAAGGCCTCGTCGGCCCTGGGCCAGCGCTTTACCATGGGCGACGAAAAGGTCAGCCTGTCGGACGTGATGGTGTCGATGCAAAAGTCGAGCATCGAATTCCAGGCGACGGTGCAGGTGAGAAACAAGCTCGTATCGGCGTATCACGAGATCATGAATATGCAGGTTTAAATATTGAGAACCCAAAACGAAGACTGGGGTCGGACCCTGAGGGTCCGACCCCCAGCCCTTGCGTTTTGGGTTAACTGACGCTTAGCCCAACCCAGCCATCCTGGCATTCCGCTCGCGTTCGAGACGCGTGATATAGCGCTGCACGTGCGCCAGCATGCTGCGCGGCAGGTCGACGAACTGGCAGCCGAGGCGGCGGTTCAGCTTGTTGTTCAGCAAGGTCATGTCCAGCGAATTGCGAATTTGCAAAGTCGCGGTGACGATGCCGACGTCGGGCAAGTCGATGCGGCAGCCGGGATAATCCCTGCCGATGGTCTCGCCCAGCATCAGTTTATTGTCGAGGATGGCGATGCCGCCGCAGCTGATGTCGGCCAGCGGGAACAGGGTGTCGGCGCCACCCAGTGAGGGCGGCAGGGGGATCGCCACGCGCACGGGATTGCTCACGGGCGTCGTCATGCGGTAATACTCGCGCCGCTGCAGGCGGATCAGTGTTTCTGGAATGGCAATTTTCAAGGCGGGCGTGCCGCCGAAATGGCACTCTTCCACCAGGGCGCTGGCAAACAGGATGCGGATCTTGTCGAGCGAGGTTTCAAACGAAATGCCCTTGGCGGCCAGCATGCGCCGGTTCTGGTCGGCGTTCACGGAACGGTCGAGGATGACGGTATCGTGCTCGGCATCGACTTCCAGGATGGAAGTGACGCACACATCGGATTCACCGTGGATCAACATGCGGATCAGCTGGTTCTTTTCACTGATGCTGCGCAGCAAGGCGATGATTTCCCGCCGCGATTCCACTTCAAAATCATGCCAGTTTTCGAGGCCGGAATCCATAATATGTGCTTGCATTGATGCCTGTCTATGTATCGGTGAGGTTGACGCTGGTGTCGGGCGGCGGCGGGATCGGCCCGCCATTCGCAGATTCAATATGATATAACCAGGCCAGCAGTTCCGCAATCGCCCGATACAGGCCGGGCGGAATCTGACGGTCCAGGTCGACATCCATCAACAGCGCCACCAATTCCTTCGATTCGTGCACGAAGACGCCGTGTTCGCGCGCCGTGCTGATGATCTGGTCCGCGATCAGGCCGCTGCCCTTGGCCACCACCTTGGGCGCCGGCGTGCCGCTCTGGTAAGCCAGGGCGACGGCCGTCTGCGGCACCTTGCGCTTGGTGTCGTCAAGCATCATCCGCTTCCGCTGGCTCGGCTGCCTCGGGCTTGCCGGCGATCGTCAACGACGACAAGGGCCAGCCGGCCGCATCGAGCGACGCTTCCAGCGCCGCCGCATGCTGGCGCAAGGTGCCGGCGCTGCCTTCGCTGCCCGCTTGCAACTGGATGGCCACGCGGCCGCCCTGCAAGACTACGTGCGCGGCCAGGTCGCCCAGCAGGGGAAACTGGAAGCGCACATTGCTGCGCCAGGCCGTCGCTTCCTCGTCGCCATCGCGGCCATCGTGCTGCTGTCCTTCCGGCGCATCGCGGCTGATATCCCACTGCATCTTCTGGCCGGGCCACGCTTCTCCCTGCCACTGCACGCGCGCCTGTTCGTGCGTATGCAGCTGTAAATTGATCAGTTGCGCTGAGGCCAGGTCGGTCCCCGTCCTGGCCATGTCGCCCTGTGCCGCCTTCTGCATTTGCGGCTCCAGCAGCAGCGACGCGAGCGGCCGCTTGCCTTCGGCCCATTCGGCCACATGCGATTCATAGAACAGGCCGCTGCTGCCGACGGCATCGCGCAAATTCTGGGCCACCTGGGCCGGGGCGGCGCCCGGCGTGGCCATCAGCGGCGTCTTGCCGACCAGGGACAGGGGCGCGCCGGGCACGCTTTCCGCCTGGCTGAGCACGCTGCTGATGGCGCGCGCGGTGGTGCTCAGTTCGGGTGCGGGCGTGTCGCCTGCCAGGGCGGGCAGCAGATTGGCGGGCGTGAGGGGCGCGCGGCTGAGCAGGGTGGCGGCCGTGCTGCTGGCGCGCGTGCCCGCCTGGGCGGCGCCGGCCTGGGGGCCGCGCGCTTCGGCAGCGTCGGGCTCGGCTTCCGCGTCCGCATACGTCAGCAGGGCGCTGGCAGGCTGGTCGCGGCTATTGCCGATTTGAAAAGAGGGGCGGGGATTGATGCCGATCAAGGTCAGCGGGATTTCCGTGCCCAGCTGGGCGCCGGCGGGCAGTTGCATGCGGGCCGGCGTACCGGCCACGCGCACGAGGAAGCTGCCGTCGCCCATGCGGGCCAGCACCTGTCCCTGCATGGATTTGCCGATCAGGCCTTGCAGCGAGCGCTGGAACTCGGCCTGGCGCGGGTCGGCGACGGCGTCGGCCGTTCGCGTGGCCTTGACCGGGGTCAGGGGCGTCATGCCGATCGCATCCATCTTCGGCAACATGATAGCTGACCTTGCCCCGTGGGCGCTTACGCGCCGTAGGCGTTGGCCAGGCGCCGCTCCGTGCCGGTGCTGCTGATCAGCTTGGACAATTGCGCCATCCACGGCATGGTCAGGTCGCGGATCTTGCGGTCGTCTTCCAGGATCTGCTTGATCAGGGCGACCTTGCGCTGGCGGCCAGCGCTTTCCAGCACGACTTTTTCTTCATTCGCCTTCAGCGCGGCCACATGCGTGCTGATGCGCTGTTCCAGCGCTTCCAGCGCATCCCAGTCGGCGTTGGTGGCGGCGGTGACCATCTGGCCCGTCAGGGTCTGCATGGCTTCGTAAGTGGTCAGGACTTCTTGATTCGTCATCATGGGTCAGGCGCTCGCAAGGCTGGGCATACGTTTCAGATCGGCGCCAGGCATGGCGGCGGGGGTGGCGCCTATGGCGTTCCAGGTTTCGCGCAAGTCGGTGAGCAGGCGCTGTACCTCTTCCAGCAGGGTAATATCGTTGTGCAGGTTGGCCGTCAGCAGGCGTGCACTCATGTATTCATACAGGGCGTCGAGGCCTTCGGCGATCTGGCCTCCCGCTTCCTTGTCCAGGCTGGCGCGCAAGCCATTGTCGATGATCTGGATGGCTTTCGAGATGGACTTGCCTTTTTCCGGCACATTGCCCGATTTCATGTGCATCTGCGCGCTGAGCACGGCCACCAGGGCGCCGTCGTACAGCATCACGATCAGCTTGTGCGGCGAGGCCGAAACGATGCCCGTTTCCAGACCGACCTTGGCATAGGCGTTGACGCCGCGTTGTTGGGTTCCAAACATTTAATTCTCCTGATGATTGGGCTTAACGGTTGGCGGCGATGGCGGCCAACTGCTGGGTCAAATAGCTTTGCATGCCCTGCAATTTATTCAGGGACACGTCCAGGCGCGAATACTGGGCGCGGTAGCGCGCTTCGATGTCGTTCAGTTTGTCACTGAACTTGTCGCGCTGCGTCGCGATGCTCTTGATGGTTTCGTTGAGGCCCTTGGAGCGGTTGGTGATCATGCCGTCCGTGCCGAGGAAGGAAGTGGCCAGGTTATTCAACTGGTAGGCATAGCCTTGCGAGAAGCTGACGGTGCCGCGCGAGCCGGTGGTGCCGCCCGTGACTTCAATCTTCAGGCCATCGGCCGGCGAACCGGCGGCGCCCGTCAGGGTCTGGCCCGAGCCGATCACCGGTTGTCCGCCCAGGGTGCCAGCCACGTCCGCGCCCTTGACGGGCGCGGATGCGCCGAACAGGTCGGTTGGCGCCGTGCCGGTGCCGCTGCTGATGGCGATATTCGAGACGGAACCATAGCGGCTCGACGCCAGTACCAGTTTGCCCGCACCATCGACGGAAGCCGACACGGTGGCGCCGTTGTCGGAAAACGACTTCACGCCGTTGATCGATGACTGGATGATGGATGCCATCTGGGCCGGGGTGTACGTCCCGGCAGGAATGACGACCTGGGCCGTATTCTTGGCAGCGCTGGGCTCGGTATCGTTCAGCGTGATGCTCCACGTGGTGTCGCTGCCTATCGTGGTGGTGGCCGGCACTACGGCGGCCGAGGTGATCGAGCCTTGGCTGGCCATCGTGGTGATCGTCAATTCATAGCTACCCGGCTTGGTTGCTGCGGTCGAGCTGGTAAAGGCGACGTTGCTGTCGGTGGCCTTGCCGAGCGCGGAAAACAGGCCGGCGATGTCGGTGAAGTTGGCGCTGATGGCCTTGTCGAGCTTGCTGGAATCCAGGGTCAGGCTGCCATCTTTCTGAAAGGAAATGCCGACCTGGCTCAGGGTGCTCAAACTGCTGTTCAAGCCGGTAATGGGCGCGCCCAATTGCTTGCGCAATTGGCTCTGGATCGATTGCGCGGTGGAGTCCCCCAGCAGGACGCCGCCCTTCTTGGTTTCCGGATCATAGGCCGTCATCTTGGCCATCGCCGTATTCAGGTCGTTATAGGCCTTGACGAAGGTATTGATGCTGGTCTTGACGGTGGAGGTATCTTTCTGCACCGACAAGCTGGTGCTGCCGACCTTGGCAATGCCGAGGGTCACGCCTTCGATGGCCGTATCGACACTGTTGGACGCGCTGGTGATGGCGATGCCGTTGACGCTGAAGTTGGTGTTTTGCGCGGCGCTGTTCTGTTTCAGGTTTTGCGTGCCGCTCGCATCGTAGGACAGCAAGTCATTCAGGGCGCTGTCCGGGGGCAGGCCGTCGCTGCCGCTGAGCGAGATCTTCATGGACGAGTTGGCGCCCGTCTTCGACGAGCTCAAGACCAGATGGAACGGCTTGTCCGTGCCGTCCGAAACGATGCTGGCGGTCACGCCCAGGCCTGCGTTATTGATGGCGTCGCGGATGCCTTGCAAGGTGTTGTTGGTGGCGTCGATCACCACCGTGCCCGTCGCCTGCGTGCCGTCCTGGGTAAAGTTGGTGTTCATGTAGGCGCCACCCGAGCCTGCCGTCAGTCCGGCGGCGGCCGGATTGCTGCCAGCGATGGTGATCGGGCTGGCATTGCTCGAGGCCAAGTTGATGGTGCTGGTCAGCGTCACGTTCGAGCCGTCATTGACCGAGTTCGAGGCGTGGCCGATGCCGCCCTTGACCGAGCCCGTCACCACTTCTTCGATGTTCAGGTTGGAACCGTCGGCGCGCGTAAATTTCAGGGTGCCGTCGGCGGCCTTGCCGGTGACGGTGATGTTGGCCGCGGCCAGCGCATTCGAGACGGCATTCGGACCTTCGAGCGTCGTGTCGAGCGAGGCGGCCGTGATGCCGCCGTTGGCGGCCACGCCGTTGCCCTGCGTAACGATCTCGATGCCGCCCACCGACAGCGAATAGGTGCCGTCCGCGCCCGTTTCGACGCTGCCGAAGCCGGCGAACATGGTCGCGCTGCTCGACGTCGGCTGGGCTGTGGCGGTCACGCCCGTGGTGCTGCTCTTGGCGTTGATGGCGTCGGCCAGGGCGCGCGCGCTCTTGGTGCTGGCATCGGTGGGGATGGCGGTGCCGTTGAGTATCAGCGAGCCGTTGCTGATGCCGGTCTGCGCCGTGGTGGCGCCCAGGGCGGTGCCGTTCAAACCGAAGGTGCCGCCGGTGAGCGCGCCCAACTGGAAGGAAATCGTTGTCTTGCTGCCCAGTCCGATGGTCGACAGCTTGTTGGCCATGCCGCCCGACATCAGTGTCTGCGACTGGGCCAGTTGCGTGACGTTGATGTTGTAGTTGCCGGCCACGGCCTTGGCGCCGGCACTGGCGGACAGCACCAGGGGATCGGCGGGCGTGGCGCTGACGGCGCGGAAGTTATTGGTATTCGACAGGGCCGACAGCGAATTCTGGAAGGTGCTGACGGCGCCACTGAGCGTGCCCATCGCACTGAGCTTGGCCTGGTAGGAGGCCGTTTTCTTGTCAAAAGTACCCAGCGGTGCGGCTTCGGCCGTCATCAGCTTGTCGATGATGGCATTCACATCCAGGCCGCTGGCGCCGGCGCCGATGCCGATGGATGAAAGTGTAGGTGTGATGGCCACTGAATACTCCTAGGAAAACGCTAATATAAGCTGTTATCGGCAGAATCAATCAGGACTTGAGAGGGGGATTTACCGCGCTGTTTTCAGCGGGAGCGAAAAAGCGGGAAAGGGGCGGGGACGTGTTGTGTTGGTTGCAATAAAATCGGGGCCGGATAGCCAGGCTATCGGACCCCGTGGTCATGCCGATGCGTATTGCCACGATGTCGCATGTCCGTGTGCCATGCCATCGCTATGCGCTTTGACTGATCAGCGAACCTTTGGCCGAATCGAAGGTTTTGGACAATTCCAGGGCTTCCTTGGTAGGAATCTGGCGCAGTACTTCCTTGGTTTCCTGGTCGATGACTTTGACGACCGTGCGCTGGCTGTCTTCGTCGATGGAAAATTCCAGGCCTTGCGTCTTCATCTGCGACGACTGGTTCAGCTCCGATACCGCCTTGTCCAGCTGCTCGCGGCTGGGCTCCTTGCTGGCTTGCTGTGGTGCAACCGTAGCGTTTTCCGTGGCGTTGCGGGGTGCTGCCGGGCGTGCCGGCGACGTATCCGCAGACACATAACTCTTGTCTAGTCTGGCCGCGGAGGCGGCCGCTATCGTGTCGATAGTCATGGTGCTCTCCTAGTGAAAATTCCCCTGCCGAAAAAATCCGGCAGGGGAATCGAGTCCTGCGCTGTTGCCTGGCTAATCGGAGATTAGCCGCGCAGCAGACTCAGGACGCCGTTTGGCAGCGAGTTCGCTTGCGCCAGCATGGCCGTACCAGCTTGTTGCAGGATCTGGCCGCGGGTCATGTTGGCCGTTTCCGATGCAAAGTCGGTATCGACGATGCGGCTGCGCGATGCGGACAGGTTTTCCGTGGTCGATTGCAGGTTGGAAATCGCCGACGAGAAGCGCGATTGCAAAGCACCGTATTGGGCGCGTTGGCCGTTGACCGTTGCCAGTGCTGCATCGGCAATTTTCAGTGCCAGCTGCGCGCCGTCAAACGTCGTCACGTCCAGGGTCGACACGGAGTTCAGGGTCGAACCTTGTGCCGTTGCTTTACCAATTGCCAGGCCGGTAGTGGTGGTTTCCGTGACCGAGAAGCTGTTTTGCGAGTCGAAAGTCACGCGGCCGTTGACCGTGGCAGCGGCGGCTGCGGTGATGATCGACTGGGCTGCGGCTTGGACCTTGCCATCGGCCTTGTAGCCATCGACGTCGAACTTGGTGTTGGCCGTCGTGCCTTGCGTCAGGGCGATATTTTCGCCCGATGCATTGGTCAGCTTCATGCCCTTGTTGACGCTGTCGTACTGGGCGGTCACGCCGGTCTTTGCCGTTTGGGCATTGATGGCGTTGATGCCTGCGGCATAGTCGGCTGCGGTCGATGCGGTGCCGCTGACGGCGAACGATACGGTGACGCCCTTGGCGTTATCCGAGCCGATGGAGAACGAATACGATTCGGCGCCCAGGTTCAGGTTGACGTCCGTTTGTGCCGTTGCGGTGACGCCCGTTTTCGCCGTTTGGCTGTTGATGTCGGCGGCGACGGATTTGGCCGTGCTGCCTTTGATGGCATCGCCTGCACCTGGTGCCGTTTCGGCGACGGCGGCCGTCGTGTCGACGGTCGTGGTGCCGATGGAGCCGGAAATCGTCAGCTTGCCGACGACTGCATTACCGACGGCATCTTTCTTGACAGCCGATGCATCGTTGGCGATACGGTTGTTGCCGTAGGTGTTGGTCAGGAAGTTCGCGCCGCTGGCGGAAATCAGCTGATTGGCATCTGCGCCAACCTGGAAGTTGGCCGTACCCATGGTGCCGTCCAGCAGCGCCTGGCCGTTGAACGAGGTGGTTTGGGCGATACGGTTCAGTTCCGAACCCAGCTGGCCTACCTCGGTTTGCAGCGCCTGACGGTCGCTCGACGAGTTGGTGGCGTTCGACGATTGCACGGCCAGTTCGCGGATACGTTGCAGGATGTCGCCCGAGCTTGCCAACGCGCCTTCAGCCGTTTGAGCCAGCGAAACGCCGTCGTTTGCATTGCGGGTTGCTTGGGTCATGCCGCGGATTTGCGACGTCATACGATCGGAAATTGCCAGACCAGCGGCGTCATCCTTGGCGCTGTTGATGCGCATGCCGGAGGACAGGCGTTGCAGCGAGGTGCTCAGGGCCGACTGCGAGGTCGACAGATTGCGTTGCGAATTCAGGGACGAGATGTTGGTATTAATTACTGCAGCCATGATAATTCTCCAAACAGGTACTACATTGCGCTATGTGCTAGTCACTTTGGCCTGCCCCGCTGTTCCGGGACAATCAAGCCGCTGTTGTTTAGGGTAACGGTTGCTCTGCGGGAAAATTTATGGCGAAAAGTGCTTTAAATTTTAATTTTTAGCCCTTCAGTTTGCCGCCGGCCGCGCGCTAGACGACAGGGTTTAAAGAAACTTGAGGGTAAAAATAGTTTTATTTTTATATGTTGCGGAGGCTGGCGGCGTGCCGGAGGGGGAAAGATGTTATTGTTTTTGCCATGATTGTGCCGTCCGGCCGGGTGGCGGGACGGCATGCGGCGAAGCGCCAGGGTTCAGTCCGCCACCACCACGCGGTTCTTGCCCGTCTGCTTGGCCTGGTACATGGCGCGGTCGGCGCGTTTGACCAGCTCGGCCTGGTCTTCGTTGGGCAGGCGCAGGGCCACGCCGGCGGAAAAAGTGATCAAGACTTTTTCGTTGTCGTGCAGGAAGAAATGCCGGGTCAGCTCGCGCTGCAATCGCGTCATCGTCGACGAGGCGGCCTCGACCGTCGTTTCCGGCAGCAGGATGAGGAATTCCTCGCCGCCGAAGCGGGCGATGACATCCATCGAGCGCAGGGTTTCCTTGACGATTTTGACCAGGTGTTTCAGCGCCGCATCGCCGGCCAGGTGGCCGTAGGTGTCGTTCAGGCGCTTGAAATCGTCGAGGTCCAGCATGGCGATGCACAGCGGCGTGCCGCGGCGGTCGGAGCGGGCCGTCTCGCGCTCGAACACGTCGTCCAGGCCGCGGCGGTTCAGGCTGCCCGTCAGCTGGTCTTCCCGCACCAGTTCGCTCATATGCTGGAGCTTCGCTTCCAGCGTGTGGATGCGCTGTTCCGCATCCTGCACTTCCTGGCGCGCCAGCACCATCTTGTCGCGCGCGCGCAAGGCTTCGTTCTGCACCATGCGCGTTTCGCGCAGGACTTCGTCGAGAACGCTGTTCAGTTCGCTGATATTTTCCGCCTGGCTGATCTTTTCGGAATAGCCGCCGATCTTTTCATGGAAATCGCCCGTGCTGGCCGCCACTTGTCCCAGGCGGTCGATGAAGGTCATCATCATGTTCTTGACCGTCAGCTTGACGTCGGACAGGCTGTGCTTGAGCTGGCCTTGCTTGTAGATGACTTCCTTCAGGCTGCGCGTGGCGTCTTCCAGCGCGCGCTGGTCGAGCGGGCCGGCGATCAGGTTTTGCACGGCATCGACCTGGCCGCGCAGCCAGCTGTCGTCGTCGAGCAACTGGCTGACGTTGTCCAGCAGCAACTTGAACAGGCGCAGCAGCAATTCCTGCTGCTCGGCCGTGTCGCCGCTTTTCAATTCGATCTGGTAGCACAGCTGTTTCAGGCGCAGGGCCGCTTCGTTCAGCGCCTCTTCCGTGTGGGCCAGCTTGATGGCCGCGCCCAGCGATTCGGCTTCTTCCACCAGCGCGGGCGTGCCCGTGAGCAAGGTGGCGACGGCAAAACCCAGGGTACGGCTGAGCAATTCACGTAGGGTGCGCGTCTGTTCGCCGTCCGGCAGGGGCGGCAATTCGATGCCGCCGCCTTTCTTGACCTGTTTTTCCGCCAGTTGTGCCAGGGTGCGCGCATAGCTGTCCCAGTCGCGCGCTTTCAGGGCACGCTGGAAGCGCCGGCCAAAGTCGCCCAGTTCGCCCGCCGATTCGCTCATCTTGGCGGCAAACTGCGTCAGAACATTTTCCGCGCTGCTTTCCGTGGGTGCGCTGGCGGCCAGTACGGCGGCGGGTGCGCCGGGCGTCTCCGCCGGTTCGCTGATGCCGGCGATTTCATTGTAGATATCGCGGTAGGCGCTTGGCGTCGGGGCGATGCGGCGCGTGGCCAGGCGGCGAAACGCTTCGCGGGCGATATCGGCAGGGTTCATCGCCGCAGCGGCGGCGGTCGTCGTGGCGCCAGCGGGAGCGCTTGCTGGTGAAGTTGGCAATTTACTGGACATGTAGGCACAGCCTTTTTAGATATTTCTAATTATCCTCATGATATGCGAGTTGGCAAAGAACTTATTGTGCGAGAAGCAAGGAGAAGTCCTGTCAATTCGCCCGATGCCAGCGTGCATGCCACTTTGCCGTCAATCCACCAGCTGGTTGCGGATGGCGTAATGCGTCAGTTCGGCACTGTTCTTGAGTTTCATCTTGACCAGCAAGCGGGCGCGGTATTCGCTGACGGTTTTCACGGACAATTTCAGTTCTTCGGCGATGGCGCCCACGGCCTTGCCGGAGGCGATCATGACCAGGGTCTGGTATTCGCGGTCCGACAGGGTGTCGTGCAAGGCCGTTTCGTGGTCTTCGCCCACCGTGTTGGCCAGTTCCTGCGCCAGCGAGGCGCTGATGTATTTCAAGCCCTGTGCCACCTGGCGGATGGCCGTGACCAGCTCGCGCGGCGCGCTCTGTTTTGTCAGGTAGCCGGCCGCGCCCGCCTTGAGCGAACGGATGGCGTACTGATCCTCGCGGTGCATGGAGAGCATCAGCACGGCCAGTTCCGGCTTTTCCTTCTTGATCTGCTTGAGCACCTCGATGCCGCTGCGGTCGGGCAGGGAGATGTCGAGCAGCAACACCTGGCATTTCGAGCCGCGGAACAGCTTGATGGCGTCGTGGCCATTTTCGGCCTCGCCGGCCACGATGATGTCTTTCGTGTCGGCGAGGATTTGCTTCAAGCCCTCGCGCACGATCGCATGATCGTCGGCGATGAATACCCGGATGGTGGCTTTTTCTTTCATGACTGCGTTGTTTCCTATCTGAATCTCTGCGCCCTGCGGCGGCCCTGTGGCCTTATGGCGATCCGCTCTGCGCTGGTGCGCTGGCTGCAGCCGCTATTATCGCCTCTCGCGGCGTGGTCAGCCGGATTTTTATGCTCAGGATGGTGCCGCCGTCCGGCCCGTCCATCAGGCTCAGGGTGCCGCCCAGCGCAGCGGCGCGTTCGGCCATGCCGCGGATGCCGAACGATTGCGGCTTGGCGCGGTCGGAGAGGCGCATGCCGACGCCATTGTCGGCGATCGACAGGCTGATATGCTGACGCTGCCGGGCCAGGCGCACGCTGACCTTGCTTGCCTGCGCATGCTTGGCGATATTCGTCAGCGCCTCCTGGGCGATGCGGAACAGGCTGGTCGCCTGATCCAGTTCCAGTTCGATGTGCTGGCGGTTTGAAATGAACTGGCATTCGATGCCGGCCTGGCGCGCGAATTCCTTCACCTGCCAGTCCAGCGCGGCGACCAGGCCCAGGTCCAGCATGGAGGGGCGCAAGTCTAGCGAAATGCGGTGCACGGCGTCGATGCTGCGGTCGACCAGGGCATCGACATAGTCGGCCTTTTCCTGCAACTGCGGGTCGTCCGGCGGCAAGCGGCGCGCCAGCATGGCCAGCGCCATCTTGATCGCCGTCAAATTGCCGCCCAGGTCATCGTGCAGTTCGCGCGCCAGGCGCGTGCGTTCGTGTTCCTTGACCTTGTCGATGTGCGCAGTCAGCTCGGCCAGGCGGGCGCGCGACTGGCGCACTTCGATCTGCTCGAGCCGGCTTTCCGTGATATTCGTCATGATGCCTTCCCACTGCACCGTGCCATCGGCCAGCGCGCGCGGCGTGGAGCGCAGGTTGATCCATTTGACATCCTTCCAGGCATCGATCCAGATGCGGCCTTCCCAGTTCCAGCTCCACAAGGCGCTTTTTGAGGCTTGCATCGATTCCAGATACGAGGCGCGGTCGTCAGCGAGGATCAACTGGTAAAACAGTTCCGGGTGCGCGTGCAGCTGTGCCGGCCCCAAACCCAGCAGGGCCTGGCAGCCATCACTCAGGTAGGGGAAGGCGGCGCGCCCATCCGCATGCAGGCAGAACTGGTACACGAGGCCCGGCGTATTCGAGACGATGGCGTTAAAGCGCGACTGTACTTGCGCCAGGGCGGCGGCCGTCGCCTGCGGCGTGCGCAAGTCTTCGCCCTCGGCCAGCAGCAGGGCGCGTCCCTGGCGGCTGGCGCGCGACAGGTGCAGGCTGAGCGAATACAGGCTGCCATCGCGGCGGCGCTGCTGTACGTGCAGCAAGGCCTGCGCGCCGATGCTGTCGTCCAAGGTCGCCAGCACGGCGGCCAGTTGCTGCGCGTCCAGCTGCGGCGCCAGGGTGAAGGGCGTCATCGCCAGCAATTGCTTGCGCGCATACTGCAAGTTGTCGCAAGCGGCATCGTTGGCGTCCAGCAATTGCAAGCTGGCCGCGTCGTACAGGTAAATTTCCGGCGCCGCCGCGCGCATGGCGGGGGCCAGCCGGGGAGTGTCGTGCATGGAGTGGCCTTTCTTCATCAGCGGCGGGCGCGCCAGAAGGCGGCGAAACGGCGCAGCACCCTGGCCGGGCGGGAGTTATGGCGTCCTGGCGTGCCCTTGCGCAAGCGTTGCCACCAGGCACGGCGGGCGCGGCCCAGTGCGGCCGACAGGCGGCTGACACGGCGCCAGGGGCGCGTGGCGCGCAGGCGGGCGATCCAGCGGTCCTTGGTTTCCATGAACAGGCCATGCCAGCGCGCAAACCATGGCAGACTCAACAGGGTAGGGCGCGTCAGGCTGTACAGGCGCGCCACGGCGGCCGCGCCGCCCAGCTTGGCGATGACGATCACGCCGATGCCGGAAAATGCATGGCCGCGCGCGATGGCCAGCAGGGCCAGCAGTTTGACGGGGAACAGCAGCACGGCCGGCAGCACGAAGATGGCCAGCGCCCAGTACGGCGGCAGGCGCTTGATCCACGCTTCCAGCGCATGCAGGGGCGGAAATTGCGCGATCACCTGCATCAGGCGCGCCCCGGTCGCCCACAGCCATTCCTCGATCAGCAGGAAGATGGCGGCCAGGTAGACCAGTGGCGCGAACAGCCAGCGCCTGACTCTGTAGAATTTTTTCATCCGTCTCCGTGTGCGGCGCAGGTTTGCCGCGATTGCCACGATGATACGTCAAAAAAGCCCGTTTGCCCCCGCATCCCGTGTGCCCGTGGCTCCCTGGCGGGGCTACAATAGGCAGATGAATAAAGCCTTTGTAAAAGAATCCGACAACGACGACGATGAAGAAGCGGCCGCGCTGGCGCTGGCCATTCCCGCCGGCGCCAAGAACTACATCACGCCGGCCGGTTACCAGCGCATCAAGGAAGAGTTGCTGCAGCTGATCGACGTCGACCGTCCGGAAGTGGTGCGCATTGTCCACTGGGCGGCGTCGAATGGCGACCGTTCGGAAAATGGCGACTATATCTACGGCAAGCGGCGCCTGCGCGAAATCGACCGCCGCATCCGCTTCCTCACCAAGCGTATGGACCTGGCCGCCATCGTCGACCCCAGCGTGCACCATGGCAACGACCAGGTGTTTTTCGGCGCCACGGTGACTTACCGCACCAGCGACGGCGAAACGCATACCATCACCATCGTCGGCATCGATGAATTCGATCCCCTGAACGGCAAGATCAG
Source organism: Janthinobacterium sp. GMG1 (assembly GCF_034427795.1). Classification (NCBI taxonomy): domain Bacteria; kingdom Pseudomonadati; phylum Pseudomonadota; class Betaproteobacteria; order Burkholderiales; family Oxalobacteraceae; genus Janthinobacterium; species Janthinobacterium sp. GMG1. Next base: position 1,053,359 of record NZ_JAXQNT010000001.1, read on the forward strand.
CTGGGTCTCGCCCATGGCCCGCACCATCACCAAGGCGCGCGAAGGCGACGTGATCACCCTCACCACGCCGCTGGGCGAGCAGGAACTGGAGTTGCTGGAAGTGACGTATCCGGCGCCGGGGGAGGCTTGAAGTGATGTGATCGGTATGAAAAAACGGCTGGGCAGAGAATCTGGCCAGCCGTTTTTTAATTTCGTTCGCGCAATATTCTATTGACACCCGCTACCCGCCGCACATTGCGCAGCAGGGCGGCCAGGTGGACGCGGTCCTTGACTTGCACGGTGAAGCGCAGCTGGTCGAGGACGTTGTCCTTGTCTTCGTCCATGCCGACATAGATGATGTTGGCGTCGGACTCGCCGATTTCGGCGGCCACGCGGGCGAGGATGCCCCGCTCGCTGTTGATCAGCACCTTGATGCGGCAGTCGAAGCGGCGGTTCAGTTCGGTTCCCCAGCGCACGGCGATCCAGCGATCCGGTTCCTTGGCGCGCTGGCGCTTCGCTTGCGAGCAGTCGCTGGTGTGCACCAGCAGCCCCTGGTCGCGGCGCAGCTGGCCGATGATCTGGTCGCCGGGAATCGGCAAGCAGCATGGCGCCAGTTGCACGGAGACGCCTTCGCTGCCGCAGATGGTGACCGGGTCGAGTTCGCTGCCGCTATTGTGTTCCACCGGCATGCTGGCCGCTTCGCCGCCGATCAAGCCGAAGATGTGGCGCGCCACCAGGGTGGCCATGCGCTTGCCGATGCCGATGTCCGCGTACAGCTCGTCCATGGAATTGGCGCTCGACTCGTTGAGCAGGCGTTCGACCAATGGCGCTTGCAGGTCGGCGTCGATGTTCAGGGTCTGCAGCGCTTGCGACAGCAATTGCTGGCCCAGGGCGATCGATTCAGGCAGGTTGATCGTGCGCAAATGGTGGCGGATGGCCGAACGGGCCTTGCCGGTGCGCACGAACGACAGCCAGGTCGGGCTGGGGCGCGACGAGGAATCGGTGATGATTTCCACGATGTCGCCATTATGCAGCTCGGTGCGCAGGGGCGAGGTTTCGTTGTTGATCTTGACGGCCACGGTCTGGTCGCCGATGCCCGTGTGGATCGAATAGGCGAAGTCGATGGCCGTGGCGCCGCGCGGCAGGGCGATGATCTTCGACTTCGGCGTAAACACGTAGACGGAATCGGGGAACAGGTCGACCTTGACGTGTTCGAGGAATTCGGCCGAGTCGCCCGTCTGCTGCTGGATGTCGAGCAAGGATTGCAGCCACGCATGCGTGCGCTGCTGCAAGTCGGACGGGTTCGATTCGCCGCTCTTGTACAGCCAGTGCGCCGCCACGCCGGACTCGGCCGTGCGGTGCATTTCCTGCGTGCGGATCTGGAATTCGACGGGCGTGCCGTACGGGCCGATGACGGTCGTGTGCAGCGACTGGTAGCCGTTCAGCTTGCGGATCGCGATGTAATCCTTGAACTTGCCCGGCATGGGCTTGTACAGGCTGTGCAGGGTGCCCAGGGTCACGTAACAGTCGGCAAAGCTGCCCACCACCACGCGGAAGCCGTACACGTCCAGCACTTGCGAGAACGACAAATGCTTGCTGCGCATCTTTTTATAGATGTCGTACAGGGTCTTTTCGCGGCCCGTGACGTCGGCCTCGAGTTCGGCCATGGACAAGGTGCTTTTCACCGCTTCCATGATCTTGTTGACCACTTCGCGCCGGTTGCCGCGCGCCGCCTTGACGGCTTTCGCCAGCGTGCGGTAGCGCATCGGATACAGGTGCGAGAACGACAGGTCCTGCAGCTCGTGGTAGATGTTGTTCAGGCCGAGGCGGTGCGCGATCGGCACGTACACTTCCATGGTCTCGCTGGCGATGCGGCGTTTTTTGGCCGCCGTCATGAAGTCCAGGGTGCGCATATTGTGCAGGCGGTCGGCCAGCTTGATGAGGATCACGCGCACGTCGGACGCCATGGCCAGCAGCATCTTGCGGAAGTTTTCCGCCTGCGCTTCGATCTGGCTCTGGAATTCGATCTTTTCCAGCTTCGACAGGCCGTCGACCAGGTGCGCCACCGGTGCGCCGAAGCGCTCGATCAATTCATCCTTCTTGACGTCCTGGTCTTCCATGACGTCATGCAGCAGGGCGGCCATGATGGCTTGCGCGTCGAGCTTCCAGTCGGCGCAGATTTCGGCGACGGCGATCGGGTGCGAGATATACGGCTCGCCCGAGCGGCGCATCTGGCCCAGGTGCATTTCGTCGGAGAAGCGGTAGGCTTCCTTGACTTTTTTCAGGTCGGCAGGGGAAAGGTATTCGGCCAGCTTGTCGGCCAGGTGGCTGACGGAGGCCACGCCCAAGGCGGGCGCTGGCGGTACTGCGGGGGTGTTGCTGCCGGACGTGCCGGTGCCGGGCGCGGAAGCGCCCTGCGATTTTGCCGCCTGGCGCGAGGCCAGGGGCGGCAGTGCTGCGGAAGTCGTGTCGGCTGGGGTCAGACTCATAAAACGTCGCGTTGCTTCACAGTGTGAATAAAGGATACGGTAGAACCAGGGGTCAGCACTGTTCCGGCACGCGGGTTCCCACTACATCGGGACCTTTTTCAGCATTTCGATGCCGACTTTACCGGCAGCGATTTCACGCAGTGCGACAACGGTAGGCTTGTCCTTGGCTTCGACCTTGGGGGTGTGGCCTTGCAACAACTGACGTGCGCGATAAGTCGCAGCCAGGGTCAGCTGGAAACGGTTAGGGATCTGCTTCAGGCAATCTTCGATTGTGATACGGGCCATAGTAACTCCTAAATTGTGTGCGTGGTGCGGGGCGCTGTGTGAACTGGCGTGCAGAGACGATTATTCTGCGTGCAGGCCCAGCTGGGCGAATAGCGATGCGTTGCGGGCCGCTTGTTGCGCAAACCGGCAACGGGCCGCTCTCACGATCGCGCTCAGTTCGGACAAAGCGACCGTAAACTCTTCATTGATAATAACATACTCGAACTCGGGAGCGTGTGCGATTTCGCCGCCGGCCGCCAGCAGGCGGCGCGTGATCACGTGCGGCTCGTCCTGGCCGCGCTTGTTCAAGCGTTCTTCCAGCGCATCGATCGATGGCGGCAGGATGAAAATGCCGGCCGCGCGGGGAAATTGCTTGCGCACCTGGCGCGCGCCCTGCCAGTCGATTTCCAGCAGGATATCGGTGCCGGCCAGCATTTGCTGTTCCACCATGATGCGCGAAGTGCCGTAGTAATTGCCATGCACTTCTGCCCATTCCAGGAATTCACCCTGGTCGGCGCGCGCGACAAAGTCTTCCGCCGTCGTGAAATAGTACTCGCGGCCATGCTGCTCGCCCGGACGGGGCGCGCGCGTGGTGGTCGAGATCGACAATTTGATGCCGGGCTCTTGCGCCAGCAATGCATTGACCAGTGTCGATTTGCCTGCGCCCGATGGCGCAGCGACCACGAACAGGCTGCCGGAGAAGGCGGTAGGGTGGCTCATGCGGATCTTTCCATATGCGTGTGATGGCGGCGTGTGCACTTGCATGGCCGCCGCCCAATTCGGTATTTTACCAAGAGGCAAGGCGGCGAGCCAGCCCCGCGATGCGCCTTGCCGCCAGGCTTGCGCATATTTTGCTTGTTATCTTGAGGAAATAGTTATTTAATTTGGAATGGTTTTTTCTTGATAACTATTTACCGACAGGATGCGCGCATGAAGAATTTTCCGTTTCTCAGTTCTGCCCAGGCCATGTTGCTGCTGCGCGTGGCCATCGCCGTGATGTTCATGGCGCACGCCATCACGCGCATCGCCAATGGCACCATCCCCCGTTTTGCCGGGTTCCTGGAAGACAAGGGATTCATTTACGGCCTGGCCGTGGTGTGGGCAATTACCGTCGTCGAAATCGTTTGCGGCAGTTTGCTCATCGTCGGCAAGTACACGCGCTGGGCGGCGGCCGGGCTGATGGTGATCTGCATCGGCGGCATCGCCATCGTGCATGCGGCCAAGGGCTGGTTCGTGGGCGAGCATGGCGCCGGCGGCGTGGAATACAGCATCGTGCTGTTTGTCGCCTGCGTCGTCATCGCCGCCAGCGACAAGGGGCGCGCCGGAGCGCGCCTGGCCTGAAGGGAGCTTACTCCAGGTTCTGCACCTGTTCGCGCATCTGCTCGATCAGCAGCTTCAAGTCCATCGAGGCGTCGGCCAGTTCCTTGACGGACGCCTTGGCGCCCAGCGTGTTGGCTTCGCGGTTCAGTTCCTGCATCATGAAGTCGAGGCGCTTGCCCACTTGCCCGCCCTTGGTGAGGATGTGGCGCGTTTCGCCCAGGTGGGCCGACAGGCGCGCCAGCTCTTCCGACACGTCGATGCGGATGCCGTACAAAATCACTTCCTGGCGGATGCGCTCCATGGCGTCCTGGCGCGACAGGGCCGAATTCGAGCCCTGACTGGCCAGGCCCAGCGCGTCCTGCATGCGCTCGATGGCTTTTTGCTGGAAGGCCGCCACCACTTGCGGAATCAATGGCGTGATGCGCTTGACGATGGCTTCCATCGCCTCGATGCGCGACACCAGCACCGCTTCGAGCGCGGCGCCTTCGCGCTTGCGGCTGTCGACGAAGGCGGCCACGGTGCGGCGGGTCAGCGCGCCCACGTCCGCCTGCAGGGACTCCTGTCCCACTTGCGCTTCTTCGATGACGCCAGGCCAGCGCAGCAGTTCGGCCACCGTCATGACGGGAGCGGAGACAAAATGCTGGCCCACTTCGTTTTGCAGGCGCGCCAGTTCTGCCAGTAGGGGCAGGTTCAGCGCTTGCGTGCCGTTTGTGGCGGCCTTGCGGCCAAAGCTCAGGCGTACCTCGACTTTGCCGCGCGTGATGGCGGACATGACGGCGGCGCGCAAGTCAGGCTCCAGGGCCCGCAGATCGTCGTTGATCCGGAATTGCAGGTCGAGAAAGCGTGAGTTGACGCTCTTGATTTCAATTGTCAGTGTGCCTGCAGCACCTTCGCTGGTGGCAACCGCGTAGCCTGTCATGCTTGAAATGCTCAAAGGATTCCCCGATTTGGTCTTGTATACAGTCACTTATACACTTAATCAGCCAGCGCAGGCAATACCGCCCGCGCCGCAAAAACAGAACCGCATGGTCTGATGGCCTGAAAATTGCTGAATAGTGTGCGTTTTACGGCATTGTAAAGAAAATTGTGTTTGGCGGGGCAGGATTGTAGGGATCATGTGTGCGCCGCGCGCCATTGCGTCCTGCGCTGTTGCATGACTGCAAACAGACGCGCGCGCGGTGGTAAAATCGCTGCCGCAACCCCAATCACACAGGACAACCCATGACATTTGAATCCCGCCCGAGCGGCCGCGCCGTCGACGCGCTGCGCGCCATCCGCATCACCCGCCAGTACACCAAGCATGCCGAAGGCTCGGTGCTGATCGAGTGCGGCGACACCAAGGTCATCTGTACCGCCAGCATCGAAGACAAGGTGCCGGGTTTCCTGAAAGGCAAGGGCCAGGGCTGGTTGACGGCCGAGTACGGCATGCTGCCGCGCTCGACGCACACGCGCATGGACCGCGAAGCGGCGCGCGGCAAGCAGTCGGGCCGCACGCAGGAAATCCAGCGCCTGATCGGCCGCTCGCTGCGCGCCGCCTTTGATTTGCAGGCGTTCGGCGAACGCACACTGCACCTTGATTGCGACGTCATCCAGGCCGACGGCGGCACGCGCACGGCCTCGATCACGGGCGCCATGGTAGCCGCGTATGACGCGTTTTCCCAGTTGCAGGCACGCGGCGCGATCACCGCCATTCCCGTGAAAAGCTTTGTCGCCGCCATTTCGGTGGGCGTCTACCAGGGCATGCCGGTGCTGGACCTCGATTACGTGGAAGACTCGGGCTGCGACACGGACATGAACGTGGTGATGACGGAAGCGGGCCACTTCATCGAAGTGCAGGGCACGGCCGAAGGCGCCGCGTTCGACCGCGCCGGCATGAACCGCCTGCTGGACCTGGCGCAAGGCGGCATCGCCGACCTGATCACCCTGCAGAAGCAAGCCCTCGGCATTTAATCTTTACATAAATTTACACATCACTGCCCGCGGCGCCGGGCAAAAAGCCCACACTTGCCGCCGTTGAACTCGGCGGCGGGCCAAGGTGAGGGGAGCGCAAAAGGTTTACAATGTCGGCACTTCAACCGGACTACTGACATGACCCAACGCCTCATCCTCGCCTCCAATAACGCCGGCAAGCTCAAGGAATTCAATGAGCTTCTCTCGACCATCGGCTTTTCCGTCCATGCCCAGGGCGAGTACGCCGTGCCGGAAAGCGACGAACCGTTCCACACCTTCGTTGAAAACGCCTTGCAAAAGGCGCGCCACGCGTCGCGCCTGACGGGCTTGCCGGCGCTGGCCGACGATTCCGGCGTGTGCGTCAATGCGCTTGGCGGCGCACCGGGCGTGTACTCGGCCCGCTATGCGGGCGAGCCGAAATCGGATGCCGCCAACAGCGCCAGGCTGATCGCCGACCTGGAAGCGCATGCCGACAAGTCCGCATACTACTATTGCGTGCTGGTGTACGTGCGCCATGCGGATGACCCCCAGCCCGTGATCGCCGACGGCCGCTGGAATGGCGTGATGACCGCCGCGCCGCGCGGCAACGGCGGCTTCGGCTACGATCCGCATTTCTTCATTCCCGCGCTGGGCAAGTGCGCGGCCGAACTGACGTCCGACGAAAAGAACGCGCTGTCGCACCGTGGCCAGGCCCTGCGCGCGCTGGTGGAAAAACTGCGATGATCCCGATCAAACTGGTGGGCGCCGTTGCCAGGTCGGCAGCCAAGCCGAATACCGCTCCCGCGCCGCAGGAAGGCATTTCCGGCGCGGCCGGAGCGGCCCTGAAATACCTGCAGCCGGGCGCGCTGAACCTGACGGCGCTGCCGCCGCTGTCGCTGTACATCCATTTCCCGTGGTGCGTGAAAAAATGCCCGTATTGCGACTTCAATTCCCACGAGGTGCGCGGCGACTTGCCGGAAGCCGAATACCTGGCAGCCCTGCGCCTGGACCTGGAAATGGCGCTGCCGCTGATCTGGGGCCGCAAGATCCACACCATCTTCATCGGCGGCGGCACGCCCAGCCTGATGTCGGCGGCGGGCCTGGACCGGCTGATGTCGGACGTGCGCACCTTGCTACCCCTGGAGCCCGATTGCGAAATCACCATGGAAGCCAATCCGGGCACCTTCGAAGCGGAAAAATTCAAGTCTTACCGGGCCAGCGGCATCAACCGCCTGTCGATCGGCATCCAGAGTTTCAATGGCCGCCATTTGCAGGCGCTGGGCCGCATCCATGACGATGACGAAGCGCGCCGCGCGGTGGAGATCGCGCACGCCAACTTTGACAATTTCAATCTCGACCTGATGTATGCGCTGCCCACGCAAACCCTGGCCGAAGCGCAGCAGGACCTGGACACGGCGCTGTCGTTCGCGCCGCCGCATTTGTCGCTGTACCACCTGACACTGGAACCGAACACCTTGTTCGCCAAGTATCCACCGGTGCTGCCAGACGATGACGAGAGCGCGGACATCGCCGACATGGTGGCCGCGCGCGCCGCGCAGGCGGGCTATGGCCGCTATGAAGTGTCGGCGTATGCGCAGCCGGGCCGCCAGGCAAAGCACAACCGCAATTACTGGGAATTCGGCGACTACCTGGGCATCGGCGCGGGCGCGCACAGTAAAATCTCGTTCCCGCACCGCGTGCTGCGCCAGGCCCGCTACAAGCAGCCGCGCGCCTACATGGACGCGGTACTGGCCGGTAGCCCCGTGCAGGAAGAGCGCGAACTGGCGCGCGAGGAAATGGGTTTTGAATTCATGCTCAATACCCTGCGCCTGACGCAGGGTTTTTCGCCGAACCTGTTCGCCGAGCGCACGGGTCTGGCCCTCAACGCCATCGAGCAGCCGCTGAATGCGGCCGAAGCGAAAGGCTTGCTGTACCGCGACCACCAGGTCATCCATCCGACGGCGCTGGGATTGTCCTTCCTGAATGACCTGCAGCAGATGTTCCTGGAAGACTGACGCTGCCTGATGCGCTAATGCGCGCTGGCGGCGCGCAGGCGCTGCAGCTTGGCTGCGTACAGCCCGTGCTCGCCGCGCGTGGTGCTGTTGTCCATCGCCAGTTCCAGCTGCCTGTCCGCCAGCGAGGGTTGTCCCATGCGCGCATACGCCTGCGCCAGCCAGAAGTGGAATTCATGGTAATAGGGGTCACGCGCGATCTCGCGCTTGAACAGGCGTGCCGCTTCCTGGTAGTTGGCGCTTTCCATGGCGCGCTGGCCCTGGTTGAAAAAGTGGAAGGGCGGCTCCGGCTGCAGGGCCAGCAATTTGCGCCGCAGCAGCTGCGCTTCCTCCGCGCGACCCAGGCCGTCGAGTGCCTGCGCCAGGTTGGACAGCAGCACGGTGTTCGATGGCGAGCGTTCCAGTGCGTAAGCGAGCGTGCGCCGCGCCGGTTCGGTATCGCCGTGGCGCAGCTGGATGATGCCCAAGGTATTGAAGGAGCCCGCAAACGTGGGGTCTTGCAGGATGGCGGCGCGGGCATACCAGTAGGCTTGATCGAGTTCGCCGCTGGCCATGGCTTCGGCGGCGCGATTGTTGAGGTACATGGCCACGATGGTTGCCTCGCGCACTTCCTGCGTGCGCTGGCCGGTGAGGTCTTCGCCAGGCAGGAAGTCGATGAGCAGGATGGCGTCGGAATCGTAGCCGACCGCATTGCTGAGGGGGCGGCGTTCCAGCGCGAGATTGACGTGGCCGGCGACGAAATACATGCCACCGCTGCGGCTCCAGCTCTCTTCGCCCAGGACCACCTGGTAACGTACTTCCAGCCCCATCTCCTTGGCCAGTGCTGCCGTCATCAGGACCAGCGACAGGCAATTGCCGCTGCGCGCATCGAATGTCTGTGCCGCCGTGCGCGTCATGGCGGCATCATATTCCAGCTGCAGCCCGGCCCGGTTGCGCAGGGCCTCGGCCAGCGCGCGGCGGGGATTCTTGCTGCGCGCCTCGCGCGCGATATCGACACGCACGTAAAGCCGCATGGCGTCGCTCATGGCAAACGCCTGCTGCGGGTCGACCGGCACAGCCGGCGCGGCAAAGCTGGCATCGTTGAACAGGTCGGGTGGAGGCGGTGTGGCGGGCACCGTGGCGCAGCCGGCAAGGGCTGCGCACAGCAGCAAGGGGGACAGGAAGCCCAGGCGCAGCTGTTCGCTGACGCGGCGGATACTTTTCATGTTCGTGCTCCCGCAGAACGATGTCAGGCGCAACACGTATCGCTGCCGGTGGAGCGCCATCCCACCTGAAGCCAGTATCCTCGCGCGCCAGGGCGCTGTCAAACCCTTTTGACGGACCCTGTTGCCCGCCTTAAAACTCTTCCCAATCCTGCTCGCCAGCCACCTGCGCCTGGGGCTTGCGCGCAGCAGGCGCGCTTCTTGCCGCGATGACTGGCTGCCTGGCGGTGGTGCTGTTGGCCGCCGGCTTGGCCAGCCGGGTGGGCGCCGACCGAGCGGTGCGTACCGGCGCCGCTGCGGCCATGTGTTCGAGCTGGAAGCCGGCCGCCACTTGCGCCAGGCGCGCGGCCTGGTCCTGCATGCTTTCGGCGGCTGCCGCCGCTTCTTCCACCAGGGCCGCATTTTGCTGCGTCACCTGGTCCATCTGCGCGATGGCCTGGTTGACCTGGTCGATGCCCATGCTTTGCTCGGCGCTGGCGGCAGTGATCTCGGCCATGATGTCGGTGACCCGGCGCACGCTGTCGACCACTTCGCCCATGGTGTTGCCGGCCTGCTGCACCAGCCGCGTGCCGTTGTTGACCTGCTCCACCGAGTCGCCGATCAGGGTCTTGATTTCGCGCGCCGCCGCGGCCGAGCGCTGCGCCAGGCTGCGCACTTCCGTGGCGACGACGGCAAAGCCGCGTCCCTGCTCGCCAGCGCGCGCCGCTTCGACGGCCGCGTTCAGGGCCAGGATATTCGTCTGGAAGGCGATGCCGTCGATGACGCCGATGATGTCGACGATTTTCGTCGATGCCGTATCGATGGCGCCCATGGTGTCGACCACCTGGCTGACGATGCTGCCGCCCCGTTCGGCCACGCCGGAGGCGGCCACCGCCATCTGGTTGGCCTGGCGCGCATTGTCCGCATTCTGCTTCACGGTGCTGGTCAGTTCTTCCATCGACGATGCCGTCTCTTCCAGCGAACTGGCCTGCTGCTCCGTGCGTGCCGACAGATCCTGGTTGCCGGCGGCGATTTCGCCCGACGCCGTGGCAATCGCATTGGTACCCGTCTGCACTTCCGACACTACCTTGCGCAGTGCCTCGTTCATGCCGTGCAGCGCGCGCATCAGGTCGCCGATTTCATCGCTGGCGGGCGTGCCGAAATGCGTGCGCAAGTCGCCGTCGGCCACCGTTTCGGCGACCTTCACGGCGGCCTTCAACGGTTGTGTGATCGAGCGTGTGATCAGCCAGGCGCAGACGCTGCCCAGCGCCACCACCAGCACGCACAGGGTCAGCAGCAGGGTGAAGCTGCGCCCGTTGGCCGCCTCGATCGCTTGCGCCGTGGCGTCGATGGCCTGGCGCTGCTGCGACAGCAGGGCCTTGACATTGTTCTGGTACTTGGCGGCGGCGGGCGCGAAGCTGTCGCGGTAGGCACTTTCCGCCTGCGCCGTGTTGCCGGCCTTGCGCGCATTCATCACCAGGGTCTTGGCGTCCTGGTATTTGACGCGTTCGGCGATGGAGGATTTGAAGATGGCTTTTTCTTCGTCGCTGTCGAGCAGCGCCTCGATTTTCTTCAGCAGTTCGCTGCCCTGTTTCGTGCTGTCGGCGATGGTGTCGGCAAACACGCTTGACAGCGTTTCATCCGTGCTTTTGGCGATCATCGAGGTGCGCGCGATGGCCGAGTAAATCAGCACGTACCAGTCCGAGACGAGGCGTTCCTTGGCGAGCGGTTTTTCCATCATTTGCCGCGTCGCTTCGGCGTTCACGCTGGCGCTGTACAGCGCGTACGAGGTGGAAATCACGGACAGCAGCAGCACCAGCGCGAAGCCTGCAGCCAGGCGCGTGCCGATACGAAGGTGGGAAAGGGCGTGCATGGTTGGAACTCCTGTCGCAGAGGGATTGAAGGTTGCCTGTGCGACATAGTATGCACTGATAAGTGACCAATAGGCGAGGGAAAAGCGCGCTTGTTTTGGCGCCTGTTGCAGTCTCGCCCGTGCTACAGGTCGAGCGCCTGGCGCAGGTCGGGCTGCTCGGCCCAGCGGGCGAAGGCGGCCGCCATGCGTTCGCTTTCCGCGATGGCGCGGCGCCAGTCGCGCATGCGCGCCGTATGATCCTGGCCGTAGTGCGGGAAGTCGCGCCGGTCCGGCAGTTTGCCATTCGGCAGGCTGGCCACGAAGGCGGGCGAGGGCGAGACGAGGATCATGTTGTCGAGTGCGCTATCGCCGCTGCGTGCGCGGCGCCAGGGCATGGCCTTGTCCAGCCAGCCCGGCACGACATGGTTGGCAAAATGCGGGTACAGCACCAGATCCGGTTCGCGCTGGTAGGGCAGGTGCAGATGGTAGTCGACCAGGCCGCCGTCCCAGTAGCGCCCGGGCGGGGCGCCGGCGATGTCCGTCACGGCGTCAAGCACCAGCGGGATGGAGCCGGAAGCGAGCAGCGCGTCGCGCAGGTTGTCCTGCGCCAGCGGCACGAAGTGGGAATGAAAGGCGTCGAAGCGCGAGCGCAGCCAGCTGGCACCGTCCGGTCCGGCATGGAACACGGTTCGTTCCAGCGAGGCGGCCAGACGCGCCCGCGCCACGGCGTTGCCGGCGGCCGCCAGCAGGAAGCCGCGCCGGTCGCGCCATTTGCCCGGCTGCGCCAGCGCGCCGATGCCGCGCACGGCCAGCACCGACAGACTATGTTGCGCATGCCGCAGCAGCTGCGCATCCTGGCCATCGAGGACGGCATCGAGCAGGGCGCGGCAAGTGCGGCTGACGTGCGCCGCCTCGGGCTTGTCTGGATAGCGCTGGCCCACGTATGCGCGCACCAAGCGGCGTTGCGCGGCCACCGGGTCGGGAAACACGGCGGCGGCCATGCGCCAGGCGCCGATCGAGGCGCCGACGAAGTGGCGCGGACGCGGCGCCTGCGCCAGAAAATCGCCGAACAGCCAGCAATCGAGCTGGTGCAGGATCAAGCCTTTCGGCCCGCCCGCGGCGGCAGGCACGATGGCGATGTCGCTCGCGCGCAAGCCGTTGTCGGCAATGCGGGCGCGGGCGCGGCGGCCCAGGCGGATGGTGATGGCGGACGAAGTAAGCAACATGCGCGGGAGGCTGGTGGTGGATGTTTATTGTAGCGCCATTGTTCCTGGCCGCGATGCCATGCAAAAAAGCGGCGCCGTGCACTGCACGGACGCCGCTTTTTTTACGCACGTCGTGATTAGCGCAGTGCCGAGATCATCTGTTTCAGTTTGCCGGAATCGACGCAGAAGGCGCGGATGCCTTCGGCCAGTTTTTCCGTCGCCATCGCGTCTTCATTCATCATGAAGCGGAAGGCTTCTTCGTTCAGCGACATTTGCACGATGTTGGTCGACGGCGCCGCTTCGGCGCTCAGCTTGCGTTCCACCGGCGCATCGCTGTCGGCCAGCTTTTGCAGCAGGTCGGGGCTGATGGTGAGCAGGTCGCAGCCGGCCAGTTCGAGGATTTGCGACGTGTTGCGGAAGCTCGCGCCCATCACCTCGGTCTTGTAGCCGAACTTGCGGTAGTAATTGTAGATGCGGCGTACCGATTGCACGCCCGGATCTTCCGCGCCCATGTAGTCGATACCCGTCGATTTCTTGTACCAGTCGTAGATGCGGCCGACGAACGGCGAAATGAGCTGGGCGCCCGCTTCGGCGCAGGCGATGGCCTGGGCCAGCGAGAACAGCAGGGTCATGTTGCAGCGGATGCCTTCCTTTTCCAGGATGGCGGCGGCGCGGATGCCTTCCCAGGTGGAAGCGATCTTGATCAGCACGCGTTCGCGTGGAATGCCGGCGTTCGAATACAGGGCGATCAGGTCGCGGCCCTTGGCGACAGTACCTTCCGTATCGAACGACAGGCGCGCATCGACTTCGGTGGAGACGCGGCCGGGAATGGTTTGCAGGATTTCCACGCCAAAGGCGATCAGCAGGCGGTCGATGATTTCGGCGGTCGAGGCATTCGGATGGTCGCGCACGGCCTTTTCCAGCAGCGGCTTGTATTCATCCTTTTGCACGGCCTTCAGGATCAGCGACGGATTCGTCGTCGCATCGCGCGGCGTGTAAGCCTGGATCGATTGGAAGTCGCCGGTGTCGGCCACCACGGTAGTAAATTGCTTCAGTTGTTCGAGTTGGTTCATGGCTGCACGGGAAAGAGTGAATGGGCTTGCCGGAGTATTGTACCGAATCCATTGCCTGAAGCATCGACTATTGTCTTCCCCGCGCACTACTTGTTCAATTGAATCTTGCTTTTTTGAGAACTCGCGCATAATTGCCTGGACTTGTTTATTTTGCACATTGTTTTGATAAGCAATGTGCGATGCCACTTTCCAGATGAAGAGCATCCTTTGACACAAGATATCGTTAGCGCGGTAGCCGCCTTCAATGGCGCGACGCGCCTGTATGCATTGTCCATCGGCGACGATGGCCAGGACAGCGGCTTGCTGGTCGAAGCCTTTGCCGCCGATGAACGGCTGCAGGAGGTTGGCGCGCGCGAGATTATCGTCTTGTCCACGAATGCCCATGTTGCGCTGGCCTCCCTGCTGGGCCAGCCTGCCAGCCTGCATATCAGCCTGGCCGACGGCACGCGCACGCAGTTTTCCGGCTATATCAGCGCGGCGGCCATGCTGGGCAGCAATGGAGGCCTGGCGCGCTACCGCTTGCGCATCACGCCCTGGCTGTGGCTGTTGACGCAAGTGCGTAACAGCCGCGTATGGCAAGACCGGAGCGTGACGGCCATCGTCGACGAGGTATTGCAAGCCTATGCGCCGCATGCCCTGTGGCAATGGAGCGACGAGGTGGCGCAGTGCATGCGGCAGGCGGGCGAGCGCAGCTATTGCTGCCAGTACCGGGAATCGGACTTCGATTTCGTGCGCCGGCTGCTGACGGAAGAGGGCATCGCCTGGCGCTTCGAGGCGCACGCGCTGATTTTGTTCGCCGACAGCAGCCAGCCCTGCGCCACGCCCGAGGACGCCAGCAGCGCGCAAGACGGCGGCTTGCGCTTTCATGGCGCCAGGGCCGGCGAAGCGAGCGACAGCGTGCAAGCGCTGTGCGCGCGGCGCAGCCTGCACGTCGGGCTGAGTAGCGTACTGAGCTACGATTACAAGGCCAAGAAGGCGGTCGCCGCCAGCGTGCCGACGAATATGGCCATCGGCGGCAAGCATGCCCCCGTGCTGGAAAGTTACGATACGCCGGGCCAGTACTGGTATGCGAATGGCGCGCAGGCGCAGCACTATGCCGCGTTGCAGATGCAGTCGCGCGAAGCGCGCGCCCAGTTGTGGCAGGCGCGCTCGACAGTACGCACCCTGCGCGCCGGCACGCGGTTCACCCTGACGCAGGGGCCGTTGCCGCAGGCCGATGGTGCCGCGTCCGACTATGTCGTGCTCCGCGTGGCCAGCATCGGCATCAACAACCTGCCGGCGCCCGCGTCGCAGGCGCTGGCAGAACTGTTCGGCCCAGTGCCCGAATTGCTGGAAGAAGCCATGCCAGGCCTGGGCGACGGCTTTGCCGACTTTGCCGCCGCGATTGCCCAGGCGAAAGCCAGCGGTTACGCCAACTGCATCGAGATGCTTGCCGCGGCAACGCCATGGCGCCCCGTGCATGACGGCGGCGACGCGCGCCACCACCCGAAACCGACGGCCTGCGGCAGCCAGAGCGCCATTGTCGTCGGCGCCGACGGCGGCACCAGCGCCAGCGGCGGCAGCGAAATCCATTGCGACAAGCTGGGCCGGGTGCGCATCCGTTTCCACTGGCAACTTGACGGCAGCGCCACCTGCTGGGTGCGCGTGGCGCAGCGCTCGGCCGGCGGCGGCATGGGCAGCCAGTTCCTGCCGCGCATCGGCCAGGAAGTGCTGGTGCAATTCCTGGAAAACGATATCGACCGGCCCATCATCGTCGGCGCCCTGTACAACGGGCAAGGCGAGGGCGGCGTCGCGCCCACGCCGGGCGGCATCACGGACAAGCCTGCGGACGCCAGCGTCTTCGAGCCGGCGCGTGACCATGCGCCATCGGCGCAGGGCAACGTGGCCGGCGGCAACAGCCCGCTCTGGCATGGCGCGGCTGGCGGCAGCGCCGGTCACCGCAACGGCGCGGCGCAATGGGGTATTCGCAGCAAGGAATTCGGCGCCGCCGGCTCCGGCTCTGGCTATAACCAGTTGCTGTTCGACGATACCGACCAGCAGGGGCGCATCCAGCTCAAGAGCAGCCATGCGGCAAGCGAACTCAATCTTGGCCACCTGATCCATGCGGCCGATAATTACCGGGGCAGCCTGCGCGGCACGGGCGCCGAGCTGCGCACGGACGCTTACGGCGCCGTGCGGGCCGGCGCCGGGCTATTGATTTCCAGCTACCTCGTCAACCACGACGCGCAGGCGCGCGATCCGGCCGGCGACAATGCGCCCGGCATGGTCTTGCTCAAGCAGGCAGCCAAGCTGGGTGCAACCTTCAGCGCCGCCGCCGTCACGCACAAGACGGTCGCGTATGCCAGCCACCTGGGCCCGGCCAAGGCGAATGCCAGCGTGCTCGACGAAAAGGCGGCGCCCTTGCCGGCGTTTCTGACCAGCGTCTCCGGCATGCTGAGCCAGGACGATACGGCCGCCGCCAGGCGCGACGCGGCGGGCAAGCCGACCAGCCCCGGCGACGACAAGCTGCCGCACAGCAGCGACGCCATCATCGCCATCGCCGCCCGCGCCGGCCTGGGCGTGCTGGCGGGCCAGGATATCCAGCTGGTCAATGGCGAAACCACCTCCTTGATGAGCGGCCAGGACACCCAATTCGTCGGCGGCGGCCAGCTGCGCGTGCACAGCGGCCAGGCCATCGGCGCGCTGGCCGGCGTCGTCAAGGCGGGCGAGAACAATATCGGCCTGCAACTGATCGCCGCCAAGCAGGCCATCGACCTGCAGGCGCAGGCCGACGTGCTCAACGTGCAGGCACGCGAGGAAGTCAATATCGTCAGCGCCGCCGCGCACATCGACTGGGCGGCGGCGAAAAGCATCCGCCTGTCGACGGCGGGAGGCGCCAACATCACCATCGAGGGCGGCAACATCACCGTGCAGTGCCCGGGCAAGATCACGGTGCATGCTGGCAAGAAGAGTTTTATCGGGCCGGAGCGGCTCGCTTATCCATTGCCTGCGCTGCCTGCGAGCGTCTGCAAAGCGTGCCTGCTGGCGGCCTTGCGTAGCGGCAGCCCGTTTGTCGCGCCCACGGCAGCCTAGAAAAGGAGCCATGATGTACTTTGCCATCGATCTTCCTGACCCTGCAGTTCCAGCGCAGATCGCACAGCAACTGCAGGCCTTGTGCGCGGAAGCGGCGGTGGCGAACGGCGGCCAGCCCTTGCATTTGCTGGCGCTGCTGGACGGTGCCTGCGATGAAGAATTTTTTACCAAGCGCTACCCGAGCCGTTTACGGCGCCAGTCGCTGTATGCGCACACGTCGCTGCAAAACTTCAAGAGCGCCGCACCGCATTTAATGGCGGCGCCATCGACAAGCAGCGAGCAGGCCGAGTGGCTGCAGCGCCTGTTTTCGCTGTGTGCAGGCAAGCCCATGCTCAGCATCATCGCCAGCACGCTCGATATCGACCAGCTGGAGCAGCATCTGCGCCCCTATTTGATTGCCATCACGCCAGATACCGTCGAATGGCCCGTGCGCTGGGCCGATAGCCGCACATTGCCGGCCTTGCTGGCAGCCTTGACTGAAACGCAGTCCGCGCATTTGCTGAGCCCCATTTACTGCTGGTGGTCGCTGCAGCGCGATGGTTCGCTGATCAGTTGGCAGGGCGAGGCGCAGCCCAGTCCCGTTCCTGCGGAGTTTGATAAATTCCCCCTCGGCGACGACGCCTTCGCCGCCCTGGTGGATAGCGCCGAAGCCGACGCCATCCTTGCCAACCTGCATGATGTGCAGCCGGATCTGTTTCATTCCGGTACCCCGGCCCAGTGCCACGCGCGCGTGGCGCGTCATTTGTTTGTGGCAAACGCCAGCGGCATCGAGGCGGCGGGCCAGCGTCAGCATTTCAGCGCCTTGGCCTTGATGCTGGCCGATGATTTCACCTTGCATCCTGCGATGGCCAGCCTGTTGCGGCGCACGCGCCAGGGGGCGAATTACCTGTCCGAGCTCGACACGCTGCCCGACGATTTCTGGCAGGCGCGCTCGGCTGCCTAGCCTTGTTCATTCAACTACTTACTTTGATAAAAGGAAAATCATGAAATGGATTATGTATCTTGGCACTGCCTTGCTGTTGAGCGGCTGCGCCCTCAAGGCCAGGCAGGTTGAGCAAGCTGGCCCAAGTCCTACCGCGACGGCGCAGGTGGGTATTGTCAACCATACGGGGAAGTATATTTATTCCGCATCGGTTGATGGCGCGGGAGGAGCCAATATGGCCAGATGGGGAGCGGGGGGGGCTGATGTTTGTTGTGCTTCTATTCCGCGGGTATGGTATCCGGGAATGAAAGTCTTGGTGCGTTGGAATATGCCTGAAGGGCGTACCGACGTTATCAAAGAAAAAATGGTGGAAGTGGAAAAATACGATGAGCCTGGGGATATCTATATGCATTTCTTCCCCAATGATGAGGTGAGAGTTGTCGTGTCAAATGCCGGAGGGGGGGCAAAAACTCATCCTATTCTTCACTCCGGAAAACCTGCCAATATTCCTTGATATTATGATCAGTGAAACTCCCAATTCCGCGCCGTTTCCCGTCGATTTCTTTCTAAAACCGTCGACGAAAGAACAATCCGAAATTTCCAAGGAGGCATGTGCTAATAAAGATAGCGCGCCGTGCAGTATTCCAGTAAGGGTTGGACTTTTCTTTGATGGAACCAATAATAATCTGGAGCGCGATAGGAATGGGGTTAGGACAGGCGTGCTCGACCCGAAAACAAAGAAGCCTATTTCTATAAGTAATGCTGTAGTCGACGCCAATAGCGCCAGTCATAGCAATGTGGCGCGGCTATTTTCGAGTTTTCCATCGAATAAGCGGGGTGCTGGATATTTTCGAAATTATATTCCTGGCGTGGGAACGCCATTTGCGGAAATCGGTGAATTGACTGAATCGGATGAGGGGAAAGCTTTTGCCAAAGGAGGGCAGCCGCGCATTATCTGGGGATTGTTGCAGGTTCTAAATGCAATTCATCGAACGGTATATGGAGATGAAACTCCATTATATAAATCAGATAAGGCTGGCGAACTTGCCCGTGCT